>JAUSLJ010000006.1 GCA_030646715.1 Agitococcus sp.
GTCGTAGGTATTGCCTGCCGTTGGCGCCCTGTTGTACATGCCTGCGTCATCAGAACCATACACGCCACCCAGAATGTCATCCCCTGCACCGCCACGCAGGATATCGGCGCCATCACCGCCATCCAAGGTGTCATTGCCCTCACCACCCAGAAGGGTGTCGTCTGCGCTGCTGCCCGTAATAACGTCATTTCCGGCCAGTCCGTACACTACTCCGGTGCTGGTCAGTACCATGACATCCGACCCTTCTGCACCAATATGTAGAGGTAGGGGGGTTCCTGCAAGGCCTAGTGCTATTACTTTGTCATATGCCGTCGCCGAATCCGCGAAGAGTGCTTTAAAGGCAACGAAACTTGGGCTGGTGTCCAGCCCAAACTGTTTGACACTGTGGCTGAATTCGTAAAGCGATTGAACCGAGTTGCTGGTCCCTGTCGATAAATTCGCAGTCAAGTTAGCGGTAGCTCCTGTAAAATCAGGAACCATCGCACCAGTTGCCTCTTCAATGGAAAACGTTACCCCTTCCCACACTTGCTTTAGCTGTGCTTGGACCAAGTACTGCGAGTAATAACTATCCACAATTTCTTGATACGCGCCTTTTAATGTGATAGCCGCATTAGCGTTAGGATTTGGCCCGTCTAGCCCTACATATGCTTGTCCATAGATTTTTTCAACTACAGCTAATTGGCGAGCATCTATGCTAAGACCCCGGGAACCTGCGACTACTGTGGTGACCCCCGTCCATTGTTGCAACATCGCTTCAAATTGGGTTCTAAGAGACTTCAAGTCCGTTGACGAAACCAAAGTAGCAACTTGAGCTGCCAGCACGGAATCACGAGCCATAGCCTGATGCAAGGAATACACATTACCCAGCCCGTCCAAGTCAGGTAAATCCGCAATAGTGTCGGATACGAGCACCCAGTCCTTCGCTACTGAATCTGTCGTATTTCTAGAAAATAGAAAGCTATTAGCCGCCCCTACCGTACTATCCGTTCGAATGAAGCTCCCTTGCTGATTTAAAATTGCGCCATTTCCCACTGCTTGGTTCACCGTAACAGCAGCTATGCTGACCGACAAAACGCCGGCATCCGCCATTGACAACAGCTCTCCCTCGTCGGTGAAGCCGTCAGAATTACTATCGCGCCAAACTTGCAGGCTTCCCCAAGCAAGGTCGTTCGCGTCTACCTTTCCATCTGCATTTGAGTCTAACGCTGCAAGTGCTTGAAATCCGGTTGTAGCCATAGTTCCATTTGGAAGTAGCGTTTGGTCCCCCAGTAACTCACGACCACTATCGATGGACCCGTTACCGTTTAAGTCCCGAACCAGCAGACCGTCTTCTGGCCCTACCCAAGCGGTAGTCTCTGCGAATCCAGTTGCATCCATATCAAATCGAAGAACGTCATTTTGAGCTATCGTTGAAATGACTCCGTCACGATTTAGGTCCAAGGCTAGTGGGTCCCGTGGACGGGCTTGGGCCGATGCCAAAGGAACTAAATTAAACAGAACGGACGCTAGTTCTTTTGACGGTTGAATAAAATTTAAAAAGTCGGCCAATAACGAAGGCGCAGGATGTGAGTCCATTGCCAAAGGGGTTCCCTTATACGTCTCACTTTTTGGACGCAAAAACATTTCAACAGTCTGCGCATCCTGGTCATAGAGCCCTAACACAGTATCGTTAGCCGTTACCTCCTTAACTGCAGAATAGACATCGGCAGGAAAATCTTTTGCTGTAAGGTGCCTTGGAGGGACACTGAAAGTCGAATATTTTGGTCCATTATTTAACACAGCGCCTACCTTTAGCGCACCAGCTTGGTCGTAGGCGTTTTTAAGGCGCCCGTCTCGGTCATCCCGTCGTTTATCATGACTTTTAGCCAAATTACCCAAGGAGTGCATCACAATTCCTACCCCTTTAATCGGGTCCCAGTACTTAACAATACCCGTATGCTGCGCCCAAATAATGATGTCCCCCGGTTTTACGTCCTTATTCTCAATGTGATTAAAATCTGCCGACGTTTTGAGTCCAGCAACCCTCTGGTACTTTATGTCAAATCCTGCAGCTCGAAGAGAGGCGTTCACGAGATTACTGCAGTCCACCTCTAGCCGGCCGTAACCTGCCTGCCCAGGAATGTTAGTCTCCACCGCGTAGGCGAATCCATTTGAGGCGGTTCGGTCATGCTGCCCATATTCGTATTTTGTCGTTCCGGACAGAAAAAGAGTTTCAGCTTGTAACAAAATATTTTCAGTTGTTGTAGTCATAAAAGAGGATTAATGGTTAAGAATTAAAGGTAATAGAGCACCCAAAAGGACGCCATTACGACGCCCCACCGGTACGTACACAAGTCCGTGGCTGCTAAAACTAGAGGGACTTCCTATGCTGTTTGGCCCTTTTAGTGGAACACAATTAGCACAGGAGTATTGCAGTATGACAACTAGTTGGTCGGGACCGACACTGTTTACCAGAATAGAGTCCAGCGTAGGCCTGTCACTCGCTATTCGGAGTCCAATTGAGGGAGAGACGTCACAGTCCCCAACGTCTTTAAATTCCGTCCACACATTTAATCGGTTGGCAGCCCCCAAGGTTTTAACGCACCAGTCCGCTTTTGTTGCCTCTCTCGTTAAGGACAAGCCCTCTAATTCGGCCAGCACGCTAAAAAGTGCTTGCTTACGTGCCGGCAAATAAAAGGTGTCTTTTGAGTAATTCTCATTTGCCCAATAAATGGGCCTCCCCCTAAAGTACAACCCGCTACGATACGCGACCCCTCCTTCCGCTATGTCGGCATCCATTTGAGTCGATAGCCTAATTACTCCTGTAGTGATTGGTTCTCCTATCAATCTAAGGTAGCCTGAAGGGGTTACTCCTAGTAACGTGTCTTTTATAGATTTTTTTGTTAATTTAAGAGTTGTAGTCTGTTTTTTTTCAGCGGCATACGAAGTAGCATCCGCAAGTAAGAAGATACTTAAGAAAAGGATAGAAAAACGTTTTTTTGAAACTAAGGTTATGGGCATAAAAAGCTTTCGAGTAAGAGTGGATTAAGGTTTAAGAATTAAAGGTAATAGCACGCCTAAAAGCGAACCTACCTGCGGACTGGAGGGCACGTACGCGAGTCCCTGGCTGCTAAAACTGGAAAGTCCTCGAGTAGCCGCTGGCCCTTTTAGTGGAACACAATGGGCGCATGAATACTGTAGAGTAACAATTAATCGGTTGGGGCCATCCTCTGAGTCGCCAGTGTCTACGAGAATTGAATCCAAAATAGGGTTATCGTCACCTAATTTAAACCCGATAGAGGGAGATGACTCACACTCCTGCCTGTCTCTAAATTCCGTTCTAACACTAAGGTGGTTGGCCGCAGCTAAGTTATTGAGGCACCATTCTGACTTTGTCGCTCCTCTAACTAATGACAAGTCTTCTAATTCCGACAGCACTTTAAAAAGTGCTTGCTTACGCGATGGAAGATAAGCTATGCCTTTTGAAAAATTTGAATTGGCCCAGTAAATGGGGCGTCCTTTGAAATAGAGCCCACTCCGATATGCGACCCCTCCTTCCGCTATATCGGCATCCATTTGTGCTGATAGTCGAATGACTCCTTCCGCAATAGGGTCCCCCATCAATACCATGTGACTTGAAGGGGTTAGCCCCAACAACGACACCTTTAATGATTCTCTTGTCAATTTGGAAGTTAGCTTCAGGTTTTTGTTGTCAGCTGCGTACGAAGGCATACTAATAAGCGAAATGACACTTAGAAAAAGGGTAGAAAAACGTTTTTTTGAAAATAAGTTTAAGGGCATAGAAAGCTTTCGAGTAAGCATTGAGAATACATTTTAGAATTAAAGAATTCTATATATCCTGACGTCGTGCAAGCGGCTAAAGACTCTGGTCTGTCCGTTTCGTTTATATTGGCTCAACAAACTAAGGAGAAAAAACAGTAAGGCGTTCCCCTATTCTAGAGGGATAACTAAGGCTACCGGACGTTTGAAAAATGTAACGACATGACCTAAAGCACATGCCCAAAATAGTGCTGTAGCCGGTCTTGGTTGATACCATTCTCACTACGCCACCAGCACGCGGGATAGGGCATATCCACGAAATGCCGGTCGGGGAGCCGTCTCTTGTTGTAAGGAACAAACTGCTCCGCAAAGCCGGGGTGTTCAGGGGTCGCAAGAATCCCACAGTACCCAAGAATGGCGACAAGGTTGTCTCGTTCAGACTTGTTAGACTTGAGCACTTTTGACAGGTGCGCTTGCAACGCAGCACTGGACACCCTTGGAGGCAAGCCAGCAATTGCCGTCAGTAAGCTATGAAAAATCTGGATATCTTCCGAAGTGGGCGAAGGTACTTCTGACTCCAGAAAAAGTTCCAGGTCTAGCGCCGCGTATTCGGGGAAATCGTGCCGGGTCCCCCCCCACTTAAAACGTTCAAAATTGAAGATGCTCAAATCCGTGGCGCCATCAGTCAGCCACATGCCACAATCGCTACAGGGGTTCCGTCCCTGTTGTTCAGGAGGATGGTCGGGCATCGCGTGGAACACAGCATAACTTCCGAGAGCCGAGCGCCAATCGAGCCTACGCGTGGAGAGGCTGGCTAGAAATGCGTCCGCAACCCACCGGCTATCCACCTTTCCAATGAGTTCTAACAGCCGCGAAACCGTTTGTACATGGTTAGGGACTACCGCATCGAACATGACGCGTTTGCTCTTGGCATGCTCAAAGTCAGCAAGTGCTGCCTGAGGGCTAACGTCCCGGTTCCACCCCGCTCTTGACCAGTAGGTGTCGAACAAAATTTTGAGCGCGCGTTTATCGGGCGGGCTCGTGCCACCTGAAGAGGCAACTACGGTCTCCTTAGTCATTTAATTCTTTCTGGAGCGTAGCAACCAACCCATCGAGCCGACGCGGTTTCCGATTGAACCCATCGAGCATGTGCTGCGCTTCAGCGCTGGCAAAAACATGCGGTGCGCATTGCTTCAATAGTAGTCGCAATTCTGCAATGCGTTGTGCCCCTTCTAAGATGGCGGCATTGGCGACGCCATCCTCACTTTGAATGTCTTCTGACAAGATTGTTAGCGCGTGCGCCAATACTGCGGAAGATGTCCGGGGCATTGCCGTGGCATTCATGCTGTTTTCGGAACGTAATAGGCGCGCCAGTGCTGTCAGCGCACTCAATAGCGTTGTGTCCAGCGACTCATGCACTACGAGTCCTTCCGCACGCACTCTCAAGTCCAGATATTTGCACTTTACCGCAGTACTTGGGCGCCCATAACTGAGTTTTCCAGAATGCAGGTCCTCCCCTAATTCGAAGTTGGTGGTGAACGCCGGCATGCCAAGGTCAGAACGGTTGATGTCAATAACGCGCGGTACCCAAAATACGAGATGCGTGGCCAGTTCGCGCGCGCGGCACTCCCAGTCAATTTGATTGTCGTAACTAATGTCAGTGGCACTTTCCCCATAAAAAAGGCTACGAGGAATCGGGATAAGCACCGTACCCTCGAACTGCTTTGATTTCAAAATATTAAGAGCTGCATGGCGCCAATCAACTTGGTCGCATGCTCGAGGGGATGGCCCTGCTAAAAAGAGGGAATGAGCAAGGCTATTCGGCAGCCGCTGGTCAGAAAAGATAAGTTGCATGAGAGAGCTTTCGAAGAGGCAGACATACTATAGGTTCCACGTTTATTGGGCCTCGGTGTTGACTGCTCGATATTCTGATTAATTGGCGCTGTAGGTGTATTGACGAAGTGCTCGCATCTGCCGCCATATCTGAAATCGGAAGTACTGCCCCACTACCGCCGTTATTAGCTTACTTGCTACCCCGGGTGCCGTCGCAACATGGACCGTCACCAGCAACCGGCTTCCTCCCAAGGGAAGGGGGGTAATTTTCCAGCAGATGGCAAGGTTTTTCCATGGCCCCTTACTGTCTACCAGGCGCACTGTTGCAAGCGTAGGTGGCTGGTAAACACTGTAGACCATGGTAACGGTCGGTCCCCATTTACCGCGGTACGTGACAAACACGCCAGTCGCCAAATCCGGTTCATCGAGCAAGTACACCTGCGGAAAGCACGGGTCCCATTGCTGGCGCTGGGTATAGTCGTGTAACAAGGCGAATAACACGTCAGGTGCCACGGCGACATCACAAGAAGAACGTATTTTCATGACGGCCTAGTCCCCCAAACTTACCAAGCCTGTCACGAACACGGAGACTTCGCTGTCACCCCCTTCTATCGGAAGGTTAGCCATGCTTTTATCTGCACGTGTGGTACTCATCATCGCCATGGGACTAGGCATGCCCCCGCTGTTATTCTGGCCTACCGTTAATTCTTTAATCTCATAACGGGGGTAACCAAATGCGGTAGCGGTGGCGAGGGCTTTTTGTTTAAAATTGGCGGCAACGACAGTGAGCAACGCTTTTTCTTCTTTGTCTTTGCGAATATTAGATAGCCTAAAATACACGTTTGTAATTTGTAACTTTTGGGTCAATCGTCCTGTTAAAGTCGCAAGCGCTTTCATATCTAAAGAAGTCAGCAGAATGTCGCCACGCACCTGCCATCCAGTTTTTTGACCACTACTCCAAGTAGGATAGGTCCACACGCTCCCCAGCTTGGCCTGCACACCGGCCGTCAGCGTGGCCTCTTTGATGGCATTGTTGAGTGTTATTAAGACGGCGTCAGTGAGTGGGGTGGCGTCGGCACCCTCACGAGTAATCGCTAAATTCACGACCATCTCATCGTTGGGCACTTGAATTTTAGCCTCAGCCGAAAGGCTAAGGGTTGCCCCCGCAAATGCGTACAAAGGGGTGAGTAATAGTACGGCAGCTAGTTTTTTCATGAGATAAGCAGAGGGTGAGTCGCGGCCGAGATGGCGCGTTAGTTACTATAGCAACCGCGTTTGTGACCTTGATGCCGGGCCCTCTTTGCTTGTTTTTGTGCCTGTTGCTTAGCCAAGAGTTTCCTAGGGGATTCCTCCGTACGCCCTCCCTTTTACAACACAATAAACGTGCCGTCGTACAACACAATAAACGTGTGGCCGTTGTGCAATTTAAGCAACACGCGAACCCCGTCAAAGCAAAAAAATCTCCCAACGCATAGCGAAGGGAGATTGAAATCATTAACGTTTAGGCGTCAAGTGCGACGTCTTCAAGTAAGTGCTTTTCCTCGAGATTCTCGATAACGTCACGAAGTACCCCACGAACACGGTCCAAGTCTTCGTCTTCTTCCTCGATTAAACCAAGAGTATTGCACCAAACGCCAAACCAACCGTCATCTAATTCCGGTACTTGAGCGCCCACAAAACGGACGTCACAATTCTTAATATTGTCAAAATCCACCTTAGCAAATGCGCTGGTGCGTTCAATACCCTCATCAGGGGAGAAAGAAATGTCCAATTCACAATTTATTTGGAACGTGCCTTTCAATACAGCAACCTCTCCCATATTTTGCGTGGCCACGATATCGGGACAAATGCGGAGTTCGCCGGCAAACGTTCTTAAGCTAAAGCACTCGTCCGCATTGTCTTCAATCGTTTGCCAGCTCACTCCATTATTGGCATCATAGCGTCGTTTCGTGTAAAACAGGACCTCAAAAGCTTCTTGCTTACAAAGGTCGGGACGCTTTTCAAGCACTTCGTAAATAGTCCACGAAAATTCAAAGCTTTCTTTAAATCCATTAAACTTAGATTCTTGCTTTTTAGGCCTCTTTTGCTCCGCAAGATACGTGTTGTAATCACGATAGCCCTGCAGCTGAGCGACCAGTTCCAGGGTTTGCTGATGCCCCATCGTGGTCCCCGCCGTTGCAAAAGCGTCAGCGATAAGTTTCGTTTGGGTAGTGAAAGTAGGGGTGCGTTTCATTTTGTTGACTCCAAGAATAATCGCGAAAACGCGAATGGTAAGGGGCCCCTCGTTGCCGACAACGTTCTCGCTATTTATCATAGAGAAATTGTGTGTTTGTGTACTGCCTTCATGTTCGCCATACCTTTGCAGGTGAGGGAAGCAGGTATGAATGTCCTATGAGGTATAGGCACCGAGGAAACAAACGATAATTAACTTGACAAAAAAAGAGCCCAGTCTTAAGAGAGGGCTCATTGAATAATGTAACTAAGGCAAAAAAGGCACTATTTCTCAGTAAAACACATCGACAAATAGGGTTGGCCTTCATTCGGCCCTGACTTGATTTTTTTCCACCAGGCTACGACATCGTAATGGCGGGCAAGACGGTCGGGGTCGGCGGGGTCCACAAAATTACCTTTAAAATCGGGAGATTTCTCGGAAAATTTAGACGCTTCCTTCATTTCGCCATGGCCCAGAACTCGGCCATCGCTGCTACTTAATCGACTCTTTTCGATGCGAAATCCCCCAGGAATAACCGCGACGCATAGGCCACAGTCCCCGAAATCGACTAGGCATCCCTCGCCTACTAGGCCCATGCGGTCCCTTCCATTAGCTGGAAAAAGATTGTAGCTTGTTTTGTCATTTTTACTCATATTTGTTCCTTTAAGTTGAGCGTTCCTCCTCTTGTATAGGAAGGCAAAAAAAATGGCCCGCGGATAAGCAAGGCCATTTTTTACAGGAGTAAAATCAGCGTGTCGCTGACCCTATATCCAGGAGGTCAAATGTGGTGGAACTTAACTTAAGCTCCATACATGGTCCACCTTTGCCCAGCCTTGTTCGGGCTTGCCATCTTTTTGGCCTGCGGAATATTTGCACGTACTGTAGATTTTAGAAGCTGCCTTATCTAATGTCTTAGAGCCACTCGATTTATCGATTTTGACTTCAACAACTTTCGCGTCCGTTGATACCAACACAGCCACGCTCACCGTGCCACTTTCTTCGTTCATCAACGCAGCTTTCGGGTAGGTAGCCGCCTCACACGAGCTCTTGTCCAGAACAGGCGCTTTATCTGCCGCGAATACGCTAGGTAAGCTGAAGGAGACGGAGACGGCTATGGCTAAAAACAGAGAGGAGCTTTTCATGGGTATTCCTTAAATTAGGGGTAGATAGCTATTGTGCTGCGAACTGTTCGGTATCACAAGAACCTTTATTATACCCTAATTAAATTCTGGTGGTATATTTTAAAATAGCTTATAATGGTATTTCAATTTTTCAAAGCAAACGTCCATGCCTAATCGTGCTATCTCGAAGTCTCCCTTACTTTTTGTCAACGTAGATGGAGTGCTGACAAGCGCACGAACATATTGGCGCGACCATACCCACGTGAGAGACGCCTTAGACCCCGTCGCACTACAATTACTCCAAAAATTTTGCAAAGAAACGAAATTGACCGTAGTGATAGCGTCAGTATGGTCTGGCTTTATGCCCACAGCGGAACAATGGCGCGCCGAATTTAAACATGCAAAGCTGGACATTCCCGTGGTTGACGTATTGGCGCTTCCTAAAAACGGAGTGCCCTGCTGGCCAACTCTGGTGGAGTCCTATATGCAGGAGCGTCCAGGTATTCCTTACGCGTTACTCATAGACGATGCTGTAGCCAAAAACAAAGATTGGGTTGTCCACGTCAATGCATTAACTGGGCTAACTACGGTTGAACTGCTGAAGGTTGCCACCCTCTTGGTTCCTGGCACACGGGTAGTGTCCGAGCTAACCAGCCTGAACAGGGCGTTTAAGAGTTGATAATGGCTCAGTTTAAGACTATTACCCTCTATACAGCGGTTAATAGTACTAACTCCGACTGATAGCACATTGACTTTGAACGTAAAAAACTCTCTCTAAAAAAATAGAGAGAGCCATGAAATCAATACAAATTAAACTGCCATCAACCGATAGAACCGAAGAATTCGACCGTCCTTCATTATCCAGGTGTTTTCTTGACCTTCTTTGAGACCACGAAGTTCTTTGGTGTATAAACCGTAACCATCATCTTCCGTACCCCAATCGATAACCAGAGAATCCGCTTCGCCTTCGAGAAGCTCCAAGTCATCATCCGTAGCCAGGCCCCTTCGCTCCGCATCAAGGGCCAACACTGCTTCCTCATCAGCATACCGAAATGTATAGCGGCTAACTACGCTGGGCTCTCCTACCTCGCCCGGCGTTTCAACACTAATCTTGACGACACCACCTTCAAACAGGCTAGTCAATGTTCTGGGTGCACTCGATTGACGAACTTGTGTTTGAATGCTCTTGTCCGCAACAACAATCTTGTCAGCTGACCTTTTTAAGGGATTAGGCATCTTGTCTTTTCGGTCTCTATTCAAATAGCGAGCTAAGGCGCCTAATACACAGGTGGGGTCCTCCGCAAATTCATTGGCAGACCAGTATACTACTTCCCTCCCTAGCGGGTCACAGACACGGACATAGTCCGTAGCGTCTTCCGCAGATACCGCCAGCCAGAAGCCGGAGGCAACTTGGATATACCGTTCGGGACCAAATCCCTGCATGCCCGTTTCCTCGACGGTAAGCTCTGAATCCATCGCATCGTGGGCATGGTCTCGTTCGTGCTTGTGCAAAAGCTGGTCAACAGCAGATTCTTTTGTCTGAGCCGAAAAAGCATTCCAGTCCGAGTACCCCGCCATCCGCGCCACTGCATTCAGTAACTCACTCGATGGAAGCTTAATGCCTTTTTCCAGTAAGTACGTATGGAGCGTATCTGCTTTGGCGATTGCCTGATTTTTAGTAATTACAAACATGTGAATTTCCTTTAGAAAAATGTCTTAACTGTTGGCCTTGCCAAGTCGTTTCTTAAGAAAACAACGAAGGGTCCTGCGGGTTTGCTGCACAACGATTCACCACACTCCAAGATGGAGCGCCAACGGCAGGCTGTTGTTGAGGCCTGTTTAGTATAGAGAATGAAGTGGTGGAAAAAAAAAGAACAAAAAACCAACAAAGTTTAGGTCAAGCCTAGTTTTGAAATTGCGGTTGCTATATTGAACAGGACAACTAACTAAGGAACCTATTATGGAATTCACTTTCAATCTCCGTCAATTCAAAACAATTGGCACAATTTCTCATTTCGAAATATCGGCAGACTCGCTAATTCGTCTCGCTACTCATGAAAGCCATCTCTACCCCGGCCAACGTGACCACGCTAGCGGCTTTAAAAAGAAAACTTACTTACGTAACATCTTAGTGGGGGAAACACAGGAATTTGGCGCAGTGTACATCGTTGACGAAAAGCGGTTAGAGCTCATCGATGGCTACCATCGGGTGTTCGGAATCAGTTTGAAGCTGATTACGCCTGACCCCGCTTTTCCGTATTACTTGAAGGTGCACACTGTTCCTAATCGGGATGGCGCGAACAAAATTTTCGAGCAATGCAACAATTTGAGCGCAGCAAAGAAATCGACATGCTGGTTTCAAAGCGGCTTAAATGAATGTGGAAAATTACGCTTAATCACTAGCGGTTTAGTGATGGCGATGGGTAAAGCAACGGCTGTTCAATATGCAGCAGGATTGAAAGGCAGCGCATTTACAAAAGAAGCCACGGTCTTAATGATTGACGGCCTTGTGTTCATTGATGCTTTGGGGTTATTTAAAAATAAACATGAGTTTGGAGGCAGCATTGGAGTTTATTATGCGGCAGCTGTTCACTGTAACGACAAATCACTTGTTGAACGATTTGTTAGAAACGTCAATGGAGCTGTATTTAATCCGAGTAAGTTAACAAAAGCTGAACATCCTATTAAGTTGTACCACGAGTGGCTCACCACGAACCCTGCAAAATCAGGGGGCATACCAAGCGAAGCTGCCTTTTCCCGAGGGTTAGCTGCATTTGCAAAGTTTGTCTATGCAGAAAAACGTAAGACATTGGCAGTCACAACTGAGACTATTAATTTAGCCCAGTTTGTACAGTTGATGAAAGTATTGTAGTCTATTAATTTTGAAACCCAAACTAAGCAACGTTTAGTTTGGGTTTTTTTATTCAAATTCTAAATAAGACAACCCTAACTTGGTGAGGGTGTTCTCCGCTGTATGCCATTTAGTTAAGGCGGCTAAATCTCCCGCAATAAAAAGATTCAGGGCAGGTAGCGCGTCGGGATATACCAACACTATCGTTTTACGACAAGATTGGTGCCAGGACTCGCGTAGCGGGCCAAGCGGGAGGTCCGGACATATTGCAGAATCCAGTATGTTGCAATACGTGACAAGTTCTTGCAGTTCACCCCAAGTGAAAGGCAGTCGCGAGAACCCGTAGGCCTTCGTTAGCTTACGCAACGAATCCTCCGCTGCTCCGCGTGACACAATCATGTCGTTGTTATCACCGTTCGCGGGACCATTTTCAGGAGCATTACGAGTTATTAGGCTGTAGTCAATGTCCATTCCGGGTAGCGAGGCGTTGACCATCGAACCCACGTCAATTGGCTCATTCTTTTTTTTTGGCCGTTTTTTAGGAGCCCCTGTTCTTGCAGATTTAAAAGAGATAACGGTCATATTTCGTTACAAAGTATCCGATAAAAACAAAGCATTAGTATGGGGGATACCCGTAGCTAAGCCAAGAACATTTACGAGTTTTCGCATATGTGACGCTGAACCCCAGTTCACCGAGAATTCTACCCCAGTTTTCTTAACCGCGACTTTGGTAACGCCCATTGATTTTAGCCTAGCTTCCGCTCGTGGCTCTATCGCTGCTCTGCTTATGAGCTGTGCCAATGGCATTTGTTCAGTATTAAATACTATAGGGCTCTCGCCTAATCGGCGCCAAAACGTCGATTTTGGCATACGGTACCGATTGATGTTAGCACTAGCCCGCTCCTCTCCGCCTTGCTGCATAACTTTAACATTAGCACACCGCACGCCTTTTTTGCACGCGGCACGGGCTTGCTCTTCCGTGCAAAAAAATAATTCTTTTCGCGCGTTCACAACCCGACTAACGTGCTCGTCGTTGTCTAATAATCGGTGAGCAACCTCTTCTGCAAATTTATCATCGAGGGTAGCAAACGCAGCAACTAAGCCAAACTCCGCACGCGACTGTCCCTTTAATTCTGCTACACGTGTAAGTGCACAACGTTGCGTTCGGCCCACTTTATAAACATTCGTGGACCCCATTTCTTTAGCGATATAGAGATAATTAGGCATGGCACAGTACAGCACTGTGTTTTAGCCTTTTTAAGCTGCGAGCTCTTCGTTATCGAACGCGACCCCAGGCCTAGACGAAAAAAAGGCCCCAAAAAATGGGGCAATAGAATCAAGAGTCCAAAAAATTAATAACAGTATTCAAAGTACCAGTAAGGGTACCCCGATGAGACATTGGTTCCCTTCATTATTTTAGTCAACACAAGCTCGGGTTTATCAAAATATTCCCGCAGAAATTGCTCGGTCTGCATCGGTGTTCTAGCATCCCAAACCTGTGCCTCGTTACCAAAAATCTGTCTGCAAATGCGATTGTATTTCTCATCATCCCACTGGTACAGCCTGTCAGAATAGCTGCTGTTATTGCCTGGCGTACCTGTGCTGAACACCACAAAAGGGTCATGCCGGCTTCTAGCTATACCGGACCCGAAGGCCAATACGTCTCCCATATTGGAAAACGTTGAAGGCACAACTTTTTTTGACGTTGTCGAGGAGCGGGATACCGTTTTCATTTTTTCCTTAAATAGTTTGCCTATCTCAGTATAGCAATGCTCACGAAGCTTATACCTACACTAGGCTAGGCCACCTATCGCCGTCTGACTTGCACCGGAGTTTCCGGAATGGAGAAGAGAGGGTATTACTTTAAAAAACTGATGAATCCCTTTGCCTATGGCAGAGCTCATCCAGTAATTTGCGAGTCCCTGGACAATTTAGCTCTGCTGAACCCAAAGGAAATGTATGGAAAACAATATTAAAGCAGCAAAACAAATGGCCAAACAATTGTCTAAAGCATTAGCAGCTCTGCCTAAAGACCAGCCGATTGACCATAGTATGATGCTCGAAATCGTCGCAAAAGGTTTTGGCAAAAGAAATTGGCATGCCTTCTTGGCGGAGCAGGAAAAAGGGACTTCCCAAACACCTACCCCGCTGCTGAAATGGACGCCGCTCAACGGGAAAATGTCCAACGCGCAGTACTGCACGCGTTCGTCTCATTGCCCGGTATGCGGTTCCGACGATATCTCGGGCGAGAGTGTAGAAGTCGATAGTGGAGGCTGTTGGCAAGAGATTTCTTGCGGAAATTGTACAACTACTTGGAATGACACCTACATGTTAACTGGATTTGCGGAGTTGGAGCCAAATCCGGAGTACCTCACCCCTGCGTATGCTGAAGTGTTCGCAATACAGCGTCTATTACTTGAGCAAAAGGTATCGCTTGAGGACACGCTCCCCGATTGGATACTTGACGTCTGTTTGGAAGAAAGACTTCCTTTACTAAATACCCTCCCCGATAGTAAAGAACAAGACGCGGTACTCTTCGAAAGTGAACAAAGTGGCGCAGACATTATTAACGAAGGAGCCGTTGCACAACTGTATTGGCTTCGGTCCCAGTATCCTAGCATCTCTGCCTTTATGCATGCGCTAACAGAGACAACAGGTATTAATCTGACACCTGACATGCTGTAGTTAGGTCTGGTAACCAGGCAATTTATTTACGTTTTATTTTTCCGCCACACTGGCTTGTCTAGTGTGGCTTTTTTTGACCAAAGCTATCAGAGAGCATTGGTCCTAAGTAGTATCGGTGCTCTGGAAGTATTTCCTTTTTTAGAGCAAATTACAACGCTATACCCTATGCCGTTCCCTTTTTTTAATAAGCGAACGGTGCTAATCGAGAACTTGCGAATAGCAGAGAAACAAAGTATCATGAAGATACTAAACTAGCGCTAAGCAAGAGGAAACAGACCCATGGCATCCGAAATAACAAAAACCAAGACCAACAAACGTGGCGTTCGGTACGGTATCGGCCAAGACCCCGATACGGGGGCATGGGGCGTTTGGAAACTATGCCAAAACTACGCGGGTCACCGCAAAGGAGGGGTGTCCTCGACTTGGCGCTACATTGAAAAAGACATGACACAGGAAGCGGCCGAAACACTGTTTGCTCGCCGTTCCGCTTAGCATGGTTTGGTTACCCGGACCCTACACCTTTAACGAATAACTGAATTTACGGGGAGAATACAATATGGCAACGGATGCGTTGTTTATAATCGAAAGTGGCAAAGCACTGGCAATGGTGCGGAAGCATATTGCGGAACGAATTAGTGCTCAGTCCGTAGTGCGAGAGCTTGCCAAGGACTTGCGTATTACAGAGGGCCGAACAGACCGCACTACCGGCATATTGACGGGCGTTGTTTTCCCTGCCGAAATTCACGCCGAGTTTACTAAACCGAAAAAACGTACGGGCACGAGCTACCCCAAAAAAAACACAGCATGGGCGGCCCGCTTTGCGGAGCAGAAAGGTTATCGTGACCCCGCTACTTGGATTGCGCATGAATTTAGCATTCCATTATCCCTGAGTTATCGCCGGCTAGATAGTGAGTTTGGCAATACCGGAAGCGGCTGGTCTCGACTGGGAAGTATGCTTACGGAATGTGGCTTTTTGTATCTCAGCGAACATGGCCCCTATGCTATGTGGACCCCAGACGTACCCGCCCTCGTAGCTGAACGGCTAACCCCGGGCATCTTGGTAGAAGAGCCCGCTGCGTCCTTTAAGTTTGATTTTGACGGATGCCGCCGTATCACACACGAAGAATGGGACATACTGGTTTTACAACACGCAAGCCAGCTCCGCACTTCCCGCCTAATAGCTGCGCTGCCAAATGACCCTCTCTGAAATCGTCAAATTGCCCTGGGGATACGTACCCGTTCTCTAAATTTGCAATCGTCTCGAGCCATTCGAAACGGTCAGAATATGCCTGCAAAAGTAATGGCGGACCTCTCGACTTTGTCCCCAAACGGTTTTGTGTACAGAGTGACGTCCGTCCATCGAGTGCGCCAAAAACTCATGGCGAGGTGCTGGAGCGTGACAGAAAAAAGCCCCCTATCCGTGGGATAAGGGGCCAGCTGCAATCATAGTTCAATGTTAGTGAGTATCCCAATCGGAATCCCCGGCAGCCGGGCGTACTTATCCAATTGCCTGCGCGCGCCTTCAGGGACCTCGTTGTCAATCGTGACGTAGCCACGGACCTTGAATTGCTTTGATGCTTCACAGGTTGCTGGACTGAAAATAGCGCAACAGCCACCTACCCAACCAAAAGCGGCCGACCCTTCTGCCTCGCTTGACCAGTTGACATCGCCACTTGCGTTCGCACCCCGGTGGACCTGTTTTAGTAACTGTAACGCTTCTTTGGACACGCCGAGATTCTTGGACGTGTTGATGATTATTTGACTTCCCATTCTAGGGGTATCGAGTGACGTGATAACTTCTCCTGGAATGGAACGTTTTGTTTTTAGTTCAATAACTATCCGACCCCTATACGCAGCGACTTCCGCATGCATGACGACCTCCGCTTGAATTAATTCAGGACCTTGCCCTTGGTATAGAGAGCACTAAAAAAAACGCGCCTTAATATCCCCAGTAAGCAGTCCTCGATTAATGGCAGATACGCCTTCTTTCGCCGCTTCGCTACACTAAACAGGACCGACTCCCACAACTAATAGGACTAGAACATTCATGAATAATGCAAACGTGGTATATATCGAGAATCATCCTTGGGACCTTGCAAAACGACAAGTGTTGACTCGTAACAGTAGCGTAGCCGGCGATACGCGATGCGAGGCTTTAGACCCTGGCGTCAATTTCTTTGTTCTGGCACTTGAAGCGCTAGGTGCTACCACACGATTTTCGTGCGAAGGGCATCCCTATGGCTTTTACGTTGCCTTCGACGCGGATTATGACTTGGCGAGAGAAATTTCCCGAGCTGGGTTCTTTACTATCGAAATCTCGGGGAATGGTATCGACGAATGGGTGATGCGAAAGAGTGGAACGGAAGCGAATCCGCTGAAGCGCGCTAACGGGTATACCGAGGCAGACAAAGCAAGGACACTGAGATGGGCGGCAGAGGCATGGGTTAGTTGCTTTGGCCAACGTCTTGGAACTTCGGGTTTGACACCAAGGAACCGGGCGGCTTAAGCACTGCTTCAAGATGTGACATTAATTTATGCCGGAGCCTCTTTATAGGGCCTCCGGTTTTTTCGCCTTTATAATCGAGACAACCCCTCGGGACAGTTTTAGCTAAATTGGCATTCGCTATAAGGAATAGAACCCTCATTTCTGCGACTACCAAGGACCCACATGCTATCGCCATCTCAAGAGCAACGACTGGACCAACTCACCCAGAAAAGTGCCAGACACTTCGGTAAAAAAGGCCGAGCACTGACTCCTACCGAAAGTAGCGAGTACAAAGTGTTATGCACCATGCTTCAACTTGACGTTGTCGACAATGGTTTTACATCGGCACGCTGCACTTCTACTGTGCGGATGGCTGCTTCCGACCGTATTGGCCCTGATTCCTTCTCCGCCTTAGACTTTGTCTGAGGCGTTTTTTTATGCGTTATCACGTTAGCGTACCTGAAATACCTACCAAGTCCCCTGACGTATCCTGCCGAAAGTGACATCCCCTCTCTGCACGACAAGCCAAGGTAGGGGCACCCCCTCCGTCGAGGAAATAGTTTCTGCTTCACCGGCCCTTGCGTGCGGGCTTCCCCCTAACTGCATGGCAAGGTCGTCGATGCTCATTGGCTCAGAAAAGGGGGGGCTAGTTACCGCAAAATGCGCGAGTTATAGAACCTATAAAGAATCGGCCCATGCTATCTAAACCACGTCGCTAGACCGTTTTACCAAGAAGCTCCACCCTTACCCTCAGCTCAGAAAGATTTTCATGCAAAAAAACCGCGTTCTCGTGCTAGGCGCGAGCGGCACCGTAGGTCAAGCATTTCTCCACGTAGCGGCTAGTGATAGTACGTTGGAGCTGCTTCCCGCTTCACAACGCGTGCTCCCCAATTACACCACTATTGACTACAAAGCGATGACTACCGCCGACGCTTGGAAATCTACGTTGTCTCAGCTAGATATTCACACGGTGGTTAATTGCGTAGGGATTTGGAGTGGCTCTGCCGAGCTGTTTGAACAGGTGCAATATACCGTGCCAGTGGCCTTATTCGATGCCTGCACCTCACTCGGTTGTGCTCTGGTCCATATTTCCGCATTGGGCTTTTCGAGCAAGTCCTCGCTTCCCTATGCCTCGACCAAAGCGCGTGCGGACGAGTATCTTTTGCAGTACTGCCCAACCGGGGTCATCATTTTGCCTTCGCTAATATTTGACCCCCTGGGCAAGAGCTCTCGATTTTTCCTTCAGTTGGCCGCGCTTCCCCTCCATATGGACTTTGGCTACCAACCAAACTTGCAACCGGTGCATGTACACGAAGTTGCTCAACACATTTTAGCCGCGGTGACAGGTCAACAAAAAGAGGTCCAGCAAGAGGTAGCGGGTACACATAGAATAGCCGTTTCTGACTATTTAGCCGCACTTCGCAAGGGAATGGGGCTGGCTCCGGCCCTTTGCACTATAACGGCACCGTCTTGGATGGGGAAAGCCATTTTTTGGCTAGGCGACCTAGCTGGAGCACATTTTGTCAACAGCCAAGCATGGTCCCTTCTACAAAATGGCACAGCAGGGACAGCACAGCATCCAGAGGCACTGCCCTACGAAAACTTCACTACTTCGAAAGATTTAGCAGGGGTCCGCGAAACGCAATTGTATTGGTTTTCTCGGCTAGGGCTTGCATTTCTCTGGTTGTGGACAGCATTCACGACGTGGGCGTTATGGCCTCAGACGGAGTCCCTGTATTGGCTCAATACCCTTGTTCCCGGGCTAGGGACAGCGTTTTGGCTAAAAGTATCGTGTGTGTTTGACGCCGCCTTGGGTTTGCTTACCCTTTGGCGTCCAAGTGCAAAGCTTTGGAAGTTCCAAATGGGCGTCGTTGCGGGTTACTCCTTTGGCTTGCTGTGGGCGTTGCCTTGGGCGTTATTACATCCATTTGGCGTGCTGACCAAAAATTTAGCGGTGCTCGCCACGCTGGCCAGCCTGGCGCTCATTGAACAAAAACGAAAAACGTCATGTACCTAACATTAAAGACGCTGCACATTTTGTCATCCACGTTACTTTTTGGCACAGGTCTAGGCACCGCGTTTTTCATGTGGATGACGAATCGAACAAAGGACCGGGCGGCCATCACCGTAGTGACAAAAATAGTTGTGAAAGCAGATTTGTACTTCACCACTCCATCGGTAGTTCTTCAACCGCTAACGGGAGTTGCCATGATGCTCATGGCGGGCTATCCACTAAATTTTGCATCCCTTAACTGGCTGGGACTCTCTGTTATGCTTTACGTTCTGGCCGGGGTTTGCTGGCTGCCAGTGCTATGGATTCAGTTGCAGATGCATCATATTGCGCTAGGTGCGCCGTCTGGCGCGCCGTTGCCACCCTCGTATTGGGTACTAGAGCGCTATTGGGTGCTGCTCGGCATCCCCGCCTTTTCCGGGGTAATCGCGGTATTTTGGTTAATGACCGCTAAACCTTTTTAGAAAACCGCAGGCTATGGCATAACTGTTTCTGTCGTTGCATCCCCCTCTTTACGCCGTCGCCCGGACGTAGGGTGCCGAAACCACCCCTCGGGTTCCTCGCTCAGGTCAGTGTCCCAAGCTAATAACGCGCTTATTGCCGCATCATGCGATGCGTAGCACCACCCGTCCTCATATCCACCAAAAGTAAGGCCCGTGCATAGCCTACCCTTACCAAAGGTCATTGGCATGACACCCGCCCATTCCCCGTTACTGAGCTGTCTTGCGGACAAATAGCCCATCTCGATGAGTTCCTCCGAGGTGAACGTACGAGTGAGGTGGCGAGCGTTAGACATGCGCCCAGTATAGCCGAGGCCGCAGCTTCCCGAAAAAATAACCGAAAAAAAACGCCACTTAAAAAGTGGCGCATGAAATCAAAATTATATTGAAAGTACGGGCTCGTCTATCGGTCGAGAGGCAGGCTGGTACCAATAAATATTAGGATGCTGGTCCTCTTCGGAGACCAATCGTACACGCGGATTACGTGCTAACTCTTCCTCGCTAACAGGCCCCACTTTACGAAGGACATAGGCACCTCGTCGAATATACTCTGGCATGACATTGAACTTCTTCACCGCAGTCACTAACACATACTCGGGGTTAATTCCGGGAATCAGCCCTTTCTCCGACTTCATGGTTAAAAAGCCTTTTGTTATTGGTTCCTTTTCGTAGCCAAATTCTGTCCCGAAATAATTTCCATAGAACTGGAACACCTCCTCTGGGTAAATCATTTGCTCCGGGTCATCCTCTTCTACTTTAGTCACCATGAATGCCAGCTTGAAATGCAGATATTGGCACATAGCCCAAAAACCCGGCGCATTTGTAACCCAACGCGAATAATGGTCTCGGCCACCGCGGCCCGCTTCTTGGATAATAGCAACAGGCATGTCTTTAAAGACCACGGTATACATCGCGGCATAACGGTCGCCTTCATACAACTCGTTGACCAGCTGCTTTACCTGAATGAGGCCTTCCACCGTTAGGGCCTGCAGCAGCTCATAGCTAGGCCCGCCACAATCGGGGCCAGCAGACCAATTGGGCACTTCAGGAATCCAGCTTTCAGAAATCACCCATTCGGACAAAGGCACTATTTTTCCTGGTATCTTATATACATCTTTTAATTGCATCATCGTTTATCCTCTATTTTCTTAAATATCGTAACGGGGTAAGAACTTTAAATTGGCAAAAAATTGCCTATCTACGACAAGTCCGGTGTCCTTTATCTGCGCATTCAGGTCCTCTTGGAAACGCAGGGTCATGAGGCAAGAAAGGTGGTGAAAACAGAAGCTGCCTAGACTCAGGGCTAGCCATCGTTCAAAACTGGCATCTCTTGCTTTCACGTAAGGGTACGCAAGGTCCTCTGCCTGACTGCGGCTTACTAAGGTTGCAAAGTCTTCGGCACCCCAACCGCAATATTCAAAACAACGCTGACTATCGAAAGTCCAACCTTCAAGCAAAAACGCCTCGAGCGGGGAGAACGTCTCATTTTTGTTGAGTTGTGCTTCTATCGCTTCCAGCAGATACAGCCGAACCAGGTCGTCAAAGTGATGCACAACAAGTCCGGGGTGCTCTCCAGACCCTCCGCCCAGAACTAAGTTTCGGGTGTGGCACTGAAACTCAGGATGTCCCCAAGCTCGGTCCTTTATTTTGTATGTGCATAACGGCGCGTAAATGGAATAGCCTGCTAACGTACCCGGCATGATGTGCGGAATGGTATCAATGTAACTCATGTGTATTTCCTTAAATTGGGTCCTTTTACGTATAGCCATCGATACTCCGCTACTCCCTTCCCTATATTCGGCACTTCACCCTTAGATTTTAGAACCTCATTAACGGGCACTTTCACGCAATTTTCCCCGCGGTCCGGATATGAAACGAAGTGCCTATACCTAGGAAAATAACTAATCCACAATCATTGGTAAGGCCGCATGCTCACAGTGCAGCTTGCCGTTTCGGGACTTTTCCACGTGAAAAAGACACAAAAGGGCTTCACCCTCATTGAGCTAACCAGCACCATTGCGGTTCTGGGCATACTGTCAGCGGTGGCCCTGCCCCGCTTTGTGGCCATCCAAACAGACGCACGTATCGCTAAGATGTCGATGGCACTCGGCTCCCTTCAGTCCGCCGCGGTGCTTGCTCATGCACTACAAGTTACCCAAAACTTGGCGCCTGGGTCCTCTATTAGCATGGAAGGTTCCCTCATTGGGATGGCTAACGGTTATCCTCAGAGCAGCGAAATAGCCATCGGTCACGCAGCCGGGTTTATAACCGCAGCTGGCACGCCCAACGCAGACTATCAGGTGACCAGCAATGGGACTCTATTTACGGTGGCCGCCGACTCGCACCATCCTTTGTGTGCAGTGTCATACCGAGCCCCTTCCTTTGGAAGTTCCCCCAACTACAGTAAGGCAGGACTAACACCGGCCAATTGTGCCTAGGTTTTCCAGGGCTAGCACATTATTTTTAGTTTCAACGTTGAAACTCTAGTGCGGCCCTAGAAAAATAGTAAAAAAAGAAAATCGACTAAAATTAGTCTTAAAGTATCATAGAGATACTGTATAATAGTTGTATATCAGAAATTCTTGTTCTCTTATTTGGAATCAAACCATGAATATTTTAGCAAAAGCAATTCAGCTAGCGGCCCTAATGCATGTTGACCAAACCGACAAAGGAGGGCACGCTTATATTTTGCATCCGCTGCGTATGATGATGCGGTTACGAAGTTCCGATGAAGAACTGATGGCTATCGCTGTGCTACACGATGTTGTGGAAGACTGCGATGTATCCTTTGATGACTTGCGTTCGCTTGGAATGACAGAACGCGTGATAAGTGGCGTCAAAGCGCTTACTCGCCAGAACGGCGAGACTTACCCCCAGTTTATCGAAAGGCTTTCGGATAACCGTGACGCTCTGCTTATTAAGCGTGAAGATTTGCGCGACAATTCCGACCTTACCCGGTTAAAAGGGGTCACTGAAAAAGACGTATCACGGATGCAAAAATATATGACAGCTTTTAAGCGAGTTGAAGAGCTGCTCGCCGCCCATCGAGTCGCGTAACCCTTCAACTAAAGAGGTAGCCTCCATGCCAGAAAGAACGGCCACCACGGACTTTAGCACCGCTATTTCCAATAACTACATCGGTGACGGCCACCTTTACCATAACCCCCTCATGACCGCGCTCACAGGACGTAATACACCCATCATCGTCTACTATTACGGCAAGCGAGACGCTGAGTTAGACCAGATGTTCGGATATAGCCAACCAAAGGAGCACTAACTATGAGTTGTGAATACGTTCAAAAGAACTATGGCGTTCCCGCACAAATCGGGCGCCGTGTTGTTGTCTACGGAAAGGCTGGCGTCATCGCCGCCGACCGAGGGCACTACATTGGGGTCAACTTCGATAGCGACAAGCCAGGTGTAATTCAAAATGCGCACCCTACTTCTGAGGTCGTTTATTTGGAGATGGGAAAGATAAGACCAATGACCGCGTCACAGCGGCGGTACCAAGACTACCTAGACGTGGGAGACCAATTCGAGAGCTTTTTACATTTTTTGCAATATCGAACTTGGCAAGCAAAACAAGAGCCTACGAGGCACTTTTAGATGCTGCAATCCGCGCACTCTTTAGCAAATTCACGAGTCAATGGACAACACTATGACTACCCGCGCCGTACAATTTAAGCCCGATGCTAACATTGTGCCCTGCCCACAGTGTGGAAATAAAACGCACTTCGTCATTCACTCTGCCCAAGTGGCAGAGGACTACTGCGAGCTGTGGGCATCCTGTCATTGTGGCCATCAGCCTGCGCCTGAGCATGCGTTCGAGGACGTTTGGGGCGGGGTCAATGATGACAACGTCCAGATAGTAATGTCGTGCTGGAACGATGCGTTTTCTCCTGCCTAACTACATAGAAAAATAATGAATAACGTCTTCGATAGTCTCTGTAACTCCCTTCCCCTTGCTACACCCTCCAAGGGAGTCAGCCGAATTGGGCCCGGCCAGAACGGCGAGTCATTCTTGTCTTCAGCCAATAGATTCGCCAGCCGGATGCGGGAGCCCAAACAAGAAAACAGTATCTTACTAAGTGAATTTAATGCATGGTTGCTCAAGGAAGAATCAGACAAGGGGTCGATGGGATTGTCTCAGCTAGAACGTGACCAAATGTGCATGAGTTATTGCGCAGGACATCACGATAAGCTTACGCTGCAACCGAGCGCCACCCTCCTTCGCGCGCTAGATATCAGTCGTTTTAGCTTTAGCACCCGTACGGGGGTCTATCTTGATGAAGAGGGGGACTATGCACCCTTTACGCAAGTGGAAGTTTTGCGGACGGAGGCGCTTAAACAACGCAAAAGTTACGAACGGGCGATGCATGCGTGTGACAAACAGAGTCTTGCACTAACTCAACAGGCGACTCGAATTCAAGAATTGGAGCAACAACTATACAACTTGCAGCGCATCCTGCTACCCTCCGGAAATGTCGCTACAAGCCCTGCGGGCACCATTGCTTCTCTACTCCCACAAAGGACTTAAGCGCAATGCCAACTATTGCCCAAGCCATCGCGGCGGAGATGATTAAAAAGGGTAGAACTTCTGTTTGGTTCGGCCATTTCGATATTTGGCATGCGGGATACCTTAGTTCCACAGGGAAGTCCATCCATCCTAAAGACGCATGGCAAGCTGTACGCACGGCCTTAGCGAACAGTAAAGAGTTCGAGCAAAAAGGGTATATTCGAGGAAGTACCTGGTCGGGCAGGGAAATACTGCATCCTCGCTATTTTCTATTGAAAACCGCTCCTCTTTTAATGCAAAAGTAGCCTACCCCCCATCCCTTAATGCCCCTACGGCTAGAAACGAATTATGCTTCCGCGGAAGTCTCCGCCAACACCCTACCTTAAATAGTCATATGAACAAAGCGCTGCAACAATACAATTCACTGGGCAACGAGATTTTTGCAACTGCCATTAAAAAGCTTCGCGAAGACGCTACGAACAAGGTCGTCGTCACGGATACCCGGCTAACCACGTGTACTTTCGCGGACGGTTCCGTGCTCGTCTTTAAGGACGGCTTTGCTCTCGTGGACCCCCCTGAGAAATTGCTAAACTGGATGCTTCGTACCCCAGCAATTCAGGCCTTACCCATTTTAGGCCTGTTATGGCTGCTCTCGTATTTGTATAAATGGTAGCAAAAAAATAGCCCGTCAAGTGATAAGCTTGACGGGCTATAACGAATTAAATAAATTATTTCGAGTAAGGGTAGATGGCGATTACGTACTCGAGGTCGTCAATACATAACTTCATTGGCGATTCGTCGGTCAATAGCAAGACAGCATCGAGCTCGTCAGCATAATTTTGATTCACCGCAAGTATCCTGCCGGCGTCATCTTCGACGACTTGGTAGGCGCTAACATGGCAGGGGAGCCCCGCAATGTTCAGCTGCCCGATTAATATTGATTCAGGGGGCCCTTGTGTATCGTGGCCAATTGGCTTCAAATTTAACTGTGCAAGGGTAAGGGTGAATCGATTCATTTTTCTATCCTTAAAAGATTAAAACCACAACCTATGTCTGCAAATGGTCGAAGTTGTGAAATGCGGTCCAATTCGGTGGCTTGAATCTCGCGTGCGGCTGCTTTAGCAATACTCACCGATACGTAAACATCAAACCAGTTCCCCGTAGCCTTCACTTGTGCGAAGGTTAACGCTTTAATTTTCTCGTGTAACGCTTCCCATTTTTGGATATACACATCATTCAGGTAAAAGTCGGGAGAACCAACAATTGGGCCTAGTCCTATCGCTCTCAGTACAATAGCCTTGACGGCTTCGGTTACAAATTGCCGATGATACTCGGCATAGTTTTTGTTGCTGTCCTGCATATACTCTTCTTTTGTCATCATTGCGCATTGCTCCTTTATTCGCATTTCGCGAATTAACTTAACTGTGTGGTCTTTAAAGTATAGGTATTGCAGCGAATGATTTAGATAATGTATTTTGCTATCTTTAATTATTTTTCTGAGATACAATAAGTTCTTTACTTCAATTTTAGGCCCTTATGCCCCTTCCCGCCCTTCGCGCACAAATTCTTGTCACTCACAGGGACGTAGAAGCCCTTAAAGAGTTAGGAAACACCGTGGCTAAATTGTTCACGCCGGGGCACCTTAACACCTTGAGTAAGATTTTCGATGACTCCGCGATTAGTGATATATCCAAAGAGGCTCTGCGTAGCATTCATGGCAGCTACCCGCGTATTGTCGCCCTTATTGAGGAGCAAGGCAGCGCGCTAGCCCAGCTCTCTCTCTCCCTTCTGGAATCACAGTTCGACATCCACGTAGGGGACGTACTAGCGCAACCTGGCCACAAAAAAATAGGGGTCACCCGAGCGATGACTTGGAGTCGCCCAGGGTCCACCGAGGTTAGTACTTATGCCGAAGGCTTCTTAATTCGCAAAGATGGCTCCCCTAGCCTATTCGAGGTTGGTCAGGACATTGACGAAAAAAGTGCTTCCTTACGTGTCGGGCATCTTCCCCTCGCTGTCACGCAGCGCCAACCCCCTGTGTACGGAGAACTAGCACCCCTTCCTTTGAAACACGCCGCGTATGAAGAATCTCCTTTGGATGTATCCCGAGCCGACCGATGGGATATCGCCGATAAGGTTCGCGTGGCCAGCTGTACCCTCGGCTGTATCTACTTATCTAGGAAAGTCGAGTGGGCTGCACGCTCTACAGAGCTTGCGCAGTTCATAGCGGATATCAGGGAGCAACTAGCCCTTATCGACGTCGAGAAAGACAGGCTACACGCCGGCTACGCTGAGTTAGAAACGGCTATCGC
This sequence comes from Agitococcus sp., assembly GCA_030646715.1. Lineage (GTDB taxonomy): Bacteria > Pseudomonadota > Gammaproteobacteria > Pseudomonadales > Moraxellaceae > Agitococcus. Next base: position 26,286 of record JAUSLJ010000006.1, read on the forward strand.
TTTGGACGTCACTGGTATACGAGTAGGCGACATCGCTTGCTTTACCAAGGCCGGCCGCGTGAGCCCCGCGCAGTGTAAGGTAGCGTCAATTATCCTCGATACCCATCATCGAGTTGTGATGCTGCACAGCTTAGCCCTAAATGCAAAAGGGGAACCTACCGGTAAAGCCACATACCCCACGCAGATAGACGGGGAACCTCGGAGAGTATGGAAGAAACCAACACCCGAGCATCCAAAACCCGCCGTGAGATAGTGTGAGGTCCTTGTTTTTTAGCAGGACTTTTCCGATATTTTTGGGACGCACCAGACCCGCGTTGGGGTGCCCGTAAAAATGCCTTGGGTGCGTTATGCATCCCAAGGCATGAAATCAGGCTCATTCGACATTCCCTTATTTAACCAATTGACAGTCAAACGCGGACAAATCCCGAATAACAGCTTGTGTGCCAGTCGGAATACCTGGTCCCTGATGAGGCACCAGATAGGCAACAGCGTTAGGGTATCTCTCACTGATATAAAACTCAATGAGGCTCCCAAATCGTTGGACATTGTTTCCAGAGACGACCGGCACCTTGTAGCCTACCATTGCCCGGCCTAGCTTCTGCACTTCCGTCCTGATAAAGCTAACCAAGGCGTGACGCCTCGCTCCTCTAAAGTGCACTATTTCTCCGCAACGATGCACCAAGCTAAAAATGGATTCGCCATTTGCACTGTAATACGCCCGCATGCCTGAACTAGGCACATAGGCATACACGCCGTAACCCGCTTCTCCGCTACAGCTGTTAGCAGAAGTCGGTAACTCAGCACCCTGCTGACAACGTTCCAATTTCAACGTCATGTAGCCTCCGGCAGCGCGAATACAGTGACTTTAGAATAACCGGCCAACGCTTCATCATTCGGGTAGAAAAATTGAAAATCGACTATTCTTCCTTTCCACATTGGCTTTTGGTTCTCCTCCCTAAATTTGGCATGATACCACTCGGTCATTTTCAGCGCTGTCAACCGAGGCTTGCTCGCGACTACGATAGCGATATCCAAATCAGAGTCGCTGCGTGCGCAGCCTCGTGCTTCACTTCCTACAATGTAGCATGCAAGCACCGTGTCTTTAACCCGGCTTGTCATGTTGTTCCGTAAGCGCTGGCGCACCCACGAAATCGACGGATACACATCGCTCATGCTAAGGCCCTTTCACTTTTACCCTATGTGTCATGCCAAATGCATGACTGTCCTTGTAAGTGTAGCGCACCCTCTTTTAAACGCTGGCACCCGCTACGACTTTTCAGCCACGGACCTATACAAGTCACCACTCTTTTTTCCATTGCCCATGTCCTTACCGCTACCCTCCTTTACTTTCCTTGAAAAGAGCTCATTATTCTTCATGGCTTGCCTGATGCTGCTCGGGTTTGCGGTGCCACCTATCGCGCAGTCAAATTCCTATCACCAATTCGCTAACCAGCATACCTGGGGTGGCATTCCTCATTTTGCCGATGTAGCATCTAATGCCGTCTTTTTGCTCACGGGCTTACTTGGGCTACGCCAAATACGCTACCTTGGGCACGTATTACATCCGGCCAAAGGACCGCTTACCTTCTTTTTCATCGGTCTACTCCTCACTAGCCTGGGCTCGGCGTATTACCACTGGGCTCCCACATCCGCTACGTTGGTCTGGGACCGAATACCTATGGTGCTAGCCTTCAGCGGGATTATCGGCACATTTCTAACGCTGCGCGTTTCACCACGTATGGGCCGGATAGGCGTAATTTTTTGCCTACTAGTAGGCCTATTGGGACTGCTGCTGCCCGGGCATCTGGCGTGGTACCTGACCCTCCAGTTTGGCGGATTACATGGCCTATTAATAGGCTCCGTTTGCCTCAAGAAGGGTTCAGACCCCTTCCCTTGGGGCCGGCTCCTTGGCTGGTACTTCCTTGCGAAATTACTTGAACATTTCGATATTGCGATATGGGAGCTAACTCAACAGATAGTATCAGGGCACACTTTAAAACATCTGGCCGCAGGGATGGCAGGAGTGTTGCTTCTAAAGCACTTGCGCGCTGTGCCGAGAGACGCTAGGGGAAAAACTAGCAAGAAGGGCTATCTGGGGAAATAATTTCAATCTATGGTTGACACAAAAAAATACTTCAACTACACTACCAGTATCGGTCTGCCACTTTGATTTAAGCAAGACCTTACCCTATCCTCATTAACACCCTGTGCCCGTGAGGTATTTTCTGGTCTACTATCATGCTTACAAAGTCCTTGCCTTCGTTGACGTTTGAGAAAGTATCCTTGGCCGATGCTCGCCTTATACTGCATCCGTTGGAACTTGCCGCGCCTACCCTCCAATTGCGTGGCACGCCCCCTTCAAGCAGTTTAAAATTGACAGGTAATGCCGCACGCTGGGTCGTGGGCCTTCCTGCCTTCGTGCGACCTCTGGCGCTGGCACGTAAGTATCCCCGGGTTGCCAATGCACTCGCTGAAGCGTGGGGCAACGCTAGTAAATTTGAAGCGCAACTGGACAGCTACTTAATTGACGACAGAGGAAACCGGCTAGGCTTTCCTGTCGAAGTTGCCAAAGACTTGATGGACTTGAAGGCGTACTTTGACCAGCAACGGCTTACCACAAAAGTTGAGCGTCGAATTGTCATGACGCCTACGGATGGCATGCCTCCTACAAACAGACCGGCTCCTTCCGTTTATCAAGGGACGAACAATTAAGGAATCGATTCGTTGCCTTTTAGCCCGATTGTCGGTGGCTATACCTCGGTAGCATGGTTTAAGTGGCACTACCCTCTTTAAATTAGCGCACATCTGAAATATAGCGTCATCAGGTAATAGCATCCCCAGGTAATCCCTGGACTCCGCTCACTCCTGACAGGGGCCGCTATTGAATAGCCCCTGGACATCGTTTAGCAGTTGTTTGTCCGCAGTCCTTGTTCTCTTCAGTGTTAGTTGACCAATGGAACAAGACCACCCCCCACCAGGAGCGCAACGATGCGTCGCAATAAATGGAAAGCAGCTATGCCCCGTGAAATACCCCCTAAAGGGCGGGCAGACGTGGTGCTAGCAATACGTAGTGCGGGCTCGCGGCTTGAATATGTAGGAAATATGCCCACTGAAACCGCCCAAAAAATTATGGCGCTGCTTATTGAGCTCAACGCTCCTCCCCCGAAAGCCCCTGATGTCTCTTGAGCTCCGCCCTACTGACCGTATTTGTCCGCAGTCACAACAGCTTTGCCTACATCTAGCAGGATGCGCGCAATTACGCGCCTGCAACAAGCCTATTCCTATTCAGGAATTTATAGCAAAGAGCCCTGAGAAAGCCGCATTGATGCACCAATTATTCGCCGATTTAACCAGTGGAAAAGTATCGCTGTCATGAGCAAAACACCAACCCAACAAGCATTCGAGCAAAGCGCCAAAAAATTATTTGGCTGGAGTAATTTCGACGTCAGGGACAATATTAGCTTTAATATGATGCCTGTTTACGTCGTCGAGAAAGTAGAACAAGCATGGCTGCTATTTCAGTCGGCGCTCGCTATCGCTAACGCGGCCTCAGCCAATGCTGAACCGGTAGCCTGGCATGACCGAGGAGGTGTTCGATTTTCGGGCAAATTTGTTCCCCCTGGTGCAGCTTTTTTTCTGGCACCCCCGCCTATGGACGATTCTGTAGCGTTAGCTCAGTTGAACGCAGAAACGGCACGACTTAAGCAAGTATTAGTTGAACTCAATCAACGGGCCGTGGTGACCGCGCGAACCGAAAAAGAATTAACGGAAAAAGTGGTTCTCCTGCAAACGGAATTGACGCGAATCGCCTCACTGTCTACCTGCAGCACCATTAAGCTGTTCCTTGCTTTACCAAATAAAGATAAAGCGTCTTGGTTCGTGCTTGGCCTTGATGAATCGGACCGAAGACATAAAGCAGAAAATGAGCGCGACATCCTTGCAAAAGCGCAAAATGAGCTACAGAATGACTTAACCGCCCTCAAACGTAGTTGTCGCCTAAAAGATAAAACTTTAAAATACCAGGCAGAATCGCTAGCGACGGCGACCTTTGCGTTAGAAACATTGCAGCACCAGGCTAAGCTGGTCGTCAGCCCGACCAGCCAACTGACGGCTCCTTGGACAAAAACAGTAATTCAAGAGAATTTACTAAAAAGTATTGCCGAGAACTGTTGTGTCAATGACCCGTCTGACTTCCTCCGCAATAATTGGTTATGCGCCGGCCCTACTGACGTCAAAACAGCCCTCAATGAGTTACTGAGCATTGCTGCCAATAATGCCGAGAGTGACATAGCAGAATTACACGCGATAGCGGACGCTCGATTGGCGCGGGTATTTGCGTTGGAAAAAGAAGCCTTATCCTGTGTCTCGGTATTTTACGACCCGCATCTTTCATTGGTCGCCCAATGCAGAGCGATGGACCAATTAGAAACGGCAGTGACGGGAAACGTCCCGGAAATAGGTAGGTTACCCCCTATTGGGCAGTGAATCCGTCCTACCATTGCTACATGTCGTTACGGTGAAAGTATAGGACATACAAAAAGGCGTGCTCTGGAGAGTACGCCTTTTTGTATCCCTCATAGTTAGAACCCCTTGACCGAATGCCAGGGAGACAACCCGTGCGCTAATCGGTATAGCCGGTTACTGCGGCGAATTTCGCGACCCCAGCGCGCGGCACTCCAATGTGCGCCCTCCCCAAACATCGGACCCAAGCTAGCCCAGCCCCGACGATTAGCCTCTCGCATGCGTAGCAGGGCACGCCACTGGGAGATAAGCCAAGTCATGGCGTTTCACCCTTTACCCGAGCATTCCGTAACATTTGAGTGCATGTACCGAGGGCCACAACTCCGAGGGTAGCCCCCAACAGCAGGAAGGTTGCTACCAGCTCGCTTCGTTGGTTCAGTACCCCCGCCTTGACACCAAGGTGCACTCCTACTGCACAAGCCCCTGAAAAAACAAATAGGACTGACGAGAGATTAATGGCGAGAACGAGCGTCGATTCTCGAAGTTTGACTAATTTAGGCATGGGCTCTATTTCGAATTGAAGCAGGATTAGATTGATGTTCACATTTGTATTGTGTTAGTTTCCAGACCGGCTACACTTCGGGTAAAGCGCATCCCGGCGCTACCCCTTGAAACATTGCCTTACTTTATTTCTTCAGTGCAGGACAACGGTTTGCCGTCTTTACCTAAAATTTGGATAACGGACAGTCCCCCCGCACCAGTACTTGTGCCTACTTTAGACAAGCTCGCTGCTAAAAATTGCATCCCCATTCGACAAAAGGGGCGCACAAAAACAGTTGCCTCTTTGGAGGTTGGCACTGAACTGGCGTCGGTGGCCAAGCCCTCGCCCCAAACGCTGGCACTACCCAAAATGACCGCTGTAAACAATAAAGGTTTTATCATATTTTCCTTAATTAACTGAACCAATCGTTATATAGCCCGATACCGACCTCAAGGTGTAGCCCCTTTCTTTAAATAGAACTGGCATGCCGTCCTCGAGTCCGAGATACGCCCAAGCAGGGCGAACGCCATTAAGCAAAGTGGTCATAAGCCCGATGGTCAAAGGCGTATTGCTTTGCCGCGCACCATTCACTCCAGCAACCCGCCTGCACCAAAATCTCGCGCATATCATCGTAGGCGAAGCACTGACTCAAGGTACTTTTGCATGGCGTGCGATAACGCCTCAGCAGGTTACGCAATACGCGCAACTTCTTATCCATTTTTGCATGCATTTCTGCCTTAACTTTGGCAGACGTCGAAGGGGATACGTTGGTGCACATTTACGCTTGCGACGAACGCGCTTCGATTGCCTTAGAGCAAGCGATATAGTGTGCAGCGTCTCCAACTGCTATCTTCATTGCCCTATTGAGAGTCGCTGTCATGCACGCTGCGGCGCAGCTTAGACGCTCAGCCATAACAGCCTCTGTTACCGCCTCTACCATCCACGCCGCCGGCTCGCATGTTGCATCGGCGCCCCCAGTAAGTGCTTTGTCTTTCAGAAATTTAACCGCTTCAATTTTATTCATAACTAGCCCTAATGCAAGGTTGTTGTTGGAGTGCTGCCGTCGTGATATATCAGTATCCTTATGATACTCTAGCTTTAGACATTTTGCACTCATATTCAGATGTCCCCTAAAATTTAGGGGGACGATAACGTTTAATGTTTCAGGCATTCGTATGCCAGCTAGCCCATGAAGCAGCTGCTTGTTGACCGATGTCGTTGCCTTGTCCATCGCTGGTGCGGAGCTCGCCGAGTTATGCCTTTTTACGGCGTATACGAATAGTATCCAGGACATACAAACTAGCTATGCAAAATAGAAAGGACACCTCTACCCTTGTTGCCGATTGCACCCCCCCCGGCTTCAGCCTTTTCAAAAAAAACACGCGCCGCAGCGAGAATTAATACAGTGAACAAAACAATTCCAAAATGAATTCGGCCCCCTGCGTCCTCGGGCACCCCCTTGAAGCAGCCCCGGGAAAGTTTAAAAAAAGATTGCAACATAATTCTCACCCCTTACGTTTTTCGTTCGTAGCCATTTGATTGTGCCTGTAGGTTGGCGATAGCGCCCAACCGTTCGACAAACACCGCCTTTACCACGGCAGCGTCGAGTACAGTGTCCTTTACCAAGAAGTCAAAAAACAAATCAAATGCCAAGTCCAATCGCCAACTTCCCGTGTTTGTATCGAGTAGCCCATCGCGGGTCTTACCGTAATACAGCAGGTCCACTGCCTGTTCAGCCGTAATTGATTGCATGCAATTCTCCATTTTTTACGCGGCGCGAATGGCAGTCAACATCGGGGGCTGACGTCCGACATGAACCACTGTCGCCACACAGAGAGTTTGAAATGCATTGAGCTCCTGAATTAACTCCAAGCTCACATCCTTATATATTTTTCCGAACGTTACCGTGCCATCTGCCTGATGAATCTCGTATTCTCGCGAATGGGGCAGGGCGTAGAACTTTCCAATAATTTGTACTTGCATGGACGCTTTCATTCTATTTAATAATTTTAGTAACGGCTCGCGCATTCTGAGTCGGCGCTGGCACCCATTTTTAACCATTTATCGCAGGGACCGTGCCCCCTTCGGGGAGGGTCATCGTCATGTTTCAAATTGATTTGAAGCTGTCGGTTTTTTACCATCCCCGGGGAAGCCGCAAGGGTCGACAATGAAGCTTTTTTCTTCTTGGGCTTTTAATTGTTCCTGCTCTTCGTACTCATCACACAAATCGCTGGACAGCCCTACAGCGCTTACTTTACACAGTTCAATTAGATTTTTTAAAAAATTCCACATGATTTTTCCGTCTATTTTTACGTTTAATTATCCGGCGAGCGAGACCAACGTACTACCGAATAATTAATAATGGTCCGTTCGTCTTGTTACGCGGGTGCCTCCGCGACATAGCCCGTGGCACTGTTCCTGCCCCATGCAGAATGCAGCTACCTTGCAAGAAGCCTGAAACCGGCCTCTTCAATAGAGCCCACGCACGAAAGGAGTTGAACTTTTCCGTCTCGGGACATTACATAATAATAATCGTCTGAGCCGTGAAGGACGCCCCAGAAAGTGTAGATATTACCCGTGCTCTCTTGGACAAACTGGTTATCCATCAAGGGTGCCGCTTCCTTGATAATCAGCTGCCAGTTCCCCTTGCAGATGCAGGTGTCTTCGGCAGAGTCGCCAGGTTTTACAGGGGCCCCGCCCGCTTCGACTATCACATTCATGAGTACTTCCTGTTCTATTCGGGGTTCGTTACAAAGTCACTCGGAAAGAACCCGAATAACTTATACATGATTCGTTCAAATCGAGTGAGCATTCTGAAGGAGGCATCACCCCGCACCAATACCAAACTATATGGGTTGGGTGCAAAAATATGAGGGATTCGGCGCATCATGAAATTACTCTTTCGCTACCCAACGAGTTTAGAGGCTAGCAATATTGCCTCTTTGCGTCGGGACTGTTGCTCAATACGCTGCGCATCCAGAGCGTCAATCACTTTTAGATTGCTAACTATTCGGCTGCGTTTGGGTAACGTGGCAATTCGCTCTTGTCTTTCCAGTGCAATTCTAGCGGACTGGACGAATGCTTCGATGACATGAGGGTTGGCTGCGCTCATGGCAAAAGAAAATGCTAACTCGCCAACGCAAACGTCCGAATTTTTCAGCAGCTGATTATCCTTCAGCCATGTGATGACATCCTGTGCCTTAGCAAAATCATTAAGACCTTGTGCAATCTCGTTCATATTTTTCCTATGTAAAATTATAACTATGAGTTACGCCGATTGAAGCGACTTTCATGCACTTCGCCTGCCCACTCGTCGGGCGTTTGTATGTCATCCCCATAGTCCAAGATGAAAGGCTCAGTGTCTCGTTCGCCAATCAGAAACTTGGCTTGCTCGGCCTCGTAAGCGACACGGTTCCATAGTTCGCCATGCGCAAGGCTTATGCCGCCGCAATTGCCGATAAGTCCGTCCCATGCGTCCACTCGAACCAGAAGTGCTGTCCAGTTGCGTTTGCCGTTTGACTCTGGAAAGCTTGTCAGGCGCACGGTCAGGCGCGGCTGGTTCGTAGCTGTCGGCATAGCAGGTCGCTCGACCATATTCATAATTTTTCCTATGGTTGTTGAGGGCGCTCGGCATTATCTCTACGAATAGCCTCGGCAAGTACAAGCAGCGCATTGCGAACGCGCAGAGAACTTCCACCGCCAACCCAAGTACGAAAACGTAAGGATGTCATGCCCGGTAACATTACCCACGCATCACCATCCACCCCAATCGCGACTGTAATCTCTTGCTCTGAGCCTGTTTTTCCATCGGTATCATCATGGCGCCGAGAGTAACTTGTCCGAATATCGATGGTTTGAGGCCAGTAGGAACCCTCAATAAGCGTGTTCATTGCGCGACTTACCGATAGTGGACTAGTAGGCTTAAATTTCACGTTTTTCCTTTGAGGACATCAATTCATTTCTACCAGGAGGTAGCCCCGAGCAGGAACTCCACATTAGGGGAGCGTAGCTCAAGTCTGCTCCGAGCTTTTGGTGTCAGGCGAAGCCAGTACACCATGCAGGCGATAACTATTCCAAAACTTTTCTTTGCTTGTTTGCTCGTAGATGCCTAACCTGCCGCTTCTATCGGGTTATTCCTAAAATTCCTTAGGTATCTTCATGATACACTAAATCTAGCCAGTTTGCATGTACTCAGATGTTCTGTCATGAATGTAGCAGAAACGGTTAAGCCCACCCGAGCCCACTCCCCACAAGCTGCATGCTTAGGGCAACAACGCCATTAAGGCATCGCTACGACAGAGCGCGGTTTCCTACGGACACCCTCTCTCTCATAGCCGATGTGCCTTAGTGTAGCGCTTCGATTTCTCCTAAAATTTAAGCCTTGAGGGTATTTTAGGAACACCGTTTTAGCGTATAAACGACAGCACTGTACTATCATGAGAAAAGTGCGCGTAAGCGTAGCGGAAACGAGCCAGATGGGTGAGAAAGCCCATAAGCGCGCAGTGCTGAACGGGGAGCCACGACATGGCGTTCGTGAGAGCCGAGATGCGGCAAAATCTGCCGGAGGTGCAATCCCTCCATTCTTCAACGACTGCACACTGTCTGAGGGTTACCTCAGGTGGTAAAGTGGAACTCCGGTAAGCCCGGAGAGCGGCTGTCAAGGGCTCTGGGGATTCTCGGGGGTAAATCTTGTAAATATCCAGCACCGGAGACGCAACCGGTCTAAGAGAAAATAGCCCGTACGGGCTGAACCGATAAGTCGGACGATAGGTGACGCGGATTTGGTCGCATACCGAGTAACGATAGTCTGCCCTTAAGCAAGGTAGCGTTCGTCCGAATTCTGGTGGGAAGCCAGATTTTCTCTTAGTTTTCTATCTAATATTGGCCACAAATGTGGCCTTGCGCTATTCCTCTTCGCTTTACCGCGACGAGGATTTTTAACGCTGGCAGACAACCTAACGGAGACAGGCACCATGAATGACGTATATCTGGAAAGAGCGCTAAAAATAGTGAAAGAACTCACCCCCTCCGAATTGGAAAGAGCACTCATTGCTAGTGGTTTTGAGATGAGCGAAAAGGGAGAAGAGGGGCCTAGACATAGCACCCAGGGCGCGTGCCGCCTGCCCGAGGCTGCTCCTGTGGTATGGTGGAATATTTCCTTGGGCGGATTCTATCGACCAGGCCAGCGCATTTCGCGATACAGCTTAGACAATCACGCTATTGAACCCTTGTTCTACCGAAGCGATTTCACCGCAGGAACACCCTGCGCCTTTTGGGACCGTACAGAGGACTGCTTCTATTTATCCGAGCGTACCATGTCAGAGAAAGTGCGCACTACTCATGTGCTGGAGCCCTTGTTTCTGTCGCGCTAATAGAGTTGCTCGCCAGGACGATTGAGCTAAAAAAACCCGAGAACATGTCTCGGGTTGTTGAATAAATCAATTCTAAAAAATTACAACACAGGCGTTACTCTACGCGTTGCTTCCTTTTTGCCTTTTTGTCAATCGTCTCCTGTAAAAAGGACAAAAATTCCGGTTCATTATCCAAAGCTTCCGCTAACCAATCTCCCTTGTAATCTTCACGGCAAATTTCCACCTGATGGCATCCCATAACCAGGGTGCCCGGCGTTTCATGCTTTGGACCGCAGTAGAGGTCAAAGTAAATATCACACTCCGTCCCGCCATTGCCCTCATTACTCATCCGAATGTCTAACTGGTACCGATGGTCCTTCGTAAGGGTAAAAAATTTACCCGAATCGCCTGCTCCATCATCATTCTCCACTCTTCGTGAATCGTCATCCCATTCGAAGTCCAGTAAATCGATAACTTCTGGTTGCCAGGGAAACCGTTCCGCGTTTGACTCCAATTCGGACACCACATAATCCCAATAAGACTGCCCGGTGTTACCTTCGCTCACTTCATGTGCCCAATTTTCCCGTTTGTACTTCGGATGTTGGCCCCAGCTAGCGAACCCACCGTAAAAATTGGCAAGCCGAGCTGAAGCTGTGAGCGTTGGCTCGATTGTTGGCACAATTACTGGCTCGGGTGTGTCCTCGATAAGCTCTACACTGCTATCATCTGGGCAATAGTAGTCCGCTAACCCCCTGTAGTTGCCCTCGTCTATTTCAAATGGACAAGGACTTCCCGAAGCGGCATAGGCCCGCGCAACATCAATTGCAGCCAAACTAGAAGTTGCCCTTACCTTAATCATGGCAGTGGCGGTGGTATCCACCGTAATAGGCACTAAATAAGCTTCACCTTCCCCCGGGACTGACCACTGCATGCCGTCACGCCTGCCTTGCTCAGAGACCTCCTGCTGCAAGGGTTCGGCTAAGACATTGCCTAAGCCTGCACAATACGTTTGCCAGTTTTTTGCGCCGGCTAAGGTCGCTACCAGTTCCAATGCTTCTTGATAAGGCAAGGGTTTGCCTAGCAGAGAAGGTAAGAGTTTGCTCATTGCCTTGGCCAGCACTTTTGGGTTTGAGATGTTATTCATGATTTTTTGCTCCTATTGACGCGAAAGCGCTTTTTGTCCTATGAGTCTTGCCGTTGTCTTAGAAATGCCTTCGCGTGTTAAGTGCAAAAGGGTATCCGTATTTTTTCGATTCACGATTCCGAGTTGTATCGGTGGCAAGCGTGTAATGAAGCTCGAATGGCGCCAACTACGTATAGGTACTAGAGGACTTTGTTCGAAAGGAATATTTTTTAAAGCAAAGAAGGAAATTGCCTAAAACCGGGGCTTAGCTACCATGCTTTTAAGCTAGCTCTCCATATCAGGCTGCCAGCAGGTGCCCTCTAACACGTCAGGGGGACGGGTTATTCCACAAAGAGGCCACGTTCTATGTTTCCTGAATTTGCACGACCCTTTCCTGCCCGCTTGGCCGCGTACATGCGCATATCCGCCAATTCCAGTGCGTCGCTGATTGTGTGAATATTCGGGTCGGGTAGTAAGCATATGCCAATACTGGCACTCACATGTAATTGAGGATATCGAGGAACCGCTATTTCGGTGATAAGTCGAATGACTTTATCGGCGAGACGGTGAGCATCCTCGCTCGATTGCAATGAACGGAGGGCAATGGCGAATTCATCCCCCCCTAATCGAGCTACGCTGTCGGAAACCCGCAAACACTTTTGCATGTGTTGAGTCACCTCCTTTAAAATGAGGTCACCAATGGCATGACCTGCTTCATCATTAATTCGTTTGAATCCATCAAGGTCAATAACAAGCACCGCACCAAGCGCACCATGACACTGGGTTTGCTCAAACAGGTTTTCTAGCTCCAAAGAAAAGCCCGTCCGGTTAAACGCTCCCGTCAACGCATCGAGCTTAATCGCCCGTTCAAGCTCAGCCGCCCGTTGCTCTCTCGCTAGCTTATGTTTTGCAATGTTCCGGGAAAGTAAAAAAGCATAGACGGGAATTATCGTGATGGTAAGCACAAATCCCACGGAAACGAGGGGGATACTGCGCCAAAAGGGTGAAAGCGTCAGGGCCACCGTTACGCAGACCCCACTTACTATTGCGGACAAAAATCCAAAATTGGCATTGTATCTCAGTCCATTACCCATAGAAATGGACAAAGGCACCCAAATTAATAGCGCGTATATTTCGCCTGCCAGGCTGAGCCCAATGGAGTAGCTTATCAGGTCTAAAAAAATAATAAGCACCCGTCGAAACGTGGGACTAGTCTTTACTATCGAAATAAAATAAATCCACACGACACCGAGTACGCTGTATCCCGCAATGGAAATCAGCGCAATTTTCGTATTGTTGACAAGCCCAAAAAAATGCAAGGGAAGCACGACCAAGAAAATAAAAGGACCTATCCACAAGCGATAAAGCGCTTGGCCTCGTTCAACTCGGTCAATATTGTTGAAGCCGGCAGGGAGTAACGATAAGCGCATTAGCGTCCTTTCAAAGATATTGTTCTGTGGCAATAAGACGAGAAGTTTAATGCATTTTACGTAGCTTTGTGGCTATTTTGCCCAAACTAACAACAACGGCATTTTAAGCATACTTCTTGGCGCGCCCCCCCCTGCTTTCTCCTCGTTTGCGTGGCTGTTTTCAGTACCTTCCCTCGAAGTGGGCGCACCGCGTAAGCAAAATGGTCTACCGGTGTACAGCCACCTACCTCATGCTGACCGCACAGCTTTCTCATAAATAATAGTTAGAGCCAGTTCTACCTTTTAATTTACTTAGCTCCACTTTATCCAGCCGCGCTGAAATATCCCCTCCTCAAAAACAGTAGTGCCTATACACACATATAGGCCACTTATACGAGGAGAATCACATGAGTAAATACGGTTGGGAAGGCGGTTCCCTTAAATTGCCAAGCGCTGCTTGGGCACCCTTTAAAAAAGCAATACAGGAAGGTATGACCAAGCACATGGCGGAGGATTTTGCTTTAGCGCTTAAATTACATGCCGCCTTACTCGCCCTTAAAAAAGCAACGCGGGGGCTCAACTTACGCAAAGCCTTTGAAGAAGAATTTTATCGGCTGGAAGGTTCGTCATCTCGCTGGAGCGATGGCACCCGAAAAAAGTATCCGTTCAAGTCCAAGGAAGAATATGAAGTCCTAGCTTCTCTTTTAGGCACGGGCACCGGTGCAACCTTGCATTCCGTTTTGCGCTTGCCAATGAAGAAGGACTTTCCTAAATTCACCAATGTTTCTTTGAGTTTTACCGCGGACTCTTGTTCGTTGCATCTCATTAATGCGAGCAGAACAATGGAATGGCGCGTATCCGATAACAACCACAGCGTTGAAAATGCACATGACACCGCACTTTACAGTGTCATGTCCAATGCACTAGCAAAGGTAATGTGGACCCGCAATACAGGTGGGACCTTCTGTGGTAACGACGAGTACAACAAAGAAGATGAAGATGAAGGTGGCGGGGCCAATTATGTTACGGCCCGTTATGGACCCCTTGGTGAGTATCGGGAGCCATTCAGTCGCACTACGACGCGTAAGCGTGCCGTTAAGAAAGTCGCAGCGACCCCTTCCCCTACCCGAAAATAAATAAATAACAAAGGACTATGATGCAAGAATGTATACCTGCCCCAGTGCTGGCTAATTTAGTTGAAAAAGCCGCCCTAAATTTGTTTCTAGACAGCTGGCCCACTGACCTGCCCTTTACGGATATTGTGGAAGACGTTCGCGTACATGCCCGCAGTTCCATGCTTGGCGAGCTAACTATCGCAGCGCCCATTGTTGCAAAGTTCATCACTAAAGCGCAACAGGAAATGACTGATTTATTAGCAACGGTGCATGTAGTCCGTCAGCAGTTTGAACCGGATATCACCTACACCTTGCACATGCGCAGTCTCACAACAGGTGGTCCAGGCACCACAACATTTATTGTACTCCCGGACGAAACAATTGCACTTGCGGCAATGCGAGTAGCTAAATCGTATGGCGCATATGTAGTACGTGTTGTAGCAGAGTTTCCTTTTGGACGCCCAGGTTAATACGAGACATACCTCTTTATTTCCATCCCACTCTAGAGTGGGATTTTTTTCTTTCGATAGCTATACCTAAGAGAACCCCCTATTTGAAAGACAATGATGAACACAATAAAAGCAATTGCATGGAGCCTGCTCCTGCTTACCAGCCTTAGTATGTCTTACTTATTTTTTGTAGAACCGGAATTTTCCGTATTAGCCTGGTTTTCACTGCTGCCTGACTTGTCGGTTGCATACTCTGCCATTAAAGCGGTACAGCGTGCGCGGCGACCCGAAACAACCACCGCATTACATCTTAGCTAACTATTCGCACCCCCTAAGGAACAATATGAATTTTAATAGAGTCACTGTCGACAAAGATATCAATGGGGCAGACGGACGCTTACGTGTCGCAAGGGGAGCAACAGGAATTATTGTTGGCAGACTTTGCGGACTAGTGGACGTGTTATTTGATGACGGGCCGTCCTACGTTGAACTATCCGGTTGTGCCCGACGATTTCAGTCTATCCCGTTTATATGCACCACTCCCGTGAAATGAAGGAAAAGGAATGAATAAAATAGTCAAGTTGCACCAGCGACCTGCAGACGCCTACAATGCAGCGTTCAATGCCCATACTGCAGCCAAAAATGCAATATTAGAAACGGCTAACGCCCTTGAAGCTGCGGTCATCGCGGTTACAGCGGAGAAAATCCGAGTGGGTGAGCTCCTGGGAAGTGCTTTGTCGAAGCATCTTTACTCGGTGGAGACCAACCTCTCTACGATTGAAGTCAACGCTGATTCGAGAGCGCAAGCAGAAAAGTTGACCAAAGAAGCCGGATTTTTGGTACGTTCTGTTAACATGATTGGGTAGCTTTAGCTAAAAGGAAAATTAAAAATGCCAAAATTTCTAGTAACGAAGAAAATTCAATACACGGAAGAAGTGGAAGTAGTGGCCAATTCAAAAGAAGAAGCCGAAGAATTGGCAAGGTCGCTGGATGGCACTAAATTTCACGATGACCATTTGGTCAACTGCTACTCTGTCGAGATTAACGGATAAAAATAACATGACTAACCAAGAAACCAATAAAAAGTTTCTTTCTATCACTGATGCCGGGACCCGTGACGAAGTTTTATTGTCTATTGCAAATCACTACGGCATCACCAAGGCAGAAGCACTTGAAGAAGTGACGCAAGATGAAGCGGAGCACCTGCTTGATTATCTAACGGAAACCCATCGTACTGCTATTCATGTGCTGATGTCCCGTCACGGCCTTGCAACCAATTGAAAGAAAATTCATGACAACAAATTTAGGCCAGACTCTGGCACAGTTACTTAAAAACGAAACAGACCTTTCTGCCGCAGCTGCCGAAAAGCGAGCACGCCTGGAATCTGCGGAGGCTCTCGCCAACTTCAACATTGTCAAACAATTTTTTGATAATTACCGACAGACCGTGGCTGACTGCCTCTCACAAGGCAAACCGTCAAAAGACCTTATTGTTACTGTAGGCACTACGGGCAGAGGCCAAGACCAAAATGGCAAAGTATATTCTTTGCTTCAAATGTACAGTGATAATAATATTAAGACGCCCCCTAGAATAACGACCTCAACGCATGTGTATTATGCGCTGTGGAAAGAGTTTCTTGATTGGGCAACCACCTCCGGCTTGCGCCCAGTATGGCAGTACCAGCATGACGGGGTGGGCATTCATGGCTGGTTCACCCTTACTGTGACTCCCCTTACTTGATTAAATCAACTCCCTTAAGCCTAGTGCTAAAGGGAGTTTTTTCGTTTGCAACCCCGGCGCATGGTAACGAGCTACTTTTTAGCCTACTAAAAAAACAAAAGCCTCATCTGTTCCCAGATGAGGCGACTGTTTCCCTGACACAATAGAAAGTAGCTGATTCGTTTCGGAATACAAATTCCTCACGTAGAGCCATTATAGCTCAAGAGTAATTAATTCCTCCGAATTTCGGCGCAATATGTCAAGGGGTTTCGACAAAAAAATACGGAACAAGTAAAAACTTGTTCCGTCGAAGAATTAAAAGGGAAATTATCCCGCTACTTTAAGCGCAGCAACATTGGTCCAGGCCAGATTTTCTGCGTCCATCTCGCCAAACTTTTTTAGGCATTTTGCGATGTAAACGCCAAGCGCCTTAAACGGTTTATAGCAAATGCCTTGTCCTAACATCTCATGGGCAGGGGTTTGCGCCAGTCCAGTAATTAACTCAAGAGGCACGCCTTTACATAAAGCATGTTCTTTAGCCGTTGGAATACGCAATAAGTCCTTATTTTCAGGGTGCTGAATCTTTGGGTCAGTACTGCGGTTTTTCGTAATGCCTTTAGTCAGGGTGTTAATGTGCGACTCTTCCCCTGTATAAATCTGCATCTCAAATCCCTTGCCGTCTGCACGGTCTCGTTCCAGCTTTGCCTTGAGACCCGGCATTTCAGACCAGCGGTCCACCACTGCTTCAGGCTTCTCTAACACATCTGAAAGGCTTCGAACAACAAACGGTTCAGGCTGCATTTCCGCAAAATCAAATGGAATCCCCCGAGTAACGGCAACCATGCACCAGCGGTTACGTTTTTCCAAGTCACCCCACTCGGTCGCCAAAAATTCACGCTCGTGTACGTCATAACCCCAGTCTCGGAGTTGATTACGCAAAATAGAGGACGAGGCAGTATTTTGGTACGCCGGCACGTTTTCAAGTACAAACATAGCCGGGTTGACTTTCGCAATAAAAGCTAGTCCTGCCACAACGAGATGGCCCACTAAAGGGTGGTCCTCGGGGTGGCTCAACTTTCTTTTTGCACGGCCGGCAAGGCTAGCACCAGAACAAGGCAAACCGGCAGCCAAGACGTCCACCTGCTTGACACGCGCCATGGTTTTTTCGTCAAATGCTATTTCTTGCATCGGGCCGATAAGTGCCTGTGTAGTTGCCGTAAATGTACTGTTGTACTCTTGCGCTTGGTCTATGAGTTCAGGGCGAACTTCATTAGCAAATCCTAATTCAGTTTTGAGCCCTTCCTCTTCCATGCCTGCATGCAAGGCATGGTCCAAGACTCCCAAGCCATACGCAATTCCCCCCATAGCAATGGGTTTGTTTTCCTGTAGCTTTTTTCTTAATCGCTGCAAACGGGTTTGCTTACGCTTGTCTGAGGCAAGAGGACACATCCAGATTTCCCCTTCCATCATAATGATGCGTAGCGCGCCGAACGCTTTAAACCGGTCAAGCATCTTTTGACTGTTAAGGTCGATAACCGGAATCCACACGCCATTTTCAAGCTTTTTGCTAACTACTTTATCGCCCTCAAGCGTAAGTTGAAGCACGAGATAATCGGGTCCTTCTTCAATTCGGTATGTGCTACCAGGGGTAAAGCCTGCTCGTGCAGGATTAGCACCTTGTAACCAGACTCTTGGTGCTCCGCGATGGTTGCCTACTGACGCTGTTGTGTATGTTTGCATACGTTTGTCCTCATAAAAACGTGTCCACCTGAGGTATAGCGACCAGGTATTTACGAGGAAAGGAGAAAAGAGACCTTCTCACATCGACACGTACACGTAAAAACAGGCGCCATATGCGGAGCGCCTGTTTCCCGGCTGTACCGCTGCGTTGAGGCGCAACAGCCTAAGAGTCTTGCAACCCCCCGCTCCAAGAACTTAGTCGGGTAATTTCAGCGCTTAACACAGACAAATCGACGCCAGGTGCCAACGCTGGCCCTGCCCTGACGACGACACGACGCAGCAGGAAACTTTGCGTCCATTGCCGCAAATGTGAACATCGAGACAACGATGAACCGGCTAATCCGTGAATACCTAAAGGAATTATAGGAACTTGATGGGTTTGCGCTAATTTGAGAATCCCTCCCTTAAGTTCGCCTACTGCACCTGTCTGCGTCAATCGGCCTTCGGGGAAAATGCAGACCAGTTCACCTTCTTGTAGAGCGGCGCTGATTTGCGCATAAGCCCGTTCCAGCGTTTCAGGGTTATCCTTAGCAGACGCGATGGGGATAGCTTTTGCCGCCCTAAACAACCACCCTAATACTGGTATTTTAAAAATTTGATGGTCCATCACAAAACGAATAGGCCTAGGGCTTGCCGCGGACAAAACTAAAGCATCCGCATAGGAAACATGATTAGGTGCGAGCAATGCCGCGCCCACCAACGGAATGTCACGTGTTTGTGCCACATTGACGCGATACACTGCATGAATCGTCAGCCACGCGACAAAGCGCCACAAAAACTCGGGCAGTAACACATAGATGTACGCGGCCACTAAAGCATTGAGCAATGCGCATACCCCTATAATTTGAGGAACCGTCGCCCCTAAACTAACAAGTCCCGCGCCTACTCCTGCGGATGCCACCATAAAGAGCGCATTGAGAATATTATTGGCGGCAATTATTCGAGATTGCTCCGCCTTATCCGCCCGAGATTGCACTAAAGCATACAAGGGCACAATGAAGAATCCGCCAAATAAGCCAAGGAACCCAATATCGAGCATTACCCTTAAGCCACTCCAGGTGTGCACAAATGCCATAGCGGTTAGCACATCCGTGCCAGGAAGAAAGCTACTCGATGAATAAAATAGGTCCGCGGAAAACAGGCTTAGGCCGATGGACCCAAAGGGAACCAAACCAAGCTCCACGCGACCTCCTGACATTTTTTCGCACAGCATTGAGCCAATGGCCACGCCCACAGAAAAAACGCCTAACAGTACCGTGACGACCGTTTCTGTGCCATGCAGTGAATTTTTGGCTAAGATAGGTAATTGCGACAGAAACAACGCGCCAAAAAACCAAAACCAAGAAATGCCCAGCAGGCTGAGCCAGACTGCTCGCGTCTTATGCGCCAGCCGCAAACTTTCCCTAGTTTGTCTCCAAATATTTAAACTGATTACTAGTGATGGCGCCGCACTCCCCGTTTTAGGGATAAACCCGCTCGCCAAGAGCCCTAGCAACGCCAGGCTGGTCAGCCCTGCTGAAAGTACTCCCGGGTTGGTCGTACTATTGACCAATATGCCCGCAGTAATAGTCCCCGCCAAAATAGCTAAGAACGTGCCCATCTCCATTAAGCCATTGCCGCCTACCAGCTCGTTCTCCTCTAGAACACGGGGCAACATTGAATATTTGACGGGACCAAAAAAAGCCGAATGCGTTCCCATTAAGAACAAGGCCCCGAGAAGGAGGGGTAAGCTCTGTGCGTAAAACCCCCACGAGGCGAAGGCCATGATGCTTACTTCCGCAAGTTTGACTAATTGAATTACGTTAGTTTTGTCAAATTTATCGGCCAACTGCCCTGCAATAGCGGAAAACAGCACAAAGGGTAAGATAAACAAGCCAGCGGCGATGCTGGTGACCACCCCCGCATTTAAGGTAGTGTAAGCAGACGCATGGTACGTTACCAACAAGACCAATAATTGTTTAAATAAATTGTCATTAAATGCACCTGCTAACTGTGTAGCAAAGAACGGCCCAAACCTGCGTTGCCGCAAGAGAGAAAACTGTGAATTGTGGCTCATACCCAGGAAGTCCAGTAGAATCAGAATACTGGTATAGCACTGCTATTTAGCTTCCCTTCACAAAAAAAATAATGCCTCTGAAGCGGGTTACGCTCAGAGGCACAAAATAAGGAATGTGAAACAGAAAGAGATTCTTACCCTTTTAGCCTAGTCGATTGCTTGGCAAATTTTTTACCACCGCGCTGGCTTTCTCGTTGGTACCAGGGCTGTGCGTTGGGTTTCTCGATAACCCCCAAGGCAACATTCGTGCCCGGCATTTCCGACTTGTGCAACGTAAAGAGAGCCTGTGACATCATTGCATTTCGTAATCCTGCCCCTGCCACGAGGACCTGACCAATTGCAAGGGCGGTTGTTTTTTTTTGTTTGTTTAGCATATGATTATAGTAAAGAATTCAAGGAACGCCTGCTGCATCCGAAATTGGAATTTTGCAGCAAACAGCTTAATCTGTCATGGGCTGGCGTGCGGCGCCTGTGTCCTGGTTATAAAAGTCGCTATGGACTTCAAAAAATACTCCGTATTTTTGCACTAAGCTAAAAACCTCATGTCGATGCAAATCATGCCGCAGCAGCCGATACAGCTCGTCTAAGCTTAAATTTAAGCTAACTTCATTTGTGGTGTATCGATACGCGGGATTTCCCGTGATGTCACTTTGTAATCCTGCAACACATCCTACAACGGGTAATGTCCTAGAATAGGCGTGCATTGCCGCGGCGTTTGGGTCGAGCTGTAGCACGCCATCGGAATGCTGAATATGGATATCTAAAACGCCTAAAGAATTGGTAATGCGATTTTTAGGAGGGTGGAATTGATTAAACGTGGTGGGTGCAGACATTTATTGTTCCTTTAAGATATGTTCCTGTTAAGTGTAGCGACCTAATTTAGTCACGACTAACAACATTCACAAGGATACCCCCAGAGAACATGAGGCGCCAGGCTTACTTCTTGTGTCGGGACCAGCAGACAGATGAACCACAAGGGCCTTTCGTTCCCCCTCCAAGAAACTTCGACCCTGGCAAACTACTGCCTGATAGTACGCTCTTCCCTCTAACGTGGCACTGCATTGCGCCATTAGGCCCTTATTTTCTAAAGGAGAAACCACGAAGAGGTCCGACACGGAGGTAGCGGCAAGTAACGCCAGACCCCTGCCAGCAAAGCAGACTAGTAACTGAATGTTGGGTTCCAGCAAAGAGAGCACGCTCCCCCTCGCTGCGGACTCGCCCAAAACATGCGCAAAATATCCCACTAGGCCTATGATGGCGTAGCTCGTCGTCACCCCCACCGCCAAGCTCCAACGATATACTCTAATTCGACGGAGAGACGGAGCCCCGCCCGAAATGCTGAATGTGGGACGAAGCATACTATTCCCGACTAAAATTAATCGAAGAAGGTGCTGCTCGCCCCGTGATACTTAATAATTTAAGCTCAAAGAGCAAAGGAGAATTTGGAGGAATAATTCCCGGAACTCCACGCATTCGATACGCTGTCTCGGCTGGGCAGAAAATGCGTGCTGTGCCCCCTACTCGAATTTTCTGCAATGCTTCCGTCCAGCAGGGAATAACTTGTTCTAACGATATAGTTACAGGCGCCGTTGATTTATCGAATTCTGTGCCATCCAAGAAGGTGCCCCGGTACGCTACATTGACAGTATCCGTTGCCGAGGGAAGTCGTCCTATCCCCGTTGTTACGTGCAAAACATTGATGCCTTGCGTGAGTTCTTCGCCAGGCGCTCCCCTTGATTCTAAAGAACTTGCAGCACATAGATTACAAAAAAAGAGCGCGCTAAGAAGAGCCATACCGCGCCCTAAACAGATATAAATTAACATAGAAAGTCCTTGGCATAACAAAAATAAGGGGGAGGATTCAATTATACCCTTATTATCTAAAAATATTTTTAACTTTACTAGTAGCATCTGTTGTGGATTAAAGTAATGAAATGTGACCTCAAATGCCTTTATAAAATACACTACTAGTATCATGGCTAAGTTGCTATACAAATCAGGCCAATCACTACTAAAGGAATATTATGTCCGAACTTACTTACCAACCCTCCATAACGTTTCTTAACATGTCGGGAGATGTCACCTTAACGTGGGATGCCTCAAATGAAGCTGCCATGCTGGCACGTATTGAGGCCAAAATGGCAGCGGGCTTCACTTTTTTCATTTTAAAACCACGATTAGGCGGACTACTATCTCCAAAAAAAGTGCCCCTCACGTCGATAGCCCAAGCAAAAAAAGCGGGCGCTGTTACAGCCCCCGATGCCCTGGCAAATACATTCGTCCTAAATTTAGGAGATGCGGACGTAAATGCAATGGTCTCTTCCGGCATTGCACAACTTTCCAATGTTATTCGACCGGCGCAATGGGACACCATTGGACGTGCTAATACGGCGAAAGATGTGCTAACAAATCAAACTATCGCTACTCGTGCAATTGTAGGGGGTTAGTTCATGGAACCTGATTACATCATTGGAAGCAGCGTAGAGCTAGGAGAACTTACTCCCCTAGAAGCCATGGCGCTTACATACTTGAAAGACGGCCAACGAGCCATCGAGGAAATGTTGACTAGCAAGGACGCAACAAGCTCCCATTTTCTGCCTAATATGGCGCGTCTTGCCCTCTCTCGTGCTAATGAATCTGAAAGGCACTTTGTAGCACTAGCCTCATTGGCAGAGATGCCTGGGATTTTAAAATTTGCGATGGAACGTGCAGAGTATTTAGTTCAGAAAAAAGTTCAGCAGGATTTAGGCATCGTGGATACGTCCAACGTATGGTCTACATTACGCGCGAAAACTACAGATACTGACCAAGAGGTGGCCGACACCATCGTGACACCTACAGAGCAAGATATTACTGAAAGTGCCGTCAAGACAATTTTGGCGAAACAGATGGGGAGCTACATGCAGCGACTGGAAGATAACGTCCAAGCAATTCAAAAAGCGCTGACATGGAAGCAACAAAATAAAGCGGGGGTCCTCCAAACTGTACAGTCCCAGTCTCTGCGAATCCATCAATCGAGAGAGACCTTTGCACAGTCCCTTCGGGACAAGAAAGCGAGCACATTACAGAGAAGCAAACAAAAGCGGGCCAGAAGTGCCATCAAAAAGGTATGCAAGCTATTTAGCATGTTTCAACAAGAGCGAAGCCTTACCCTGTTCGTCAGTGGTAAAGAAGTGGAGTTAGCCCACCCTGCCTCGAACTTTAAGTTCATTCTCCGCCCCCTGGACACAGCGGGCTGGCTTGAAGACCGCAGTTCCATGGGTAGACCCCATACTCCTTATGACTTATCTTTGTTTACCAAGTCAAATGTATTTGTCGCCAAACTATGCGTGTATTTTGACAGTACTCCAGTACTTGACCAATTGCTGGCACTCGCACTATTTATTCAAGCAGGAGATGAACAATGTCTGTTGGAAAAAGCAAATTTTTATGCTGTGAATTATGCGGCAACGGAAGCAGGCTTCCAATTTGTTACGCAATATCCGTCGCTGAAACATAAACTGCCACAACGCTTGCTTTACCCTGAAGCCCACGCCGCCGACACCGAGCCTAATAAGGTAAAACAGTCTTTAAAGGAAATAATACAACGCCAAGTAGGCCCCGGAGAAGAACACTGGGAACCCATTAAAGGTCGAGTTGCGGCATGGGTCCGTACTTGGTTTAGCCCTATCACTGAGCTCCCTATACTGCAGTTAGCTTCCGGTGGAACTAAACAAGCGCCACAACCAAACCTTGCACTACCGAGGTTGCTGGTGACTGAATTGTCACTAGCAATATAAGCACGATGTTACGCTAGCACAGCACTTAATTTACTGATTTGAAGGGAACCTGCATCTAGGTTCCCTTTTGCTGCTCATTTCGCAGGGTCCACCACCGGTGCAATTAAAGAAATAAGCCCTTTCTCTGCCAAGTCCGCCTCCAGTTCGACCGCTAGGTCAGCGCCGAGCACTGTCTTTGGCGTCAATAACTGCCATAGCCCCAACTGGCTACCCAATCCAATGAGTTCTAGTGCTATTCCTTGGTCTCCCAACCAGCCCCCCAGTTCAATAAACCCATGCTCCTGCCCATCAAAAACGTTCACGTCGTTAAACTCCCCCTTATGCGAGCGAAGTAACGTACATAATTCGGTGGAACTTGCGTCAGCACTTAGCGTAATTTCAAAAAATACAAGGTCTGCCGCTTCCGATGATGTGCCTCTCGCATTCCGGCGAGTATGTTGTTGAACATATGCAGAAAGTTCACTCATTTTTTTGCTTCCAAGTTATGCATGTACGACCGTATATTTAACGCATCGCACATCCAGTCAAATATTTCAGTTTGAATTTGTGCACTAGAGTTTGCACCAAAATTGGCAGTCGCTATTTTAACACCCCCGCAGACTAATACACCGTTCCCATGTTGCCACCGGCCCCTTAGCGGTGGTGCAGGACTGAGGCTTACATTCGGAGCGAGTGCCCGTGCTACCTGAGCGCGCAACGCGAGTAGTTCATTAGCCGCATCTTCGTAGCCCTCGGCCCTTAATTGTTGTAGCGCCTCATCGGTCAAAGGCGCACTCATATTGGACGCTTAGTCGGGATAATTCTTTTTAATAATTTGCTTAACCGCTCAACCCCTTTTAGATGGGTATTTTCTTCCATAACCGCCAGCCAGACCTCCCCCTTTTTTTGCTGAATTTCGACGATGCCACTATTCCTAAATTCGACATATAGCGCGAGAGAAGGGACGACTAATTCCACAGTAACTCCACCAGAAGGAATCGGCCCAAGTACAATGTCCAGCTCATGTTCTTTATCGTCAAACGGGGCCAGTAAACACAACATGGTTTGTAAATACTGGATGGCAGCTTGACATGTTGTGGGTGTGGGAGGCTTAGCTCCATCCTTGACACCCGACAGCCAGTCATTGCCTATAAGATGTAAGGTGCCCAGATACGCCATTCTATTTTGCAACACAAACTCGATTTTGGTTTTGCATTCCATCGCGCGATTCCCTTCAACGGTGTGGCGCCATTGTGCACCATAGTTTACGACAATGACAGCTTAAATATGTCTTGGTTAACGTAGTAGAAAATGCCGTCCGGCAAAGAAAATAAGGTCATGTCCTTCATCACGCTAGGGTCATGTATTGTCTTACTCGTAGTCCCCCCCGTATTAAGGACAGAGAGCATACTATCCTCCTCTATGCTAACCGCAATTCCCTTCATCGAAATAGTGACATTCAAGTCGGGGTCTTCGACTACCACCGCAGCTACTTGCTCAAATTCTCGACCATTCGACCGCAGCTCAATACGATAAATCTGTCCATTTTCCCGGCTAATTCCGTGCAACCAAATATAGTGGCTACTGCGTCCAAAGCCATTGATAAGCTTATATTTAGTGAGCATGCTCGCGCGTTGGATAACGAGTGTTTCATTTTCGGGCACCACTAGGAATGGAACCCCAACGCAGTCCATCACTCCAAGCCCATCGAAGAATCGGGTAGACTGGACATTTACGGGCCACGCATGCTTAACTGCTAGCGTCATCTTTGCCCCTATCGACATAACTTCGAGTTCCACCAGCCCGTTATCATTCTGAGCGTTAAGCGCAAACAACCGGTTACCAATAGTCACCAACTTTGTCACAGCCAAGGGCAACAAATTTGTAAGCCCGTGCAAGGGAACTGGGTCCCTTGCACCCGGCACAACTCTACCTTGAAGCGACGAGCCTTGAATCATCACCAACACAAATGATTCAGAGTGTCGAAGGAGCCCCGCCTGATTGGAAAAAAGAGAGGCAATCTCCACTTCAGTCAATGAAGGTAACGACTGCTTACGGCACAAGTCGTATGCCTTCAGTATTGCGCTGTCTGAGTAGATTGCAATGCCATTGGCAGAAACATGTCGGATAGCTCCAGAGAAACCTTGCACACGCTCATGTTTAATACTGCCGTTGGTTGTTTGACGCAATCTCATTTTTTTCGTCATTGCCAAGGGGACTTGCGATAGCGTGGCATTTGGGGGTGTTGACCGGTCTCCGTGCGCGAATACTCCTTCGTACCAGTCCAACAGAGGTTTGGGCACGCAAGCAAAATCTCGAACTGCCGTATTCATCCGCACCTGCTTGTCAAATACCGACGCATTTGCACGCATGCGAGCTTCAAGGTCCCCTTTTTTAAAGCTAGGGTGAGTACCTTTATAGGGATGGATTCCTGTAAATACTTGGAAACTAACGATACCCCAAGAAAACCAGTCCGATTTTTCGTCATGTACGGCACAATGGTAATCTTGAATAGACGGCATAATGGCGGTTGCACGGTGCCCTCCTATCTGCCAGCTATCTACATCAATAATGCGGGGTTCCACCCCGTGAGCCAAATAATTAGTCTCATTTCCATCGACGATGACGGCGCCCAAGGCGTGCGCGGCCTGTACTGCTTCACGCATATTTTCGACTAGCTTAATTGATTGTTTGTCGTCAAATGAATTGAGGTCCCGCCAGCCGTTAGTGAACGTTTTCACTAATGCGACACCGTCTGCTGGGGCCATGTAGTAACCCACCACCTGGTGTTGACCATCGTACAGGACGTCTAAGGGAGAAATAATGAACGGATGACGTATTTGCGACAACAGCTTAATCTTTTCAGCCATACCATTTGCTTGCGCCCGAAAGGGGTCCAGAAACAACTTAAAAATGTAATTGTTTTTTAAATAGACAGCGCCCTCCCCCCCAGTGGCAAGATGGTCGGTTGGACGCAAAGTTACTTCGCCCTTTCCCGGCATGACAACCTTAATAAGTGAACTAGCCATGGCTACGCCTCCGGGGGAAACCATACGGCAGCCATTCCTATGTCATCACGAGGAATGATGCCGGCTTTATGAAATAGGCGCAAAGCCCGCATCATGCGTCTTTTTACAAAGCTACCTTCATAGTTTTTGAAAGATAGCAACTCGGTCGCTACCTCTATTGCAGGCGTCTGGCCTAACTGTCCCACGCCATCAGTTAAGACGGCCATAGCAACAATGCCTTCCTCTCGCGGATGAAAATGCAAGATATGCCCGTCTATGACTTGGTCCAATATAAATCGTTCATTTGACGCCTCTAGCACATCCAGTCCGTCACTTGTTTTTTGCCAGACCGTGATTGTTTGCTTAAATGGTTCTAGGAACCCGTTCTGATACAAACGAATAAATTTGTCCTGCTCCTGTTGTTCTAAGCTGTATCCTAAGTAATAAGGAGTATTGTCCCACCAGGTGAGCTCAATGAGCTTTAACCGGCCATCCGCATAACGGATGGCTATCGCACCGTCTCCGTGGATGTAAACACTGGCGGCCTCTGGAGTAGCCACAAAGCCCACAACGGTAGCGAGATAATCGCCTACCTCTTCGTTGTCGTAACGCATGTTACGAAAGTTCGCGAGCAGCTGGTCATGGAAAGTTCCACTGAACCATGCGCCGGCACCACCGATGCGTTGTGCTACCGTACGTCGAAACGCACAAGCCAGGGCTCTCGCGCCAATATCAGTGTTGGCATTTGCCCCCGAGCAGCCATCCGCCACCACACCGTAGGCAAAGCCCTCTTGCAGAATACCCGTGAGCGCAAAGTCCTCGCAAGGTGTTCCTTGACTTTGGTGCGAAGAACCAATCGTAAAATAGTGGTCAACGTTCATACGTTCCCGAAATGAGTAAAATAAGTGGTTTGCCCGAAAGCAGAGAGAAAGAAGCAAGACCTGCTACTTCCTTCTCCGTGCTTGCATTAAAAGGTAAGTGGCTGACTTGCTCCACCTGTCCCCAATGCCTGTGATTGCGACGAAATGCTGGAGCTAACGAAAGCTGCTAACTTGGCAAGCCGTTGCGGCGTAGCATCGCCAACATCCACATACTGCGTTAAGCCTGCCCGCGCCACGAATTCTTCCAGCTTTAATTTGAATTCCTGCGCATTGATGCCAACTAAAATAACATTGAGAGATTCCAGCCATTCTTGCTGGATACCGCGGCTAATCTCGTTGGCAACCGATTGAAAGGTTTGTATTGAGCTAGTATCGTCACCATCCGTAACAACAAAAATAATGCCGTTCACGCTAAAGTCCTGGTCAGACAATGTTTTTGCATATTCATTGGTGACGGCAACGGCCGCAAAGGTGGCGTCATACAATGCGGTAAGCCCCGTGCAATGGGGTGGCTGGTACAAACTTGTGTCAATTGTCGAAAGTTCGGCAAAACCGTGTACTTCTACAATCTGCGTATTAAACTCAGTATTTCGGAAAAGTAGAAATTCAGAACGTGCACTTTTTTGGCACGCGGCGACAATAGCGCGCTTGGTTTCCAATAGTTCATTTGCGAATCGGGAAACACTTCCTGTTTTGTCCCCTACGTATGTTACTAAAGTATATTCCGCGGCGCCCAGTTTGTCCGGACGGACACCACTGAATCCAAAGCTGCCGGCCTGCCCTGCTTGCATATTATCGTCAAATAATTTCATGATAGTCTTTCAAAAAATGAGGTAAAGGTGGCGTTACGCTAAGAAATCTGTGGACAGGGCTGTTTGCATTCCGCGTTTTTGCATATCCGCAACAAATTGCGTACCAAGGGCTTCAAATCCTCCAACAGAGCTGGTGCAGTCGGTGAGCAGCACCAGCTTTTTAATATTGTCCTCGCCAAAATTGTCGGCGATGTCTCTTACCGTGCTTGCCACACAATGGGACAAGGCTTCCCCTGCGATAAGGATAACGTCGGCCTCCGCCAATGTTTTAATGAGCCTACTATTAAGCATCGTGGACGGGTCCGAAACGTCAGGAGCTTCTGCTTGAACAGCGGAATAGTGCTCAGTTAATGGATTAGACCCTTTGGTAACAAAATCCACGACCTCCATGCGGGAACGTGCCCAGTTATTGAGCGCGTTTGCTACAGAGGCATGAACGTTATGCCCCCATTGGCCAATCAAACAGTGCTCTGGCCAAATAACGAGGACATAGCGAGAGTTGGCTGCCAAGGTCTCGACGTACTTAAGGCTGTGCGCTTGTGCCAAAGGATTGCGTGCACGCCATATGCCGTTCCGAACGTCAGACACGGAAATTAAAGTAAAAGGAGCAGGTGCATCCCCTTTTTCATTGCGCCACCAGGTCGGATGGGCAATATCAATAGGAGCATGTGAATCAAGGGTGACGTGGATATCAAATAATTTGTTACCCACTCGATTGATGAATTGTGCCAATCGAAGCATATCGGCATGTGCGCCAGGAACGGGCAACGCGGGAACAATACTCGTGCCTAACGAGAGCGGATTTTGAGGCTGAAGCTCTGCCGGGATATCGCAGAAGTCATTCTGGGGGTCAATCGCGAGAAGATGAATTTTTTGGTGAGTCATAATATTGCTCCTTTATTGTTTGTAGGTTGAGTAGGGTTAAACGGATAGCTAGTATAGCTCAATTAGTTGCAAAATGCAACTAATGTCACAAGACGTCTAGTAATTTAATTTATATTCTCATAAACTATGTCTTGGTATAGCCCCGGTAAGCAGAAGATGGCGACATCTTACCGATTTAAAATGCTTGCTACTGTCAAATATTAGTTGTATTATGCATCTATATAATTAATGTCCCTTGCTTTCTAGTTTTGTTCATGCAGATGTAACGTTTGCGCCCCGCTTTATGGAAAATTACACTTCATCATGGCCTATAAACCCGCAATTACTACGATTGATGTTGTCCTGTTTACTCTTGTTGACGAGGCGCTGCAATTGGTGCTTTTAGCAAGAGAAGATGCCCCCTTTCCAGGTATGCTAGCGCTCCCTGGAGGATATCTCCACACGGAGTCGGACGCGGACACACGTGCTGCCGCTCGTCGAACCTTGGAGCAAAAGACAAATATAAAGGCACCCTACTTGGAGCAGTTGTACACGTTCTCTGGCCCGGACCGTGACCCTCGGGGTTGGTCTCTCAGTGTTGCTTATTACGCTTTGGTTAGTGAGGATGTCTTGTCCCTTCGGAAAGCGGAAGGTGTCGCGTTATACTCTGTCGATTGCTTGCCCGAGCTGGCATTTGACCACAATGAGATAGTTGCAATGGCATTGAAGCGCCTGCGCGACAAGTCCAGTTATTCATCGTTACCTTGCTATCTCCTTCCCTCCGAGTTTACACTTCCGGAGTTGCAAGCGACTTATGAAATTACGATGGGCTGCAAGCTAGACAAAAGCTCATTTAGACGTAAGCTGGATGAACTTGATTTTCTGGAAATCATAGCCGGAAACTTTAAAGCGGGTAAGCATCGCCCAGCGCAACTGTATCGTGTTCGTAAAGAGAAAAGTTTAATGTTATTCGACCGAACCGTATAACAATCGAAGACATCTGGGCGCTATTCCGCGTGGAGTTTTGGTGCGCACCAATTTTCTCTTCGAAGGGCATATTCGTGGCTATCCCGAGAGACTCCATCTTCCCCTACAGAAATAAACTTACGGGAAAACTCCATACCTGCTAGCGTCATCAAACGAATGGACGCTATATTGTCTGCGTCTGTCCTTCCCACAACGGCAGGGATTGTTGTGACATGCATGGGAATAGTAGGCCCCATTATCGCAAATTCCATGGCGTGCCGTTTGCCCCAACTTTTGGGATGCGTCCAAGCGCCTACCTCAATGGAATCTGTGTCTACCGGTTGATACCTCAAAATTCCGACCCATTCTCCAGTGTCTTTTACAATGACGGAGCCAGCCGCCAGCATTCCGGTTTCTATGGCCGTGAGCATGGCATGCATACGTTGCAGCGATGCTTCCTCCGTATCGGGAGCACGCCACAGTAAGTGCTTATTAAAGTGTACATTTTGGGTCGCTTCAAATAATAATTTTGCGTCAGCGAGCTGAACGGGCCGCATTCCTAAACGGCGGGTGTTAAAACGGAGCATGTCCGAATTGAGGTTATGAAAATTGATAGACATAGAACGAAAGTATGTTGTTAAGAATGGGGAAACCTAAAAGAGAACTAGGTATAGCTAAATAAATTTAGATTTCTCCATTTTTTGCTTTTGCTATATAGCTTAGGAAACAATTTTCAATCACTCGCGTCTGCCAATATTCGTGGACGTGCAAAATAGGAGAGATTTAATGTTCTTTCAAATACAAGGAATGACCGTTGAGCTTAGTGTTCTACTTAATGGTGCACTTCTAGGACTATTGATAGCAATTGGTGACCAAGTTTCTGTCGCGCTGCGAATGCGTTATCACAAATACGTTGGTTTGTTGGGTTGGATTCTTAGTGTGTTCATGCCTTTAGCCTTGGCTGCGCTCTATCAGCCCGTTATGCTCATTTCGGCACTGCCACTGAGTATATTGTTGTCAGGTGCGTGCTACGGCTCATACCAAAAGTTATTTAAGATATATTCCAGAGGAAAAGACTTACCCCCTTATCTTTAATTTATTTAAGCCCTGCAGCATGCTCGCAGGGTATTTTTTGTTTTCACCTTCAGGGACTCTATGAAACATACGATAGCGAAAGCTAACCAGGTACTGGCCTTATTCATCACCGATGTGGCGCTTACTGCGCAAAAAGGGGCGGATGAGAAAACGTCGCCAGTTATGCGAGAAATTTTGCTTAAAGGATTGGTGCACTCCACGGCGCTAGCTAGCGCCGCACAGGCGGTGCTACTCACTCCAACATGCAAAGCCACCGCCTCGAAATTTATTGAACAAGTTTCTGTTACACAGCGGTACCGAGATGGACTATGGGGGCATCGCACCACCCCTGACTACTCTTGTGTACTGGAAGGCACCTCGCCGTGAGATGGTGCAGGGCAGTCCTTTTTTTCAAAGGGCTTCCTGCTATATAGGGAGGGCAAAAGACCAGCGAGAATCGTATTTGCGGTGATGCCTAAAATAGAAGGCTATACCCTATTTACTCCCCTATTTTGTACACCGCCATGCGCCAAACCTTCATCACCCATGCAGCATCTATTCAAGGCGTCATCGCACTGACCTCTGACCAAACGCTAGTCGAATATGGCGCGGACACCGGAGCGGCAAATCGTGCCGCACATTACGCCCTAAAAATCACGGACGCGAACGCGATTGTCTCCCTGATTAAATTGGCAAATTGCCCCCTTTACCAAAACCAAATTTCTTTTTGGCCAATTTCAGGCGGACGAAACTTTGGTTACGGCACCGCGCAGCCCGTTGATGCACGCAGTATCATTTTAGACTTATCTGCCTTGAAAAAAATTACGCTGGACCTTCGCACACAAACTGCGTGTATCGAACCTGGCGTAACACAATCGGACTTAGCAAACGCAGTCGCCTCGGCAAAAGCCAATCTTTTGGTTCCTGTTACAGGCGCAGGACCTCATGGAACCATACTTGGCAATGCGCTAGACGGAGGCTATGGCCTAACCCCTTTCATGGACCACTTTAACGCTGTGTCCGTTTGGGAGGGAGTATGGGGGAATGGCACTTCATTTGGGCATGTCTACAATGACATGCGTTGTGAGGCTATGGCAAAAGGATGGGCTGCCGGTACGGGTCCTAGCCCCGCGAGCTTACTGCGACAAGGAAATTTCGGAATTGTTACGCGTGCTACTGTCCAACTTGCGCGCGCGCCGGAGTCAACTCGATTAGTTGTTTTTGTTTGGCACAGCGATGCCGAATTTGAGGAGAGCCAAGATGCCTTAAGCCGGTTGATAGAAGAACTGCCCAACCTTACCGGCGTAATCATGATGAACGCTCGCCGAATGCTCGCTACTAAGAAGCGCGGAACACTTGCGCATGCGCCATCCTTGGCCGACGATAGAGACGTGTACCTCAACCGCGAAATTGAGCAGCAAAGGATTGCGCCGTGGAGTGGTCTAGGCACAGTCTTTGGGGCTAGGTCTGTGGTATCCAGCGTGATTAAGGACCTAAAGCGAAGACTTCCTTTATGCCAAGTTTTAAGCTTTAGTCCCGAGAGGATAGACACCCTAAAAACTATCGCCAGCCTCATCCCTACTAGGTACTTTAGCGTAATACAACAACAAATTGAGTCACTAGGAGACGCTTTAAGCATGCTTGAAGGACGACCGAATAGCAATTTCTTACAATTGGCCTATGCGATTAATAAGGTCACTGTTGCAGGGGCTGACGCCAATCCTGCAAAAGACGGCCAGGGAATACTGTGGTACGCCCCCTTAGTGCCCTTTAATATTAGAGACGTACGCCAATTCCGAAAAATCATGTCAATCTCCTTACTGGCTCACGGGTTTGACCCTCTGCTCGCGCTCACCACTCGGTCTTCCCGCGTATTGTCGGCCCCCATTCCTATTTTATTTGATAAGTCAGACCCGGCAGACGTGTTACGAGCAAAAGAATGCTACCGATATCTCGTGGATATCGGACTGAGATTTGGCTGGCCGCCGTATCGTATTGGAATTGAGTACATGGACCAGCTAGGCCTGCCGGCAGGTTGCCCTACCGTTAAAACGCACCAGTCCTTAAAATCGGTGTTAGACCCCCATGACGTGGTAGCCCCGGGTAGGTACACTTTTACCAAATAGAGCTAAATTTCGACCTCGTACGAGATTGTGTGAAGGCTTCGCCTACTAAACGCTGCCTGCTGTAGCCATAGGATGCGCGAAATCCTTGTAAAAAGGCTCCGTTCTTTTTAGAACGGAGCCTAGAATCAGCAATTAGCTCACCTACGCTTAATCTTCAGCAACATGCACCGTGGGCTGTTTGGTCATCAACTTTAGTCCGGCAACGGGGTATCCAAATGGCTCAACAGCGCAGTTAGCGACGATGGCACCATTCTTGAGAATTTGTTGAACGGAGACGACGCCGTCAGTATTACCTTTATACTGCACATAACTGACACCACGTTTTCCTCTAAACCAATAGCATTGGTCAACGACCAGCAGTTGGGCGTGTTCCTGGTTCGCGGTCTCTTGCGCAAAATACTTTAACCCATCGGCAAAGTCCATCAGCTGCGCAGGGGTAAGGCGCGTGCCATTTTCAGTTTCCGCGGACTTAATCCATAGAAATCCGTTGTCCTCTATCTGTGCCGTAAGTGTTAATTTTGGGACTGTTGTCATACTTTTCCTTTTTAGGTTGTCAAGTTACTAGCTAGTGTAGCTACCTGAAAAAGAGTCCGAGGGCACGTTCTTTAATGCCGTCCATACCGCGGTCTTCCCATACCCCAGAATACTCGCGATACTGCGCAAGCTCTCCCCTTCTTGACGAAGGACCACTGCTTTCGCACAGGCTGATTTAGTTAAACGACGAGCATCTAATTCCAAGGTGAAAGTTCGTTTGCACTCAAAGCAATACAGCCGCTGTGTCCCTTTAAGGGACCTACCGTTTTTCTTAATATGTGCACTTCCACAGTTGCGACATTGCATTGAAACCTCACTTAGTCAATGTATTGTGTAGCAACGAATTTAATCTGTGGCGACCCTCTCTCCTCGTATCCGGGGGCATCGACAGCGCATGGCCAGACCGGCCCCAATATAAAATACGAACATATACTTGTTACATGAGGCGTCAGACTTGGGTTCCTTCTACTATGTACTTTCAAATCGCTCTTCCCACCCGGTCACTTTCCTCATTCTATTTCGCTGCTCACGCGGTTCCGCTGCACCACTCTAACCAAAATTCGTGCAATGCTTTAAACAGTATTGCCCGTATTTAGCATTCAATACTTCATTTTGTCACCCAGCGAAACTGTTACCTAAAAGGATAGCGTTATGTCCCAGCTTGTTCTCATTTCAAATAACTACCTGAGCGTTCCTGACGCAAGAGATGTTAATGAAGTCCCTGCCTCCCTTGCAGAAGTAGGAACTGTCCTAAGTAACATGGCGTACTATGGCTATGCTCCCTCATTCGCCGCTTTGGCAGCGATTCAACAGTTGAGCCAGACTACGTTAGCCCATTTCTGGACCTCCGTCGAACCCACTTTTTCGCAACTCAGCGCTGCGGACAGGGAGATGAGCCTGTTTGTGGTGTACAAAAATTTCCCGGCAGAAGTACTTAGCCTAAAACAAGGTGAATACTGGACCGCTCAAATTCTAATGTATCTGGGTGCCCCCGCTTCTTTGCTTACCCAACCAGAAGCCCAACGCCCGGCCCTCGTACAGCCAGGCTCAGCTTCACCAACACTGCACCCTTCGTTGACGTTAAAAAAACTGGAGTTAGCCGAACCCACGACGTTGGATAGCCTGTACCAGATGCTACGTGAAAAAAGCGTGCGTTGGACTCCTACACAACGAACCCACATCGGGTTTATCCACTATGCCTTAGGGCTTCCTCCGGCCAATATTGAGCACTTTCGCTTTAAAGAAAACGGGATTGCACTACTTGTTGATACCTGGTCCGCCACGCACCATCCCGTATTAAAAAATGCAACCGATGTCTTGCGTTTGGCTGCCGGCCTGTCAGGGGGAGACCTTTCGTTAAGAGATGTTGTGGTGTTTCGCAGCTTTAAACGCTGGGAGCGTAAGCTATTGCTCTCGATACTGGAGAAGGCACCGAATCTCAACGAGGACTTTGCAGCGCGTGCGCAAGCTTGGAAAAAATTGTTAAGCAAGCTGCACCCCGGCGACTATGCGTTTGTCCGAGTATCCACCGCATATGATGCTCTATACAACAACAAGTTAACTTCTTTCCATCAAACGGTAGAACAAGCCTTGTCTATCGGTGACATATCCGTTTTAGATACGTTGGCAACCCGACCTGGCGAGTTTGTTCGCCGGTTACATCAACTGTATGCCTTGTTCGGAGAGTCGGTTGTACAAAAGTTTAGACCGGTAACCCGCAAATTAAGCGCAATACAATTGCTCAAGCTACAAAGCTATTTGCGGACAATTAACAGCAGACAAACACTGATGTATCCTCCAAATGGGAACTGGTCTCGTGTGCAAATTGCGGCCAACAATAAAGTGATTATTCCCCTCGGTGTATTGACGATATTGTTACGGGATATCGGTGAGTCACTACTGGCCTTGATTCCGCCGTTATATCCTGAAGGGGTTGCATTACCCCCGGAGGCACGGAATATTAAGCTGCAGACCAATGACCAAGAGCTGGCGCCCTACGGTAGAGGCACCGTGTTCGCTATCCCCGAGGACGTCCGCTTCATTCGTACCGCAAGTTACTGGGAACAGCCAGGCCAAACAGTGTGGTTTGATAATGGCTGGAATTTTTTCAACAGTAAATGGGAAGCGCTTTCCTCCATGTGCTGGAATGCACCGGGCCTACTCGCAGAGAAAGACGGCCAACTAATCCATGCCGAAGGGGCCCAGAACGTTGCTGCTGTCTTTTCAGGGGACCCGGTCAATAGCGATGAATTGCATGGTCGCGCCTGTCAATTAATTGACCTGTACCTCGAACCCCTACAAAAAGCAGGCGTACGTTATGCCGTCTGGAATATTCTCAGTTACTCCCGAGTGCCCTTTGATTCGGTGCCCGAAGTGTTAGCGACGCTTCAGTGGGGGGAGAACCCTGAGGTAGGTGCCCTCTATGAGCCAGCGCGCGCACAAATGGTGTTCCCTTTAAAGGGGAAAAACTTAACGAAGTATGTGGCAATGATTGACGTCCAAGCACGAAAACTAGTATATTTAGACGCTAACTTTCCTGGGGACGTGTCCTCCGCAATTTCCAATTCGGAACGGCTATCCCTTTTGATGCCCGCCTATTTGGAATATCTTCGTGCCTTGCCAACAGTTACCGACTATTTTGCCTCTGTCGCGGTAGGCCCTCAGGTCATTACTAAAGAAGCGTGCTTTACCGGCGTAGGCCTCAACCTAGGGGCTACCTCTCCGGCTACGTGACATTCTCCTCGTCTTTCACGAAAGCGTCCGTAAAATTAAAAGGCTCCAAATTGGAGCCTTTTTTTGAAAATATAGAGCCACCCTAAAAATGAACAGCGGCGTGTCCTTCAAACACAAGAAAACCTTGCTGTACTGCCCAAAGTGATACGCCCGCCACATCGCCATCATAATGTGCAGGGGAAAGGGTCACTGTAATACGTAGGGCATCGGCAAAAAATACCACATCTGCTTGCAATTTAGTCCGGGGATTGTGTATCACCAAGCGACGAACCTGTACTGTTCGGCGCGGAAATAAAGAGGACCGCATAACTCGGGCGTTACGAGACTGCTGAGCGACGCACTCGTCCTCTAGTACTTGCGCCACAATCGCCTTACTTTCATCGTAAGCAATACGCGCTTTTAATAATTCAGCGAGCATGCCCCCTTCAAAGGTCCCCAAGCTCACGTGCGCGTCTCGCTTTGCTATGCATGATTGATAGCTAAGTTTAGTCGAAGCCTCCGCATCTAAGGCAGCTTGGTAGGACGCTGAGCGCGATATCGTTTGTTGGTCTTCCATAAAATATTTCTCCTGTTTTGCTTAAAGGTGTCTACAGAGTGTAGGCACCTTAGTGGCTTTTAGCTTATCCAGGAGGTTTAGTCGCAAAAACCAGAGCCCAGCCCATCAGCCCGACCAAGACGACAGTCAACCCAACTGTGGCACGCTTAGTTTGTGCCGGCGTGGCCTCTAGCGTTGGATACCAACGTGCTAGTGCAAACAGGCTCACATTTAGAACAGTCAAATACAGAACGGTCATCACGCTCAACATCAGTAGCCCTGTTGGCTCCCACATAAAAATGACGAAAAGACAGAAGAGGGCCGCGATGATAATGGAGATAATTTTTTTCATGTTGAAAGAAGAGTTAACAGCTTATTGCGAAACGAGCGAAACGTTAGGGATGCCAAAGTGGAAGATGCTCAGCGTTTTATGCTACAACATGTGTAGCTACGTCACAAAATAACTACAACAAGTCGATAGCAAACTTTGCTACTCTTAAGAAGAAGGACTAAGGAACCGGCTACTCTCGGATATTAAGAAGTAAACAACCATTACTCATTTTTTCAAGGAGCTGTGTGGCCATCGATTCTTTCGCCGCAGTTTCGGAGAGGAAGTACCCTTCCACTGTTACCTCACTACGATTGTGCATGAACAAATGTGTGTCCATATCGTCTGGTTCCCCTTCTCGTGCACCCTTATACTCCAGGCCAAACAAAACCGCGAGGTCCCACTTTGTTAACGTTATTGATGCCATGTTCTTCATTTCTAATGTAACCACGTTTATGAATCCCAGCTTGCTATTTATTGCACTACAAAATCTGTTCGCATATCAGCCAGCATTTGGCTCGCAATGACGGCATTCAAGGGACCATCCATTTTGGTAATTGCTTTTTCGGCATGCTGCAGTGATGCTTGTAATTGGTCAGTGGACATCAGGGGAGCTACGGTCACGGCCAACGATTCAAAAAAATCAAGATGAAACGCATTTAAGCTATGCAAACCGGACATTGATGCTGTGGTGGTAGTAGTCATTTTTTTTCTTTTTGTAGTGGTGGTACACGCAGTATAGAACGTTTATCTAAAAAGAGAAAGAACTAAAAAACTAAATTCAAGTATAACTAGGGATTTGAGTATTTTTTAACTTTAATAGATACTGATAGTGTATTTAATTTTTTTGTGGCACAATGATTGCATTGCCGGCGTAGCTCAATTGGTAGAGCCTCCTTTCCCTAAATTGGAATGGTCGAGGGTTCGAATCCCTCCGCTGGCACCATTTTTCACATTCGATGGTCGACAAGGGTATTTTCCTTTTTGGTGGAATCCCGGCCCTATCAATCCTGACAAGTATTATTTTTTCTAAAGTTATGGCGAATAGGGGTAGCTACACTGGATATACCAACGAAATAGGAACCCTGATGCCATTAATTACATTATATGCTCGAAAAGAACCCACAGTGGACCAAGTTGCCATCAATCAAGGCCAAGCCTTCCGGAAAGATGTCGTGTTCTACCACGATGAGGAATGTGTTCGAAAATTTTGTCATTGGAGCTGGCATACCGCTCCCCCACGTAAAACTAAAAAAACCATCACACTAAATTGTGCTCGTTGGACTCTTCGTTGGCTGCCTGACTTCGTGCCAGCGTAAGCCATTCATTCTAAAGCTGCTGTTATTGCTAACAGCAGCTTTTTCTTAAGGAAATCGACCTTTATGCCTATCTCGCGATTACAACCCGCAAGCATCGTTCCCCTGACCTGTTCTGAAATAGCACAAGCTCGAGCTATTATTCAGGCAGGCCCGTTATGCGTCGCCAGGATTCAACGACGAATGAAAATAGGTTGGTCACGTGCATCGGATTTAGCAGAGTATATCGTGGGCTTCGACGCGCTTCCTGAAGTTGCCAAGCGCTCTCGTTCAGCTCGTTCGTGACTGTGCCTTAGCCTAGCTACGTATGTCGCAATAGTAAAAAACAATCGTTTCAACAATCGTTTCATGGCTTGCCCCAAAAACTGCTAAATTTAAAAAAGTGCCCTTTAGTCCTGCTTTTTTTGTTCCAGACTGGCTTCACAATTCGTTTCATCATACGTTTCACAAATCTGCCTACTCCACCAAAAAGAGGCCACAATTAATCACACTTTTTGCTAGAGCCCTTCATTTAAACACAGGGTGCTATACGCTGTATCCTCCTTAAAAATAACTTAAAAAATTTCTTCATGAAAAAATAGATTGCTAGACTCATTCGTGCCCCTCCGTAAATCGTTCGCCTGCACCAAAAACGATTTTTACTTACCCCGGAGACTCACATGCACACTACTATTTCCCCTGCAGCACCGTTTCGTTTTTCTACACACGAGCAATACACCCGCTTTATTCAAGCTTGGAAACAATTAGCCAAGGATACAGCGCTTACCGCTGAGCATATCGCCTTTCATGCGTTGGTACTGAATAAGCCCATAGCTCGTGCTTTTTCGCCTATCACTAACACCAATAAATTAGCCAATGGTTGCCATGCATGGCATTCGGCCCAGTGTGCCTTACACTATCATAAAATGGGGACCATTCCTGCTGGCTTAGCGCTGCTTACGTCAGAAGAACAGACGTCCCTAATCCTGGCAGCAACCCGCGTCTTATCTGCACCGTTTCCTCCAAGCGTACCTACGGTTTCACGATAACCTTTGTAAAACAATTTTCCGGTGAGGAGGCCTTTGCGATACTCCCTACCGGGCCTCCCCCTATTTAAGGATTATCCATGGTACCTACTACTCCTTCTGCGTCGGCTGACCAGCCCTACGTGTACATTTTAATTAGGACAGACCTCTCTTTAGCCCAGCAATTAGTGCAATCAAACCATGCCTCTCTACAAGCGGGTTTCGAGTTCGATAAGCCGAACGTAACATCCAACCTGGTTGTGTTGTCTGTGCCCGACAAACCTGCCCTTCTAGCTGCTGCGGCTCACCTTTCCTTAAACGGAATTGAGCACCACTTGTTTTATGAGCCAGATTTTGAAATGGGACATTCGTCTTTGGCCACGCAACCCTTATACCGAAAAAAGGACCGATACTGCCTAAAAAAATACCCCTTGTATGGCAGTGCTAAGTGTTCCAGCCAACACTAAGTTTAAAGGCCACAGAAGATTTCTCTCCAGTGGCCTTTAACAGGGGTTTACCTACTACTTTGTCAGACGATGTCCAGTTATCACCACCGATTGTACACCCGGAGTATCTAGCACGGCTCTAGTCGTTACCTGTGTACTATTCTCGGTTGTCGTAAGTCGGGCAATATCGTCGCCCGAGTCGTAGCAAAAGTTTAGAAGAAGCGCAGCGACGCCTACAATAATACCGGCAACAATAAGTTTATGCGCGGGAACGGAGTTCAGGAACATTAAGTGACTTTCGAAAAGTTAATGGATATCCAGTGTAGGGACTGCCTTATTGGATATTTTTGTATTCAGTCGCAGAACCCCACGTCAGACCCGCGAATTTCTAACTTATTGAGGGCACCGCCTGTTGTACTTTCGTTCGCTACACTCCATAGACTCCCCTATTTTGTGCAACTCTATTTGCTTCGTAAAAGGACATTAAATGTACCCTCAAGAAACCACACATCAACTACTGCTGACGCTTCTTTTTTCAGAAACTGGCTTATATGGCACTAGGCCTCTGCATTCAGAAGCGCAACTAAACATGGTCGTCGAGGCCTTTCCCGTAATTCAACGTAACCTCTGCCGTCCCCACTGGATAGCGGAACACCGATTACCTTGGCCATGTCTTTCTGGCCTGTCTGTTACCCAAGAAGCGGACGCCCAGTTATTTTGTAAGCTGTATGATGGCATGGCGCAGCATCAAAAAGACGGATTGTCCGCCGACTCCATTCTTAGCTTGGTGGTCGACCCCGCCATTTGTGCTATGGTTCAAAAGTTTCCCTCGCTTGAAGGCGTTCTCAAGTTAGAATTTGCAACCCATCTTGCAAGCCACAATGTTCAAGTGAGTGCGCGTGTGCTACGTTCACTAGACACTCTCAGATTAGGTTTTTTGGCACCCGTACACTTGGAATATTGAATTTTTTGCGGCGAGCTACTCCCTCCTTCCATCCCAGTCAGCTTCGGTTGCTTGGGAATTTTTATCAAAAAAATGCCACAACAAAAGTTGTGGCATTTAAAATTAATCGTGCAGTGCTGGAAAATAGGCCGCTTAGTCCAGGTACCACACTCGAATCATATCGCGTATAAAATCTATTGAATGCGCGATTTGGGGCATTATCTGCACGGTCTCTATTGATAACGGTTTCACGCCTGAGACACTGAGCCAGTTATTGACGACGTCTACCGCATTGGTCGTGTTTATTAATCCAGTCTGACTCCAGGTGCTACCTCCCATCATTGTGTTCGTCACTTCCACGGGAAAATCTTTAAACTTAATCGTAACCGAGGCCCCCATTGCCGGCATTGATTCCACTGGTGTTTTCGCCAAAGCAGTGGCTAGCAGACTACTCAGTGCGGGGAGTGCCTGCATAAAAGCATTCAAAACGGGAGAAGGCACCCGACCCGCTAAATCGTGATGTCCATCCGCATATGAACCGATAAGTACGTCCCCATCGAAGATTTTATCGCTACTTTTTTCCGCAGCAACAATAAACTTCCAATCTGTTTTGCCGTCATAGATATAGATGCAAGCTTCAGCAAAATCTTCACTATTATTACAAAGTGCCGGAGCACTAATTCGCAGCGCCCCTCCCAAATTTATTAACTGTTGATTTTTTGTACTCATCGCTGCACACTCCCTTTTATCGTATTTATTGCCTAATTTATTTGTAGCCCGCTTTTGCACTTTGACGATAGTGATTGACCGAAAAGGCTTTTACTTCCGCAGGTTTATCTTCTGCTCTGAAAAAGCCCCGTCGAACATGCTTTCCGCGTGTCACACCCAGGTACTTCCCTTCTTGTTGATTACGAGCCATAGTTTTCCTTTTCTATTTATCGGCACATTACACAGGTGCATTGTGCTTGTTCTGGAACTGCTAAAAATTGCGCCCAAACGGCAGCTTCATGTTGTGCTTCTTCCAGGTTTTCACTCATGAAGGGACTAATCGTTCCTGTCTCCTCAAACGGGACAGGATTTGCAGGTCGCGCCAGCAAATTTGTTAATCGGACCCAATAAGTCGTTCTGTGCGACTCCGTCATTACGTCGATACTTACTTTGAATGGAAGGGGCACTTAATCTCCCGATGAAGCCGCACGTTTTAATGCTTCACGTGCTTCTCGGTTAATAGCAGCAATCTCTTTTTTGAATACAGATATTCCTTTTTCACCGATGTCTAACCCGTGCCCATTGGGCAATGGAATATAACCGACATAACCGCGCATGTTGTAGTACAACTCGCCATATTCCGTGCCGTTGACACTAAGAACATAACGCGCTTCCTTTTCCAGCATTTGCCGACGTTTTGGGTCTGATTTCATCGTGATAACGTGAGGCACCACTACCAGTTGTGTGTATGACGTAGCCCAGGTAAGCGGTTCAACAACCTCAAAAGAAGGCGCTTGCCGTGAAAGAAGCTGTGTACATAACGCCAGAACAGCATACGGAATCTCGTAGAGGTCCACCTTATATTCCGCGGATGCCTCTAGCTCTAGTTGCACATGAAACGCCGGTACGTCTTGATTCAATCGAGTATGAACGTTAATCGCCCGGATTCCTGTGATGACAATGTCTTGTGTAGAGTCAATTCCGGGTAAACCCGGATAGCTCGCTTTTAGCCATGGTAATACAGTTTCTCGTTGTGCTTGGGGTAGGTGCCTACCTTCCGCGCCCCCCAGTGAAGGGGATATCGCGGTGTAGGTGACGATAAATTTAGGCATACTTGTTCTCCTTGAAATGTCCTAGTGAGTATAGGAACAAGGAGTCCTTTAGATTGGGTGCAACCCGGCTAAAACAGAGGCCGGCCGCAACGCCCTGTGAGGGGAACTCTGTATGCGCCTTCCATACGCCTAATTAGCCCACTCGAACCAACCGTTGCCGCTCGCCGTGCACTCCGTAAATGCGCGCCCTAGCCAAGATAGCCTCGGCCCAATTGCGGTGGGTTGCCGGCTCACACATGGCGTTATCTCGTTGGAAAACAGCAGGCGCATCTTTGTCTAAAATTTCGTTAGCCGCTTCAACGTGTGCAGCACTTACCCTGAAGTGCTCCTCAATGATTGCTAATTGGTCGGGATGCACTGCTGTTTTCCCAAAAAGCCCATGGTCCAGGTCTAAGCTAACCTCTGAGTTCAGAATATCCCTCTCATACAGCAATTCACAAACGGGGGCGGTCAAGTTAAAGCCGTAGGGCCTAAAACAAGATACTAACTGTGAAATGACGGTACGTAGCGGTGAATCGTAGATGGTGCGAGCACTGGACCGACGTAGCCCATACAAGTTAAGCAGGTCATTACCACCAATCCGTAACGAGAGTATTTGTGGTGCTAGCCCTTGCTCGATAATGTAGGTGCGTAGTGCCACCATTTCCGCCATATCAAGAGCCTCTCTTGTTTCCAAGGTAGGCATCAATTTAAACGGTGACGCTTCGGGCAGGACCGCTTGATACGCTTTAAATGAACTGAGCGTCGTCTTGGGTAGCACAAAGCCATCAATTTTATAAATATGCGACAGATGCAAGCATTGGGCAAGCACTTCTGGATTACGCACACGGATGAATCGTAGTTTCCCGTCTTGAGGGGTCATTACTTGAAGTGCGGCATCTAAATTTGCTAATGCCGAGTCAAGGTCTCTATCCAAAATGGAATCTTCTAGACAGAAAATGACGGAGCGAAGCCCCGGCAATTTAGCATTATTCGCAATCGCCGCGATGTCATTCCGAGTAGCAGGCACATACAGGGATGCACCTAGTTTTAAATAGTCAAAATTAGTCATCACGCTTAATCCACAATCTTGATAATAGCCGTTGCTTTATAAAGCAAGGTAGGTTCCACAATAATTGGCACATTTTTCTCGTTAGCCAACACCACTAAGTGCCTCGTTTCCTCTGCGAGAGCATCTTGCAAGTACAGGCAGTCAGGCACCCTTCGTAATAGCACGCGAGTTGCCTCCCCTACGCCTGGCTTGATGTAATTGCGGTTTGTCAGCCCTGTCTGCTTTAGCATCTGCTGAATAAATTTTGTATTTGCCGTATTGACAGCCCCCTTTCGCTGCGGGTTGCTGACGGGCGCGATACGGTAATCCGCCACAAGATGCACATTTCCATGCATGTGCTGCCTATTTGCAGTTTGATAGCAAAAGGTATCGATGAGCAGAACCACCTGGGAAAAAATGGCATCAACAAACGCGCTGCTCATGTCCATAGTTTCAAACTCTCGGTAATACAAACAGCCGTGAAACTCGGTTGGGCCGATATACCTCTCGTTCAACACTGTTCTACTAATGAGCCCGGATACGGA
The DNA here is from genome assembly GCA_030646715.1 of Agitococcus sp. Taxonomy (GTDB): domain Bacteria; phylum Pseudomonadota; class Gammaproteobacteria; order Pseudomonadales; family Moraxellaceae; genus Agitococcus. Next base: position 70,974 of record JAUSLJ010000006.1, read on the forward strand.
CGCATTTAAGATGGAGGATGGAATTAGATAGTCCTCAAAGCTCGCGGCGTACCCTGCCACGCCCGCCAAGTCTGTTAACACATACAACGCGGGGTTAATAGCGAGGCCCTGCTCTGCATTAAGACTCACTATCGACGAAGCTAACTCTTCGGTAATCACGCCTTTACCTGTCCACCCATCAATAAAGGCTATTTCGGTATCTTGATGCTTCGCCAAAATATAGCTCATCGCGTTTTTGTCTATTCCCCTATCGCGGATAATAGAGATGGAGTAGTGTGCCGTTACTCGATTGAAAAACTGCTCTAAGGTACGCTTGAGCAAGACTCCTATTGGTGTGCCTGCGCGCGCTAAGGAAACGAGCACAATAGGCGTCCCTTGCGGATGCACATGATTCAAATGGCTCGCTAATTTAAGGACGTCTTGGGCCATTCGCCGACCATTTGCGAGCAATGCAGTTCGGTATAGGTCCAGGTATTGCTCGGAGGGGGGTTGCTCTTTGCTAAGAACCTCGCTGTAGTGCGCAGTTTGTTGCTGGATACGCCGTTCTTTTTCACTGATATCCAAGACAGGAACGTCAATCACTTTCAACAAAAATTGGACATCTGACAAGGCGTACGAGCCACTAAAGGGTTGCGGGGTCATTTTAAATTTTTTCCAAAAGAATTATGGAGTTGTGACTTCGCCGGTGTTAATAAGTAGTCACACGTGGACATGAAGTCAAAATCAGACAAAGAATCTCCCGCACCTATGAACAAATCACGGTCTATGTCAAAGTACTGCCCTACCACCCTTTCGACTGCGTGCTTCTTGTCGAGAAAAGTGGGAGACAACGTTAAGTTATTACCATTGCGACGGACGACAAAGTCTTTGCTTATTGTTTGCAGCCATCGCTCCTGCAAAGCGTCTAACGGACCTTCAAGGTGCCCGAGATGCTTCACTAGCACATACCATGCTTGACCAAAATCCGAAACCAAGCGGATGGTCAACCCTAGCTGGTATCGACTATCGTAGAGTTGGGCGCGTTCAAGGTGCGCTAATAATTCTTCCTGCAGCAACTGGGCTTTAGCGCACATCGTGGCATGCCACTCTTCGTTTAGGGCACCATCTGGGTTCAACAGGGTTGCACCAAAGTTAAGGATGGCATACGAGGAAAACGGATACCGAACCCGTTTAAACGACTCATAGTTTCGCGCGGTGGTAGGAATAACCGTGCCTTGGTCCATGAAGCAGGCTAACAATTTCTGCTGTTTAGGACAGGCGTAACTTAACGGGGCGTCATCCCTGCCATAGCCCATAGGAATGGCGCCGCCGGCATTGCGTTTGTGTAACGTCTGAAAGAGGGTATCGTCCAGGTCGGCGAACACCACCAATTTTGGGGCGGAGGAAAGAGATTTGCTCATACGAGAATAGCCTCTTGACCTTTGAAATACACTTTTTTATGTGCAAACGGTAGCTCGTGGGTGCCAAACGTGGCCGTCTCATAACACACCAAAATATAATCGTATTGTTCGCCCCCAACGTTGTAGACAAAATTCGCAATACCATCGTCATAATTATCTTGAAAGGTATACGCGTGCTTAATCGAGTCCCCTAATGCGACAGGAGAACGAGTAGTCGACTGAAAATAGCACTCGTTACCCTCTGCCTCCAGACGAGCAGCCAGGAGCAATGCGGGGTACAAAAATTCACCAGTGCCTAAAACTAGGATGCGACCCTTTACTCGGTCCAAAAAACCAACTTTAATATCAAGCAGTTCTGTTACCCCTTGACGACCATGGTTGTGCACCAATAAGCTATTCTTTATTGCGTTGTTTCCATTGAGCGCGGGCATTGCTTCTGGCACCCAAGCTGGATTGGGGGTAAAGGTAAAGTCCCCCTCGAACAAACTAACAAACCGTACTGAGATGTCAGGAAAAAGCGCTGCCACCTCCTTTTTCCGCTCAGCAGATATAAAGCTAGTCAAACTGGCCAAGACTATTTCAGTTACCTGCGAGTAGTGTTTGCGATACTCAGTCAGCACATTTACCAAGGTATTACCAGTGCTTATTTCATCGTCAATAACTACTAGTGTTCGCGCGGCATTTAACGCGGAAGAATTCAACGGCGTAAATAATAAGTGTTCCGACGCATGGCAATGTTGCTCTTCAAATCCAAACAACTGTGGCGCATCCAGCCGGTATCTGGTTGAGTGCAAGAATCCACCCTTAAAGCCCTGCCGCAAAAGGGCTTCAAACACGCCATGAGCGAGTCCAATAGCTGTTTCTGCCATACCTACGACCATTACATTTGGGTGACGTAGCGCTAACAATCGGGCTAAATCTTCGTACGCTTTAAGTAACGTGGAGGGGCGGGCGGGAATATGCTTTCCAGTAAGCTTAGACGTGAACAGAAACGCGCGCTTAGGGTTGCGTCGAGTGGCAAACGAGGTCAACGAGTCTAATGTGTATTCCGGATGGACATATCTCGGCGTTACCTGTAAGTCCCCTCCCTGAATTCTATGGGTACATGGCGCTAGCGCACCATGTGACGGTGTTGCCGGCACTGCCCGCGAGCCTTCGGTGACTAACACTCGAACATTTGTCTTGTTTTCAACCAAGAAGGGGACGTCCATACCCAACTTCAGCATGATGCCCAGATGCGGCAGAGTTAGCCCTGAATGGAAGGTATAGTGGGCACCCCCAGATAATCGAGGATTAATCTCCAATAAGTAGTATTGACCATCTTTTTCCCGAAATTGAGCGTTGAAACAATTGTCCAATCCGAACAAGGCCACCAGCTTGCTCACCCATTGAATCAAAGCGGGATTGTTCTCCAGTACTTGTCCGTGTCCTGTTTTACGTCGAATAACGCATGCAACCAGCTGCCCCGCATGAGCCAGGCAGTCAATACTACGTTCATTTCCATCCAAATAAGGCATCACCATGATAGGCTTAAACGTAGGCATTTCGGTCATTAAGACGTTGAGCTCTCGTTTGCTTAAATAGGTGACGTCACCTGTTAATAAGCGGTCAAGCCCAGTTTTTACCGAGGTGTCGCTAATCACCCGAAAACCAATTCCAAAGATGGACACAGTGGGCTTAAAACAAAGTCGACCGTGGGGAAGTAGCGTATCTAATGCGCGATTAAATTCCTCTTTGGTGGCGCAAACTTCATACGCAGGAACGATTTCGGCAAGTCCGCCATCGCGCATCGCGCGGTATGCTTGGTCTTTATCATCCAGAATTCTGCAATTAGTGGATGACACTGCGACCAGCAGCTGAGTGCCAATCTGCTTAAACTCTGCTACAAAATCGGCCAAGTATCCGGCTTGCTTGCCACAAAAAAATACATCAACCTTATGATGAGTACAAAATGCCAATGCCCATGCTAAATACTCAGCCCCGGACAGCAGGGGCTCTCTATAGAAAGAAGCATCGGGCAACTCCGCCTGCAGGTCTTTCTCAGGATGGGTAACAATAATAGATAGACAATTTGCTACGTCGGCAGCAACAACGCCGGCAACGATATGAGTGATGGACGACAGGCTCTTATTGAACCAGACTATGGATTTCTGCATGAAAGTGCCTTTTAAAAATAGAATTCGTCAGCGAAAGATGTAACTTCGGCCTATTAAGTATTTTATTATAGCATCAGTATCTATCAGGCTCAATATAAATAAAATATTTATGTATTGTTTAAGATAGCAAAAGATACTTTGTTGGCTATACGAGTAAGTCGCCAACAATTAAAAGGATTATTAATGACACAAACTACACAAAGTCAAATTGAAGCAGTGCGGTCTTTTTGTGAGGGACTACCAAACTCTGTAGTGAAAGAGGCTCATGTCAACGATTGGGGCCGCTTTGGCAATTTTGAGGTTTTTATTGTGCCTAAAGCAGCAACGAGGCACACGACAAGGCAGTTGGCAGCATTAGTCAAGAAAATGCTACCTAAAGGGGCACAGTTACGCGCGTGCTTTCCACCGGACCCTGTCATCACTAAAGATTTCGAAGGACGCACCAAGGTTACCGGTTATGCCCGGCCTTATTGGGCGCTTGATATCGATTACCAAATTTACGATGCAGAAAGCAACAGGTTCAGTGCTACCGCTTAGCTGTAATTTTTTACTTGATTCAAAAAAGCAGAACCTTCTTTACATGAGGCTCTGCTTTTTTCATGCGTTAGCCTAATAGCTTAAAGTCACTGGCATTACTGACAACTTGCCCTGCCGTATAGGACGTTCCTGCAAACAGAAAAGTTTCTATGGCCGACCCCGTGATGAGCTGGTCTTTAATCCGGACAAACTGGTCGGAGTCCGCGCTACGAAGTAATAAGTCATTACCATCGTAATAGACTCGCGCGTCTGCGTATTGCAGGTTAGACAAATCCAGGGTATCCAGCCCCAATGTGTCCCGCAGTATGTCACTGCCATCCCCTACGGTCCATCGATAGACATCGTTTCCTACCCCGCCATTTAGGGTGTCGGCATCTAACCCTCCGGAGAGGATATCGTTACCGTCACCACCATTCAGGACGTCTTGCCCCATTCCTCCGAAAAGCTGGTCAGAACCTGTGCTACCCGTTAAGGTGTCGTTACCCTCCATGCCATATAAATAGTTCGTATATGTGCCAAAGAGCGTTGAAGTAAGCGCATCGTCTCCCGCCGTTCCATAGGTGCTACATGCCCGAGCAGTGAGCTCTGTATTAGCCCACACGGTGCCATCGGCAAATTCAACACGTTCGACCTGGTAGTTGGTTGCGCCGGGAGTGTTGTTGAACCAGTTCTTGATGGTGACCTTATCCGTACCGTTAGCCAGGCTGAGGACGAGGTCTAGGCCGGTGCGGCCGACAGTCACGTCTGTCGATGCGATGCCCGCGCCAAAGCGCAGGACATCAACTTGGCCAGCAGGCTGGCCATAGATTTCTACCTCATTAAGGGTGTCCTGACCATCGCCCAGGTTAAAGAGGTACAGGTCCGCCATCGAGGTGCCACGAAGTATGTCATTGCCGGTTCCACCCTCATAGGTATTGCCCGCGATAGGCGAGTAGAAGCCGTAAGCGTTATAACCCGAATCGTAGCCCCCCTCCACCCCACCGAGCGTGTCGTTGCCGGCGCCACCGCGCAGGATATCTGCGCCCTTCCCTCCGTCCAATACGTCCGTGCCATCACCCCCTTCGAGCACGTCGTTGCCGTCGCTTCCGTTAA
>JAUSLJ010000009.1 GCA_030646715.1 Agitococcus sp.
GCGGCGTCGCCACGAAATACTTACCTCACTATCTTGCATGGATGCGGGTGCAGGAGTGGTTTAAGAACGAGTTACGTCCTGAGCATTTCGTGATTTCTGGACTCGGAAAACAGATTATCAATACGTAACGCTAACAGAGCCTTTATGAATCGTGCTGGGGATATCTACGAAATTAGCGCCCAGGTCGTCTACAAAGGCGATAGGGTTCAATTGAGTTAAGGCCGCCAGTTTAGGGTTTAGGCCCTCAACCCGGCCAGTAGCGATAACCTGGTCGATGGGGAACCCGAGGGTTCTTAGATTAAATAATCGGGCTTTGGCGAACTTAGGTGGCATAGCCGTCACACATACCAATTCAAAACCAGCCTTGTGCAGCTGCTGACATGCTAATACTGCGCCGGGGCACTCGGGTAACGTCTGCCAGACCTCCTCGTCAAAATGGCTAAAGAAGGTGGTAGTTAGCGCCTCATCATTGGGGATATCAAGGCCGTACTGGACGTGGGCATGGTAACTATTTGGCGTGACTACTTTCAATTCGCGGCCAAAGGCTTTTAGCCATACTTTAGGGTAACTCGCACGGTAATCTAACAGCACTCCGTCCGCGTCTACCACGATACGTTTTTGCATATTGCCTTTCATAATAATTAAGGGATTCTCCCTTGTATAGAGAAGTGTCGGGGAAGGTGTAACTTGCAGCTAGCTAAACCCGGTATGACGAGATTTTCTCGTTCTTAGACCACGAGGACAACCACTTCAAAGGAACTTTTCCCATGAAAAATCGGGAGACTACTATGACTCCCCACGAGCACGTACTGCACTTGTTGGACAGGGATATAACACAACTGGGTACCGTGGCAATTGACGGCACTTATTATTTTGTCATGCAGGCAGAAGGCGCGCCACAGACAACATTGGCCACACTGGCCCAAACACAGAACGAGAGCTATCCAGTGCTCTCGCTCGGTAGGGCGCTTCCCGAAGGGGGTATTGAGCCGCATTTAATGGCTATGCCGGCGTTAATCTATGTAAGGACCTCGACATCACAAAAGTTAGTCACGTGCAAGTGGATGGACAAACTTTTTTTGTTCGTTATGCTTCCCCTATCGTTTGGGAAGCAGGGCGCGCGGCAGAAGGGGGGTGTTCCAAGAGGAACAATTTGCGCTCATTCTAGGCCGCCGCGAAGCCTCTGGTGTGATGACCGATTCGTTCGTCACATTGGCACAGGCTCGACGCATGCAATGGGATAATGAACGCGCTGGATTCATTGCGCCTGGCAACGGTAGTGTATATCAGTTTCTGACTACCTTGTCCGGCCCTTCTGTCCCGGGGTACCTTTTCAATATTTATTCAACAAAGACGCCTTTTTAAAGGTGTCTTTGTTATTGAAAATAGGCATGCCGCCCCAAAAGAAAAACAGCCAGAACAAGTCTGGCTGTTGAATAATGTTACGCTGAGATTCACTCTTCTTTTGAGGGATGGGTAAAAATAAGCTGGTCGGTTAAATTAACGGTAACCACTTCGCCTTCAACAAATTGAGTTAAAGCGTTGTCCATTACGACTAAGCGTGCCCCCATTTCTCGAGACACAATCGCCAAATGTGCTAGCTTTCCACCTACTTCGGCAATAACAACACCAGTGCCATCTTTGCAGGCGGATAACAAGGCCAATTCGTATTCCACTCCCGCATGCGGCACAATCACGATACTCCCGGCAGGGACGTAGGTATCTGGTAGCGGTTTCACAACTATGCCTGTGGCTTTACCTGTACCTGCCAAGATGAGACAGTTTTTTCCTGTAGTTGCTGCCTTTGCGTAGGCAAACTGCCATGCCGCTTTATTGACCGGGTGGTCATTGTCATATGCCTCTCGCGGAGATAAACCAGCGCCTATCCACCAATCGGTGTGCATGCGGCTGTCTCCCAACATTTTAAGGCCTGAAGGACAAATTAAGGTCCAATCCGGAAGCGCCCCTTGAGCAGACCCGTGGTCGAAGCGATTTTGCGCCCAAAGAAGGAACGGTGCAGCGGGCACGACAACATCGGGTACTGCGGGTCCTCCTGTCATCAACGTTACCGGATATTTAACGGGGAGGGTGATGAACCCCCCTTTTTTTTCTGCCTGGTCTACGATACGTGCACGGTAAAGAAGGGCTCGAGCGTCGTTTTCAAATCGTTCACGATAAAACTCGATATCGCGCTCGTCATACGTGCCATTTGCGATTTTTTTGGCTATGCTTTCCGTAGAAACGAACTGCGCTTGAACCAGTTCCGCTAGTCGGACATTTTCTTTACGTGCTAGGCCAGGGAACTTGATATGTTGGCCATATAAGAGAACACCTTTCTTGACAGCGTTGAAGTAAAATTCCCAACTATTGACGGAAATAGCCCGGATAGCTGCACCAAATTCAGTGAGACCATTCGGCCGATGTCTTAAAAAGTCGTTTACCGCCTCTTTAGGCTCTGTCCATACTTGTCGCCAAAAGGCGGGGTCCGGCACGCGTTTGAATAGAATAGGTGTTGTAAATATATTAAAAAACACCAAATCTGAACGAGGGTCGTCCATGTAAACTTTAGCACGAGCGGTTCTATATTGTTCCGCGCTCATCGAGTCTTCATCGGAGATTTGGCTCAGCACTTGTGCTTCATCTTCGTCATTAAACCCGTCGATGTGTGCATAAGGCTGGTAGAAAAAACCGTCTAAGACCAAGATACCTGCTTTTTGCCAATTTTCTGTGGATTGAACAAAGGCCAGTTCCGCGCAAGTTGGGTCCTGCGCTACTAAGCACTGCTGGCCTTCGCCGGTGTCCTTGAAAGTGAGCTCTCCCTTGAGAACGGAAATAGCATCTTCCATGGAAAGGGGAGGAACACAAATTTTTGTCAGTATGTCTAAGGCTTTGCGCCAGTTGTTTTCCAGCAAGAGCCTGCGGGCAAAATGGGGCACAAAATGCGGTGCGACAGAGTGGTGTACGGTGGTCATTTTTTCCTTTGTAACTTAATCATTTGGCTTAGTTTATGCGGGCATCTCGAGTCACGAAATTGAGAATGGCCCCTGTTTGTTGTGTCACATGAGGTGCCGAAGAAATAGCCCAATCGCAATAATCCAGCAGACCAGCACCCCTGCCACTTTTGACGCGCTAGAGGCGTATTCGAAAAGGGGAACATCGCCCCCAGTAGGTCCTGATTTATTTCCGCCTTTAATGACGAAAATTGGGCCGCCAAAGGCGAAAAGTAGTGGTGCCACATACCATTTGACGTTCGTACTAGTAAAGAGCCAGAAAGCGCCTAGTAGAATGGAGAGAGCAAGAAAACTCATGGAAATGAGCCAGATATATAATTGCAACTGTGTCGTTTGCGGACTTGGTGCGCGCTGTCTATGTTCGGTTTTCATCTTGCTTTCTTCTTTATAAAAAGGATAGCCCGGCATGTCGCCTGGCGTTTATCCGGAAAAAAAGAGGCATGGACGGCTCTCCGTTGTTCCTGTTAATAATTAACGTTCCTCTCGTATATAGCGAACGTCATTCACTTAGGTTGCTGCGGTGGTGCTCTTGTTTAGGACTAATCAGCACAGAAACCGCATACAGGGGGGGGGCGCTCCACAGCAAGCCTCGCAGCTTACAGAACATGTCGGTCTAGTCCAGCACCGACAGGCGGCTACCCGAGCCGCGACGTTAGCACTCCGAGCATTAAGATAAGGGGTACCTTGCGAAATTAATAAGGTGTGGAAAATAAAGACGAATAGGGAGGGGTACGTGGGCTATTGCGCAATTTGGCGCTTATTTTTTTTGGCTCGTGCACAAAGTTAGGCGTCGTGGTGGCATTGTATAAATAGCATTTGCTATACCAAGTACTTAGCCTACAACCCGGAGACTATGATGGCGCCAGCATTACGAATTTTACTTGGAATATTGATAACTTTGCTTAGCTTTGGATTTTTGCTGCCAACAGGTATTGCCGTGGCCCGTAATCATCCGGCCACGGGGTCTATCGCCTTGTGGAACACAGTGGGTATGCTTTTATTCGGGCTAGGTTGGATTGTTGCATTGGTTAAGGCACTAACAGATGGTGCCCGTGAGGGTAAAACTATCACAAATACGGTCATTGTGACCAATGTGATTCATGCTGCTGCTCCTGCTGTGGCAGCGTCTCCAGCAATAGCCCCTGTTGGCTCCCCTGACTCTCCCTTGTAGTTTCTAGCCTTAGGTGTAAAAGGCCATCTACACGATGGCCTTTTATTATTGCAGCGGGCGATACTCCCATCACTTTTCTGAATGGAACCGGGCGAGCTCATATTCAACCTGGTGCATACCTACACTAAATAGGCCATTGAGCTGCCCATCGCTGCCGTTCAGTTTTCTGAATATGTTGAATGCTCACGCACTACTCCTTCTTGAAACCCTCGCAATTTGCAAGGCACTCAAATTGGTAATGGCAGCAACCCCTTGAACACCATGTGCCTTGCGCACAATTGGAGAATTCTCATGGAATTAGTTATTGATAAAAAAGCGTTTAAAGTTCAGGCAATTAAGCAGCATGGCAGTTTAGCGAGTAGAGGTATCATCGTTAAATTGTCCGACGTACAAGAAAGTTTAGCGGTGTCGTTAGGCTATGCAAATTTGGCCACCTTGTACGCTGCATTCAAACACAATGCGCATAAAGTGGTGGATTCTGCTGTTTTTTTGGCACAGCCCGAAAATTTGTTTGTAATTAGCTGGATGTTTCCGGATGATGCTAGTGGGTGCGCGGACGAAGAAATTATTGTCTACCGTCCTGGCACAACGCTGGATGACACTGCGTCTCGCTACCATGAAAAAGTAGCAGCGCTTCGCGATGAGTCTGCTTTTCTTCCGGAAGGATTTGCGCTTTCAGCTGACACCATCGGATTAGAAACTTTCTGTATAGTGCCTCGTCCTGACCGTTATGGCCTTCCAGATATCGCCAACCCTAAAGCAGCAAGCAAACATGTGCTAGAACAACTAGGATTCCGCATACCAAAAATGGGGGTGGAGACGGGATTTACTGATTCTGGGGATGATGGCGGTGGTATTGATAATCTACTCATCTGGGTAAATAACAGTGACGCTGGCATTCTGCGTAGCTTATTTAATATTGATGAGCTAATATCCTCCAATGAGGGTTAAGCCGCTTATATAATTTATTATTTTAATTTACCTCGTAAAAGCGATACTTTTACGAGGTTTTCTTTTTGTGCAAGCAAGGGTACGTAACTATTGGTACACGCACCAACTGGTTATATTGTTTTTTAATACGCATAAGGCATCCCGGTGTTACGCCTTTAGGGGTGTGCCAAAAATAAGCCAGCACGACGAGACGCCCAATTGTGTGGCAATATGTGCCAGCAAAGAGGGCGCCAAGACGGTCCGTTCTTGCTCCCAAGATTCTATCTGGTCGGCACTTCCTGGCAGTCCCACCGCGTCAGCCATTTGTTTTGGGGTGTACGCTAATGCCTTGCGCAAGTTACGCAACCGATAGCCAACGCCCTCCTGTGCCGCTATATTGCTAAGGTTCGTAGAAAGGTATCTCAAAAACAGGGTATCTCGATTTGCAAGGTGGTCCAGCACGCTGGAAAGCGTGGTGCCGTAAAAAGCGAGCAGCTGCTGTAAGGTATCCACGCACACGCTGTCTTTCTCGCCTTGCTCTAAGGCCTCTAGTGCTTGCTCAGACTCCGGCCCAAGCAAGCAGTGGCTAACCACCTCGTTGACTGATAACCGTCGAAATAGGCGAAGATTCAGTAAGTACGTTCCGAGGGATAAGCGGATAGACAGCGCGAATGGAAAAGGTACTTTCGCGTGGTGACTCCTAACGGAGCGTGCTAGAGGCGCAGAGATTGGGCTCATAAATTCTGTTGGTATTGTTTAAGGTAGCAAAAATAACTTATTTAAGCTATGCTGTCAATACATCGATTATATTTAGGCCGCACTATGCAGATTCACCCCCTTTCAGACCTTCATCTTGAAGTGGCTCCTTACAGGGCTGACGAAAAGTTACCACTGGAGGTGGACGCGCAAATCATCGTGCTGGCGGGGGATATTGCAAATGGTGCCGAAGGAGTACGGTGGGCAAAACAGGCATTCGCCGGGAAAATAGTGGTGTATGTACCAGGCAATCATGAATATTTTCTGGACAAACCGATGGACGCCATTTTGGAGGACATACGCAACGAAGCACAAAACTCTAATGTAGTGGTGCTGGACCGTGACGAAGTCATTGTGCAAAACGTACGTTTTTTGGGTGCTACCTTGTGGAGTGATTTTCAGGTAGAAGGGGATGCCTGGCAAAAACGGGCCATGGACCATGCGCGTACACACGTGGAAGACTTTTCTATCATTAGGCAAAGCGCTACTCTTTTTATGACGCCGGAGCTGATGGCAATGCTGCATGAAAGGGACAAACGCTGGCTCGCCTTTAAATTGCAGGAACCCTTTGCAGGGGAGACGGTTGTTGTGACACATTATGGCTGCACCACTCGCAGCATCGCCCCTCAGTGGACGGGAAACCTCCTCAATGGGGCGTTCGTGTCAAGCCTCCCCCACTTACTAGGGCGCTGTGCATTGTGGATACATGGTCACACGCACCATCCCTTCGATTATGAGGAAGAGGGAACGCGGGTGCTGGTCAATCCGCGAGGAACGCGCGGTCTCGATGATTCATCCGCGCGTTCGCTAGGACCGGCAAATAAAGAGAGGATACACCCCGCCCAATTTGACGCGGCGCTGGTCGTGAGCTTGCCACCCCCTCCACCGCAAATTGATTTGCGGTGACGCCGGCGCATTAGCGTAGGAACAAGCTAGCATCACTCGGTTCCTACACCAAGGAGAGGCATACAACAATACTGCGAGGAACGCCAACCGGCGCTTCCTCATTACTTCCCAATACCAAGGACAACTATGGCTAAGACAATGTGGCAATTTAAAACTCGCAACTTCACTGTACGGTGGGTTATCGAACCGGACGTTCTTTGCACGCAACATATGGACCCCGAACTTGCGAAGGAATGTATCAAGAACGTACGCTCCCGAAAATGGAAATGTTTTCAATCTGAAATCGAGGTAGTTTGCAATACAACAGGAGTTTCGTTGGGGCAGGCCTACTTGGGCGGAAGTATTTATGCAAACCCTGCAGAGTTTCGAGACCACTTCGGCATGAGCGCTAATGGACACGGTTCGTATTTTGTCCAGATGGTACGAGAAGCCATTGCACAGGCGCGGGAACAGTTTCCATTGCATCAAAAGAGAGCGGCGCAAGCACTCGCTAAAAATCAAAAGGTGTTAGATGTCAAGTTGAGCTCCACGACAAAATTCGTCGCCGTCTAAGTTTTTCAACGATTAAACTTAATTCACCCGCTGTCCACTTTTGGATGGCGGTTTTTTTGAGCAACTGTGCCGCGCAGCTTTTTATGCCGAATGAGGCCTTGGTTTAAGGGTGTCGGAGCTAGATAGCCTTCGAGTTAATCGGCTCCAAAAAATACCCTTTAGCATCAATGACACTAAAGGGTAAAAGAGAAGCAAGGTAACAAAAGTCAGCGCCAGAAGACTAAACTGAATGCAAATTTCCTTTAAGGGCAAATTCAAAACCAATGACTCTAAATCCCACCTGTAGCCCTTTTGAAGAATAGTGCCCCCATGAAAACATCAACCATTTGGAGATACTCAGGCATTGGCTTGGCCGCGTCCAACCTACCGAGCCAGGACCGCGCACCAGGTACAAGCTGAAGGCTAGAATTAGGAGTTGTGCGAGATAGCCGGTGACAACCATTAATCCGGTATAACCTAAAAGTGTTACACCAAAGCGGAGTTCCGTCGTGGCCGAGGTTAGCGATTGCTGAAAGGGCAGGAACGTCAGAGCTAGGAACAAAAGCGCACTGACAATGCCGCACAAAATTGATATTTTTAACATGGAAAATTCCTTTAGCTAGGGTTAGGGTGGAACGCTTCATTTCTGATATGTTCCGCGGTTAAGCCGTGCATACGCCATTCCAGCGCAGTAATGTATAACTGTGCAACCAAAGAAATGAGGAACCTAGAGGTGAGCGACGCTTTCCCGCTCAACTAGTATCCCAAGGCGCTTAGCTTACGAACCAAGACCGGAGCAGTCGACTGCGTATGTGTAACTTCCCCTTATTTTGGTAAATATGTAAGTTTCGCGGCTCCACTGACAAATTTTTGACTGGCGGCATACTCCAATCGTTTGGTCCTAGCTTGTATAGCAAATTGGAATTGGGCAATACGCCTGGGCAAGTTGCGCCGCCGGCTTGAGGAGTTGAACCTAGCGTGTAGCCTTGTTCGCTATACGAGGAGTTAGGTCAACTATTTACTCAACAGGAATTCTATGCAAAACACAAAAGAACAACTCGATGATAGTCACGGATTTACAAAAAAACAGAAATTTGGGCTTTGGCGCCTTTTTGTTAAGAAAAATCTGAGCGAATATGTCACCCTTGATGAAGCGAGAGCCTTTGCGCTGTTTGAGCAACATACCTCGCCTGCGGAAGCAGTCCGAGTTCTGTCTCTGGAATGGACGGTAGCCGAAGCAACCCGGGTCCTGCATCAAAATGGATATCGGGTGCCTGCCGTCGTTGTCGAACGGGTGTATCCCGTAACAAAAAGCGTCTGTTTTGGTTTTCACTTCGGAAAAGCGGATTTTCTGAATCAAATATTAGAATGCGCCGACGGTAGCAGGGAAAAAGTTAGAGCAATTATAGCGCCGCCCGTACTTCCAAAAACAAACACAGGCGAGCCCAATTTAGTCTGCTCGTATTCCGTGCTTGAGGATAATGCCGCCATCGACAAAGGTTTGCGCTTTCTCGGCGCCGCGCTCGATGCTACCGCCGAAGAAGTTCATCTGTTTCAACTGCGCCCCTTAGCGTCTGACATAGAGCAAGTCCATCTCATTAGTACGGCAACCTTAGAAGACTGGCGCAACGAACTCTCGATGGATGGTAAGGGCACTTCCAGGATGGCGAAGGAAATCGATAACGTTTTACAACGAAGATAAACCTTCGCTATCTCTTATTTTCCGGTCTTCTTCTTTTTTGAAGGAGACCTTTTTGCGTTAACGGCTGTGCACAACGGGCCACTTTAAGCACAAAGCACCTATTTAGAACAAAGCCCCTTTCGCTATACGCCATAGGACCATACTGAGGAAAGTTAAATGAAACCGAGATATACCCTTGAAAACGAAAAATATGTATTTTACCTAGACGAACGACGCATATTCGCCACAGAGGAAGTTGCGGTGTTAAGCAGTGCGCAACCGTCTCTGCTATTGATGCACGGGCAACCCAATAAAGTGGCCGAATACGCGGGGCAACTCGCTGCCTTTTCTACTTTGTTTAACCATTTTTATGCGGACCAACCCTCCGCTACCCCTTTACGAAATGAACAAGGACGCTTTGAGCTATCCAGCTTGAACAGAATGGTGGAAGCGAGCTATTTGGGAATGCCGTTTGACCCAACAGCTTTGATTAAATTGAACTAGGAATAGGCACATGAACTCAATCTTTACCTCTTTTTTCTCTCTGCTTATGCTAGCAAGCGGGTTACTCCCGCTCACTGATGCCTTAGCCCTATCTGCAGTAAAGGCGAAGTCCCCTGTTATGCCTGTTATAGGAGAGTCAGGATGGAGTGTGGTAAACGACGGATATTTGAAGGTAGCCCGAGCCGGCTTTAAAGGACCGGTTCCGCTGTTTTGCCCCGTAGGAAAAGAAATTAAAGGCCCGCTCGCACATACCGGAGCACAACAATTTTGTGTTCTGAAAGGGCCGAGCGGAAAAGTAGTTGAAAACAGCAATGCTCCAGCGCAAAGTGCACAAGGTGTGCTCGACGGCCAGTTCGGTCAAGGAATTGTGGTTTTTGTGGGCGTAACTCGAGCATCGCATTTCGCCGATTTATTAGCGTATCGCGTCATTACACCAGCCGCACGCCCACCGTCAAATTAAAGGACATGAACAATGACACAAACTATTTATATTGCACCAGGCAACGTACAGTGCCGCGTGTATGCATTACCTTATCCGTTACGCCCGAACCAAAAACCTGCCGATATTGCCCTTAAGTATCAAAGTCAATGGAAAGAGATTGGGTTGCTTAATTGTCAGCTTAAACTAGTTTGGCTTGACCCCTTGTATGCAGATTTCAGAGAGGATATTGAGGGACAAATGGGTGAAGTATATTTTGAGATTAATAGCACGGTGACGTTTTTTTAACCAAGGAACATGCTGCCCCATGATGATTCGCGCTTTCGTTTTTACGAAAGCGTTTTTTTGTGTACCGCAATAAAAAACTACATCAAAGGATGTAGTTTATGAATCAGGATTAAAGGGCTAATGCAACAGCGCTTTAGTTTTTTGGCTAGAATCTAGCATCTGGAATAATTGCATTAAAGGAATTTTAGTGGAGGACACTTCAACCGCATAATGTACGCGCAACTGAGTAATTATCCATTGGTCCCAGTCCCTATGTAACACGCTCAAGGAATTCACCTCTGGGCAATCGTAGCCCTCTCCTCTAAAGCTAAAATCGCTTAATTCACTCTCTTCGGAAATAAAACAGTCGTGAGCATCGATGCCGAGTACCCGACCAAAAAAGCTCCGGACGAGGGCAGACTCTTGCCATAAAAATACTTCTGATTCTGTGATTACTTGTTGTGTCATCGTATAAGGTTTATTTCTCTATGTAATGGTGTTGCAGTAAAAAAATGTATCCTAGTTTGTATAGGTACGCTAAGATTAAAATAGCTATCTTAAAAACCACATTGGGTATATAGTAAAGTATCTCAAGTGCACTTTACGTACTAAATTAGGCCATTACACTATGATATTCTCTTTTCTTGCGGCTCCTCGAAAACTCTACCTGCGGCTTCCCACTTGGGGAGCCTGGACAATGGTGCTGGGAACAACGCTATTACTCGCCTTTGGCTGGAACGGGGGGTACACTAATATGTCTAGGGCGTATACCGATTCTCGTGCTGAGATGCAACGGGTCGTAACATCCAGCGCTTCGAGTACCGAGCGATATCTGAGCCAAGCCATGCTACTGACGGAACAGACAGCAGATGCCTTGAATTTGCGATACGCTCAAAAGGAGCCGCCTGTCATCTTCCATTTTCCAACTCTCGATGGATTAAAAGCCGCGTATTTGTTTGATAGAAATGGTGCGTTACTGAGCGTAGAACAGGACGCGCCTCCTTTGGCTGTCGTGATGAATAACGTGGAATTAGCGGGCTTGAGCGGCAATGATGGCCAAGAAGCATACTTACTCCCAGCTATTACTGATTATGCGGAAAATAAGACTTACCTGCGCATTGTCCAGCCCCATGGCCAAAATGCGATTAGCGTCGTCTATTTAATTTCGCAACAAACGTTAGAAAAAAAACTGGCCCTGTCCTTACCATACCAAACGGGGGAGACCCTGTTATTGTCATCATCTGGCGTATCGTTGATAACCCTGCATAGGAAAGAATATCCGTCCGTCCAACTTAGGGGGGCAGAGCGTATTGTATTTAACTTGCGAAGCGAAGCTGCACAAAAATTTCAGGTTGCGTCTAGTGTAGCGGCTCATGAGCTTCTCTCCCCCATAGAGGAGCGCGGTCGTGTGATGATTTTTTGGGGGTGTCTGGCCTCCCTTGCATTAGGGTTACTGACATTTATGGGTTTGCTGAGCTTGCAACAGTTAGCCAAGAGTGAAAAACGGTTGAAAAAGCTAGTAGCAACGGATAATTTAACCAAGCTGCCCAATCGTTACTTTTTTAGCCACCATTTAGAGAATATGGTTAGCCACTTTGCAAGCACCTCCGTTGGCTTCGCCTTATTCTTTATCGATTTGGATAACTTTAAATATGTGAATGATTCCCTAGGCCACGATGCAGGGGACGAGCTACTCAAATTAGTTACCCATCGCTTACAGGACGCAGTCCGCAGCAAGGATATCGTTTGTAGGCTAGGCGGTGACGAATTTACTGTCTTATTGCCAGGCCTCGGCCAGTTGGTGGACGCGGAGGTCATCGCTCAGCGTATTGTAGAATTGATGGGTCGCCCCTTTGAGGTTCGCGGAGTAGCCGTTCATGCTCATGCCTCCATTGGCGTCGCGTTGATTGGGCAACATGCTGCTACAGCGTCAGAATTGATGCGATTTGCGGATGCAGCAATGTACCACGCAAAACAAAAAGGGAAAAACCGCTATGCTGTTTATCAGGCCTCAATGACCTTGCAAGCTTTAGCAAAAGAACATCGGGCAAATGACTTACAACTGGCGTTAGGCACAGACCAATTTTTTCTGCACTACCAACCTAAGGTGGAGCTAAGTTCTGGTGTAGTGGCGGGATATGAAGCGCTCTTGCGTTGGCAGCATCCCATTGAGGGGCTCATTAGCCCCAGTCAGTTCATTCCTATTGCAGAGGAGTGCGGTGCTATCATCCAGCTGGGACAGTGGGTCGTAGAGGAAACCGTCCGTCAACAACGTGCTTGGTTTGACGAAGGCCTTGGTTGGAAAGTAGTCGCGGTCAATGTTTCGGCCCTTCAGTTACGCAGTAAAAAGTTACCGGCGATTGTGAAAGCAATTTTGCTCAAGCATGGCATGGAGGGGCAATACCTGCAAATGGAAATAACAGAGAGCTTGCTAGTAACCGATGTAGCCGAGGCTCAAGATACCATCTCAAAGTTAAGAAGTTTAGGTGTGTCAATCGCGGTGGATGATTTTGGAACGGGATACTCTTCATTGAGCACCTTGCAGAAGTTTGATATCAATTGCTTAAAGGTTGACCGGTCGTTTGTGATGGCGCTTGACACAGCCGGGGGTTTTAATATTTGCTTGGCTATAGTAAACTTAGCTCACAGTCTGGAAATGAAGGTCGTGGCAGAAGGGATAGAAACGGTGGGGCAGTACAGCCAATTAATGGAACTCGGCTGCGAAGAAGGGCAGGGCTACTTTTTCGCGCGGCCCTTACCCCCCGAGCAGGCAGGTAGATTTATTCCTAATATTCTTTTGTTTTCCCGTAAAAAAGTGGCGTGACCCGCCCCTATTTTAGGTTGAGTTGGTGAGCTTGCGCTCTCGCTTCGAGCAAGGCATACGCGGAGGAACAAAGAAACAGCCAGTAGCAGACTCCCGATGCTCTGTCCTGGACCGAGATGCCTGTGCCGCATAACCCAATCCCAAAGATTAACCAGGTAATTCCTGTCCACGCTAGTGCGTAATTTCCGTCTGCGCGAACTGCTCGATAAGTTTGGCCTAGCTTAATGCTCATGAAAAGGCAATAGGAGAAAAATAACTGGATAGCTAGCGATATAAGAATAGAACTAGCGTGTATCGCGACCAAGGCAGCCACTCCCGCCAATAACAAGGTGCTCTCCAATGTAGCGCGGGAGCTGAGTAATAATGTGCGAGAAGGAGGAGTAAGTGCCATATACAAGTTAAAAGAAAAAATATATGTATTACAGTCACCACGTTTAAATGAAGGGAGGGGGGCCAACCGCGCGCCTACGTCTAACGTTTCCCCCTTGTATGACGTTAGCTGGGAACCAGGGGAGCACTACCCGTTCTATGCAGGTCAAGAATAGCTAACGCCGTCTCTATTAAGGGATACGCGAGATGGGGATGGGGACTTTGTAATACTTTATAGATTTCAGGGATATTCAACAAATGCCATGTAGGCACCAACGCTAATTTTGCTCGCATACTTAATTCAGAGTACATAACGCGACTGGAGGTGTAACAGGTGAATTCGCCTTGTATTACCCGATTGAGCGTTTCCAATGCGCTAAACAGCTCTCTATTTTGCTGAAGAACTTGAGCGGGCTCGCTGCACTTAATGCAAATTTGGGTAAGTTCAGTAAAGCTAGCGGACAGCGCGAAGCGCTCTTTTAGTTCCTCAAAATAAGCCGTGTTGTGGACGCTAAGCCAACCTACGATACCTAAGACACCATAGGCTGCGGGTGCAAAAAGTGGGGCTCCAAAATTGATGGCGGGAAAACAAGACCGGTTCTTGTCTAGTTGGGCTAATTGAAGTCGATGTTGTTCGAGGTTGGTCTCGAGCCAAGCGAGCAAAGGCTGAAACCCGCCATCAGACAATTGAAGTCGCTTTGCTTCTCTTTCGCTTCCCACCACGACGACACCGTCCAGCGGAAGACTCAAGTAATGAGCGATTCGTTGAACACTTGCCCAGACTTCTGTGAACGCATTTAAAGGTACGGAATAAGTTCGGTTATCCTCGCCTTTATTAACAAAGACTCCTCGCTCAATACTTGTGCTTCGGGACACCACATACAATTTGGTAGGGCTCTCCTGGATGTCAGACAATTCTTTTAATTCAACTATCCGACCTGAAATTGGCAGATACATTAATAACGAACTTAATCGGGTGCGTATCGTAGTGCTTTTATTCGTGCGGGAAGCCTTTTGGGCCTCTTTCCTTTGACGAATCGCGTCCGGCAAAGAAAGCTCCGCGGTGCCTAGCATAGGAATACCACGCAGTTCGGGGCACATCGCAATTTTTTGGGCATAGCTCTCAGCCTCCGCCCAGTGCCTCTTTGAGGGCACTTTGAGAAGAAGAATATTTTCAATGAGTCCTGCGTTGCGAGCGAGGGCTATTCGCGCATCAATGTGGTCTGAATTACTAAACACGATATGCGTTTGGGTGTTCGCACTTAGCAATGCGTCATATTCTTTTTTATTCTTGATGAACTTGCCGTCTTTAATGGACATGCAACTACCACCTTTTGTAGACGCAATGACGCGAACGATAGAATAAGGTGTGCTGGCACCTACCCAAGAAGGAACGGGCACAGTAGGTATCCTATCGCGGAGCAGACCCGTACATTCTGCAGTGGTAAGCAAGGCAGGGGCAACATCGACAGATACCTTTAAAAATGCCTCGAAAGTATTGGCCATTGCGGTGTTGTAGCCTTTGAGCGCATTAATAAATTCCCGCTTACCCCGCCATGTCTGGTTCTGGCCAAACTCTGCCGTAGCATTCCGTATATCCTGCATTATCCATACTATGGCTGCGTTGAAATACGGCCGTAATTTTTGTGCGGTATCTGAAAAGTATTGTAAGGCCTCACGGGAGGGTGTCATCATCACTGTCCCGATGGGTAGAAAAAGATGAATCCCGGAATCGAGTAAGCAAGTTTCTTGCGGTGTTAGCCCCGAGATACGAGTGCGGTCCAAGGGATAGCGTACGCCTCCCATAATTACCGCGGCGCCTTCCCGGCGGCCTAGCCCAAAAAAATCAGTCGAAATACTAAATTGTGCTGGTTGTAACGGGAGGCTCAAGCCCAGAACGCGTGGCTGCACGGGAAACCACTGGAAAATGTTCACGGCGCTTTGGTGGAAAGACACAAAGTCCGCGGGACGAACGGGAAAGGTCACCATTACCCCGTGAGGCCAGTCTTCATCGGCGGGACCAGAATACGTTTGGGCTGCAGTAGGTATTCCCGATTCATCAAAATAACACGTGTAAATGTTCTTAATGCCATTTTTAACGGCCACGACCGTAAACCCCCCCGCTTCTTCCGAATTGAGCGCGGTATACGCAAAGGGGGCTTTAGACCCTAGGCCAAAGGCACCTACTACATCCGTTATCGCTTGCTTCGTGGACTTCCCATAGGAGGTATAGACTTGGCGTACTTCTTCGTCTGTAAGGCCCACCCCCCAGTCTTTAATGTAGAACGAAGGGGAGAGCGCTGTTGGAAGCTTAACTTCAATGGGTAACTGAGGGGTTCCCGCCATCACGTGTGAGTCGCAGGCGTTACAGCCCGGTTCGCGCATAACCGCACCGAGCTTGTCGGAATAGAGCCCGCTGGAGAGGATGTTATACATATGGGGAGAGCTTAAAATAGGAAAAGAATGGCTGATGTGCATTCCTTGTGTTTTAACGTTATGTACTGCATTTTGCGAAATAAGCATATTAGCCTCAATAGAAATATAAATGTCCTGCTAAGCATCCCGCCATGCGAGCCTTAAATAAGCGGCCGCCATTGACTCCGTATGCGCTATTGTAATACACTGTTGGTATCAAGCAATATTTAAATTTAGTTAGAGGCTATTTAACATGCAGAAACGAACATATCAGGGTAAAACGTACGCCGAGTGGGTGCTATCCCTAAAAGAAGGTGATTTAGTTCGGATTCGCCATCCTTGGGATGACGCTACTGTTAAGGGGGGGGTCATCGTAGATGGCGTAGTTTGCGATAGTTGGGGCACGGCGGGAGCTTCCCTTAAAGTTAATTCGATTTATAAGGGGAGTGAAGAGGTCGTGGTATTTGGTAAAAGTGGACAAGGTAGTTATCGGCGCCTAGAGCACCCCGAGCGACTGGCTATTTACAATCCAGATAATCGAGAGGGGCAATGTCTAGAATTTGCCCTGGAACACGAGTTGGGCACCGCTGCCATCTATGAAAAAACTCGTATCGGGGGTGCAGTGCTGAAAGGAAAGCCCCGGCAGAGAGCGACAGGAGCCCTGTGGACATAAAATCCGGTCCTATACCGTAAGTTATCTTCCTTGTTAGTTAATATGACAAACTTTACTCCTCGCCAATCCAACAACGATTTTTAGGTTTTTCACCTAAAAGGAGTTGCTATGGTTATTGTTCCACCACCCCTATCTGCTGTTTCATTGTTCAGCAGAGATGGCTTTGTACGCCAATTTTCTTCTGCAGAGTCCCTGCTTGCCTACCGCGGGTATGCTTGGCTTGTAAATAATATCGGACCGAATTTTCGCATTGCGGTAGGAACGCCGCCTTCTGTCGAATATGTTAGTTACCCCTTCGTTCTCCGCGACGACAGCGGGGATACGGTGACGGTGCCCGATATTGTTCAAGCGACGCTTGCCTACAAAAAAGACTACCGGCCTTACCGCTTTCGATACGCATTTCAACGAAACTCTCCCACCGTTTCAGGCACTGCTAAGCCTAAAGCAGGTACGTTTTTTTATCGCAGAATTAGCCACATGAACGCACGACGCGGCGCTGAAACGTTTGCTGAGGAAGGTGAAGTTCCCACTCGAGGCAAACGTAATCAGCAGAACCTACCCAACCCTTGGGACGATTATAGAGCATCTAGCTTTGACCATGATAGCTGGAAGCAGTATCGTCGGCAGCAATGGCGCGAAAAAAAATGACGGGAGCTACCTCTAAATGGCACCGGCTGTCGGATTACGCTCTGCTAGCTCAACAAGTTTCGTAGCAAGCCGCGTTAAAGTGCCGGGTGGTAGCAGTGCCACAATTGACGGGCCTAGTTCTTCATAGAGCAACCCAACAATAAGGGCAGGGTAGTCCACGGAACAAGCAATAGGAGGGGGACGAGACATAGGGGGCACCAATAAGAGAGAAACATAGTCTAGTGCCCCGATTTAGCACTTAAAAAAACACCCCGACGATTCATAAAGAATGGTCAGGGTGCTCTAAATAAATGCAGTCAGTTGTGAATGCAAAAAGGTAGCTGTGATAATAATAAACTATGACTCTAAGCGTATCCGCCTGCATATCCGCGAACAGGGTCGCCATAGACATTTGATAGCTCACATTGGGCCATCCAAACAGCGATGGTGTCCGGTTTAGCCCCCATGATGCCATATTTTATGGAGCCAGCAGGGGAAGTTCCTTTGTAGACAAAAGGTATATCAAATCGTGCCGAAGCTTCGGGGATTTCGTCATCACGATTATGCATGATAGAGACCTGCTCCGACCCGACTTCAATTTTCTCGGCGCTATCTAAGAGTGCTTTTCCTCTTAAAATAGCAGCATTCATTTCGTCAAACGTTACACCTCGTCGTTTGGCTCTACTGAGAGTACGCCAGTGCGCCAGGTCCGTTGGGTTCACCAAAGGACACTCCCCCCTATAGGCTTGCGTAGGACAATGGTCTGCCGCAGCAATAATACGTTGCAAGGGGGTAGGCTCACAATTGAGCATTTTAAGTAATTGGCCAAGCGACGAACCCTCCAAATAGTCAGAAGGCGGCCGGCCAAAGCCAGGGTCACCCTCACGATGATGGTCAATCGTTGCTGATGTTGCTAGCCCTAATACGTGACACTCCACGAAAACAATTTCAGCATTCTTGGGAATACGCGCTGACACATTGTTTGCGTCGTACGCACATTGAGCGTAAACGCGCCGTCCGTGCACTGTGGCATATCGAAACTCTTCGTTGTGCGCAGTTAATACTGCTTCAATCTCTTCCATTTCTGGGTCGGACGCACCTAATATAAAAACTCGCATAAATTGTCCTGGTTAATTGGTCTGTTTACTATAGGTAATCACTTTTGAAATTAAATTGAGACACGACAGTTTTACGTCCCTATACGGTAAAGGCGCCAGTAGACGCCTGCCATCTCCCGTCGCATGTGCGATATGGTGAACTTCTGCAGTGGTAACCGTAGGTCTTTCATGCTTGAGTACTCTTAAATGAGTCTCGATATGGAAATGGGAGAGTCCAAGGACAAGAATTAAATTTGTTTCACGAGGCTCAATACAAGGAGATATACATGCAGTCATTAAAGGACTTAAAAAGAAGTGGTCGGGGCTTACGGGCGCATTTGGCAAAAACATTTCAACGTGATGTCTCGCTATCGGAAGCCTATGAGGCCCTAGCCGCAATGGCTGACGTCAAGGACTGGAATACGCTGTCTGCCCTTGCTAAGGCAACGCCGGTCGCTTTACCACAAGAAGGCCCCGCCCACGACAATATCCTAGCCACACTAAGAGATGCAATAGTGGACACGAGCCTTTTTCAATCAAAGCATCAGGAGTTGCTTAGTCAAATTTGTGCCACGATTTGGAAAATTTGCGTGGAGGGCTGGCGAGCCCGTAGTTCCTCAGGTAACTGTGAGTTTTTGATTGAGTCTACGGATATCTGTGAGGGGTTAAATGCCTTTGGCATTATCGCTACAGGAGCCGAAGGCTACAGTGCAACGGTGGAAGAACAGATGGACCAAACACTGCTCAGTTTAGGATATTACACAAAGGCAGCGCAACTGGCCGAAGGAACGCTGTCCCTAACGAGTCCACTCATTTTTGCGCAGGACACCATCAACATTTGCCCGAACGAAGTATTCAAGAATAGTTCCGAACTGCTTGCCTTAAGGGACATCAACATGCTTGGGCTTGTGCCTGAATATGATGTGCCCGACACGGTGGCGGAATGGCGGTGGATTGAGCTGCATCACTCCTTTGCACATCGAGGCAATGGTGTGGAGGGTGGTGTCTGGGAATTTATGGTTAGGTCTGATAAATTTACAGACCCTCTGGACATACCCGTTGTGTTACGGCCTGCGTTCGAGTCCGCACAAAAAGCAGGAATTAGCTGGCTCATGTTTCATCAATAAAAAGTAGTAGATTTCTTTATTCAAGCCGCAATACGCTAACACGTGTTGCGGCTTTTTACGCGGATTTAGGCGCTCTTTTGGGGTCGGGCTAGGTCGGTCGCAAGTGCCGCGTACAACGATTCCTGCGGAATCGTTCAAGCCAGACGGGCAACCATCATTAAACTCAACCACTCGCCATTACGTAAAATCTGGGATGGCACGTCGGAAAGCCAGGGCGTGAGCTCGGTCTTGAACTGGGCGTAATGCTGGTCGAGCGGAGTAGGTTCACCGGTAAGCGAAAGCGCGTGCCGGCGGAAGGTGTTGAAATATTGGTCCTCAGCGACCTTGGCGTTATAAACCACCCGCTGGCAGCCTATCCATTGCCGCAGCACGGATGCCTGGACAAGTGAGGGATAAAGGGCGAAGCGTACGCCGGTCGAGTAGGAGGGCATTGAACCGAGTATAGCGGGTGATTTTAGCGTTGTCTTGTCGTTCGTTAACAAAAGGGCGCTTGACCTCGCCCTGAAGGACGAGGAATGCGCGCCTTAATCTGTTCAATAATGAACCAATAGAACATCGAGCTTAATGTTTAGTAACGTAATATTGCTATCTTAAAGTGTGTATAATGGTAAATCTAAATTTAAGGAATTTTTATGACTGACAACGACAATGTTACTTTTCGAAATACGCTCGCCCAGCGAATTCGTCACTTGCGTACCAATAAAATATTGTGGCGCCCGGGGGCTCCTCGGGCAGACTTGAGTTGTCGACGGCCTTTTGAAGATGCCGAGGTCGCCAGTACTTTTGGGGACACGTCGTTAGCGCAGCTAATTGACGTTGCTAACCGTGCGGGAGTCTCCGATTTTAACACCGTATTTGTAAGGGAGTCTTCTCAGCCGGACCCCTACGAAGATTGGAGCCATACCGTATTGTCGTTGTATCAATCAAAAAAAATGTCGGACGAACAGTATTTTTTCCATGTGGATGTCTTATGGCAAGAATACCAGAGTAACCTGCTGGGCACTCAAAAAGAGAAAGAGGATTATCAACTCTATTTGCGCTTAAAACAAATTTTCGAGCCCACTTAAGCTTGGCACACGAAAAAAACCACCTGTAAAAATACAGGTGGCCAGTAGAATTAAAACAAAGCTAATTGCGGACATGCTGCCATAAGAGAGCCCTCCGCTATTCGCCCTTCTGTGATACTTAGTTTTGCAGTATTCAGGGGTAATGTTGTGCGACGTGGAGATATAATGTCCTCTATGGATATTCCCGTCTTGATGGCTTGTTTCTTAAACTGAGTAGCCAACTCTCTCGATAGCTCAAGCAACCGGCCTCCTTTATACTGCACTATGTCATGATATTTAGAATAGAACACTAAGTCATGGGCATGTGACTCCAAGTCTGCCGAATCGTGACAATACTCATGGACCAAAAGTAGGAGCAGCTCAAAAAAGCCGGCTTCACCTTTCTTAACGGCCTTTTGAAGGACCGATTGGTCAATGACAATATAGCTTGACCCGTCGGTCCACCCTAGCGCCACGTCTGAAGCGCCGGGGCGCAAGTCTCGTTGGCCTGAATGTACTTCCCCGCTAGAGAACCATTTGAAAAACTTATCGTGCTTGCTTAACAGTAAGTTAAACACCAGCTGTTCCGCAGGCGATAAAGTGGATGGTTCCAGCACTTGATACGTCTCGGTGCAACCCAAAGCGAGGTCCTCAAACTTAACGTAAGTAAAGGCAGGGGGGTGGCGCAATCCGTCAAACAGCAACTCGACCAATTCGCGGACAGTCGAGGCATTAAACCGTTGTAATGTCTCTTCACTAACGACAAATGCTTTACCTTCTCGCTGTAGCCGAGCTCCCGTCCTAGACTGGCTTTCCGTCGCCGAAGTGATGACTGAGTATTTTCTTAGTGACTGCAACGAATGATGCTTGCCACTGGCGTCAGTAAATACTTTCCATGACTCAAAATTGGCAAAATCGTCGGGTGAAATGTGGCCGTAGGCCCATTGCCGACTTAAAAAACGACGCTCTTGGTCATTAATAAAACTTTTTTGCGTGATTTTTGACACATTCGTACTCTTTAAATGAGCGGAGATTCGTGTCCAAGTTGAGCACTGATGGGTCAATATATCGTTGCGAGCAAAATTGACCTTAAGGGCTGTTTTTGACACAATAAGCCCACCACAGCCAAAAATATAATGGTCATAACTTCTGACCAATACACCTAAGTTATAGACTAGCAGGCTTCCCGTGCGTTGTAGCTTAATGTACGCATCGGGGGTTTCGGCGTCCCAAGTAATAGTGGATAAGGGTTTGCTAAACAGCTTACCGTTCACTTTGACAGGTATTTGAGCAAATTGAGTTAATTCTTTCAGCTCGGTTAGAACGTCATCAATATCTGCTAACGATATTTGCTTATACAAAGTTCCTGTAATGGAGCACCCTGGTAAATTGCGTAAGTTTTCCGAAAGTTGATAAGTTAGTCCGTTTTTCTTAATATCGACTTCCATCAGGAAAGTACCCGTTCTCCAGGCATTGTGCGCAAACGCCATCAGTTGGCCGCGCCCCATTCTATATTGTCCATAAGTTGCGTCACCTTCTTCGTGCGGCGTGCCAAATTGACCAAACCAGTTGAGTACTTCCTCTTTGGATTGAAATCCTTTGCCGTTGTCTTGAATAATGAACTGCGATTCCGTAAGTTTGATGTCCACTTTGGACGCTCCCGCGTCGATGGAATTCATGATGCCTTCTAAGAAGGCTTTAGCCAACGTTCCAGCTTGACTTTGCATAATACTAAACAAAATATGGGGGTGCGCGACGAAATCACGATTTTCAACAGTTGTTGCTAACATGGTAGTCCTCTCAAAAATAATTGTCCTCTCTGGTATAGCTACCGCTATGACTTGTTCAACTTCTGCACTTAGCTGAGTCGCTATACTTTTTTTTAAGGGGTGACCAATGACTACGAACAACATAGTAGAGATAGCAGGTGACTTTGCCTTTCAGAATCGACAGGCGTGTCTTTCCGCTTCTGCCTGCGGCTGCTACTACTGTCACAATATTTTCGAGCCAAAAAAGATAGCCGCATACACCGATAGCGGCCAAACGGCTCTTTGTCCTTTTTGCGGGATTGACTCCGTCATTCCTGCGCCACATGCCGGTTTTTTTACGGAGGGATTACTTCAAATTATCGGCAATAAATGGTTTGGACGCGCGGTTAGTCGCTAACTAAGAATAAGGCAAGAGAAACACCAGCCAATATAGAAGAATGGAAAAAGCCACAATTTCTTGTGGCTTTTTCACAAAGAACCCCGCCCTTTAAGGCGATAGTACCGAAATGGGGGCTTAAAACGCCAGCTTCAATCCAATGCTGGTATTGGATACGTTATTACGTAAGTCTGCGAATTTGTGGATGTATTGCTGTTCGGCACGAATAGACATGACGGACGTCAGCGCATAATCGATGCCCACTGCAGCAACGGGTGCAAACGCATCCGAGGCGCCACCTTTGGAATCAACATTACGAGAATACGCTACACCGCCTTTAGCAAAAATAGTCACGTTTTTTGCAATGGCCAGATGTGCAGTGCCTTGCACCGTAACCGCTTCTTGCTGAACACCGAGGGTTTTAGTTTGAACGTAGAAAAAGCGGGAGTAGCCAACTTCCGCACCAAAATTTTTAGTATAGTCGTGGCCCAAGTAGGCGGTATAACTAGTGCCGGTATCTTGAATAGTAGCCGAGCTCGTAAATCGGCTTTCACTTTGACCAACTCCAGCTCCAGTGTAATATGCCGATTGTGCAGAAGCGGCGCCAGTAATACAAGCAGCGGCGAACATGGCGGAAATTAGCAAGGTTTTTTTCATTATGTAGGACTTTCTTAAAGATAAAGAGGATAGTTTTTCAAGGGGTACCGCCCGAAATGAACGGTGCCTACTTCGTATAGCCAAACAATTTTGACCTTAAATTCTAAAATCTGAAATTTTGTCCAATTTTAGATGAGCTGCGCTATAAACATAAAGACTATATTTTAATATGTCATTCGGGGATGTCGCTGTATTCCCTGCCAATTTACGCGTATCCAACGGAGACAGGATGAGTTACTGGAAAGAAAATTTATTGGCCGGAGAATCTGTCTTGCTTGAAGGAAACTTGCACTGGGGTGGCTACATACCCAGTGCGGTGACTGCGCTTTTGGGGTGCGCGTTGGGCGGGTGGTTTGCTTCGTCAGTGGGACTATATGTTTTTGGGGTATTCATGCTGGTTTCATGTTACTTTTTTGTCCCCGCCTGGCTTCGCGCCCGATTTACGGAAGTTCTCGTAACCAATCAGCGCGTAATGGTGAAGACCGGCATCCTTCGTCGCCAAGTCGTCGAAATTAATCTTGCACATTTAGAGAGTTTTGAAGTGGACCAATCCGTAACGGGGCGGTTGCTGGACTACGGGGATATTAGGGCGATTGGAACAGGGGGCACAATTGCTGAGATTTATTTCGTGGTTTCGCCCCGAAGCATCCGAAAAATTGCCCTTGAAGCGCATCTAATGCTGGCGGGAGAGCAGAAATAAAGCGTAGGGTGCTGTACTAACTATTACCAATTTAAAGGACGGATATGGACGGAAGTATTTTAGTTACAAAACGCAAATCGCATAGGGTTAGCATAGACGACATACGGGCTGTGCTAACGTTGGCGAAAACTTGTTCCCTCGAATTTGGAATTAGTGAAGATGTTGTTATCCGTTCGATGCATATGTTGGAGTTGCGTCGAAAAAATGAATTGACGTTGGCCGATAATGACCAAACGGATAGGCAAGTCTACGATGTAGGAACAACATTGGAAGCGATAGCTCGCAGCCTCAATACTATCCAAAAAACAGTGGGGGTCCTTGCGCCTAAGCCGCAGGACTAAAGAAAGAGGGCATGTTGCGTGGCCCTCTGTCATGTTTATTGGGGCTTGTGATTTTGTACCTCGAGACGTGGCTGACGAATTCGAACTCGCGCCCGAGGCATCCTGATGCCTGACTGTGCTATCGTAGTACGGTCTTTTCGCAGCGTTTGTATAATAGTTCCAAGCGCTTTTTTAATGCCCGTTCCCATGGAAATTCGTGAATTGTCAAAATTGCCTTTGCTAAAGTCAATGGTGTTTTCGGGGGTGTCACAATGTGTCAAGCCAAGGCACACGAAAGGGAACCGAACAGCCGCATCCGCGCCTTCAGTCATATGCTCCGCAACAGATTCAAACGTCACAATACCGGTATCGGTTATTTTGGCGGTTGGTTTTGTGAGCGTAATCATGACACCGAGGGTTAGCTCTTTAGCGCTATGCGCTGTGAGAAATTTATAGAAGTCGGCATACATTCGGCCGCTGTTGCCAAATTGAATTTGAACAATAATTCGAGTGGCACCGTCTCCCACAAATTTAATGAAATCCACTCGACGGCCGTGGGGGTGCCCTTCCGTTAATAGCAACGGCGAGTTGGCTGTCCAGCCTAACTCTTCGAGCTCTTGCGATATCCAGGTATTTAATGCGGGCTGCAGCAATCGCAGGCCCGGTTGTTTACGAGATTTGTAGGGCCATTCCAATTGAGGCACGCTCTGCAACATTTTTTTTAATCGGTTAATTTCTCTTCTAACTCCCGGTGCAGCCAATGCTTGCTGACCTTGGTTGTTGCCTATTAATTGAACTTTCACAATAACTCTCCCTAAAACCAGTATATGCAATGGAAAAGCACTTAGAAATTTCGGGTAATTTTTAGGATTTTAGGTTATGGCACTTTCTACGAAAAAACTTCTTTAGGCGGGGCCTAAAGAAGTTGGAATTAAGAATTAGCCTAGGCAGCAAGCAGCGCGAGAGGCGAAGCACAGCTGTCTTTATAACTGGTTAGTACTACTTTCTGGAAATCGGCCGCTTTTCCCGCTTGTACCGCCGCTTTAAAGAGGTAATTTTTATCCCCTTGTAACGACTTGAGCCAACTCTGCAGATACGCTGCATGGTTATCGTGGGTCTGTGCGTCATAGGGTAAGCCTAACTCTGCCCCCATGTAATAAGACGTTAGTTCCGCGATGAGCTCTTCAAACGCATACTTCTCCAAGGAGAGACTGCCTGCTCCTTCCATTTGTCCCGTTTGGTCCCGGGCTAGCCGACTAGGATGCCCAGTGGCGTGCCCCATCTCATGTAACAAAGTACGGTAGTACAAGGCCTCTGACTTGAACTGTTCCTTTAAGGGCAACTGGATACAATCGCGATTCGGGGCATAGTAGGCCCGAGTGCTACTTCGATGCTCCATAGTTAATCCCGTAGACTGAACCATTGCTTCGGCCAACAATTCAGCCTCAGCTTGCCCCACAAATTCATCATTATATGCCGTGTAGGGTGTTAGTCCTTCAATTTGTGACCCATTAAACACGTAGGCACAAAAATCGTGAATAAAAAAGGACTTTGTTCCCGGGGAGGCTGCATCGCTGCTACTTTCGTCACTATCTGTTATTGATGTGCTATCTTTTTTTGTTGCCCCAAAGGTACATTTTCGGGCATGAAAAATAGCAGTGCCTTCCTCCTTATGCCTAACAAATAAGGGGGTCGTTGACGATGCTTGCAATGCTTTCAGCTGCAAAAAAGTATACCAGCGAGGGTCCGCGAATCCGCGCGACATTGTGGCAATAAAGTTGACGCCTCTGTATCGTGTTCCAGTTATCGGATTGAATGGCGGTTCGGAACAAGATAGCCAGGGCTTTTCATAAGCGACCGCTTCTGTCATTCGCTCAATAAGGCGATTGGTCAATTCTTGGCGATGGTCTCGTCCGATACTCCGTGCTACATTCTTCGTCATATTTTTTCCTTAAATAGATGGGCCTGACTCGTATAGCGAGAGCCCGCCAGAAATTTAAGCTGCAATCCGTCATGAGACCTCATTTGTAGCTTGAAGGCTTTAAGAACTCAGGCTTCTCTTTTATTTAGATTTTCAATCTGAATACTCAAACACTATACGTAAGGACTACTCAACCGGAACTATCCAATGAAATTTCTCAACGTGCTATCCAAGCTTGCCAGTGTTCTGGCCGGTTGCAGCCTGCTTCTCGCCCCCGCACTGGCCCAGACCTATGTCGTGCATATTCCGGTCAATGGCTCGCAACTGCGCAGCACGCCCGT
>JAUSLJ010000016.1 GCA_030646715.1 Agitococcus sp.
GCGGATAAGGGTCCCCGAGTTTAAGGTCCTGGTTCTCGATGATATTTACACCTATGTGCAGAAAAAAGCCAAGAAGTGCTACATCTTCACCGCCTACGGCGTCACCGACCTTGGGCACGTGGTGCGCTTTGGCCGCGTGTACGACACGGTCAGCGCGCGTAGCCTAGAGCGGTTTCTGGCACTATTGCCGTCCGCAGAATTTTACTTCTCCGACGGGGCGCCCATGTATGGAACGATACTTGGCACGAAAGTGCTTCAAGAAAAAGGCGTGATGACGAACCTGGTAGAAAGCTTTAACGCCCAAGTCCGACAATACCTTAGCGCGCTACGTCGTCGCACAAAAGCCTGTGCCAAAACAAAAGAAGGGATGGAACGCCAGCTAGCGCTGGCGCTCATCCGGAATAACTGGCTACGTCCCACGAAACCGGCCTACCTAAAAAGAAAATCTAAAAGCAATCGATAAAGAACACTCCCCTAAAAATAAATGCGTGTTGCTATACCTAATACTTAACCTAATTTTTTGGAGTTTTACCCCATCATGTTTTCTTTAATTATCACTATTATTTCTATTGCGCTAGTTGCCGCGTTAGCCCTCGCCACCATTTTTTATGGCACAAAAATGTATCAAGACGGGCGCGCGCAATCCAACACCGTTCGTGCCATCCAAGAAGGTTCTCAGCTTAGTGCTTCGATGGAACTTTATAAAGCAGACCATGGTTCGCTTTTAGTAGGCACTACAGCTGAGATTCAAAGTGCGCTTGTCAGTCAAAACTACCTCAAAGCGTGGCCGACCACTGGCTGGGAGTTCCAAAATGATTATGCCGTCCAGCCTAACTTAAGTTTAGAGGCTTGTACGGCTATCAATACCAAATTAGGCATTTCATCTGTGCCAACTTGTGGCGACCCTGCTTTTGTGGGGAAGAGCTTTTGTTGCGTTGCTCCATAAGTAATCATCTACCGCGGGGTAGAGCAGTTTGGTAGCTCGCTTGGTTCATTCCCAAGAGGTCGCTGGTTCGAGTCCAGCCCCCGCAACCAATGAAGAATCGACGTTTGCGTCGATTCTTTTATTTACGCCTATGGCTTGAATTAGCCTGATTTCGCGACTAGCCGCTACGTTCTGTAGTTGGGGCATCGTCACCTACCCACACATTCTAAAGCGTATGCTCAGTCATCCACGAGCAACGTTGGTATTAGCTATGAACGTCCGGAACTTTTACCGATGCGTTCTCTGATTACTACCCTAGGTACCACTAACTTTAACAACTACATCCAGCCGCACGCCGCAATGTTATTGGCTGCATTCAAGTCTGCGTTATAGCGCCGGCCGATGCTAAAGGTCGTCAGCGGCGTATAAGACTCGCCCCTTTTACCGGTTCCGACCCGTCATACCCGTAGTGCGAGGTGCCCTTGGGCTTCCCTCCCATGAGGTTCTCGATAAAGATTGCCATCACTGGCAGCTTGTTTTTTTCCTATCTGTGTGCGGAGCGTATCTCTCGGGTCGTTGTGCCTGTCACAAGTAAAGAACTTGCGGGCTATTGCCGAGCTTTAGCTTTCTATGATGACCGCAACCATCGCGGTGTTCATACCCACATACAACGAGCATACCCAGCGAACATTGGTGTCTTTCAAAAAGGAGGGTTGCTTATATCTAACGGGCAAGACAACTGCACCTTGCTGCTGCGCAGTTTCAGCGTAGGACAAACGGCATGTTACAAATAGCCACGCTTGAGCCTACCCGTACGGTTCGACCAGTAGTATATTGCCGCCTTACAGCGGGGGACTGGTCTGTGCAATGTCTAAACGAGAGAACGGGCGCGGAAACGTTGATGGAGACCCCTGCGGGCAGCTACATGGGAAAGGGCGTCTTAGCTTTGAAGCTGAGGGCTCCTACTACCTATTAGACCAAAAATATTGGTAACAGGAAGTCCTTTAAAATGTGAAATGAGCGCCTTAGCCTGCTCAAGCAAAGATGAAGGTTGAGAAACCCTAGAGAGGACATCCATAAATTCGAGAAGCAGATAGTCACTCGGACTCCGGACTAGTCACGGCTTACAGCTACGCAGCACCGCCCCTCAATTATTTATTTACTAACTCAGCACTACCCGTGAAATACGCCGAATATCCCGGTTGTGACCATAATTAATAAACAAAAAAAAAGCGACCGAAGTCGCTTCTTTTTGGTGTCGCTACAGTATTAGAACTTGTAGAAAACGACTGGTGTTGCTGGAACAGTTACGTCGCAACCGAATACAACCGTAGACGCAGGAGTAACTGCAGTCAGGTTACCCGCACGTTTGTTGACTTCTGTACAAACATCAGTAGACACAACTGCCGATGTTTTTGCAACGCCAGTTGATGTAACAACGGTTGCATCCCAGCCAGCTGGCAATTGTGCCATGTACACTGGCGACAAAGCAGCCAAAGTAGTTGCGACCGCAGTTGCGCCAGCAGCATCCCCAGAAGCGGAGTCAGCACGAGCCAATTGAACAGCACCGTTAATTTGCTGGCCTTCGTTGATGAATTTTGCGGCTGTCGCGCCAGCAGAACCTTTGTTGAATGCGCTACCACCGTAGTACAGAGTGGCCAGTGCCAAAGCTGCTACCAAAGCGATTGAGATGATTGTGATGATAAGTGAAAACATTGTGAAATCCTTGTGTGGTTAAGAGAGCCATGCATCGTTGCGTGGTAAATCGTATAGCTCAGCTTATTACAAATGAATTTCAAAATTTATACGTTATTGATTTATTTCGGTAACCCCTCCCCAAAGCTTCACTTCTGGATTAGGGCCTACCATAGCTAGGCCAGCACTGTCGCATACTAGGACTATGACTAAGTCAGTGAATATTCCTGCATAACGCCTTTTATGCAAGGAAAAAAAATAGTCAGCAATTTTAGCGCTGACTATTTTTAGGGGGCAAATTGGTTACTACGCTTTTTGTACTATTGTTAAGGAGAGTCCACCTTGTTTGGAGCGTCAGGCAGTACTTTTTTAGGTGCAGTACCTGGTGGTAATAGGGCAGTTGTGGCCACCGCTACTGCGCCGTCCTTTATCGCCTTTACTTCTTTTGGACTTTGCAGTACTAGCGTCAGACCGGGTGCCTCACAGCCTTCCCCCATACAAAAAGACTTGAGCGGAAGCTTACAGACAGTGATAGCCATGGTAGCTTTATCCAACTGCAATTGCGGGCTCCCTGAGAGAGACTCAAAGGCCGTAACATCCCCATTGAGCAATTGAGCACGGTATCCCCAGGACTCCAGCGCAGTTCGGCAGGATGCTATATCCACTTTTGCACCATCAAATGAGGGCAGGGGTGCCGGCGGATTGGGCACTAGCGCATAATAAACGGTCAAGCTCCATGCGAGTGCCCCTACACAAAGAAATACGCTGCCAAAAGTAGTATTGAACTTTCTATTTTGTTCCGGAGTCATCGCGCATCTTTCATTGCATTAGAGTTCGGTAGCATTGAGCCGGCTGTCGTGCCGTTGTCTATGTCTGAGGTAGGCCAGAGTTCCGGGGATTCCCATTTGTTATTTCGAAAACGTAGCGCCTTAACACCCCCTTCTTTTTCCATAATATGTTCCAGCTTCTGCCATTGTGCCTTGGGGAGCTGGGTGGTGCTGATGCGTTCAATTTTCTGGTCAGGCAAGGGCATATAGGGGGTATATCGAGTAAGCAATGATGACACTATCATGGCCATGAACCCCGTCACAAAGATAGCCGCAGAAGCCACAAAAAAACCAGTTCGTTTATGTATAGCCGGTTGCATTCGTTCCGTCGCATGCAACCATTCACTTTGCGTTTTTGTCGTATTCTCGGACAAAATTATTGAAGTAAGCCCTTCGCGTAGATGCTGGACCTCTACCATCCGAGTAGCGGTTTTAATGATTGCGGTGGCAGGATTATCGGAGCGGTACGCTCCTTGCGCTGCGAAATATTTTATGATTTCGGGTAAGAAGGCGCGTCCTGCACCGCCCTCATGTACTTCGAAGGCAAATCCGTTTGCATATGGAACTGCATCAAAATACGCAAGACCAATTTGGTCAAAATATTTCTCAGCGACGCCCACAGCGTATTCTAAGGCGTCTCGCTCGACAACCTCAGGCAAGAATCCGATAATGACCCGGATGGGGGCGACATTGTAGGTGGGCTTGTCCGCTGGGTCGGTTTGCGACTTCTTAGCGAACAATTGTCGAAACTTTGTCCATGGATTTTTGCGAGCGACGCTCTCCCCCTGCGTCAAAGGTGCTGTGGGCATCAGCGCGGGGGTGCAATCTTCTGTTGAGGTAGCCGGGGCTTCGGGGTAGTGCAGGGGATTTTTCTGGAATTCGGCAACCCATGCCATGTCCTCGTCATTATCGTTGTCTAATGGCGGTTGCTTTGATAACTCAAGTGGACCCATTAATTGCGAGGTATCCGTCATTTCATCGTCCTTTAATTATAGGGTTTAGCACGGGATACGGTTTCGGCGCATTTGGGAACGGACGACGTAGCGTTTCAGGTAGCGCCGTAGTAGGCAGCGTTTCATCAATTAGGGGCATTTCAATCCCCACTTTTTTAATTTGAGGTAGCACTATGGGGGCTGCTATCCCTTTTGGCAGGAAATCCAGTCCTTCTCCTCCAGATTCGGCTACTAGCGCGCTACCGAGCTTCATGACTGTTGGACGCACAACAATAAACATTGTTGTGCGGGACACTGTCAGTGCTTGCGAGTCTAGCCGGGTATTTTGCGTAAAAATAGGGCCACCTCTGGAATTAGACACATTATCATACGTTAAGCCGCCAACAATCGCGGTTTGGCCTGGGCGCATTCTCAACGTGTCCGTGAAGCTCCGTTCTGCTGTTGTTGGCTGGGTTAATCGCCCAATTTGGTTGCCCGCGGATATATCATTAAATCCCAGCACCGCTTTAATTGACAGTTTCAACGCTATCGTGACCGAATTAGCTGCGGCATCAAAGGTAGGGGTCATTTCCACCGCGATACCGTCATCTGCTTTATCCGTCTTGACAGAAGCGGTAGGTCCATTGGCGTTGCTACTTAAATTATTATTATTATTGTTGTTATTCACGCCGTTATTTGTGGTGTTGTTTGTGTTTGTATTTGTCGACGTTGTACCCGTATTCGTAGTGCCTGAAGTATTATTGTTTGTCGTATTATTATTATTATTATTATTATTATTATTGTTTCCTGTTGTACTGATTTCCGATACATAGGGAACTTGAATCAAGGACTTAAATTCGACTTTGTTTCCTGCAATCGTTTTTAATATAACGTTTTGTTTAGTCTCTGCATCGCCGTAACTCTGCAGAAAGTCGAACAGGCCTGTTACAGAAAAGCGACTGCCAAAAAATGCTGTCTGCAACGCATTTCCCGCACCTCCGGAGAGCAACCCTACGCTTGCAATAGTTTTCAGGATAGGGGCCACCGCTGCGGTCGTGTCTGCTGTAGTACCGGTTGTAGCAGTCCCCGTTGTAGTCGTACCTGTTGTGGTCCCAGTATTAGTGCCAGTGTTAGTTGTTCCCGTCGTTGCTTGATTATTGGCAGTTTTCCATGCGGACAAGTCTTGCGCCGTTCCGCCGTGTAGCGCAGATACCTGCAATTTTTGCCAATCGATACCTTGCCGCGCGGACTGGTTCAGCGTGACGTTGACCACCGCTACCTGCAGCGTTACCACCGCGGCATTGGCGGTTAATCGTTCCAAGTAAGTCCGTAGTCTGCGAAATTGGGAGGGGGTTACTTCAATCGAAGCCATACCGGCTTGCCAGTGTACGGACTTTTCTTTAATTCCCATGGCATCTAACCCCTTTGAAAGCTGGTCGCCAAAGTTTTCTTCTTGCGGTACACTGATACCAATACGCTCTGTGTTAGACACGAGTAGCGCATCGTCACTCCAAGTGAACCACACATCGGTTGCTCTCGTGATAGCTGAGAGCAATCCGCCTAGCTTACCGGAATATGCAGGTAAGTAAAATTGTTTAGCACCAACGGCGGGGTCCGCCAAAATAATTGAGTAGCCCAGTTCTCCAAGAATGGCGACAACGTCCTGTATTGTTGCGCCTGGGTCTAGCTTAATCGATACTTTACTGTCTCGAACGGAGTCCGGTATGCTAAACGGCGTCAGCAATACCACGGACGCCCGACCTTCTTCTAGTAATGCGGGCGTATTCCATGCGTCATCCTCCAAAGTTCGGTCAAGCACTTTTTTCTCGGTGGCGGGGAGGGACGCTTTGTGTTGAAGCGGAGCAAGGTCCACACAACCTGCCAACGCTAAGCTAATGGCAATAACAAGATATTTTAATTGCATACAGGTTCCTTAAAATTTGGGAAATGAAGTGCCACTTGGCTGACTAGAGGACGATGTGGATTTTGCGGAACTACTGGATGTAGGCACCGTTAAGCTAGTCGTGGAAACTGCTGGGCTTGGATTAACAGGGACAGGTAAGCTTTGCGGGGCGCCCACCATGCTCGGGAGTCCAACGGGTAATCCTAGAGGTGTAAGCGCCGTTTTCGCAGCAGCGAGTCCGCTCATAAACGTGTCTCTATTTTTTGGGAGCACGATTTTTCGAACTATTTTTGATTTGCTGTTTTCCTCAAAGTGATAAATATTGGTGCCTTTATAAATAGCAACACCGTTCACTATTCCGATTTTAATTGCCGGAATTTCTTCAACGGGGTCTTCAACCGGAGGTAGCTGCATTGGGGGCGGCAGTTGCAGAGTAGTGTTACCTGGGTCACCCATCTCAGGTAGGGATAGTCTATTTGCGTTGCCTTGCTTGTTTGCAGGCACGGGGCGAGCGAACGGGTTCAGGGGCGCGCCTGCTGAGGTGGCTGGCGCTGCAAAACTAGGAGGCATGCTAGGAACTGGCGCTGCCGCAGAAGCTCTAGGCAAAGGCGTTGGGACGGGAGTCTGCGCGCACGCAAAGGTGCCGACACAGAATAAAAAAAGTGGACCAAATTTAAGCAGATTCATTGTAGGAAGCTCGTTATAAAAGGTTATTCTTGTTTCGTAATTGTTTCGGAAGGAGGATTGAGTACTAAACCCACTAAGTCAGTTTTTGACATAGGAGTCCCTACTCCGCTACCCCCTGGCGTAAACAGCGACCCTGTTACGGCTACTTCGTACATGCTGTCTTCGGTTGGCAGCTGCGACAAGTATTCAGGGGGAACATCAATGATGATGACGCCCTTAAATTCAAGCTTCCCCGCTTTTACGTTCCATAACGCTTCCTTGGCATCTAATTTAATCGCGTCTATTTTTCGAACCAGCCAGCCATGCACTTCAAGCGCCTTTAATAGTTCATGCGTGAAGGGTTGTAGCTTTTGCTGTTTGTCTTTCTGTGTAGGCGATAAGGCTCCTCTTACATCCTGAGGAAGCTTGGCCATTACTGTTTCACGTAGCTTTATTTCAAGTAAATATACCCGGCTACCAATTTTCCAGGCCACTGCCTGAACGCCTTTAGGCAGCCCCCTGCTTTGAAAAGACAATTGAGGGAGCGCACGCAAGAAAGCGTCAAAGAGAACGTCCGGCAACTCGGTTTTTTCCAGCGTTCGCTGTTTTTCTTCGGTCACCACTTCCATCTGTGCATCATCTGCAACCGCCAAAAGTTCGCGAGCGTAGCGGTAAGTTTGTGGGTCACCATCCAACTCTGGAATGAGTCGGGGAGTAGTGTAGTACTTAACTGCCAGCATAACCGCTCCTCTGTCTTGCAATGGAAGAGCGCTCCAGGAATCGAGCGAAGCCAAAATTCTAGCGGATTCTTTAGTATGGCTTTTCGTACTAACCCAATCTCCCTTATCCTTTAGCTGGTAGGCGGTAAGGTTACCTAGTTCGTTGGCAGCGGCCACGATAGCAGAAACGCCCGGATACTTTCGGTGCGAGAGCGCTTTTGTAACTAGATTTAAGGTATGGTCCAATAATGGAATCGTAATCCCCGGACCGGCGTACGCTTTAGGCTGCGCGGATATGGTGCCCAAGATATCGCAAAGCAACCGCCGCTCCCGCTCCGTCACACGGTTCAATGCCTCATTGTCGTCAGAGCCAAGGTCGATATCGTCTTTAGGGAGAACGTCAGGAACCGGCAAGGCCCCCAAGGTAATCGTGACACCGCGGAAGTTCCCGGACCCCGTTTCTCGCGCTGTCCGGGACTTGTCCGACTTAAGGGCGAGCATCCATACAAACACAAAACCAGCAATTCCGGACACTACGGCAATAATAAGCACAGGGATACTCCAATATAAGAAAACGTCACGCTGAACCGCTAGTGAACCCAAAATTCGAGCCTCTGTCGGCACTGTCACAGGAAGGAAAGGAAATAAACCCTTTAGCTTTACTAGTGCGGCCAGATTAATTTCTGGTTTCTGAAACGACCAGTACATCGAAGTGGCAAAGAGCCAGAACAATATAACGATGGTAAAACTTTTGAGCAATTTTGGGCGCATAGCACTTCTGGAAATAAGGTATTAATTAATGTATAGAACCAAGGTTTATGCTTTACGTATCTTAGCATAAAAATTTCAAACAATACATATAGTATCTAATATAAAAAATAATTGACTTTTATATTAATGATTGCTACACTGTTCGAAACTGTTAGAATTTTACCGACAGGGTTCAGTTAAACTTTTTAAATCGGAGAATCACCATGAGTACACAGGACTTAAACATGAAGGCTACTTATTACTACAAATTATTTCGTGTTAAACGAGATGACGGGCGTGTTACTACAGTGTCGATGGACCCTGTACTTGTGACACATGCTTGTAGAGTAGTTCCCGGAGGTAT
This sequence comes from Agitococcus sp., assembly GCA_030646715.1. Classification (GTDB taxonomy): domain Bacteria; phylum Pseudomonadota; class Gammaproteobacteria; order Pseudomonadales; family Moraxellaceae; genus Agitococcus. The sequence goes on from JAUSLJ010000016.1 coordinate 8,782, forward strand.
CGATATAGTAGGCAAGCTGGTTCGCAAGGCTGCATTGAGCTATAAAGATGGCACTTCAAAAAATTGTAGCAGTTTTGTGGCAGAACAATTGCGCCAAGAAATGAAGCAGGCGTCTGAGAAAAAGAAAGGGGCTGCGGCCCTCGCAAACGCGTAACGCGGACGCTCCTAACTAAAAACTGCCGTGTTAAACGGCAGTTTTCTTATTCCTTCGGTTTGGATGCTAGCCGTGCCGCGGGTGCCGGAGCAAAGGGTGTGGCCTGGTCGACGCCCACCACGTAAACCATCTTGCTTACAGAGCCCGCGCTGCGGTCTATCACAGTAATCATGCCTATCGAGTCCGGCACTCCCTGCTCCTCGAGCATGATTCCGCCATCAACATCAATTGAAGGCAGCTTCGCACCCCCTAGGTCTATTAAGGAGAGTAGTCGAATCTGCGAAGGTGTCGATTTTTCGCAAGCTATCTCCGCAGACTCACAATCCTTAGGGCAGACTACGGTTTCTTCCACCGTAACGGGTTGTTCAGTTATCACTTTTTTATTTGGCTTAACTCGAGGCGGCAACTTCTTTTTTGGTGGCTGAGGCTTATGCTTAGCTTTTTCGGGAATGCAAGGCGCAACAGCAGATTGAGCAACCAGTAATTTTTTTTCTGTCAGTGGTTTAGAGGGTTTCTCCTCTGGCGCTGGTGAGACCACGGGTGCCAGGTTTTTTTGTTTCAATTGTTCTTCCCGAAGCTGTGCCTGTAGCTTTTGCTGTATCTGTTCATTGGCGATGGACTTACCGCTGAAGGGGTTCACTAGTAAGTTGCTGGCGGAGCTTTGTGACTGTGCCGGGCCTTCCTCCGGTTGCGAGCTGGAACGGCTAGTTGGCGCCGGCACGATTTCGCGTGCGGGCATTGAAAGTGGCACCGCTGCCAGGGAACTAGTGGCGCCCATTATCAGCACAGACAGAATAAGCAGAAGTTGTGTAATCATATTCTTTTGTAGGTTTAACTGCATTGAAAAGGCATTACGTGCATAAGAGGTGTAGCCACTATGCTTTGTAATTCGTGCTTAAGCTAAAATATTTTGACACCCTAATCTTTATCTTTTGAGGCGCCGCCACTACTACGGCAGTTTCGCCCCCTTTTAAACTAAATACGCCTTGTTCATCAAAATAACTCTGAATCTTTTTGTCAGCAAATATCGTCCGTGCTATCACGGCAATTTGGCGAGTTCGCCTAGACGGTCCCGTTTCAGTTTCATCTATCGCATCCGACATTAGGAAGCACCACGGCAAATTCTTTGGTGCTCGAAGCTGTGCGCCAATGAGTCGTGGCGTTTCAGTCAGTGTCCTGGCAGCGCCCTGTTGTAGGCACTCCCCCTCCTGATACTCGGCTTGATTTAGGCCGGTTGCTCGTACATTCGCAATTTCGGAGTCCAATTGACTCGGTATCAGGGTCCTAGGAGACAGCGTCGAAACACTCGCATACGGTAGCTGCCCATTCTTCACTTCATTTGCGGCCAACAAGTCAACCAAATATACTCCAGCCAGCAAGACAAAGAAGGTAGTGACCAATAAATGATAACGCGTCAGCTTAAGCATAAGGACCTTCATGTGGAAATAGGGTGTAGCGATGTTTTTTGTCCCTTATCCTTATTGCCCCAGTACTCGTTGCAGTTCCTCCCTGCTCGTTAAGCCACGTTGAACTAGGTCTCTACCTTCGTTCTCCATAGCAGGCGATGCCCCGAGGCCTAATGTGTATAGGCTGGAAGCAAGCGCGTTACTGGCTAACGCTGTACGTATCTCCTCCGTTACCTCCATGACTTGGCTAATTAAGCGTCTGCCGACGAACCCAGTGTAGCTACATTGAAGGCATCCGCATCCTTGTTGATAGTCGGAGGTTATCTGTCGCCCATCTTCCAGCGGGGTTGTGCCAGTGCGTGGCACCTTACATCCCGTACACAACAGACGTACCAATCGTTGAACAAGTATTCCACATAACGTCTGTGCTATTAGCCGCGATGTACGTTCGCCGGCTTGCAGCAACGCGATAGCCATGGGGATATTGCTTGTTTGAACGGTCGCCACTACCAGTTGGCCCGTGCTAAGAACCGGTACTTCTTGCAGCAACGCGGTATTTTTAGGTAAATTTTCTATTGCCAGTACAGCTTTGTTACTCCCTTGAATTAAGGCAGCATACGTATCACTGTTATTGCTTGGAGCAACGGACATAACCGAGGAGAACCGTTGGTCAGTCTCGCGACCTGCACGCTCAATTTTGGCACACATTGCGGAAAGCGTTGTTGATTTACCCGACTCGGGAGGGCCAATAATCAGAAATAGGCCGCTGAGTTGTCCACTTGCTCTCGTTAGCACTGCAAGGTTGGAAGGGGACAGGCCTAGTCGGTCGCAGCTTCGTGATGCGTAAGCTTTTTGCCTCCTAAATATACGTGTGCAAGACGTTCTCGCCGAGTTGTCGTCTTCGGACCAAAAATCTGCCTGGCCCACGGTTTTTGCATAAGTGCCCAATTCCACATTTGTAAACGAGATAGGGTGTGGCCCGGCTTGAGGCACATCTGTTAAGGCACACGACAGCCGGCCTCTAAGCGCATCGAATAGGGGGAGGTCAAGCAACCTAAAAATTTGAAGAACGCCATCTAGGGCAAGCCACACTATTCCCATAGTCTCTGTTCTTTCTAATTTTAGCGACAAAGTTTCCGTCGTATAGGCATGAAGCAACAGGGCTAGTGCAACATTGTTTACAGTCTCGGTCAGACCACCTCGAGTACTTGTTTCTTCCCTGGCTGTCGTTAATAAATAGTATTGACTTATTTTTTCATCCAATTGCTCTGCCGTATTGCAAAAATATTGAGAGTAAAGCGCTCGCATTGTTGCCTGACTAGCGATGACAATATGGGCTTTATTGGTGTGTTGTAGAAGTGCGTCGGGAATGGCGGTTACGTCCGATACCGCGACACGTAGTGTTCCCTCTGCTGTCCGCCCTACCGGAATGTAGGCAAGGTCCGTGGATGCCGTGAGTCCCGCTATACTTTGACGTGAAACATTATCAACCTCGTCCTCCGAAAAATAGTCACATGCGGTTACCTTGCTGAGTATCTGTGCCGTCTGCTCCCCTGACAGAAGCCTCATTTCTTGCAGTACGCTAAGGAGAGGTGCTCCTGACTTTTTTGCATGACCCTCGGCTATTCGCAGATATTCCGGGGGGATTTCGGTTGTCGTTAAAACGTCGTATAACGCTTGGGAGGACAGAACAGGTACTGCGGGAGGCACAGCTCGAGCTCGCTCCGCCACTGCTGCTTTTGGCTGAAAAGCAGTCATTATTCTCTCGGGTAAGGTACTGCCTCTCACCTGATTTGGCATAGCCGCCACGGTTGTTGCTGACGAGGTAACGGAGGTAGCCGCTGGTTCCAGGGGCTTCGCAGCATTACTGTGCTTCGACCCTCCGGCAAAGGCAGGGGACGCGGATGCGAGGTCTTTTAAAGAAAATTTTTGTACCATAATATTGTTTGTTAAGTTCCATAAACACGTAAGGACATGCTAAAAGTATGGTCGTTGACCGTTAGCCGAACAACAGCAGCAGGGTGGTCTTGGAAAGCCCTTAAATATGCTAATAATTCCGGATAGGTCTCATACACCCCCTCCACCGTAAGCTTTACACTTCGTATCTGAGTATGGGGCACGTTCTCCACGAAGCTTAGTAACGCACCGTCCTTGTCTGCGAGTGCCGCAGGGGTTAGCGCTGACATAGTGATGCCAGGATGTACTTGCGAATCCAGTATGGTTCGCACCACGGCACCAACACTTACGTCCAACGAATTAGGCCTATTCGCTGTCCTTAATACTTTCGAGAGCTCTTGTTGCTCGAGGTCCACCGTGGTCGAAGCTTTATCAGCGTTCTCCAACGCTAATGTTACCTCCGTCGTGCGCATTTTCCATTTATTACTTGCGTACATGCTAGTCAAGCCGATACTTAGAAAAAGTAGGATTAGAAGTCTCGCAAACAACAGTGGCTTTAGTGGCATGGGTTTCTCGTATATTAGGACGCACTTCTTTTTTGCACCCAGACGGGAGGACAAAAAGTGACGTTGGTTCAGATTTAGGTTTGGCGAGCGCCGGCGCTCCTGACAGGGCTATCTGGGTTGGGTCCTGCTCGGGAGTCATGTAGCTAACATCATAAACTTGCCGAGCTAAATCGGCATGTACGGACACGACTGAAGAAGGAACCCATAAATTCCCGGCACGCTCAGTAATGCTATCCGTGTCCAGGGACTGAGCATGGGCAAACGTCGAGATACTTCCGATTATTTTTAATTGGATTGCAGTTTTTTTAGCAGCGAGTACCGAAGTAACTTGCTCATTCTTTGCGTTGAGCGTTTGAACCTGGGCATACGACCCAGCCGCCGATAATCCTGTCACGATAGCGAACAGCCCGCATAGCCCTGCTCCCACTGCTGTTACGCTTGTCTGAGATAAGTACGTTACGGGAGCCTTCGCCGGAAAATAGATTGCGTTTTTTGATGCTGCCATTAAATCTTTATTTCTAAAAAGGACCACCTCAGTTCGCGCCACGTCTACTTGCATGGAGGTGGCAAACTGGGATAACAGTATAGTTAGGTCCGCGGGGGAGTTGTAAATATGCGGAGCGCTGCTAATCCCTTCTTCAGACAGATAATAAAAAATGGCAAGTGATGCACTGCCGGCCTTTTCGTCGGACAAGAGCAGGCCGGCGATAACGGCTTGGCCCCGTTTTACGTTAGCAGCCAATAATCGATTGAGCAGGAGTAGCCCAGGCCCGATTTTGTGCCCCGCTTCTTGTATTTCGGGGTACGACATCGTATGCACAGTACGCGACGTCTGAGACATATTAATCACGCTACGTGGGCCTCCCGAATCGTTCTCAGCTTGGGTACGTGCCCGCACATTTGAAACGGTGCCCTTCGTCGTAAAATGCTTATCAGACGTCCGAAAATGGAGCGCAGCAGCTACATCTTCTTTTGTAACCAACTTCAGCGTGTTTTCGCCTACCCGCCAAAAAGATAAACTACCCTGCGGCTGGTCTATCGCGATGTCTATTGTTTTCGGGGGCAGGTGCTTAGCATGCGATGGTTCCTTATTGGCCACGTTCGGAGTCATTCCGTCGCCTCCTTCTGAGGGAAAGTTCCGTGGGCTAAGAGGCGCAGCACTTGTTGCATTTGGAAGAAGAGTGCTTTTCACCAGCGATAGCTTCCAGTCTTTCATTTTCTGTAAGACAGCCGGCAGCATGGTTTTTTTTGTGGGCAATCGCTCGGCAACGCTGTTCACCCCCACTTTTTTATTGATTCGCAGCTTACTACTCCCCAAAGAAGCTTGTGCCGATTCTTTGGATTGCTCTCGCACTACCGGTCTTTCAACAAAAGCCACCTCTGAGGCGCGTTCCCGTTGTGTATTTTTTTCTATCTTTAATAAGGGAGTACAAGGGGGCATGGTCTCGTCGACAACGTCCACAACAGGCTTAGAGTAAACTCCTCGACCACCTTGGGGTGCCGTGATTGTCTCAGCCGGAATAAGCACTTCTGTCGTGTTGCCAGCGTCTTTGGAGACAAAAAGCGAAAAGTCCCCCTCTTTAGATAAATCAGGTTTTTTAGGGAGTGCAGGACGTTTTTTAAGAAACAGCATGCCCTGTCCCTTTAAAGTAGCCCCGCAATACTGCCTGACCATCAGGGCGTATGCCGGCATGCTTAGTTCTACGCCCCCTCGTTTTATTCGTAATGAAGGGCGCCGGGCACAGCTTCGTTATCTTTGGTTTCAATGAAGCTAACAGAGAAATATTTTTCATAACCGGCACATCAATGACGAGGCGCGTTGTCCGCGGCCCGAACAATCACGTGTTTTTCCCGGGTGTAAATATCAGCGGATAACCCTATTGAAGGAAGCACTTGTGCCAATATTCCCGCTATTGAGGCACTTTCATATGTTTTATCACGTTGTGCATCAAAACCGCCTGTCACTTTCCATTCGAAGGTATAGCCATTTTTCCGTGCAAATTGGGTGAGTGCCTCCTCTAATGCGCCCCCTTTAATAATTTGAAGCAAAAAGGCAGCCGGAGGTGTAACGGGCCCGGCCACAGTCTCGCTAGTTTCGTTGTTGGTCGAACGCGTTAAGTCATACAATCCTGCTTGTCGTTTGCCGCGTAGTTCTGCAGGGGTTAAGCTGTCGGGTGCAAGCCCAAGGCTAAGGGTGGAGGGCATTGTTGGATACATCGTTCCGGTCCGTGGTGTTGCCCTCAATACTTTGTCGGGCATATTCAGTTGAAGCACCACTGGGGAAAAAGCCCCCATCGCTCGCTGCAGCAGAGCTATGTCGGCTTCTTGCGTTGTCGCAAGGAGTGTCACGGGACCTTGAAGCTGGTATTCGTCGGCGGACCACGCTAATCGCAAGTTGTACCTATTTGCAATTGCTTGTGCAACAAATCGTGCAGAAGGACGATTCACCGAAATCGCAGAAGTATACTGGAATTCTTCGGTAGAGATTAGCTGTGCTGTTCGTCCCGCATCGATTACTTTTTGACGTTCAACCATATTGATGGTTGGATTTGTACGTATTACGGGCACAAACGAAAATTGTGCTGTCGAAGTTGCCGCTATCTGGGCCAGTTCACGTTGGCGGTCTTGTTGCTGTAAATTAATTGGCGTTGCTTGTTTTGGTACGCTCGTCACGGAAGCAGTGTCGATAACAAAAGCAGTCTTCGCTTGCCCAAAAGAAGGCAGGGGCGTAGTGGCCGTTTGCTTCAACTCTGCGCGCTGCTCTCGTTCGTCTATTGCGATGGACTCGGCTCGAAGAAGCACTTGTCGTTTATCCCAGTCTACTAAGGCCGCAGTGCTTGAACGAACACAAAATTCCGCTAAGGACTTTGTCCAGGCATCTCCTAACCTCCACGAAATGGTGTCGGGAAGCTTAACGTCCTTATGCAAGAGTAGCGTCCAACCAGGCGGCAACATGGACTTCAGACCCACGCGCGTAGCAACGTCAACGCCGTAGGTGGACATAGCCATGGGCTTATTATCTGGAACACCAATAGTGTCCATTAAAGCCGCATTACTGGAAGAGCTCAGGAGTGAAAAGAAGAGCCCTGTTAAAAGAGCAGTTGCTAAACGTGGCATACAGTCTTTGTAGATGGTTAGTTATCTACCGTATAGGTAGCGCTTGTTTATATGAGCTGTGTTGAGCACTTCGGTTGATACCCGAAGTGCCCTCGCCCTCCGCTTCAGGGCAAGATTTACAAAACAACCGTTTTAAGGGGTGTAGTAAGGGCGTTAAGCGCTTTAACGCTCAACCGCTTCCCCTGATTTGACGCTCCATTGCGCGCGCAGATAACTTGTCTTCAGTTAGGTGCTCTAACTGTAGTGTCGGGCGGGTTGACAGAGCTGCACAGGCAGCCATGCTGGCGGCGTCAGCCGGCTACCCCCGTATTAACCACATCCTGATGTCGCTTCTGGGAATGCTAGTCGATAGGCGATAGCACCTAAAATAAAGTGTTCTTAAAATGCAGCCGGCACATGAACGGTCTATTCACTGAACCCTTCTCCTCCGAGTCGAGGGGAAGAACAGGGCTCTACCAGTTATCAAACCCCTCACACTTTTAGGCGAGGACCTCCGGTTCCTAGACCCAATCGTAGAACAAGATTTAACATAAAGGTACCTCAATGGAATAACTGGTTATGACATTTAATCATGCTACGCAAAATAGTAGTCAATGTTGGCGTCGAGAGCATCTTCCTGACTTCACTAGGTATTCTCTTTTAACCTGCACTACTAACACGGGTCAGTTGCCTGACCCGGTTGCCTTATCTCGCCCGCGGGTTGTGCTTTTGGACACTTGTCATACCTTTGAGGCGTGCTTCAGTGCTATTAAGCCTAGGGGCCGGCGTTTCTCCCTTAGCTGCCGCATTCGCAATTGCTCTTGATTCGTCTACATTATCAACGCCTTCTAGCATATTGCCTATCGCACCACCTTTCATCTGCATGCGGTCCTGCACTATGTCCACTTGCGTGCCTCTTGCACCACTTTTTGATTTTAATTCAGTATCTCGTCTTACAATTTCCGAGTCAATGGCAGCACTTCCGGCAGCAACATCAGATTTTAAGTTGGCTATTTGTCCTTGGGAAGGCCCATGCGCATGTGGATTTATGCCCGAGGCTATCTTTGCTTCCTTCTCGCGTACTGCGCCTGCCTTAACTTCCGTATCATTTCGCTGTGTGGCCAAGTTCTGCTCTAAACCTTTTTTATCTGTATCAAATGCTTTATCAGAAAACAAGCTAGATTCCAAGTGCGCTATCTTGCCGCCAATATCTCTCATCGTCTGAATGTCTACGTCTTGACTCATTCCCATAGTATTTGTTGTTGACAACATTCGGGAGATGCCTTCACTATACTGCGTTTGTTTCTGGAGGGCGTCGTTTAGCACAGCTTGGCGTTGGGCCTGCTCCGATGTTTTTGCGGTCTGTGCTTCTTTATCACTAAATGACGTGGAACTTGAGCTAGTGAGGCTTTGGTTATTGCCAATTTGAGTGGATGTTCCTACGGCGTTTTTGTCCCCCTTCGATGTTTGTACTCCCTCTTGATTATTTACTTGTAGAGAATCAGTTCTTGAAACCATAGAAGCTTTCTTAGTGCTGGCACCAAGGCTGCCACCCCCTATTAGGGGGAGTTCTCCGCCCGCTTTTATGCTCGCAGATGTATCGGCATGCTTTGAAACTTGGTTAGCGGTCTGACCTGTAGTGGCTATCGTGCGCTGTTCAGTTAGTTGCTGACCGCTATCATTTCCGGTGCTGGCGGCTAACGTTTTATTTTTTTGAATGATACTCGCAATTGCCCGTTGGCCCTGCGACCCTATATCGGAGGTCTTTGCTAAATCGGCTAACTGCGAATCAGAATAACCGTTAGAAATAGCATTTCCAATTAATTTGGATGTCGCCTCACTTTGCTGCTTGGAACTTTGCAGCGTATCCTGAACTGACTTTTTGTAATCAACTCCACTGCCCGATGCCGTTCCAGACCCGCCCGCCATGTTTGTGTTCACCAGCATGGAACCCGCACTATTATGTGTGGTTACTGCTTGTGTGCCTACCGCAGAAGACATTGACGTGTCATATTTATTCATCGAGGTGTTATTCATACTCATGTTGTTTAGGGACATGTTTCCTGTGGCAGCGGAGGCCCCTGCTTGACTGGCAAACGCGGACCCTACCCCTTGAGAGATAAACTCGGTAAACGCCAACGCACCTTTTACAAGGCCCCATGTAAGGAGAGGCACCATCGTCCCCAAGAACTGAGCCGCCAATATCAAGTCTTTGGTCTTTTCACTCATTAGCACTTTATTATTAGCCGATAGGCCTCCCTCTATACCTACCACTGTTTGCAGTGAATCAGTACCAAATAAGGTAATTATGAAATTAATGAGCGCTAACATTGGCATCCACAACGATAGCCAAATAAGGATTTCCAGGTAATTAGTGAAAATTTTCTTTCCCAGCCCAGGAACCATCAGTGCAATGACCATGATTGGCGTTATAGCAAATATAAACGCCTGCAGCACGGTATACACGTATCCCATCATATTATTAAACACCTCGAAGCCCGCTGCCCACGCCGACTTCTGAGACTGTTCTGCTTGAGATAATGCCGCGGCTTGCATGAGTTCATTATTGCCCGACATGATTGCAGAGCTTCGGAACGCCCCACTTGTGCTGTTGAGCATAGTTTGCTGGAGGATGTAGCCAGCCGGGCTAGAATAACCAGAAGCCGCGCTCCCCGGTGCTGCTGTCTGCGCCAGCATGCTCTGAACCACAGACTCAAAAGGAGTCAGAACCCCCGCCTTCGCCCACGCGGCGTTACCCGAGTCTAGCAACAAGCGAGCGTTCGCCTCCAAGTTCAGTTTTAAGATATTAAAATCGTCGGAGCAGTTCACTACCACTCCGAAGCTCAATCCCGGCGTAGCCCCTTGAGCTGGTGCCGGCATGCCCTCTAGAATACCACTAGGCACACTTGCACGCCATCCGTCGGTAACATCTGTCATTGGATAGTATTTTGTCATAATGGAATTATGCTGAGCTGATTGCATAGTCTCCATCATATTAGTCGTTCGGAGCAACGCATTAGCACCTGTAACGGGCCCATCCTTACCCGGTCCAATCAGTCTATTCATGGCAATGGCCGGAACCACACAATCGGACATATACGCGGACAATGATTTTTTCAACTCAGGGCTAGTAATGACATACTCATCACTGGCAGACATCATTTTAGCAAATAGATTGAATTGGCCAGGCACGCCGCTCTTAGACCCCGTCTTAAACGCGTCAGAGGCGTCAGGTAGCGAAAAATACGTCTCCATCACGTTTGTGAAGTACTCTCCCACTTGCGAAATAAGTACGGCAGGAAGCGCCACTAAGGCGGGCACCCCTGACACTACGCCTGCCTGGTTGGTTGGTGGAGCGAATTTATCGACGATAGTTACATTTACAACTACTTTAGTAGAACCATATGACACCGCCCACACCACAATAATATAGGTGAACATGCGCATCAAATTTTTACCGGGGTCAAACCCGGCTCCGACGGCCAAAGCCAGAAAGCCAATAGAACCCATGAGCAATAATAACGTGTTGAACATAGTGTTCCCGACATCCGGAACCATAAGCATTTTTATGCTGTTTAGAACATAAAAGATGATGCGGCCGTTGCCGTAAACGTATAAGTCCCAGGCATTGCCACCCATGGGGTTAATCACGCCTAGTCCCGCGGGTGTGGCAAACGCCAGGTCAGGGACAAAGACGCCCATAATTACTAATAAGCTAAAGATAAATCGCATTCTGCGCCCCTTAATTTGCGTTGTTGCCGTAGCCGGCATTTTGTTGCGTCAGAGATTTGGTCATCGACTGCGACAGCTTGTTCTGCCCCAGCATATCGGCGGTCATGACTTGTTTTTGAATAGCCAAATTTACTAGCCTAATCTGCTCAGACAACCCTTGCTGTATCGTCAGATTTTGTGCTATTAACGAAAGACGTTGTTTATTCGTCGCGCGCATCTCCGAAACAGCTTCCAGAATTTTTGATGCTTGAGCAGGCGAAAGACAACCACCGCCTTCTGTTGAATCGCGACCTGTTACTCGCAATAATTCATCGAGGTACGACACGGCTAGTTGCTCGCTTACTAAAATACTAATTGAGTCTACAAGGTCGTCTGCGGCGGTAGGGTAAACCGCGGCAGCATTAATAGCTTGGTAGATTGGAAAGGGGGCCTTTTGCATTAGCTTAAGAACGTCAAGGGGCATCGTCTCATTTCGACGAACAGCATCAACTCCCTGCCGAAGCAAGTTATTTACATTAACCAAAAATCCTGTTCCGTGTGTCAGTACTTCGGAGCCTTCCAACATAACTTGATTGCAGTTTTTCTTGTCGGCGCCACACCCAAATACTTTCATATTTCCCAGTTTATCGAATGCGGACACCCCTGTTGGTGTAGTGGGCGTGAAAAAAGTAGAACAATAGTCCACAACCCTCTGTGAAGTAGAGTCTGCGGCAACTCCGCTATTTGCCATGCTCGGTGCACCACACATGAAAAGGGGCACGATGTCCGCGCCTGTTAGCCTGGCCGGGCAGTAAGGCGTCATGTTGGCATCCGTGGGCGATGTGGTGACCCCATCTATCCCCATGGGACAGCTCGGCGGGAGCGCGGAGAGTCCCTCAGGAGCGGGCTTCCCCGGGGTACGGTCCGCATTAATTTGAACCCCCAGTAAGTTCATCAAAATTAACTTACGAGTGTACGAGTCGTTAGCAGTTACGGTAACGTCGCTATTATTGCTAGCACGGTCGAACGCGCTTAACCGCTGCCAAGTAACATTGCCGATTCCTCCTCCTAACGCGCAGCTCAGCGGAGCCATGTTCGCTTTGGCGGAGTCCGACGACCCTTTTGCTTGCGGGTTTTCTCCTAAAATTGCCGATACTGCACCGGATAAATCGCTACACGCCCGGTCCATGGATGCGACAAAGTCCGATTCTGTTCCTGTCTGAACAACCGTGGTGCCGCAGACATTTTGAGTACCCTGACTATCAGGCTTTCCGTCGGGGTTCTCGTACAAGCTCTTTGCTAAGTCAGCACCCCATTTACATGAATCTTTAGCAAGCCTTGCTGCTTGTTGTGCAGCAGTTTTTAGAAACTGGACAACAGCTTCGCATGAGGGGCAAAGGGTTTTAAGCACGAGCATTGAAACAAAGCCAAGCGCGGCTCCCGATGCAATGGACTTTAGTAATTTTTCAAACTCAGGCCCTGAAATAAACGAAAAACCGCCAAAGTGCGCACTAATTCCGCCACACCCTGCATAAATTTTAGGGGGAGTCACCGAAAACAGCTGTGGAGCAGTAGCCTGCCGAGGAACTCGCATCTCAAGTCCTCCCGCGATAAAACTATTGCGGGTTCCAGACTGATATGCGCCTGGCTGATTAACTGAGATGGCGGAACCATTACCCAGTAGGTTTCCAAATGCTGCCGTTAAATCAGTAGCAAACACTTGTAAAGGCTGAGTTGCCATCAGCATGGCTAATATCGTAATAAATAATTTTTTGAACATTAAAATTCTCCCCGTATAGTTCTTATAGCGAAAGCCTTATTTAGACTGACCTACCAATTTGGAAATTTCGGTATCCGTAGGAACGCGCAACGCCCCACTTTCTTTAGCAGCCACGAGGCCCTTGGCATTACCCGTAGGGGCTTCGCTACTGAAATCCACTGAAGCACGGCCGTTTTGCCCGTTCTCAACTCCTTTTAGTAAGGCATTTCTATAGGCGGAGAAAAACTGCATTGTTCGGGTGGCCATGCTCTCCGTGTCTACGACTCCGGTAGCGACACGAAGCCATGTATTTGGCTTGACATACAAGAAGACGGACGGAACAGTGGCTATCTGCAACGCAGCCGCCGGTGGGAGGGATTCAGGGGCAGTCATGCAGCCCAGTTGAAATGCCGGTTCGCACTTGGAGTCTAACGAAGCGTTTCGAATCGGGAGCTTTGTTCGCTGTGCCAGTTGCTGTAGCGGACCCACCATTTGATGGCAAAATACACAGTCGCTCCGAGTGAATACAACAAGTGTTCCGCCTTCTTCCTTAATTAGCCCAAAAACTTCTTGTTCTTTGCCTTTTTGAACGTCAGTCATTAATCGCAAACCAAAAGCTGAAACAGGAGAGGCAGATGTTGGGTCGAGTTCAGGGTTTTGCACCATGTTGTACCACCAAAGATTAGTTACTTCACTGGTTCGCTCTAATGTCCAGCGCATGTAGTACTGCACTGCCTCTACCGCTTTTGGGTCATTTGGTGCTACTGCCATGTTCTCCATCAAGGCGTCTCTTTGCTTGCTTTGGAATTCAAAGTCACCGCCGGGCTGGACAAAGCCACAGGCAGCAGTCCACGTTTCTTTCTTTGTGCACTTGTTTTCTTTCGGCGCAGGCGGCATCTCCGTGGGAACGGGGGGACGCTCCACCGGAGGACTCGGTTCTTTTTGTACCGGAGGGTCCTCGAAGAAGAACCACCCTTTTTCGACCTTTTGAGTGGCAGCTTGCGTCACTATCGGTGCCGAGGCCGCAAGGGCAATAGGCGGGAACGCAATCAACAGAGCTAAGCAGAGCCCAAGGGCAGGATGTAACTTTGGAAACATTAGACACACGCTAAAAAGTGGATATACAGCTATAGGTAAGTCTTTTAGACAAATTATGGTCAGCCATAAAAAACCGTCCGTAACCCAGGGTCACGGACGGAGGTAATCAACTAAAATTATTTTTAGAGCCTACGCCGCTTTGGCGTCTTTCGAAGTTAGTCCCAGTCTATATAGCCCCTCACCTAATGAATCGGGGTGGTGCTCTTTATTTTCCAGCTCATAATTTACCGGCCAAGTTAGCAACGCTGTTTCACTGGCATGCCCCGCCGTTCCCTGGTTAGCCCGCTCTTCGGCAGCTTGGCTGTCGAGTTGGGCACGGCGTATGCGTATAAGCACGCCCCCGAGGTCCTTGACAAAATGGGCTTCATTAGGAAATCGAACATCGGTAATTACGTAGTCTCGAAGTGGGTTTAGCGCAAGCACTTCGGAAACACGGTCCAGCCAATAGTTATCATTTATTTTTTTACGTTTATATTCGGTGCCCCAGTACTGCATGATGAACCGAGGGCTACGTGGCGTTGCCAAAAATAGCGTACGATTATTGTGACTGTCCTGCTCTGTTACTTCCCAGACTGCTTCAATAAACAGGGGGTCGTCACAACGACACAACGCAAGTGACGCTAATGGTGTTTCTTTTGTTAATCGGTCGCCAAGAACAGCGAGGGACACCCCAAATGCCTGTGCAACCTCCTCGTATAGCGCTGCTGCGAAGCTAGCACGTAAAAAACAATAATCTCTGATAAGAAATTCTGCACAAGTGTCTTTACCCGCGCCTTTCCCACCTAATAATCCAATAATTTTGCGCATTGATACCTCCTTTTTAATGTCTATGAGGTATAGCAACGAAAATTTATTTTGAAGACTAAAACTAAAAAGCTCCTTAAGGAGCTTTTTAGTTTTAGTAGCGATGGAGCGCTAATTATGCTTTGTTATCATCAATCCACTTCGATAAGTCTCTACCATTCTTTAAGGTTTCGGGAGGAATTGTCAATTTTTTGTCGGAGGCAATCTTGGTAGCAAAATTAAGCTGCTTATCGCTTGGGCGCATTGCGGTATCTTTATGCTCATCAATAAATGCCTTGCATGCGTCCCAGTTGGTCATTACATCATCAGGCACACGTAAATTGACCTTAGTTGCAATATTTTTAGCGAACTCAAGCATCTTGTCACTTGGTGTTGAGGCGGATTTGTTGTCAGATTCTGACATAGAAGTAGACTCCTTAAGGTTGTTTTTGGAAGTTGAGGATTGGCCCATTGATGGCGCCGTTTTAAATATAGCTATCATGTCTCTTACTTTTTGGGCAACCCGGTCTTCAAACTCCTGGCCCCCTCCTTTTTTCGCAACAACGGCTAGCTCCGCCTCCCACCTTGCAGTTACGGACACGTCCGCAATTTCAGGTAAGACTTGGTCAATCCACATAATGAACCGAATGCCTTTGTCCGTTGCAACAATATGTTTCCCCGATTTCTCTAGGTACTTATGATGCTTCAGGGTCTCAATAATATTGTCTCGAGTTGCAGACGTGCCTAACCCTGACAATTCCTTGAGAATATCCCTCAGAACCGGGTCATTCTCTACAAATTTGGCGGCCCCTTTCATATCAGCAATTAACGACCCTTCGGTGTAGTTTGCAGGAGGTCTCGTTTTCTTTTCTTGTATGGCGACGGTAAGAACTTCCGCCATCTCTCCGTCCGATACGTCGGGCAGTGGCGGTTCCTTATCTTCTTTTTGTTTTGTATTACCAGTTGCCATAGCCTAGCTGCCTTAGTTCACCCAAATTGGGCGGATTTTAGTTGTAATATTCGCTTGCGAAATTGGGCCCAAGTACCTCGAGTCCAAACTATTCTGTGGGGGCGCAATCAAAATTAACTGTCCCTCCGGAACGCTACCCTCCGTCAGAGCGTGAGCGGGCAATGACCGGCCTTGTGCATCAAAAGGTAGTAAGGCGCCAACGTTATGTCTTGCTTTCTGCGGCGACTCGACTATCCATTGTTCACCTTCATGTCTTAGAAAGTCTCCGGGTAACCCGGTCACGACCTTGCATAGCCTAAGTCCTTCTACAAAGTAGCGACGAGGTTTAGCCCAAGTAGGGGAAACGTACGGGAAGCATGCTAAGTCCCCTCGATTAACTGAGGTACCTTTTATCTCTTGAGCTAAATACAATCCAGTAGGAAGCGACGCTGTTCGGTTCCAGACCAAGGAATAAGGCTGGAGGTTCACGAGGGCACCGACCAATCCGGCTACGCAAAGTGCTAAAGCCAGTTTTATTGTAAAGATACGAATTCTTAAGCTCAAGGTAGAACCTCAGCTGGCCCTGTTTTTTCGCCAGGCAACCGATTTGGTTCCTTGTAGGCAGGAGGCGCTATCCACATAGTAGGCGCGATATCAATTGCGTACTTAGCGGCATCGGATGTCGGCACGTTTAGTGGCAGCTTAAGCTGCTTAAGTACATCCTCCGTAATATCCCGAGTCTGGCCTTGTACCACTGCCTGTTTCAACATAACGATAGTCCCTGGGCCAGCAATGCCCTGTATCGCGGAATGTGTGCGGTCCGATAAGTCAGCGAGAGTCTCGGCCGCGTTAGCCTGGTCGGCGCCCTTGCTGAGAAAAACGGCGGCAACTGCACGTTGTGCATTGCTATACCTAACTATGTCAAAAGTAACGACGTTAACCGTTCCGCCCGCTAGAGGTGGGGAATAACGCAAAAAAAGGAGAAAGGTCATAAAAGATACTAGAACCGTTAGCACAAGGAACGGAGCTAGCATCTTGATTAAGTCTTTAGTGGATAAGTCAGTCATAATACAATCACGTTAAGCGGTTTCTCCCCACATTTCGGCATAATCGGCCAGGGCTAGGGTGTCGATAGCGTCCTCAATACTTTTGCCAGCATCCACCAAGTCACTTATCCTATTAATGTCTTGTGGTTTAGTTGTAAAGGTATAGTAGGAGTGTTTATCTGTGACGAAGCGATACAGCCCGGACCCTTGCTCCCCCCTAACGTACACTTCTGAATACCCTGCCCCCGACTTAACAGACTTAATCAAGTCCACTGTCATTTCATCGGCAGAAATTCGTTTGTTCGCTACTGCAAATTCGACAGACTCCGGTTGCTGGTACAAAATGAATTTCCAAGCAGCGTTTTCAATCGCGGCGCGCGCGGCAGGCGACTTTTCAAAATCTTCGAAAGATTGCGTAATTACCCCTGCTATTCCATTGTATTTCCGCATGCGACGAAACGCAGTTTCAATAAAGCGCCCTGTTTTTAGCCCTCCCATCAAATCCCATGCTTCATCAATCGCGAGTAATTTAGGAATTCTCCGGTCAGAAAGGTACATTTCCTTTGTAACTTGGTACATGACAAGCTGAAGGACAACAGCTTGTAGGGCTGAATCTTGTTTTAGTTCTTCGAGCTCAATAACAACCAGTGGCTTACTGAAGGTGACTGTTCGGGGTCCTGAGAACCATCGGCGATAGCGCCCTTTTGAGAAAGGTTCTAGCTGGAGCGCCAAGTCCGACCCTCTCCTGCTGTCATCACCTTTATAGTTTTCTAGCCAATTCGCTACATGAGAAAGCTCACAATCTGTTCGGTATTCTGCCCAAGCTTCGGTAATCGCTTTTTCAATTAATTGATATTGGTACGACGGGGTCTCTTCTTCGGACGTGAGCGGATAAGCCATTAAGCGCAGTAGGTCTTTTAGCATCGGCATCATCTCATTTAAGTCCTCCTCTGTTTTGATGTCAGAAAAAGGATTAAGAGACATAGGGTTCTCGGATGAAAAGACAATATTTTCTCCTCCCATTACATTGCAGAACCGAGCATAGGAACGACCCACGTCAATTAATCGTGCAATGCCCCCTTTGCTTAAAAAATCACAAACAATTTCGTTAGCTAAAAACGACTTACCGGACCCGGATGCGGCCACAATCACGAAATTGTAGTTAATAGACGTCTGGAGCAAATCAAAGGTGGCTACTTGTCCCGCGCGAGAAACAAGCAGCAGGCCTCCATGCTTCTCTCCCGTTCCGCGCCAGTCCCCTTGAATCTGAACCATGCTTGCGGCATTTAAGGAACTCATCAGCCAGGCGCGTTGTAAGCCTTTATTCGGTGGGTCCATGGAAGGCGTGTACTGCATTGGCATTGAGGCCACAAACGCAGGAATCGAGATATACGCCTCTTCGGAAATACGGAAGCCAGACTGTCTGAAAAAACCTTTAACAATCTCAGTTTGATACCTAGCTTCCTCGGGCGTCGTAAATAAATTAATTCCCGTGTATGCCCGTACTAGGGTGTGGCCACTGTCAGCTTCTTGTGAAAGGGCATGGGCCCGGTCTTTTCTTTCATATAGAAAGCCCATCATCGACTTGAACCAAGCACTTTCAGACATGGTTTGCTTATTCAGCATTCCTAACTTTGCTGTTAGCGCATCCCGCGCGCCATCAGCATGTAACACATGCACGGTGGTATATGCCCAATAAGGGCATGTGATACGGTCGTCATGCTTTAACGGGTCCCCTAACGTCTTAGCCATCATATTGAGGTATAAGGTTCTTGGGGCGCTGTCCACGGTCAGCGTCGACACTACAATTGTTGGCTCCCCCGCTTCACCTGAAAAACCCAATCTGCCATCTTTCTGGACCGTAACACGCGTATTTCGGGATACGATATCCTGGGACAAGGGAACCTCATCAACTCGGTTATAGAGCCTTGCATCGGGTGCAACATGCGGATTAACTAGCTCCCTGAGCAAGAATTTAAATTCTGCTTCGTCTAAGACGAGCGACTCCATCATTCCAGACTTCAGCGTTCCTTGAATATCTCCCCGAACATCTAAGCATTGTCGGACAAATGCTTGGAGCTCTGCAGCGTCATTTAAGTTACCCTTATACGGAAGTCGCACGGAAACGTACCATTGCATCATACGCGGATGCAGTCGGGTGTTCGGGAGCATGGATGGGCCAGATGCTGTTGTCAGCATGAACTCCAGCCTACGTTCAGCAATCTGTCGAAGTAAGGGATTCGTGTTCTTAGCCAGCCGAGCATTTGCCCATGTGTTCAAGAACCCTTCGACTTGCGGTGTTACCAGCTTACCAAACTGAATGACGGCATCAGGGGGCAGTTTCGTAAAAATAGCTTCAAACTGTCCTTCAGTGTCAATCCCCGCTGATGCTAACGGTGTGACTCCGAGCGTGAAACCTAGCGCAGGATTTCCTCCGTCATCGAGATAACATACATTATGAACAGGGTCGAAAAATTTATATGAGAATAATGAAGCTAAGGACGCTCTAATCGTAAGCTCATGCGCGTCAGTCCTTTTTGCTGCAGCTTGGCCTGGCGCATCCGGTCGGATAGCCTTAGACCCTTTTTGCATTAATATAGCTAAACCCGCATTTGCCGTCATTGTGAAACCTTTTTAAAAATAAACAAGTAGGACGCGCACAAATAGCGCGCTATTCCTGGTGTGCGTCAGTGGCACTCAAAACATCAGTTAGCTCTGGTATAGCAATGGCGATTAGTCCGGCTCGTTGTAGACCATCAGTCGACCTATCCATTGAAGGCGCGTACTGCATGGGTAAGGACATAATAAAAGCTGGAAGGGAGACATAAGCTTCTTCGGCAACTCTAAATCCAAAATGCCTATACCTCTGCGTAGTAACAGCGGTGAGATAGCGGGCATCCGTTACATCCGTGTATAAGTTAATTCCGGTATACGCCCTAACCCAACGTTGGCCCTCTGCTAATGTGCGAAATAACGGGTGGGCTGCTGGGTTGTTTTCGAAGGCTATGCCCGTCATTGCTCTAAACCATGCTGTTTCGGACAGGGGGGCGCTCTCCCGCATTCCGAGCTTAGACGCAAGCACTTCATGTGCTTCGTCGCCCGAAATCATATGAACTGTTGTGTACGCCCAGTACGCACAGCTGATTTCAGTGCTATCACCTAAAGGGTCGTGGACGGGGTCAGATAGTATCGGCAGATACAAATGACGAGGAGTGAAATCGGCAGTCATAACTACGACGATAACGCTCGGTGACTCCGCATCCTCATTGGTGAAGCCTAGCCCTCCATTTTTCTGAATAGTCACTCGCGTATTTTGTGCGATGATGTCCTGAAATAAGGGGATTCCCGGTTGGACAGGGTATGCTCGGTTCTCAGTGCTTATATGCGGATTCGTAAGCTCCCGTAATAAAAATTTCAGTCCCGCTTCATCGAGTGTCGTCGTCACTATGTTGCTAAGCGCAAATCGACGTTGTATTTCAGTTCTTAAGGTTAGACATTGTTGAACAAATGCGCGTAAGCTAGTCGTATTAGTTAGGCTACCTACGTAAGGTAGCCGGACAGTAACGTAGCCAACTGATGGACGTTCCGCGGCTGCTTGCGCCATCAATTTACTAAATTGAATTACTGAATCCAAGGGCAACAAGGCTAGCACTGCATCTACAGCAAGGGCCCCCGCAAAAGCCTCACAAGCTAACGTAGGGACTTCTAGCGTAAAGCCGATAGCTGGGCTGTCCCCTTCATCGAGATAGCATACGTTATAGTCATGGTCAAAAAACCGATATGAAAATAGCGAGGCAAACTTGCTTTGATACGTGAGTCCGTCTGCTGCTGCCATGGCTGCGGGAACGTGGCCCGAAATATCTGGGCGCAAAAATTTAGAAATTTGCCCAAAAATAAATTTTAAGGAGGTTAGCGCCGACATAGGTGGCCTTTAATTTATTATTATTATTGCGACAGCCGTTGATACGGCTGAGTAATTGACGTTTTATCTGCAGTATTGACCGGGGTAGACTTGTTGTCTTGCATTGTCTCTGCAGGTCGCGGAGGCGCATTAGCCGTAGTTGCCGCTACACGAGGTCCCTCACCAATAGAGGGCGTAATCGCCTTGCCCGGTTTTCCCGGTTCAAATATGCCAGAGGCAGTCCCTGCACGCGTAGTTGACCCATAGTTCCATTGCCCTGGCGTAGCGAAATACACATACTCTCCTGTTCTCAGGTTACCCTCCGCATCAACGTAGGGCGCGACCCAAGCACGCATTACTCTAGGTTGTTGAAACACCGGCATCCCTGTTTGACCGGGCTCTGGAAAATTTGAAGCCTGGCCCACTACCGGTGTATTAGACACGTTGGACTTGGACTGCACTCGAGAATCGAACACAGACTGGACTTTTAGGTTGTCACCTTTTGACATACTGCGTGCTGCTCTGTATGAGTCGTCCATTGAGGCACACTTGGCGCCCTGGACTTCCGTGAGCTTGCATTCATACTCGGGTGCAGAAGGAATAAGTGCGCAAGCGGATAACGCTAACGAAGTGGTGATGACCAAAATAATCGATTTCATTTTTGCTCCAAAAATAATTTAAGGTTTTCCATCTAATTGCTGGTCCAGTGCCCCGCCAGTTGCAGTATCAAGAACTAGTCCTAAAATTAGATAGCGACCGGACTTATCTGTGTACCCCACCGACCCGTCGGACAACCGAATGGCGATTAACCCGGGCAAGGCGGCAGGCCATGCGGAGTCAAATTTAGTTTTTGGCAGCGCTATACTTAAGCTTTCCAAGGCATGTTGTGCCTCCGCGCTGGACACTCGGCCTAGCACGTCATTAGCTTGGACTACACATACGACCGCTGGGGTGGACACTGGAGGAGTAGCTGCCATTAGTTTGGCTTTAGCTCTTGAACAAATGGCGCATCGCCGTGAGTCCAATTTAAAGAAACGCTGCTTGTAAACACAAGGGTGCCCGTACGTCCTGTATCAACGGCAATGACTGGAAAAATTGCCTGTGCTTCTTTTAAATAGAATTCAGCCAATTGTGCGGTGGCGGACTGTGCCCCCGCTAGTCCCGAAGCTCTAAGCGCTCCGCTTCCCGTCAGCGTGTTAGTAATCCCCCCTAATGGGCTAGAGGAACTTGTACCTTGAGAACCTCCCAACGCGCCGGATAGACCTTGAGCGAATCCAGCTAACATAGCAGCGCCTAATTTAGCACCTTGCCTATCCATGACTTTACCGCGCATACCTAACTTTCCATCGCTATCCACTACATACCCGGCGACATCTTGGCTTAATATAAGCTTGTCGTTCTTGTCCACGCAGGACATGCGTGAAAATCGGATATACACCCGTTCAGCGGATAAATCGCCGTACCCTGTCCCAAGCGCGAAACAATTTTTAATTTTGTAGCGTGCGGCTCCGGGCAGCGTAGCTTGTTCGGTTACATTCATAAGAACCGGCATAGGATTGCTCTGTGTAGCGGAGGATGTTCCTGCGTCTAGTCCATTTAGTAGGGACATCGGTGCAAACGCCCCCGCAGGTAGCAACCCAAAGCCCTCATTCTTTTTCGTAGTCGATTTAGCCGCTACGTTTCCTCCCGACGTAGCTACGCTGCTGCTAGGGTGCGCGTTAGGCGTGGCTATGCTTGGTGCGTCAAATACTACGGGAGCCCCCGAAACAGACGAAGGAGGCAATAACAGCTCGGGGGCAGCGTTGGCACCTTTATTGCTGACTTTTTGCATATCGGGCAAAGGCATGTTAATCGGCACGGGAGGTGCCGGAGGGGCGGCAGTGCCTACCGGTGACAACCCTCCTGTGTTATTTAACGTAGGCGGCGCGACAATGCCCGGAGGCAACATGCTATTGTTCGGTTTTTGTGCGCTCTCCCGAAGGGCCTTAATTTCTGAATCTTTCTGCGCTCGCTCTGTCTCCATTTTTGATACTTTATCTTTTAAGGAGGCAAGGTCTTTCCCTACTTCTACTTCAAAGGAAGCCTTATCGACTCCTTTTGGAGTTACGTTGAGAAGGGGGACCACCTGTTTTCCAGGCGCTACCAACGGAGCTTTACTCGAGGGCCCTAATAAGGTAGACGCGGTCACCATTACGCCAACGGCAGCTAGCCCCACATACAGCCAACGTCTCTGCACATCCTTTGGTTTCCCTCCGGAGGTTCCGCTCACGGGGGCAGATGGCGAGGCAGCTTTATCTTTTTTGCTGATAAAAATGCCGAGCCCTTGTTTTTTTGGTTCAGTCATTGTTTAAGTCCTCCACTACATACAATTGAGGACTATTAGCGTTGTCAACTACGTCCCCATCGACTACTACCGCAGAAATACCTTGGCGATAGAACTGAGGGGGCGACACAACAGCGGTCTGCCCCTGTGCTGCAACCAACGAAAATACAATGATTCGTTTTGTAGCCCCATCGGACCAACCAGCAAGAGGAACTACCGTGAATTTATCGAATCGAGTGGGGCGCGGCAAACTTATAGGGTCGAACCCGCTAGGGGCCTCACCCGTAGCAGCCAACTTTTTTAGAAGCTCAATGTCTTCAGCACGGGGAGACGCAGGGCTGGTAGAGTCCTGCGCGACAATTCTCTTAGAGCCGGTTCTAGATGAGCGGGCCCCATTTACTGCATGAACAACTCCAGGGATAGCCTTCGGCTGAACACGAATGGCCTCCGTACCGCCATTAGCGAGTTCTGCAACCATCTGAATTGGTTTTTGACCTTTATCAAATTGAAGCATTACTTGAGTGTTTTCCTGTAAGTAGATAGGAGCACCCTTTACAGCAGAGCCCGCAGGGAAAAATATTCGTTTAACAGGGTCGGAAAACACAAACGTATTCAACTCAAAATCCGACACAGACACCACCCCTGCGATAGCAACCGTTGACTGGTCGGTGCTTGCAGCAATAGTTTTTGGTTTTGTTTTTGTGGCCGCGGCAGTGGAACTCGCCGCTACACAGCATAGGCTAGCGACTAGTATCGCGACTGAATTATTTAGCATCAGTTTTTTGGCGCAAATCGGCAACATGCATGTACCCCTTGTATACTTTGTATGAAATGATGTAGGTAAGCGTCGAGCGGAGCATTTCTTTCCCCCCGGTGTACCTGATTTGGGTGCCCTCTACCTCGACTGAGCTACCATCTGCTTTAACTCGTACGTCTGAAGTGTAGAATGACTGGGTGACCCCTTTTTTCTTTAAGTCGTCAGCTTGCGCCAGCATTGCTGCACTCTGTTGGCCATAGAGGTCTTCTGTCACGCGATTTAAGAATCGTCGATGTTGGGTAATAACGTTATCCGGCGTAAAATTTAGGATGAGGCCTAGGTCCGCCATGGCAATATTTGCCAGGTATTCCACGCTTGTGCCTCTAATTTCACCATTCGTCACGACCTTCATGTTGGTGCCATTTGCGGCTAAGTCATAAGGCACTAGCACTACGGGTGTGTTTTGGGATTGATGCACGAGTTCATATGCGAGGAATGCAGCTAAGGCACCTAAGAGGAAGGCAGCGGACCGCCAGGCTTGCACCGTGCTAAATGCGTTCGCCACAACGTCCAAGTAGGCTTTAGGTTTTTTTTCGAACATAATTGAGTCTCTGCTAGTCGTAAAAATCGTTGACCCATGCAGGCTTGAACGCCTTTGCCAGGGGATTATCTAATTGCAGGCCGTAAGCCCACAGCATGTGTTGCATGGCACCTCGTTTGGCACCTCGTTTTAAATACCGGGACCCAACAAGAACTCCGCCGCCAAGCACCAGCCCAAGAACCCACAGCTGAGAAATGACCCCAAAACCCATTAGAGTTACAGCGAGCACGAACTCTAATGGGTCCCAGAACATAATTGGAACGGGAGCCTCTATGTCAAAAGGCACCATATGTGAAGCTTGGCTATCTGTGCTCATGTTTAAAGTAGAGTGAAAATAAAAAAGAGGAAAACACAGAGGAGCAAAAAAATCCTTGTGCCATATGCAGGTATAGCTAACGATTTATACTCTAATGACTGACCCTAAAATTGACAGTGCATCACCTGCTTTAGATTGGTTTTTTTTAAAAAAAAAGCTCTCACTAACTTGTGAGAGCTTTTTAGTAACGAGTTAGATTAATCCGCCCGTTACCATAATGCTTTTAATGACATCAGGCCCCCAGTGAAGGATGGCTGCGCCGCCGATACCGGTCAAGGCAGGCATTGGCGAGTTCTTTGCCACACCAATGGCGCCACCCATCAGCAGCATAGTGGTAGCTAGTCCAACGCCTAGCGCGCCCTGTGTCCAACCCAGTACAGTATCGTAAAACCCGATAAAGGAGTCTGACGATTGCAACGTGTTGCCCGCGAACGCGGCAGAGGTTGACAGGGAAATCCCTGCCATTACTGCAAGATGCTTCAAAGATTTGTATAATTTCATTGTAGTGCTCCTTGTTGTTTTAGATGTGTTTGCAAACACGTGTCTATCGCGAAAACGCGGTACTCACAAAAGGTATAGCAATCTTTTTATATAAGTTGACAGCCTGCTTGCTTTGAGGTAGCAAAAATGTCTTTTATTGAACGAGTTAAGGCGAAAATATTAGCTGGGTGCTAGCCAACGTAGTAGTAACGGGTGCCCCCCGAGGGTGAGTCTCAACCCAATGTTGGAAGCCCCACCAACGTGTTATTACATCTGTTGCATACTTAGTGCCTATGACATTTTTGGCGGGAGATGTACTATTCGGACCAATATTGTATGCAACGATGGCGGCCCGCCAGTCCCCCTTTTTTTTATTAAAGTTGTCCTTTAATATATATGCGCTTGCTTGCAAATTCGTACAGACGTCGTGCACAACGTAATAAAAGGGAACATTGCTTTTTTCAAATAAGGGTGCCCAGCTCGTATTAATTTGTGTCAAGCCACAGTCATACGACCCATCCCTGTTTTTACTGCATTTTCCGGTTCTACCATCTTCTTTTCCCATAATTGCGTGGAGGAGCAGTTCGGGCACGCCAAAACGTAAAGAGGCCTGTGCTGCACATAGCACGGCCTCTTGTGATACATGGGCGTAGGGGGGTAATGACGGTACTACGCCCATTACTAACTACTCTGCGTCCGGCACTTCTTTGCTTTTTACATTGTCTTCATCAACAAAGATACGGTCAGCGACCAACTCAGTTGTGAAGAAGCCGTCGTCCATAACAGATTTAAAAACACCTTGCAAATGTCCGTTAATTTGGACAGATGCATCGATACGCAACTTATCCTTAATTTGTGGGTATTTAAAGCTTGGCACTCGAATCATCACCGCATTCACAAATTCTACGGCACCGCCGGTAGACTCGCGATTTACGCCATATTGAACAAGCAGTACTGCACTCGCGTTCTTTTTTGGGTCTTTTGGCTCTGAAACTTGGATTTTCTTAATCGTTCCAACGAGGAAAAATGCATGTATCAATTTAATCTCCTAAAATACTTATAGATGTGGGTGGACGAGTACAACCGCTCGTGACAACTTATAACTACTGCATTTATATTTGGAGTGCGCTTTCTTAAATTCAGCATAGATATCGAAAGTAGCGGATATTTGAGTAACTGTGACGCGCACCTTCCATCAATAGCGCACAGAGTTTAGTTGGAAGATGCGCGCCACGAAGTTTTGTACCTCGACGGAGCTCTTTGGTTTAAGGGTGTCGTGCCCCTAAAGTCTAAAGACAGTAGGCGCTAACGAATTTAAAGAAGCCCAGTTCTTAAATAATTGCCCCTCTTTTAGCTATACTTACTGTATTGCAACAATACCCCCGCTCATCCGCTCCGAATCCCACGAACTTGCCTCAACGCCGGCGTTGCGGCTTAACGTTGCACGAACGATTGCTGTGTACCGGCAATCGGTGCTGGCTTTATCGACGGTGATTCTGACCCCTTGGCCAGAACTAGCCAAAGTTCCCCGTAGGCACCTTGCGGTGGAATCATTGTTTCACCCGACCGCCAAACGGCAGGTGACCAAGTATGTCGTAATGCGTCGCAAGCTGGGCAAAATGCCCAGTCACTTACGCCGTGCGGCAATTGAAGCGGCCTATAACATGACGGCGCGCGGGTTGATATGTTTGTTAAAGTTAGTGGCACATGGGGTGGTCATCAGAGAACACACCGGCAAAAGTTCCGGATGTTCATCGAGAATATCGACGGTGCTCGCGGATGTATGGGTGTGTAATGTTCAGTCGCTCGCCAGAGTGCCGATGACTGCGGCGTGAACGTTCGCACGTGTGGTTAGGAGAAAATGCCCTGACTAACTGCTACGCGCTGTAGTCGGGGCATTTTCTCCTATTTTGCATACACTTCGACACGTCGATTACCCGTACTATCTTGAAATACACGGTCTTCATTGGAAAAACTTCGAACCTTTAGGACATGCTTGCCGTATTGACGTAGTTGCCTAGTAACGACCTCTGCACGTTTTTTCGCTAGTTGCTGTGGTTGGTCTTCGTCCTTATCCGCATGCGCTGCGACTACTTCAATTTGTTTTGGTAGTCGTTTTAGCTTTTGTAAGGTAGACGCAGAGAGCAAAACGCTGTTTCTTCCAAATTCAAAAACCATATTCGGAGCGTAAGTGGGCATATTTGCTTGAGGTGCGTAACACACGCACGAGGACAAACCGGGTGCTTTAAGCGGTGTAGGTTCAGGCAGTAAGGTTAATGGCGTTTCGACCGCGGAACGGGACAAGTCCCAGTTACTTCCTCCAACTACCTGAGTATGGTTTTGCACATAAGCTGAGTTGGCGACATGGCCAGGCACTTCAGTTATCATAATAAATCACCTTTTATAAAGTTTATTAACACGACTTAGGACTTCTTCACGTACTGTTATAAGAGAACCGCCGGGCACGGAGGTAGCATCGACAATCGAAGAAACTTGTCCATCGACCATAATTAGGTAAGCGGGCAATGACTGAACGCCGGCTCGGGTTGCGAGTCTAGCAGCACGCGCTAAGGCTGCTTGTGCGGGTGCGGCTTGGGCTCCTGAGAAAAGGGCCTGTAGCTGGGAGTCATTATTTGGGATGTCACTTTGAAGCCAAACGTACACTTGCAGCAAATCGCTGAAAGAAATACCTTGGTCCTGTACTCCTTTATAGATTGAATTTTTGACAGTTTCCGCGAATCGCGCGCTGCTATCCCGAGAAGCGTAGTACACCAATTCTTTAAACCTGCCTTCACCCTCTACCGTAGGAACGGGGGCTCTTACAAACCGGCCTCCTCTTTCAGTTGTTTGTTGCTCGATGACTGTGTCTTGCACTTCGGCCTCTCGACAAACAGGGCAAGAAAAACTCATTATTTTCACTACGTCAACCACCGGCGTAGCGCACTGAGCCACGAGGGCGAACAACCCCAATACAATAAATATTAAAGGCTTTACATAAGCGACCCTCATCACTATTTTGAAGCAGCGAGAGGTTCAGGTGCAAGGGGCTTAGCAACCATATCAGGGGCTACCCTCGTTGCAGGCGCGATGGACTGGTCCTTTACCCAAGCATTGTAAGCGTCTTGGTAGAACAGCCTCCAGGTTAGATATCGGCAGCCATACTCTATTTTGTTAAACCAGACTTGTGTTGTTTGCTGCTGGCTGGGGATTACAAGAGCGGAGAGCGAGGTGACAACGTTGCCTGCCCACCCAACTGGTCGGCACGCATTTTCAATGCGCTTATCAGGGGTTCCAGCTATAAAAATCCATACAACGAGCGAGAGGAACAGGAGCCCCCAGAATTCTTTATGCAACATAGTCGAGCCTTTAATGATTAGATTGAACGTTATTTATTTGCAATTGAATGCAAAGAACCGTGCAGTTACTGTAGCTAATCGAGTTTAAACCGGGAAGTGTTCTTTATCGATTGATATGAGCTGCCAACCTGCGCCATATACCAAAGGTCTGTATTCCCTTAGTCCGTTCGGATACCGCATTTTGAATTGGTGCCTTTATCTGCAAGCGGACAACCTCGGGATTACTCCGCAATCTGGCGCTGTCCCCAAATTAAAAAAACCGTACAGTTGATAAACTTTGTGTCAAAACGAGTGCAACCTCACCTCTCAACATACCTTCGTGAATCCGCATCGCCCTATGGGACTAGAAGTGCGCGCGTATGTGACTCAAGGCATTACGGGGTATGGCCGATTTAGCTGAGCGTCAACACTGGTATCGTAAGTGCCAAGTTCGTTAGTCAGATTTCTTTATTTAAAAAGATTAAAGCTAAAAGGCTTCTAAGTAAGCTTAGCGAAGGCATACCCTTTTAAGTTAGTTTCCTGCGAAAATTGGAGGGCAGTCGGGACTAACAAGTTTTCTCCTAAAAGCGGGTAATGCTTCGTTCATTTTACGACCCCATTTTGAGTACACAATTCTTTTATCAAATAAGGTAATACGGCCTCTATCCGTTTCTCTTCGCATCAGCCGACCCACCATTTGAATTAATTTTGTTAATGCATCCGGCAACGCCCTTTTTCCAAAGTATTCTTTCCCCATTAATTCCTGTAGTTCTCGCTCCACAGGAGAGGTAGGCACTGAAAAAGGAAGCGCGCAAATTATTACATGCGAGCACAACTTACCCGGTAGGTCAAGGCCCTCGGCCATAGTTGCCAGGCCACAGAGGATATTCCCGCCTCCCCCGTCTATTCTAGTTTTATGGTCAGAAATTAGCTCTTTCATACCCTTATCGCCTTGCACCATTACCAAGTTGCCAAATTTCGCACGTAATGCGGAAACGACCACTTCTTGCATAGCTCTTGAGGGAAATAGGACAAGAGTTCCCTCCAAAGGATTTATAAATTTTGGCATTGAAATCGCCAGCTCTTCTATAAATTTTGCTCGTTCATCAGCTCTAGGGCTATGGTCCATCGTCACCAAGTACATTGTATTTTCACGGTAGGGAAAAATGTGGGGCAACGCTACGGTTCTTAGAGCATCACCTGCCCCACATCGTGCCTTGAATCGGTCAAAGCCGTCAAAATCTTGCAGTGTTGCGGATACCATTGCAACTGATACTCGCTCACTGCTCCATAGTAGGTCTCGAAGTACATCGGCTCCCTCCAAAGGCGAGGTGTGCAAGGATGTTTCGGTTTCTTTACGATATGCCCAGCGAACCGCCCGTTGATTCCCGGCCAGAAGTGTTAGGGTTTTTACTATATTAGATATTTTACTACCGAAAAAAGCGGATTGCACAAGGAGGTCGGATACTGGTTTTTTTAGGTGCGGCGACTTTTCAACTAAGTTACTTCCCTTCAATGCTTGTGTGGCGTCTTGTATAGCTTTTTGGAGGGAAGAACTGTGTTCCAACGCTTGAGAAATGGCAATTGTTAGCCCAGGGGGTAGCATCCCTCCAATAAATCTTGCTTGATAGGTTTCTGGGTCCACGTCTACGTTAGCAAGCTCATTTTTTATTGCATTTATTGAGTTAACTAAAAATGAGGGCTCAAACTCTGAAATTTGTACTTTTTGTTTTTCAAGTATTCGCATCAAATCAGGACTTTTTTGCCATGCTCTTGTATACGCAACTAACTTGCTCAAATCGCTGAGAATAGTAGTTATGGCAAGATGCCCTGCTCCAATATCTAGCGCTTTGTCGGGAAGGTGATGTGCCTCGTCAAATACGACAATGTAGCGTCCTGCGGTGAATAGAGGGTCGATGCCCTCTTTGGCCATCGCTAAATCGGACAGTACCAAGTCATGGTTGGCAATAATTACTTTAGCGGAAGACAGCGCGCGTCTAGCGTTAAAGAAAGGGCACCCAGAATTATAGTAGTCGCACTTGTGACCTAGGCATGTTTCTGCGTTAGCAGCGACATGTGGCCAGATTGATGGCAACTTTCCATTATAGCTGTCGCTGTCCCCTTCCCAGGTCTTTGACTTCCAACTTTCCAAGAGCTCTTGGACCCCTTGCTGCTCGAGTCGCGCTTGATTAGTATTCGCGTCGAATAGGTCCACTTGCGTGGAGTCATCGCCTCCTTCCAGCAAACGTTCGGCATTTGCTGCGCAAAAATAGCGGCTACGTCCTTTTGCTATTACGCAATCAAAAGGGTTGAGTATTCCAGCTTCGAATAAGCGAGGGAGGTCCCCTGTTAAAATCTGAGACTGAAGCCCTACGGTTGCAGTGGCAACAACAATAGGAATTTCTTTTGTAGTTCTCAGTTTTTCTACCGCAGCTATGGCGCCGATTAGATATGCTAAAGTTTTGCCCGTGCCAGTAGGCGCCTCGGCTGCAATGGGGTCGCCAGCGACTAAGGCTCGACAGATATCTTTGGATAAATCTTTCTGCCCGCTACGCATTTTGAAATCGGATAATCGTTCTAATTTCTCGTAGCATTCATCAATAAAAATTAGTGCCGTATCGTCCCGAGAGACTCGCATTGCATCTAGAATTGGAATTACACGACCCATCGTATCCTCAATATTTGTTATTTAGCCTGAATACACATAGCGAGCCGGTTTATATGCGAAAAGATAAATCACGACATTACGAAATATCAGGCATTAATTTCGATAGTTAGGGGGTATAGCGCATGCTTTATACGATGTTCCACGGAAAAATAAATAGGGTTCCTAGTAACGCCTAAGTCCTTGAATACAATCATTTAATTTTGGTGCTAATAAGTAAAATACGCAGATGTTCCACGGTATTTTGGCAAAAATAAATAAATGCGTGTAATAATGCGTAATATCGTAATTAGGAGAGGAATTAATCGTGGCACGCCTGACAGACACACGGGAGAAGGTACGAGAGGCCGCTCAGTTAATTCGTGATAATGGAGGCATCCCGACGCCTACTGTGATTAGAAATATGCTTGGTGGAAAGGGGAGCCCAAATACGATTGTCCAAGAGTTGAAGAAATTCATGGCGGAGCAACAGGACCCGAACGCAGCTTCAGGTGCCCTCTCAACTGTAAAAGTAGTTGAGAGGGTTGGGTTGAGTGAGTTAGCAGCGTTGCTCACTGAAGCAACTGCGGGGAATAAGCAAGTGTTGGAGACGATACATTTGTTGGGCCAACAAGTGCTTTCCGTTGAAACTGCTGTTATCGAGGTTCAAGACCTGAAAAATTTATGCAAAGAATTAAGTGGTAGTTTGAGTTTAGATAAAACGCTTATTGCTCATGAGTTATCGGGAGTCATTCTTCGGTTCGATGCGATTCAAAGAAAAATGCTGATTGACATCGATGACGCTCGTGAAGATGCTAAAAAATGGAAGGCCAAGTATGTTGCGGCAAGGGATGAGGCTGAAACCTGGCGTATTACTATGACGCAGCGATTTAACAAACAGCAGGAGGACATTGCATTTTTACGAGGAAAACTTGACGGAATGCTGTTGCCGGGAGGAAGCGAAGAAGAGCCTAATTGTAATTAGACCAGCGGGCAATACTAGTTTCAACGTTGAAACCATCGCTGGACAGTAATCGAGTTCCTAAGTAATAAAGCCCTTGTTTTTGTATCAGTATTCCTCCGTGCAAAAGTCTAAGTGCTTTTCTGCTTCTATTCCTAGGTTTACTACTTACGCCCACCACCTTTTTTAGCATTAGCTGCGCCGCTTATTAATTAACTACCACTAGGCTCATCGATTCTTAGCGTACCTATGAAGTGTTAAAGTGGGCTTTTTCGACACATGTTTGCACGTATATTAAGTTTCAACGTTGAAACAGACTCCAGCGTGTAACGCTTGGCTGCCGCCGAAAGTAGGGTTGCCCATTACTTGGTTGATAAGGCATTCGTATCAACACAGTGCTATCTTTTTGGTTATTTATTTGATTATTACTGGCGGGGCTTAGCGTAATATTCCGAGTATTGACGTTAGAACGAGGTGTAGCGCCCCTGTCCGTCAGGTGGCGAAGCTACGTACTCTTTCATTTGGGACGGACTTTTTTATTGAAATGTTAAACATTTTAAGGATTGATGCTTGCAGTTTAGACTTGAGTTTACAAAAATAATTCCCCGTGGGGCGTAGTGCGCCCCCGGTTTCAACGTTGAAACCACTAAGGCGTTTTCCTTAGTGGCCTATCCTATTGCGTTACTGTGTGAAAATTGTGGAGATATTTATGATTTGTTTTCATTTTTTTTGTATGGTTACTTTAATCAATTAAAGAAATATTCCACATAGGGGGTGATAACTTTTGGGTATTTTCCTACTTTGTGCTTGTATTGCTTGGTTAAAGGTGGCGAGCACAAAGTAGTGTTTAGTGATGAGTTATCGCCCCCAGATTAGGTTGATAGGTGCTGTTAGCACCAATCCGGACAGGTATTATTCGCAAATCAAAGGCGTGTCCTTTTAGTCTTAATCGTAACCCCGGAATTGAAGGTGGTTTTAAAGGGGGGGTGCTTAACGTAGTGAACCCAACCTAGCATCTACAATCAAATCGCTGATGCATTATGTTTGAATGAAAGATGATAAATTATTTCAATATCAAAATAGAGTGCACGGCTCTCGTATGCGTTTGCGTCGGTTTTTAGACAGTGTCCTGATTGGCGCACTGGTTTCAACGTTGAAACTGATGTAGGGTGCTTATTCTGCTGTTGTAGTGCTTTCTCTATCTGAATAAAAAGAGCCTAGTTTCAACGTCGAAACTAGGCTCTAAGCGAACAGCGGTAGCTTAAATGGCGGTTATGTCGCAGGAACTCCTTCATCAAGAATAAGCCCTGTTTCTTTAAATATTTCTACAATTTTTGAAAATATATGGTTTCTCGTTTCGTCAGAGAGGTCCCCTAACTCAAGAGACATCCTACCATCAAAAGCCTTTAACTCGCCTCCGACTAACTCAACCCTAGACAGTGCTTGTTCCCGTTTTTTTCGGGCGTTAGGTAAATATGCAACTGAATCTTTCACCATTGATTCAAGCGCTCGAACACTCAAGTTATGCGCGATAGCACGATTAACTAAAGCCAATGTTAAGCTTTCGTTTTTTTCCACTTGCTTCCAGTAACAAAAAACTTGGTACGCAGAGGATAATCCAAAATTTTTAATATTTTTTGCCATTGACTCAATAATTGCCGAAGGTAGCTCCGCAATGGCTAAACTTTTAGACATTTCACTTTTTGAAATGCCGAGTGTAAGTGCTAACGATTGTGCATCAGCAGATATTTGCTCGACCAGTAACTCCTTAAATCGGATTGCGTCATCGAAATGACTTTGCGCTTTATGTTCTACATTTAAAGCACGTGCTTGAACGTAGTCATCTAACGATGATTTGCTTGGTGCAACAATTTCTAGTGCGATATGGGTTTTAGCTAAGCTAAGCAGCATACGTCTCCGCCGATGCCCACTTTTAAGAGGGAACTTTCCATTTTCATCGCACTCATAAGCCTGGGCCGGTTCTAATTGTCCGTGTGTTGCCAGAGAGCGAAGTAACGACTTCCAATCTTCGTCATCATCAAAATAAAAATAGCGAGGATTGCGAGGGTGTTCTTTGGTAACGGATAGAGGCATCCAAATGCGTGAGCCCGGTGGATAGCTAGCTCCTTCCACATAGTCTAAGTATCCAGGGGGAGCCCCTGTGTGAGTAGACTCCAAGTTGACAGGGGTCGAGCTCAGTGTTTGTAGTAATAGTGACGGGGGATGCTCGTCTGACAATATTGGTTGAGACACTAAATTCGGCACGTCTTCGGCAGATTCTTCTGCTAAAAGTGCCAGCCTATTCAGCGATGCGCCAAGCGCTTCTAAATTTCGTCCTTTTTTCATGTCGTTAACTCCGCTACTAAGGTGTCTAAAGCTTTTCGGGCATCGGAAGTCCCTGACAGCGTATACAAGGACGTTCGATAGGTATAAGCGTCGGAAAATCCAGCTAAGTCCTTCAGTGTTGCCGTTAATATTGGCCAAGGACTTATAGTCTTGATAGAACTTAGCAAATATTTCTCAGAAGACCGTCGTCCGACATAATGATTAAGCAAAACCCGAATATCAAGAGGTGCCCCCCTTTTTTTCTCTATGCTCTTTACGAGCGGAATAACTTTCTCTAACGCGTCTATACACGCGACATGCGGTTGAATAGGTAGTACAGCAACATCACAGATGTAGAGCGCAGCTTCAAGCTCTAAACTCACCAAATTTGGAGGTGTATCAATAATAAGATAATCAATGTCTGAAATCCGCTTTGTAAGCCATTTAGAAAACTCGGCAATGCTTAGACCGCTCACTGCCTCTACTCGCACAGGATATGGCGAATATCCCTCGACAGTTCGGGCCTCCCACATATGTGCCGATTTCTGAGGGTCAGTATCAACCAAGAGCACACGTGCTCCTTTTTTTTGTAGCCCATCTGCAATGAGCATGGCGCAACTCGTTTTGCCTACCCCCCCTTTTTGGTTAAAAACACAGAAAGTTATCACGAGTTACTCCAAAAGTTTAAAGTGTTTGAATCATATAAAATATCTATAATATTGTCAATATTTAAAATTTTAGAAAAATAGTAAATTGTAAGAAATTAGCTATTGGACATAGCATCAGTTAAAGTAACTCAATATCTGAATCCAAGTTTCAAC
The DNA here is from genome assembly GCA_030646715.1 of Agitococcus sp. Classification (GTDB taxonomy): domain Bacteria; phylum Pseudomonadota; class Gammaproteobacteria; order Pseudomonadales; family Moraxellaceae; genus Agitococcus. The sequence goes on from JAUSLJ010000016.1 coordinate 43,710, forward strand.
GTTGAAACAGGTATGTTGCATGATTAGCGGAAAGCGTTGAGAGGGATATTCTGGTTAAATTACTTATTTTTTTTGTTGTTTTATGTTGGGCAACACGCGAAGGGAGCCTCCGGTTTCAACGTTGAAACCGGAGGGTGACGAAAAAAGGTCAAGATAGGTCACGCTGTTGTGTAATTCTCCAATAGTAGCTGAAGGTCCGTTCTATTGTTAAACGTGTTCGAATCGATTTTATACGTTGCAAGGATGCGTGGTGCCGGTCTGCCTTCTAGGTGTCTAAATTTAACCGCCTGGTAGATTTTCCCATCTTTGCGAAGAGTTAGCTTAAGGTGCTTTCCGCCACCCATTTCTCTGGACTCAATTACATCAAAAGTGTCCATAAACAGTGGTTCCGGAAACCCTTGGCCCCAGACTTGTTGCTTTAGCGCAGAAACTGTGTCGAGGGTGAGCTCAGTGGAGGAGAGCCCGCCATCAACTTCTAATATCTGGTTAAGTGCCGAAGGGGGCAGCAGTTCACGAGCGACCTCCTCAAATAAGGCTGAAAATTCATCCAAACCGCCCGCACGAATTGACACCCCCGCCGCCATAGCGTGCCCCCCAAATTTCAACAATAAGCCCGTTGAACGCTTACTTACAAGGTCCAGCGCATCTCTTAGATGAAAGCCGGGGACCGAGCGTCCGCTTCCTCGAAGTTCACCTTCATGCCCTGAAGCCAGCACAAAGGTGGGGCGCCAAATTCTTTCTTTAATTCGTCCGGCAACAACACCAATGACTCCGTGATGCCAATTTTCAGCGAAAAGAACTGCGGTATATCTTGACGGCTGCACATCGGTCAATAGCCGATGTGTAGCCTCATCCGTGATGTCGCCTTCTATCTCTTTTCGCTGATTATTAATCGAGTTTAGTTCAATCGCGAGTGCTACAGCTACTTGTTCGTCGTTAGTTATCAGGCACTCGATTCCTGCCGTCATGCTCTGAAGACGACCAGCAGCGTTAATACGGGGCCCAATCCCAAACGCAATATCACTAGTCGCAAGGTTAGTAGTGCTTTTCCCCGAAATCTTTATAAGCTCTTTAATTCCAGGGAAGAAACAGGCCTCCTTAATCTTAATAATACCTTGAGATACCAAAATTCTATTATTGAAGTCGAGTGTTACCACATCAGCAACAGTCCCGATAGCTACTATTGGTAATAGGTCTGTTACATTAAAGTTAAGGTCTTTTTGAGGAAGGCCCATGAGACTCAGGGTGTCCTGCAGAGCCCACATAACGTAGTACATAACGCCGCAACCGGCAATAGATTTTGAAGGGAAAGTACAGCCTGGTTGGCTCGGGTCTACAATTAAAAGAGCAGCGGGTAGCGTATCAGCGGGCAAGTGGTGGTCTGTGACAAGAACGGCGATACCTAGTTCATTTGCCAAGGCAATGCCGTCATGAGACGCAATTCCATTATCGACAGTGATAATAAAATCAGGGCGAGGCCGCATACTCGCGACATCTTGAACAATACCCGGGGTTAGCCCGTAACCCTGAGTTAGTCTGTCAGGCACCACATACCGTACCTTAGCGCCAAAAGCTGTCAATGCACGAACGCCGGTCGCACATGCAGTTGCCCCGTCAGCGTCATAATCCGCCACAATTACGAGCTCTTTAGAAGTCTCAATTGCTTCCGCCAACACAGCTGCCATTTCGATGGCGTTCTTTAGGTCCGAGTAAGGCAGCAGTTCGGTAAGCCCGCCCTGTAGTTCTGTAGGACAGGTGATGCCTCTCGATGCAAATAGCCGAGATAGCAAGGCGGAGTGTCCTGCTTTAAGCAGTGTCAATGCAATTTGAGGGGAATACTTTCTTTCAACAATGTCCATGGGCTTAAAACTCCAATATGGTAAGGCGGATTAATATAAGAACTTAGGGGTGAATCTGCCGGAGTATAAACACGCATTCCTACACAAATCTCCCCGCGAAAAACTTTAACCTTTATGGTGTACTAAAACTCTTATCTAAAGGTAAGAGTGTTAACCTTGAGCGATAAAACATTGTAACACATTTGCGATTGTTTAAAATAGCTAAAAACATTTTAAATCTAAATAATCCGTGCTAAACTTATAAATGAAGACGCCTTGGTTTAATTAATTTTAAGTAAAAAGTTTAAACTGAGCAATTCTAAAAATAATTAGAGGTACTTTACGTATATGGAAGTTGGGAGGGAATATGGTTGTCGCAATTTGTGTTTTATTATTAGTTTGTTTTTCTCTGGTTGGGGCGGTGTATTTTTACAAGCTAACCCACGGTCCCACCGCATTAAGAACCGGGTTCAAAGCTAAAATATTCCTCACATCAAACGAGGTCGAGTTTTATCACCGGTTGCAAAAAGCATGCGAGAGTCGCCTGGTTATAATGGCACAGGTCTCGCTGGGGGCCTTAGTTGACACTAAGTTAGATAAAGCCCATAGCAGATACTGGGAAACTCGCGCTGCGTTTTCGAGCAAGATAATTGATTATGTACTGTGCGACCCTATTTCGCTAAAACCGCTCATCCTTATCGAACTAGACGATAAGATGCATGATTTCGACAAAGACCGAGTCAGAGATAGTTTTACGGCATTTGCAGGCTTTAAAACTCTGCGTTTTTGGTCTAAGAATAAGCCTCAAAGTGATGCCCTTAGAGCTGAAATATTAAAAGCGCTTGGAATTTTAGCTGCCAAATAGTAATTTATATGATATTCTGGTTGTGTACTTTAGGAGAGCATATGAAATCCAATGATTTAGCCACAACAATGAACAGTTTACTTCGAGAGTTCGACCCTGAAAAATTAACCAATAACGTTATCGTTAACGGGGAGGACTGGGCGGACAAGGATGCGGCTGCGTCAGCACTTGAAGAAACAAAAAAAAGTATGCTTGCCAGCTATATTCTAGAAACTGTTGCGGGAGCTAGAAGCGGTGCGCTAGGGGAGAAAGCTCGTACGGTCTCGATGGCACAAGCAGAGCAGACCGCATTAGCCGACCCTCGGTACATTATGCACTTGGAACTCATGGTTGCAGCGCGCCAAGAATCAAACCGTGCCAGAGTACGATACGACTTAGGGCGAATGAAGCTTGAGCTTATACGTTCGCTGCAAGCAACGTTACGAAATGAAATGAACATTTCCCGATTCAATACTTAAGGACTACCATCATGGCAATCGAAAAAACAAATCTAGAATTATTGACTGAACAAAAAGGTCGACATGCAACACTCACCGCACGAAAAACAGCAGCGCATATCCGGCTGGAGACCGATAAGCAGGTAGCTTTGGAGGCTCAGGCGGAGGCTATTCGTCTATTTGGAACAGCGAATTTAGACGAGCTTAAAGCAATGTATAGAAAAATTGAAGAAGAAAATAGTTTAAAAGTAGTGGAATTTATTTTTTCTTTAGATGAAACAGAGCGAAAATTGCAAGACATTGAACGTCAGATAGCGGTGTAGCATGGACGCAAATGCGATTCGCCAAAAAGTCAAACAATTAGAAATTTCTGCCGCCAAGCTAGAAGGTATTCGTGCCGCCTATTTATCGCAGCAAAACTCTTTAATGGACTCAGTCGGTCAAGCTAAAGCACGGCAAGGGTTGGGCGCTGAAATTACGAGAATATTTGAAGCCATGCAGACTCGTGCGCACGAGCGAAGTGTAGGGGCATTTAATCGGCTACTGACCGCGGTACTTAATGACGTACTTCCTGGAGAAGGGAACGTAAGACTGTTGCCTGAAATAAAAAACAATACAACTTGGCTTGATATCGTAATTGAGAACGATGGCGAAGCTGGTGACGTCCTAGAAGGAGAGGGCGGTGCGGTAACAAACGTGATTTCTACGGGGTTACAGTTTGCGGCATTGTCTCGAACAAATAATCGACGGTTGATGGTCCTAGATGAGGCGGACTGCTGGGTAAAACCGGACCGAATTGCCGCGTTCATCCGAGTTATAGCGCAGGTCTCTTCACAAACAAATACACAAACATTCTTTATTAGCCATCATGACCCTGACCTTTTTAAGGAGTTAGTTAATATCGTGCATATTGATAGAGATGAGCAGGGCGAAGTTATTGCGTTCACTAACCCTGACGAGATACTACAGCATTGGGCCGACCCAACTGAAAAGGGCGTACGTGCTATTGAGCTAATTAATTTCAGGAAACATTCCCATACGTATGTTCCTTGCTTTCCCGGTGCTACCGCCTTTTTGGGACCGAATAACAATGGAAAGTCGCATGCTATAGCATCTGCTCTGAAAGTAGTAGCTTACGGCGAGTCTACTGACAGTGTAATTAAACGAAAGTGTGATGAAGCACGTGTCATTTTTCATCTTGAAAATAACCAACGTATTGAATGGTCGCGGTCCCGCACTCGCGCTCCCGTTGTTATTTATAGACTCTTTCAAGGGGATAGCACGGAAGCATTGATGGAGAGCCCCGTAAAAGGCCGAAATAGCGTGCCTGACTGGGTTGTTGAACTACTAGGCGTAAAAAAAATTGACGACCTTAATTTTCAGGTTGGCAGCCAGAAGGCACCTGTCTTTTTATTGTCGGAATCGGCCCCTCGTCGTGCTCAGATTTTGTCGGTAGGACGAGAGGCTAGCCATCTGCCTAAACTGATGAAATCATATAATGTCCAGAAAAGCGCAGATGGCGAGGTGGTTACGCTTGGTGAAGCACAATTAGCTAAACTAGGGTACCAACTTAAACAAATGAATACGCTGGATAACATTTACGAAGTTGTAGCTAATCTGACAATGGAATCGGAAGAGCTGGCAGAAGCGGTGGAGTCGCAAGAAACACTAACAAATATTGTGCAGCGAGTAGCTGAGACCAGTAAAAATAGAGCCAAAATTTTACAAGAAGCCAAGGCATTAGAGGACGTAGCGGCTTCACCCGAATTAGTTGACACTACCTCACTGCAGCGACTAACTGGAATTCTGTCCAAGTCCACGTTATGGTGTGACGCTGTAGTCCCAACGATGCCTGACGTCCCTGACTTGTTTGACCTTCAACCATTAGTTTTGGTGGGAAAGAAGCTAGGCGCTATACAACCTGCTATTTTTCAATCGCTGGACGAACTTCCTTCTGTTCCTTTAATGCCAGAGTTGGCTATTCCGTCACAACTACTGAAAATTATCCAGGATATAGACGTAAAATCCAGGCAAGTGCTGCAGTGCCAAGCCGATTATGATGTTACTAGTGCCGCGGTTTCAGCACAGGATTTAGTGCTTGAAAAGCTCTGGGTATCATTGGGGCAAGAGTGCCCCGCATGCGGTGCTCCCCTCTCAAACACGATGTTATCTTCCAATGGAGCTCCTCATGTACATTAGCCCCTCGTCGGCTGTTCTTTCATTTACTTGCGCAGGAATACTACACATAGGGGACCCTCACGTCTGCTCTACTCGTATCGGCCGTAGAAAAGATGACTATCTTAGTAGCGTGCTTGGGAAGCTGGAGGTCGCAGCTGAAATATGCACGCAAAATAATTTCGTTCCCCTAATCCTAGGGGATTTATTTCACAAGAATAATGACTCCAGCTTGGTGATGTTAAACAGGCTAATTGCTGTCCTGAAGAAATTTCCACATGCCCCCCTCGTTTTGGACGGAAATCATGACAAGGAACAAAAATACTTGGGTAATACGGACGCGCTCTACCTATTAGCACAAACAAATGTGGTTCGTGTACTTAATACCGACACCATAGTTGAGTTCAACATTAAGGACAAGCGAGTATTGCTACATGCTGTGCCACACGGCACGGCCATTCCGGATGCTGTGCCTGATGCTGACGCAATCCAAATTATGGTGACGCATCATGATTTGGCATTTGGAGGGGCTTATCCGGGTGCTGGTCCCTTAAAACCAATTAAAAATATTGCGATGGTTGTGAACGGACACATGCATGGAACTAAACCAAGTGTCAAGTGCGAAGGCACGCTTTGGCATAATCCGGGGAACATCGAGCCTTTATCAATTGATTTAATGCAGCACGTACCGCGAGTTTGGAGCTGGGACGGAAGTGCTGTAGATTACTCTCTTACCGCATGGGAACTGCCTCATGTAGCCGATATCTTCGATATGGTGGGGTTACAGGTTGCGGCCACCGATGAAGTTCTCGCCGTACAAGCAATTGCGCCTGAGAGCGTGTTTGCACAGATGCTATCAAGTGACGCTCGCCTGGATGCCGCAAAAACGGATGATGCTTCGGTTTTCGTAGAGGACTTAGACTTTGTTCTTGCGGCGGCGTCCGCCTCCCCCGCTGTTGTGCTGCTGTTGCGTAGCTTGGCCGCGAAGTTGTCCGTATGACGTAAAAAACGAGTAGTTTATCTGCTCGTTTTTAATATAAGGGAGTGTCTATGCAACAAACAACGATTTGGCGGTAAGCTTCATCGGAACACTTAGGCACAAAGGGTATGTTCTTCTGCTTGTTAAAGTCCAGACAAGTTGACTCCCCTATCCCTCTTCCTGCATTTGTTTTGAAAACTGTAGATGCGTCTTCCCAGCCAGTGGGCATTGATTTCAAATACTTTCCACTTATTGTAAGTTCGGCACTAGAAATAGGTAGTCGAGCATTGTCTTCTTTAAATAAAAGAATAGCTGCTTGTATTTGCTGTGTTTCATCGATTAGCTGCGCCGCGTGCGCCTTTTGACTTAAAGCGCCAAACGAATTTCCCCCGTAAAACATCGCAGCAGCGGACAGCGCGATAGCAAGCGCAATTGAGATAATGGATACAATTAATGAAAACATGATAGTGCCTTAATCTTAGATATGTCGTTATTGTTATACAGGTATAGCGAACGGGGACTCTACTTTGTTATTGCTTTTAATATACATCCGCGACTAAGAGCTGCGCGCTGTCCTCGGAAAATCCGCGGCATCGATGCTCAAGCGCTCTTTTGCTTATGGCTACCTTGTTAGCATATCCTATTGAATTTCCCGAATATTGTGCTAGCGCCTTATTAAGGTCTCCCTTTTTCTTTTTTAAATACTCTTTTAGTATGTTGGCGCCAACGTGTATGTTTGTTGCTGGTTCCAGTAGGTCGCTAAGGGATGCGTTTAGCGGTAACTTATCTTTATGTACCCGCCCTACCACTTGCATCAAACCGGTAGCTCCGTAACTATTTGATTGCAGAGGGTCGAATCCCGATTCTTGTTCAATCATCGCCAGGATAAGTAAAGGACTTACGTTGATTCGCGTTGCCTCTGCATAAGCTAATGTTATTATTTTTTTTATTAGTTTAGGTGGCCGATTATATTTTTCAGCTAAATACGCTGTCAGAGGGTGGGACATCTCTTGGGTTGCCTGATAACGCATTAGTTGTGTAGCCTCCCGCGCTTGGACGGGCAAACTTGCTTTTGGCGTTATTACAGCGCAGATACCCCATATTAGTGCTGCAAAGGGTATTCTTTTTAAAGTCGATGTTATCGATGGGAATAGGTTGGGCATTACTAGGTGTAGCCCTTATCTTTATATTGATTTTTAGGTACTAACGGTAGCTGGTGCGACAACGATTAGCTCGATGAATTTTAAGTCTGGATTGAGCTCTGTTTGCTGAACTTCAAATCCCAAGTTGGAAGTAAGGTGCCGGAGTGCGTTTTGTAACAAAAATGCAGATTCCATCATCTTGTTTTGTGCTTCTACCATTTTTTCAAGTGGAGTTTTTTCAGAAGGTGAGCAGAGGTCTTCTATCATTTCGAACAGAGCCTGCCTGGATTCTGGCTTTGCGTCAGCAACAAGTGCTAGCAAGGCTTTTTTCTTTTGCCGTTCGAATTCATGAGGGTCGTTACTTGCCATTTCTTTCCACGCATTAAAGTCAAAGGGTGCCATATACGATTTCGTTGTAAATTTAGTTTATACACTTCATTTATACTAAAAATGCAATTAACGCAATTATGTTTATATAAAGCTGTATTTAGTCTATAATATACATAGTTTTTGCGTTAATTGCATTTTAAGGACTAAAATGTCAGATTTTGATAAAGCTATTAAACTGTCTAGCTGGAAACTAAGTGAAGCGAGCTACAACGTGTATGCAAGCATGTGGCAGGGCTTTTGCCACCGCCTTTTACTTCAGCAGACCACTCCGCTTACCGCTACGTCTTCTCAGCTATTAGGAGCTATTAAAGGGGGAGGTCAGTATGCTACTCAAAAAAGGTTATATGCTCTTTTTTCCACCGTATCAAAAATTTTACGAAGAGCGGACCCTTCGCTGGGGGATAACTCTCGGGAACTCCGCCGTATGTTTCTACGGGATGCTAGGCCTGATTGTGACGCGCTACCTTCGGAGCAGTTGCTGCTCCTAGCGCAAGCTGCTCCCTCGTTAGTTCGAGGTTGGAAAGGGCTCCGACTCGCGGCTATGCTGGCCGTCCTGAGAGAAACGGGGCTTAGAAATAATGAGGTACTAACCCTTTCTCAGTCTTCTATTACCTTTGGGCCACCCGCTATGCTGCATGTCGGGTGCCCTCCAACTAGTCGGTTTTTCCATCTGAGCGACTTTTGCGCGGAGCGCCTCTGCATGTGGTTAGCAGCTCACCCGTGTAAGACGCGTACTGAGCTTCTTTTTGTTGCGAACGAATATGGTGGAACGCTGGACACAAGTACAGTGTGGCGGCAAATCAATAGATTATCTACAAAGGTACTTGGAATTGAGATTAGGGGGATGGGGGTGGGCCGGATTAGAGCAAGTGTTGCGAAGCAGCTTCAAGATGAGGGAGCCTCTGCCGTTGAAATTCAGTATTTTTTAGGCCACAAGCAAGAAACGTCGACTGCTGAGCTTTTGGACAGGATTCATGTAGGCGGCTTCGACGCTTAAGAAAAATGACCGCAAATTTGCGGTCATTTGAATTAATTAGCGAACTGCTGTGATACCTTCTCCTGCTCCATACAATACATGCCCTGTCATTATTCCGCAGCTAGTTGCGCTATCAATGTTTTTCTGTGTGTCGTCAAAAAACAGGTCTGCGCCAAATGCTTGCAATAATGGCCCCTTATCGTGCCCTCCTGCAAAAATTGCCTCATGAAATCTAATTCCCCATGAACGTAGCGTGTAGATTACTCGTGCATGGCTAGGCAGCCCTCGTGCAGTAACAAGTGCAACTTTCAAAGGCGGATTATCCACTGGCAGTTGTTTTTGTAAGTCATAGAGCGCCTGCAAAAATGCACGGAATGGGCCGTCTCCCAGCGGGATATGCGCTTTTGCCGATTCAGAAAGCCTAAACGCTGCTAAGCCCTCTTGTCTGTAATATTCATCAGCCTCCGATGAAAACACAACGGAGTCCCCATCCAGCGCAATTCTAATAGTCATGTCATCGAATTCATGGCTTTGTTCAATTGGCACCATCGTCGCCGCCGCAAGTCCATGTTCAATCGCGGCTCGAACGTCAGAGGCATTGGCAGATAAAAATAATTGAGCACCTAGTGCTTTGGCGTACCTAAATCTATCAGAACCTTGGCTAAAAACCGCTCGTTCAATGTCCAATTGGTAGTGCGCGATACTGTTCATTACTCGCATACCTGCGTCTGGGCTATTGCGTGAAAGTAGCACAACTTCTACTTTGTCCCGTACGCCGGGACAATTCAACGCGAGTAGCTTCTTGACAAGCGAAAAAGCAGGGCCTGGGCGAAGGGGTAACGCTTCTTTTTCGCGCATATACTGGTTAAACGCATCCTGGCCTTCTGTTTCAAAAATTTGGTGCCCATCTTCAACGTGAAAGAGGGACCTAGACGATACAGCTATTGTAAGCATAATTTCTCCTTTTAAAGTTATATACCTGTACTGTCTAGCTATCGAATATTTTCCTAAACTATGCTTGCGACTTTACGTCGCTTTGTGCACCACTATTCTGTTTCCGGCAGCTTGAGCTGCCGGTTGACGGGCTCGCGTTGCCGTTCTGCTTACTTTAACACCCCATGGCATCGTTTGTAGGGCTTTCCTGATTGACATGGGCACAATTCATTTCGAGTCACCCAACGGTTTGCAAGTGCTGCGCTTACCAACGTAATAGGCCCGCTTACTCTAGGCGGAGAGCCCCCTGATAAGGTTGGCGAGTTGAGTCCCTGAAGCATTATTTTTGTTAGAAATCGGGACTGCATCTCTGCTTCAAAATGTTCGAATAGCTTGTAGGCGTCGTTACGAAATTGAAACACGGGATTTAGTCCTGAGAACACTTTTAAGTCCATCGCTCGTCTCAATTCATCTAAGGCTGTTAGATGCTCAGTCCATATTTCAGAAATTACAGTCAGCAAGCATATCGCCTGTTCTTTTTTTGTTGGCTTTATTGCGTGATACTTTGAAATTAGTTCCTTAGTAAGTAGCTGGGTTATCTCATCTTTTTCCAGATTGTCTAAAGTGACCCATTTAATTAGTGGGGTGTTGACACCGAAGGCGTGCGATATTTTATCTTTCATCTGTCGAAGGTCCCACGTCTCCGGGACAGAGTTACAGCCGAGCTCTGTCGCTATCCATGTTGTGACGGCTGACTGCGCGACTACGTCGCAAAAGAACTCCGCATCGTCTCCTAGCAAAAAATCTCTCAATTCGTATACACTGGTTCGCTGTTCTCCGAGGACACTGTCAAAGCCAAGCAAAGCTTTTCTTGCGTCAAAACCTTGCTTTTCTTGCTTTTGTTGTGCAGCCTCAATTAGTCTTGAAACGACTCCGCCGGAGAGTGCACCTCCCGCTTTCGCCATCATCGCTGTAATTATCGCCAGTTGTTTTGATTTCGCGAAATTACGCAGCAAGTCATCTTCCAAGCTTAGAAAAAATTGAACTTGACCTACTTCCCCTTGTCGTCCGCAACGACCGGCTAACTGGTTGTCTACTCGTCGAATGCCATTTCGTTCAGTTCCCAGAATACGCAGACCCCCCGTGGCTAGCACCGCCTTTCGCTCTAACTGCCACTCATCCTTTCTCTTTTGGAACTCCGCCTCGCTTGCTCCCTCCATTTCTCGGGGCGGCTCCCCTCCAAGTATGATATCGGTGCCCCTGCCCGCCATGTTCGTGGCTACGGTAACTTGGCCTAGTTTTCCGGCATTAGCAATGATGTGGGCTTCTTGCTCCTTGTGTTGAGCGCTCAACAGCAGGTGCTTAACTTGGCTGCGGTGCAGTAATGTGCTCAGTACTTGAGCGTCGCGAACACTGGCACAACCTACAAGCACCGGCTGGCCAGACGCTTGTATTTCTTGTATGCGTGCTACTGCAGCTTTAAATTTTTCAAATTTTGTGCTAAACACGACGTCATGCTCTATAGTCCGTTTGATTGGTTTATTAGTTGGCAGAGTGACAGTGCGTAATCCATAAACTTCAGCAAATTCCTCTGCCTCTGTTGCTGCTGTCCCGGTTAATCCGGACAGGTGTGAATACTGGGAAAAGTAATTTTGGAATGTAATCGTAGCTTGCGTCATCGAGCCGGGCAAGATGGAAAGTCCCTCTTGTGCTTCTATCGCTTCATGGAGTCCATCTTCAAGTCGTCTTCCTTCCATCTTTCTGCCCGTGCCTACGTCAATGAGCATCACGGAGTTATTCTCCAGTAGATAGTCTCGTCCTTTTTTAAACAAGTATTTAGCCTTAACAGCTGCATGTATGCAGCGAATCAAATAAAGATTTTCACGGGCATAAATACTTTTTTCGGAAACAACGGCCTTCATCGCCAGCAATTTTTGTTCTACTTTTTTATACCCCTCTTCCGTCAACGATGCTTCTGCCCGTGTTAAGTCCAAGATGACGTCGTGCTGGTCAAGTCCTTCAATAGCTTGCTTAGCTTGTTCCACTAGGCCCGATATATCCTCCCCGTTGCCCGCAATAATTAATGGAATCCTAGCTTCGTCAATTAGTACAAAGTCAATTTCATCTACTATGGCCGCATACAGCTTTCGCTGAACTTTATTGGTGCCGTCAAGTACTAAATTGTCTTTCAAAAAATCGAATCCAAATTCAGCGCTTATTCCATAAGTAACATCGGAGGCATACGCTAATTTCTTTTCTTCTGTAGTTTGAGAAGCATGCACATATGCGACAGAAAGACCGAGCGCTTCATATATAGGTCGCATTAAATTAGCATCTCGTTCGGCCAAGTATTCGTTTGCAGTAATAACGTGGACCCCGTTGTTATTTAGGGCCAGAATTGCAGCGGGGGCAACGATGGTTAGCGTTTTTCCTTCCCCCGTTCTCATCTCTGCTAACTGGCCTTTTAGCAGCGTTAAGCCACCTAGTAGCTGGACATCGTATTGTTCTTGCGCAATAACCCGAGAAGTTACCTCTTTTACAATGGCAAAGCCAAGGTGGGTGCGCTTTGCCAAGGGCTCACTGCGCAATTGTTGAAAGGATTGTGTGAGTTGTTTAGTGGAAACGTCTTTGAGCTTCACGTACTCTGCATTGATATCGCTTAATTGCTTTTTAGACTGCGACAATGCTGATGTGGACCGGATGTTTGAGTAGATAGTAGAAAAGTTCATTAGTTTTGCACGTAGCCTCGCTCCCTTCGGATTGAGTGGTATAGCATTGAGGGCCGCCCAATGCTTGTCCGGGACCAATTACGTAACTCCCTATAGTCGGACTGTTTAACTGTAAATTACCAAATGTCGTATTGCGATAATTGACTAACTCGCAGTCGAATCGCTCTTAAAAATATGTGTCAATGTTTGTTGAAGGTCACCTGCCAAGCCAGCACACGCTAAAATTATGGCCTTGTTAATTGGCCGGTCTGTGTCTCTTGCCAAATGGTAGGTGGTAATACACGATATCAGCACTCTGTTTTCATCAAAGAACCCGATTCCTTCCACTTCATTTTCAGTGTCAAAGGAAACCTCTACGTCAGTCAATAGCGCATTAAGGGGAGCAAGGTGCGCGTACACTTTATCCAGCGCGACTGCTAGCTCTCGACATACATCGGCTTCCTCAATTTCTTTAGTAACGGGATTAATGAGCTCCACGAGATAAGCTGGACCGGTATTCAATGAAAGTGCAAGCATGAATTTAGTATTTAATTATTCAAATTACCTATAGCTCATGGTTTTAGCCAACGTGCTAGAAATTACTTTCTAGGCATGAGCCTGCGCTTTAGATAAAGCCTTCGACTATACCTCGTATTTAGAAAGCTACTTATGCGCATACTGTTATTGTTGTTGGCTGCCACCTGCCTTAGCGTTAGTTCTCTCCCCGTACATGCCGCTGTTAAATTACCAGTAGGTGATTGGACAGCAACGGCCTCCGCAGGGCGCATGTTGCCGGGTCAAATGTCTATAAAGCCCGATGGTTATTTTATTCTTGCCCCCGCAGGGCACACTCCGGTTAGGGGTACTTGGACTAACAAGGGTAACGTAATCACGCTTCTTCTGCCAGACTACGGAACCTCGGTTTTAAAGTGGAACATTAGAGCTAAGCGATTGACGCTCACCTACGCCAATGGCGTCAGTGAGCAATTTCAGCAATCCCCGCCTCAATGACGCAGATTAGCGTTGTATTTTAATTAGTCGGACAATGTTGCCATCTTTCCATAATTTGATAGTTGCGGGAGTGCCTCCTGCAATACGATGCAGCGCAATACTTCCTGTGCACGACTCCCCCTCCGCCGCACAAAAGCTAACCGCGATACCTCTTATCGCTATGGCAGCCCCCTCGGACTGAACGAAGCTAATCTCTTGATATAGGGCCATAACGTCAACGGTTTCACCATTTACTTGCCAGGCAATATCGCCAATACGCGGAACTATGCCCGTCGGTGTCTCCGTAGAGAGTACGCACCAGTTCTGTTCTATCGTTTTAGTATCGTTCACTAAATCAGCAGATAGCAGTTCTTGTTGTGCTTCGGAGGCGCCAAGCGCCACCCCCGTGGAACAGTCAGAAGTAACTGCAGTAATGGCCAATCGAACTACGGGCCCGTTTGCTTCGTTCACACTTGCCCAGCCGTGCACCCAGTATCCTTTAGCTTTTATTGGCGTTGCTACCGAGGCAGAGAGAGTAGGCACTATGGTTGCGCCCACCTGTATTGGTTCCTCTTTAACTTTCGAGAGCGTCAATCGGGCCTCCCGAGGAACTTTCCAAGTTTCTGGAATAATCATCGAAAGGGCAACATAGCAACATGCTGTGTAGCAGACTAGTATTCCAACAAGTTTGGCGGTACACGTGTAAAAGTATTTTGTCATATTCAAGAAAATTCAAATGGTATTGTTCAAAGTAGCGTATAATTATATTCTAAAATTTACTATAGCTCAATAATAACTATGAAAGCTTAACAATGGCAAAGATGGACTATGGATGCCTATTCGCCGCCCTGTCTTCTGAAAGCGAGGCTCCACTCCTGGTTAGTGAGGGTGTGGCGTTATCTAAGGAACAGCAGTGCGCTTTGGATAGTCCGTTTGAGGAAAACGCTACGATTTGCGCTGGCGCTGGCGCGGGTAAGACGAAACTATTGGTAGAACGAGTAGTAAAACTTGTTCAAGCGGGGGTCAATCCCAAACACATCGCAGTGGTTACCTTCACCAAAAAGTCTGCAATCGAAATAGGAGCGCGCATCCAGCGTAGATTCTTGGGTAAAAAAACATTTCCAATATGCAGTACTGTGCATGCCTTGGCACTCGCAGGGCTAATGAAAAATAAAGAAGAGATTCATCTAATTAACGAAGAAAGCACGGAGACTATATTAGCGACACTTAGACTTGAGCTACCTTCCGAGTTGGGCACGCTACCTAGTTCTGAATTATTATTAGAACTTAATCGTTGCAGGGAAGAAGAACAGTTCGATGGCCTTAAAGGCTTAGCCGCACTAAGATTTGGGGAATTAATGGATGAGCAGGGAGTCTGCGATTTTACCTCCTTGCTTTATCGCGCAATCCTTAAAAGCAAGTCGAAATTTAAGTACATTTTAGTTGATGAATCGCAGGACTTAAGCAAACTACAATTAACCTACTTAAAAAGCATTGGGACTCCCCGTACGTCATTTTATTGGTATATTGGGGACCCGGACCAAGCTATTTATGCGTTTAGAGGCGCAAACCAAGGCGTAATGCAGAGTCTTCAGGCGCATTGCTCAGCACACTTTGTGCTCTCCACTAATTATAGGTCTGCAGCGCGGATTGTTAAGCACGCCAACAACGTTATCCAAGCGAATGAGGACCGGTTGCCTATCGTTTGGACGGCGCATAACCTAGCGCAGGGCGATATATCCGTCAACCACTATGAGACGAGTAATGACGAGCTTCGCGCAGTTCGTGATTGGCTCAGAGAGCATCCAAATAGAATGGCGCTCGCAAGAACGCAAGCGCTAGTCGCTATCTTAAAGGAAGAAGGCCTTGCCGCTAGCACGGTTCATGAGGCGAAAGGACTCGAGTGGGACGAAGTCTGGATACTAGGGTGCGAAAATGGACTATTTCCACATCCGCTTAACAACCGAGAAGAAGAGCGGCGCCTTTTCTACGTTGCTATGACGCGAGCGAAACATAGCTTAATCATGTCTTACTGCACTACTAGACTGAACGTGAATAATCGAGAGTCCGCTCGAAACCCCTCAATATTTTTGTACGAGGCGCAAGCATTGTAAGGCTAAATTGGGGTCATACACTGACAATGCGGCTAAACAGTTACTCAACTTCATTAAAGAGGCACCATGCGAACAACCACCACTAGCTCTAAGAATTGGCTCGCTACTTTTTTGTCAGGGAGCATCCTAATATTTGGGATAAGCTCTGCCGCCTTAGTCATGCTAGGGGGGCGCGTAGCAACTCGAACGCCGCCACCTCCTGAACGGCTGGTTCCAAATTTGACTGCGATACCCTCGAAAAATGCCCTTACTTCCGTTCATGTGCAACCTGCGGACGGAGTCCCTTCAACTCCAAAAAATATAGCGAGCACCGAAATAGCGGCAGTTCGGAGTACTCCGGTCGTAGCTATTGTAAAGGAACGTTTTGATGCGGCAGTCGTGGCCAATCTAACAAGCCGGCCCGACCTGCCTAGCACGCGCATGCCTAAAAAAAATAAGGAAGCTGCAACCGTAGCCCCCGTGGTTAAAAAACAAACGGAGGGCGACACTGGCTCCGGCGATTTCTTGTCCTCTTCTGTGAAGCGTGCCGAACCGAGTGCTGAGGCCATCCTAGGGGACAGTGGCACGCCTCCCCTAAAATCGGCACCTCACTCAGGATTTAAGCCTTTAGTCGCAAAGGCCGTCGGTTCACCGGTAGAGTCGCCTAGCATAGTGATGACAACGGAAGACAAGGCTTGGGTACGCTTGGACGCACAAAGCACCCAAATATTTAAAAAAGGTCAGGTTGTTCCGGGTCTTGGTGTATTTCTAGGGGCAGATAAGAAAAGTGCAAAATTTGACACTGGTTCTGTTCCTCTTTCTGCTGAATAAAGGATTTCACGATGTTTAAATCATTAATTGACATGAGTAAGCCTCATACTCTTTATGCTAGCGGTATCGGCTTGATTATGCTGCTTTCGTTACTTACTTCCAATATTAGCGTTTTGGCCGTTTCTAACTATTTGGACTTTAGTTATAGAAAACCTCTTTGCGCAGCACTATTCTTGGCAGGCGCGGTGATGGGGGCCTATTCATTGAATCGTCACGTTGTTCGTATGGCGGAGCCGTGGAAGGTGCCTCAATCACAGGTTTCATGGACATATCTCTTTTTCTTTATATCTACCGTGCTGGCTGTGCTTCTCGCCAGATAGGACTAATATGCACATTAATACCTCAATTGTTAAATCCCTAATGGCGCTTAAAGGCGTATCAGAAGAGTCTGTCTGCAATATTGCGCATGTAACTCAAGCTGATATGCAGGCGTGGTTGTATGACGAAGGAAAAGATAGTGAAGACCGTGTCCCGTTTGAAACTCAGCTCGAGATATTGAAGTTACTTGGGATTAATGGTGAAATCCCTCGAAACGATATAGTGCATTATTGGAAGCTACATGAACCCTTGTTTAGCAAGCCTATGGATACGTATTGGCCACTCCAGATTATGTTTAAAGCTTTTGGCAAAGCGCAAGCCGTATTCTTAGCTAGCGATACGGACCCTGTTATTTGTTTCAAATCAAAAGTACATTTTGGGTTGAAGTTCAATGACTTTTTAGCGATTCTAGAAGTTACGGCAAATCCTTTAAAAGCAATATCGTTTAATCCCGATATTTTATCTGAGATGTCTTGGATGCCGGATACTATGGGGGTATTGCTGTCAGCAGACGAGTACGCAGGCCTTGAGCCAGGCGCCTTTAAAGTCAAGAATCTCCAAAAATATCTAAGTTACAACGTTGAAATCGCTCAATGGGACAAGCTACGTGAAGCTGCGATAGAGCAAGGCCTCCGTGCGGAACAAGTCGCCGCGATGTTAATCGGCACGACACTCCTTAATGCAAAAGACCGAATACCCGCAGAGATAGCTTCAAAAAGTAGCCCAGTGAGCGCTGTCTCGGTTGCTACGGCTACCGAGGAACCAGCTGACGACCAGGCATTGTTTGCAACACCGGTTAAAGCAAAGTAACTAAAGGTGCCATTACTCTTTTAATTCCCACCGCCCTAACGGACGGTGTCTCTAACTTCGTAGTTATCAATTGTCTGGTTAGACGCGGCGTGCGTTCCCCGAGCATGGCGCTTCGAACCAGACTTCTTATGCCGTTCCACGAACATTCCGGAACATCCCCCCATAGCTGACTTGTTCGCCTTATTGTGATGTGCATTCTGGGTTTCACGACGACACCGGCGCGCAGTTGCGCCACTTCCCGCGCGCGAAAGACACGCGAAGCATTGACGTCTGCGTGAGTGTAGGTGCACCCGGAACATTCTCGAGAAGAGTAGTACGGTGACACGGCCAGTGGGTAGCCCCTTGTTGCTTTTTAGTTTAGATACCTCGCAAGGCGGCCCCATGCGTTGCCTAGAATAGCTTTGTTCCGCCCGGACTTGGCCGCAGCGCCATTACGCACCCACTTGCCGTCTTCTGTAGGGGTTCTTGGAACCCTGCCTCTGACGCTCTAGCCCCTTTGGCACCAGCGTGTCTACACTTCCTGGTGATGAACGCGTAGCTTCATCTTAGCGACGACCGGACTCGACTGAGTTGACTAACTACTTGGGCAAAAGGTAGACCCGGTGCGCGCCGCTTGGACTTACAGGAGAATACGGTGCCGTTGCGCAGAAGCTAGAACGTACATTGGAAAACCAGGGGGTGAGCTTTGTCATGAAGTGAGCGTACATTTGGTCGAGCGGAGTGGGTTCACATGTAAGCTAAAGTGCGTGCCGGCGGAAGGTGTTGACGTACTGGTCTTCTGCGACCTTAACATGAGAGGTTTTCTGCTTAACGTGAGGAACAGCACGGGTTTTTTATTAAAAAACTGTTGGCTATACAGTTGGTGGATACCCACGTAATGTACATGAGGACAGTTAACATGACTAAAAAGAAAGTAGTGAACCCCGTATTAATATACAAGGAAAAAAAAGAGGCTTTTGATGAAGAGGACCTAGGAATTGACACCACAAATCTATTCGATGTGATGCGATTTTCTTCCTCCGGGTCTCTGCGAGGTTCCCCGACGGGACACGGCCCAGACTCTGACGATTTTAATCTCAGTTCCCCCTAAACTTATTTAAACCGCAGAATATCTGCGGTTTTTTTTATGTGCCAGAAACACGTTGTTTGGCCCACGACAGCCGCGCTTGCAACAGCACGTTCGAGAGGGTGGAGCCTTTTAAGCTTGACGAGAAAATTACATTCGGTAACGAGAACCCGCCAGGTTAGACAATTATAAAAAAATAATACCACTGGTTTAGAAGCCAGTGGTATTTAATCAGTAGAACAGCAGGGGGGTCTTAAAGGCGATATTGAACAAATGTCTGGCTACATCCTATATTCGGATAAATCCAAATCATCAGGTATTTCTACTATATCGCTATCACTAGTCAGTATATCTGAGGGATTCTTCTTTAATACTGGCTTAGGGCGTTCGGCTGGATATTCTTCGGATGCACAGGAAGAAACAACAGCAGTGTCCCTTATCGCGGGACTTGGTTCGGTACTTACCAGCGAGGATTGCGTTACCTTATCGATAATCTCGGATGCTTTTCTCTTTTTTGAGTGCGGTTTCCGGACCTCTTCATCATCCTCATCTTCCTCAGCTTTTGGCCAAAGCAGCTCTAGTATTGTTTGACAACCACCCATCACTAGAAAGGGAAATAATATGTACAAAAGGGGAGACATCATGAACTTTCAAGTAGTTTTCCTAATTAATATAGCCACTAGCTTTTTAAGCACCAAAAAAGTGCATGCGCCCAAAGCGTGTTTTTAGGTTTCGGTGTTCAAGAGCGCCGATATCAACTTATTCTACCGGGCAGCGACCTCGAATTTTGATGTAGTCGCGATGTGCGATGCCACCACCCACGGGCTTAGCGTTGTGGAACAAGGAATGTGTCTCGAGCACTAAGAACCTAGGAGAAGAGTGTCTAGGACGATGTGCCTGTAGGGAGGCTAATTATTAGGCTTGAACCTCGGGGCACAGTTGCTTAAAACTCGGACCTAAGCGGGAATGCCCTTTTTTTCTTGCGTCTAGCTCTTGGCAGATATAAGGTAGTTGCTATATGGTTATATATTTACTTTTTAAGCTAGGTTGAATGACTTCTCGACATAAACTAATTGGGCTTCTTACTGCAACGCAGTCTGAAATATTAAAAGAGCTATTTTCACTTTATCAGCAGTGTGGCGACTCCAAATTTTGGAAGCCACGTGACCTTGGTGCATACCGGTCAAGCCATCATGCACTAACACTCCGGAGATTGGCAAGCCAAGGGCTTGTCGACAGCGTGGAACTTATGGGCGCTACCTCCACGAAAAAATATGCCTATCGCATTTCTGACCGCGGCGTTGAAACATGGGAGCTAATCATCGCCGTTGCGACACTGCCCCTTACCTCTATTTTTGGAGGAAAAAGTGCTCAAAGACAAATGCAAGAACTTGTCCGGCTAGTTCAGTAAAGTTTAGCCCCAATTAATGTGCGGCACTACATCCCTGAAACGTAAAATTAGCTAATGCTTATAAAATTCCAGCTAATGCTAAACTCAATAAAGACAGTGATGCATTAACTGCCGATAAGGCGGCCCAGTAATGAATTGTGGCAGTGCCGGAACCCAAGAACTTTTTAAGGGGGCGGTCCACTACATGTTCAGCAATGGTTATAAGAACCGTGGCTAGCACAACCGCGCCTGCGGTTCGGAGGTCGCCAACTTCAAATCCCCGGAAGTCCGCAATGCCTGCAATTAAGATAAGAGGCACAGCTAATACCGCCACATTTCGAGGTAATCGAGTCATTTTCATGATGTTGCTCCAATAGTTTCTTTTAAACTCCTCTCTACTGTGTCAGGGATTACAGTTATCTATAATATAGCATGAATTTACTCGTGATGCAATGTTTAAAGTATCAAACATTACAATTAAATAAAAAAGCATCTCAAAAAAATTTGAGATGCTTTTAGTAATATTAACGAACATATTTAGAAGGATTCAACGACCTATGCGTATCGGAACGTAAATTGCACCATACCGTTCGTACAAAGCCATTTTCACCTATAACTAAAATTAAATCGCGTGTTTCGTCTAATTGCTGGCGCCAAACTTGTTTTAAAACTTTTTTAGAGTTTTCGTCAAATTCGACCTCGATGAGTTTTGCATTTTTTGCTTCAAATTTAAGGGGTAGCGTAATATTTCCGTATTTGTCCCCTGTAGATTCAGACTTTGCATGTTGACTATACTTTAGTACGCCTTGAAAGATAGGACTTTTTAAATGGTCGGGCATGTTAATGTCCGTATGATACAGTTCGGTCATAGCAGTTCCTTTTAAATGGTTCTGCCTAATATAGCTACCGCGATTTTAAACGGATTGCCGGGTACGACTTGGCACGAAAATCGAGATAGGTCCACGATAGTATCGCGCCGCGGTCACCCCGTAAGGGCACATGATTCGCGCCACCGTAAAACTCGATGTCTAAAATTTAAGGAGCTCGACTTGTTTGGGGCAACGTATAGCCGAGCCCTCCGGCGCAATGGACAGAGCGGGGCCGACTCGGAAGTTATTGTGTTGTGCGTAAGGCGCAGTTTTAAAACGTCTGCAGTACAGGGTATCCAATACAAAACGCTGCCCGCCACTCTCGGAGGATGCGCAGCACGCTTGCGCCACCGCAGAAGAGTTCTGTTATTGGAAATAGGAGCCTTGGGTAACTGGCTACTCTTCCACCAAAATAAGCCCGGACGGCGATAGGGACCAATAACTCGCTACAGCGTCCTAGGCAGCTTTGACGCAACATGGAGCCAAGGTGTAGGCTCCGCTAATTGCCGGGTAACTTCCGCTCGGCCATCGGGGTGGTTGGTAACCAGTAATACACGCGCCCCTTGTTGACTGGCCGCTCTTAATTTTAAGGCCAGTGACTTGGAGATATCAAAGGCGACATCGAGCCTGATTGATGCACTTCCTCGTGTTAGTTCCATACCTAGTCGTCCTGCTACATGTCGACCCATGTCCGGGTATCGTTGTGGAACGGGAGTTAAAACTGCCCAGCCATTTTTTTTACCAAACCATCCCAGCAGTGCCAATAGCTTAAGCCGTTGTTCTTGTAGCGTAGCATGGGCGACATCCACTTTTGACCACAGGCTTGGAGTAACCCGTTGAAGGGCATGCACCATTGCTAGGCACGGGTCTACCTCGGGCTTAACGGGTTCCTGGGGTATGGTTGAGTCGGCCATGCTGCTCTCCGTTAGGTATGTCCATCTTGGTCAAGATGGGTGGCTAAACAAGTACCCTAAGGTTAGCCCTAGGACAATAGAGATTATCACGCATAGGGTAGTGATAAGCTCCGCATTTTTTCGTAAAAATCGTAACATATGCAGTAGAAGTTAAGTTGGTTTAAAGGTATAGGAACTTAGTAGTACAGTTTAGTGGTTGACACTTTTAAAGATAAGTATTCTGCCTTTAATTTATTATGCGTGAAACTTGAAATGACCACATGAGGGTAGGTGAATAGTCGTGGGGCGTAAGTTAACAATTCACTTTTTGAATTTGGGCTTGGTTCCGCAGAATCCTTCAACATATCATAAAAATCGTCCTCGGCCAACGCAATGGCAGAGTCATTTCTAACTTCTTTTTTACGCATAAATTTCGCCTTGAGATATCTATTCACCCGCTCTGCAGGTTTTAGCCATGCCGCCGCAAATGCTATGACACCCGAGGCAAGATACCAACCATTTTGTAAGTATAGTCCCATGATGACGCAGACGGCCCCCACGAACCAATCTAGTGCTGCGAATAGTCTTAATAATTTTTCCATAGCCTTACTGCTGTTAGTGTTTAGATATATGTATAGAGTCCTTGCTTTAGCCTTCCCCGAAGGACCTGTCCCCCTTAAGAACTCTCGGCTTCGCACGATGGAACGTAGGGCTACGCATAGTTAGAGCCAGGCAAGCCGATAACCTTGCCTAAACTGCGCATATTGTAAGGTGAGATACGTGAAAATTGGGACAATGAACAAGCCGTCTTTATCTCCCGCACCGCCTATTCCTTGATAGAAAGTTGTTAGACCCACTTCTGGCATCAGGTGGGCTAAATCGACCGCACAAACAATGTCAATTAGCAGCCCGGAGATAAAGGCGAGTGCGAACCCAAGCGAAGGCGCTATCCGCACGTTACGGTAAGTAAACACAAAGCATACTATTGAAAAGATGGGCAACACAAACAGTTCTTTAGCCTCCGGTGTAATTTGCCATCTGGCCGAGGTGTACATCATGGGTAGACTCAACAAATAAGCGAGACAGATGGCGTTTGTATAGGACTTTTGGATATAGCTAAACACCAAAAATATAATAGACAGGAGACAGGGCGCTACTACTGCAATTAGCGTTTCTTGCTCCAAAAGGTATTGAGTGAACATGGCGATTGTCAGGCGGATGACATCTGATTGAAATGATAGGTATAGCTAAAAGATATATATGCGGCAGAGTCAGCAAGATAGCCCGTGGACTACGAAAAAAAAACGCTTCACGAATGAAG
The DNA here is from genome assembly GCA_030646715.1 of Agitococcus sp. Lineage (GTDB taxonomy): Bacteria > Pseudomonadota > Gammaproteobacteria > Pseudomonadales > Moraxellaceae > Agitococcus. The sequence continues at coordinate 66,734 of JAUSLJ010000016.1, forward strand.
CGTTTGAATAAATTTAGTTATACAGGTGGCCGACTGTCAAGCAGCTCCGGCATTGAAGTAGCCACGATGGTGTTATCTAACGCGGGTGTCCCATCCTTTTTCAAATAGGCTTCTACCTGGGGGCGTCCTTCAACGAGTACTTGTCGTCCTTTCGTATAAATTGTTTTTAATTTAACGTCATCTTTTACCATAGCTCCAAACAACAAAACGTTGTACCAAACGACAGATTTTGAGGCGCCGTGTCCTCTGTTCACCGCTACTGACATTCGTACATACTTACTTCCTGCGTTTGACGTTTCGATGTCCATGGCACCAATATTTCCTACAACTACTAATCTCTCATATGCCATGTTAAATACTCAGTCATTAAAAGTCCTCGACTGCCCACACTATTTTATAAAATAGCGTCTCCTTTTCGGCGAGTTCCGAAAAAAGGTGCGACTACAAAAAGTTATCCTTATGTAGGGTATAGCACTTGCATTTTAAAAGAATTATGCGTAGCTGCCGAATGCTATCTTTCTGCATCTATACGATTAGCCGTTAGAGACCGTAAAAGCAAAAAAATCCGCCAGTTTTAAAGAGCGGATTTTTTGCTTTTAGGGTATTGCGACAGCCTTATCGGTACCGCGCTAAGTCGGCATCTGTCTGCGCTTGTTCCGGGAGCCCAGTCATGGCCGGAATCTGCGACAATTTAGGCATACCGTCGACGGCCAGAACGTTACCCTTTGCATCTTTGTATAATGCTGCCGGTGTTCCTTTAAACCCCAACTCTTCCATCAATCGTTTATTGGCTTCCAATTTAATTTTCAGGTCAGCGGATATAGCGCTTAGTCCCGTGAACTTTTTATTGCCACCTTGGTGCAGCTCTTGCATCGAGTTAGCAACATCCGAGCTCACGAGTAAGGCGGCCGCCTTATTAATGGAGTCCGGTGCGAGAAATGCCACGGGAATCCACCGAACTTGTAAGCCTACTTTTTCGTAAGGCTGTAATGCTTTCCACTCCAACCGGCAATATCCACAACTTGGGTCCATGAATACATAGACTACGGACTTGACTTCTGCCCCTGTTGCACCCTCGGCCAGGTATGCGCTATTTTCTAATCTTGGCCAGAATTTCGTGTAGGTTTTTTTAGGTGCATATTTTTCCAGATATTTATCTGTCAGGTTCTCACCCTTAACATTAAACATATTCCCAACGATGGCAACGGTGCCATCGTTTGATGTGAATGCGACTACATTGGTGCTGTTGACTCCCGAACTATGGGACAAAATCCAGCCATCAAGGCCCCCTTCCGCTTTGAATTTTTTTTCAATTTTAAGTCCGCCTTGCACAGGAACTTTTAGCGCATCAGGAACTGTAAAAGAGGGGACGTCCGCTATTCCCGCAAATACCGACAACGAAACGGTTGCAGTAGCAATGGCGGCAATTAAGTGCGTAATTTTTTTCATGGGTATTAATTCCCGAGGTATAGGGTGGATAAGGTAAAAATCCGTGTCAGAACGCCTGACACGGATTGAATTAAGCAGCCTTCGCTGAGTTTGTAGCAGCCGTCTGAACGGATAATGCAAGTTGATTTAGCAAATATAAACGGCTATGCTCAGACAGTTTCTCTTTAGCTTTTGCTCCATTTAAGTAAGACTCTAACAATTTAGGAGACATAGTTTTAATTTTCCCCAACATTTCTGTTACTAACAGCAATTCCGTAGGGGACGTGTTGTCTGCCGACGGTGGACCGTCTAGTACAGAGGTAGCATTCGACTCGGTGCTCGGGGCCAAAGCTGCCTCTGTAACGCTAGCTGCGGCTGCTTGTGCAATCGCGTTGGTTTGGGCTTCCTCTTCCGCTTTAAGTAAGGCACGCGCTTCATCTAGCTTGACTTTGTCTGCGGATGCTTTTGCCGCTTTAGCTATTGACTCTTCTTTTGCTGCTTTTAAGGAGGCAGCGTCAGCTTCAGCTAGTTCTTTTGCGATAGTTTCTGCGGCTTCCTTAGCCATTTTAAGTCTTTCAGCTTCAGCTATTTTGGCTTGTTCCGCATTCGCCGTAACTTTAGCTGCTTGTGCTGCAGCTTCAATCGCTTTGACTTTGAGTAACTCTTCCGCCGATGACGCCTCCAGCAGCGATAGCGCAGATTCTTTTTCCGAGTCAGGTAAAAAATCTGCTGGCAAAGTAGGCTGCTTGTCAAAATTACCAGCTTCGTTTAAGTCAACGTATGGTGCTGTAAAGGCATAGAGGTATCTACCTATGCCCCAGTGCACCGCAGCTCGTTTTAAAGCGTCTGAGTACATTCCTTTAAGTCCTAGGTCAGCAGTGGTGAATGGCGCTGCGTCCTCTTTTCGCACCCATTCTTCTCCAACTTGGATAGATAAGGTGCAACGTGCCGCGACCAACTTATCACCAGCGTGCACTTCGGTGAAAGTTTCCGACCAACGCTCTGGTCCTACCACTGTGTCTAGTCTTTCTTGCACCGCACGCGCATTAATGTACGGTAGGGCTTGTGCTTGGTGTGCATCGTGATTCACTAAGCCTTTCTTCCAAGAAATATCTGTGGCTGAAAAAGGGGCACGCAACGCTGCAAAGTCAATTTTGTTCATATATTTCCTGTAATTTAAAAAGGGGGCCTGACATGTGAAAATCGTTTCTGTCACTATGTATAGCTAGACGTAAAGTGACAGTATTTAGCCTTTCTTATTTTCGAGCTAAATAACTGGCTAAAAATGTCAATTTAATAATTTAAACTAAGGAGGCGTTATGCCCCCTCTTAAAAATTCTGCAATATGCCGTGCCAACGTAAATTTATCGTTGGAAGAATGCGCCCGATTGGAACGGTTTGCGCCACTGTTCGATATCGAGGTTACACCTGTGTCCTTGACGCACATCCAAATAAGGGTCCTTACCAGTACAGGAACGTGCGATACACTGGTGCCCCTAGAACTGGTGCATTTACGCCTTTTATCCGAAATTTGCTCTAAAACGGTGAGATGGGTCCATTATCGGCAAAGTGAAGAAGTCCGTGTTACTTTCTTCACTTTGCCTGAAGAACGGCTCCAGAGAATTGCTCAGTTATACGCAAAATGGAAAATAATTGGAATGCCGGCTTAGCTGGCAGAGCTATCCTCGCCAGGTGCGCATATTTCCGGTGTCTAAGTGCGTGAACCCTTTAGTGGGGTAAAATCCTACGCCGCCATGCCGCAGGTATAAGCCCAGTAGCCCAATATCTTTGGGAGGTATGCCCGCAATATATAAGTCGACGGCTTTTCCATAAAGATGCATAGAGTTTCGTGACGCCCCCTCTCGCTCCAGCAATTTATTTGAGGCCGCTGTTCTAAATCCCGAAGTAATTATAATAGGTCGAAGCCAATTCCAGGCGTGGTAGTACCCGAGGACTCCCCTCAGTACGTCTAAAATCCCGGGGTCTATCGATGTCATTACATTTTGTCTAGCGTCTCGTAGAATTGCACAAATTTTCCAGTATCCCGCAGGTATAATTTTGCCATCTTGCCAGTAAACTGCACGAATTTCTTCCCCCGTGTCCTGTCGCTTTAGCCATAGCTCTCTCGGCTTTAGCCAAAAATCCGCAGGAATTTGGCCTAAATTTAGCGAAGGCGCCTCCAGCGCCCGCTGTTCACTTGGAGGTGTATCACCTAAATCAGTAGGGCTCTGTACTCCCGGAGAAGAAAACACAAGCGGACCACTGGCCCGACTTATTGGGGATATACAGGCTAAACATGCCAGCACACTTGCTCTATTCAAAAAGTCTCGCCGAGATATTGCGGGGGACGAGTCCAGCGGTGCCATAAATGGAGGTAAGTGCTGTATGTAGACAGAGCTCCACACATGGTCAGTTAATTGACAGTTTAATCCAGGGGGAGGCAATAATTGAAGGGATGCCATGGTCATCTAGCTCTGTTGGTCAAATAACCTATAGCGAAATAAATTCAGCTAGAAATAAAGGATGTAAAAAAACCGGCAAATTCTATTGCCGGTTTTTTTGCGCCGTTTTGATTGTGGCTATGAGGCCATTACTTCACCAAGTATTTTGCAAGCTTGTTCCTCGCTCAGCGCTCCAAGACGAGCTTTCCCTATTAGCGTTTTAATTAACGCTTCAGCAATGGGTGCTAAACCGGTGAACGAGTCTGTAACTGGGTTAGGGCTGACTGTTACTACTGGCGACTGGCCTTGTGCTATTGGTTCTTGAACGGTAGCACGCTGATTATGGACTACGGAAGGAGGGGGCAACGCAGGACCTCGAGGGATGATTGAAGGGCCTGTCAAAGATACAGATAGAGCAGTCCGGCCCACCGGAATCAGCTCTGCCGAACGACCAAAATTCGACGGTGTTGCCGAAATTTTTGCTTTTTTAGGTTTTTCTACAGCAACGGGACTAGGCGCTGTTAGTGCCAACAATTGTTGTGCTGCCGCCGGAATGTCGGCCAGTTCATGTGGCACTTCCAACCAACCTACGGAGAGCTGCAGCTTATCTGCAAACAAATCTGCTGTATCTTTGTCAAAATGTTTATTCCCGTGCAACCGGTGCGATATATTTGCAGGGCTTAAGCCGGTCAACCGGGCTAGTTGTGTTTTTGCCCCTATGCCTTGCGTCAGAAGCATTAAGTTATTTCGACGAATACTTCGTAGCATTACTTCTTGCTCGTCGGTAGTTAGCGACGGGGGCGTGATGACCTGAGGTTTTTTTGGCGTAATAAGTGTTGCGCCGAGTTTGATACTGGCAGATGCCGAAACAGGTAGCGACACACCACTTTTTTTAGAGGGGGAAGCTGTGCGCTCAGCAACAGCAATGTTTGTTGGATTTGTTGGCACGGCAAACTCCTTAACTGGGGTGAAAGTGGAACTATACTCTGGTTCGATGTCAGCTTCTTGATTGAAAGCGGCTAAGGGAGCATTAAGCCTTTCAGCAACAACCGAACTAACGACTGGGTTGACTTGGTCCAAGTATCCTGAAACTAACCCAAGAGTCGACTCTACATGAAACGTGGTTTCGTTGCTAAAATTAAGTCCTTCGAGCATTTCCTTAATTCGCAAGAGAGGCATATCAAGCGCTAACGCTAAGTTTTCCGCTCCGGCTACATCCGCAAGGGCTCTAAAATTACGAACGCGTAACGCAGATGCTAAGGAGGGGGCCACACTGGTTCCAGCCGGCCTTTGCGGATGCCCGCTAGCACGATTAATTGTAGCCGGAGGTTGCCGACTATTGCCAAATGAAGACTGGTGCCGAGACTTTTGCATTAAATTATCCTTTGAATTCGAAGCCATAACTTACTACTTCTTATAAACTAACTTCACTTTAAATGATTTTAGCCTGAACTACTCCTTTCATCAACCTTTTTATACTTTAATTAGTTAAATTAAAGTTAAATCGCGCAACCTTAGGCACATTTCTGGAACACAGCCCGTAAACTAAAAAGCGCCCCCATGTTAATGGAGGCACTAGTCTACAACTTTTACATTGGGCGCAGTTCTCGGCTGCGCTTAATTTTTCGATTTACTCCAAATCGACTGTTTCCAGACAACTCTAAATACCAACAAATAATTTAGAACCCGCGAGGGTCATCAATATTTTGTTTGAAGCAACAGCAATCGAAAAGACCTTTATTGTGCAAAAGCACCGGGGCTCCCGACCCGATACCTTCACGGGGAGCGAGAATAGGTCTTATTTTCCATCAGCCGCTATGTCTTAGTCCGTGCACGCTTCCATGGAGCCGGAAATTATCCCGACAAGCACACATTTTCTTGCAACAATAGCAGCCAACAATTCGCTTATCTTAAATACTCTAGCATACCTCTCGATTGCTTTCCTCACTTTAGGTTCCCGCCCAAAACAAAGATATTAGCAAAAGAACACTGTGATTCCCGTCACTGCGCTCTCCCTCTCGAAGTTACTTGACCATTTGCATAAGTTAATATGTATAGCAACGGCAGATTACGACTTTTATACTTACAGACTCCTGGGTAATAATCGCTAATCAGGGGTTAAGCACTAGGGCTGGTTCCAGGCTACTGTAGCTTGTCTGCAATGGACGCATCGTCAGAGGCATGCTTTAGTCAAAAGTACGGCCAGCTTCTGCTTTACCCGATTCCCCTCCCGATTTGGACAGGTCGGATGCCATAAAGCACTAATCAGGAAAAGGCGCAACTAACACTAAGCTATATTACATTACTTGAACTCACAGGGGGGCTCCTAAAAACTATGGAACTGCATGTCATCGACTAAGTTTTAGTATGCATAATAAAAATACAATAGGTTATAGAAACAACACGCAAAACCAATATAATTACTACATACGCGGTTCGGTAGGGCATTTAAGTGAGGTTTGCGCACCAGCCTATATTAAGAGAAAACTTTAGAATTGACCCGCACATCACTATACTAGCTAGGTCCATAACTTACGGAGTTTCAAATGAAAAAGAAAGACACAGCACCCTTCCACATCTCAATGCGTTTTTTTGGTTTTTTCGTTTTTTTCTTCGGGCTTTTTTTCCAGGATGATGGGTTTCTGGAAGTAGGGGGATACGACGTAAGTAAACCTGCCATCACAATGTGGGCTGGGGTTGTAGTGTTCTCTACCGGCGCCTTATTTGGTCTCTTAGCTGTAGTTGCAGCACGTGTAAACGCAAAAAATGCAGCAGAGAGCCCAGCCTCTGCCACGTGATAACTTAGTTCCCGCTAAGGTAGCGTTTAATCTAAAGTAACTGTTTTTTTTATTCTAAAGACGTTTGCCTTCCAGCTTACGTCTTTTTTTATTACGCTGTCAGTAACGCAGCTAAATCATAGGAGGGAGCAACAGGGCTTGTCCATGCCCCTTTGCCGGAGGACACAACTTTACTCATACCAACCTCTGCTTGGCGACACATTGCCACGTAATGGTGTGCGTTATAGTCTTGTGCTGGAAAACTTGGATGTGACGATTGCATAATCGCCAAAATCCCTTTCGTCCATTGCTTCGTGGCAGCACGAATGTACACAGCGTCCCCGTATGCCGACCCCGAATTAGCCGCATTGGTGAACTTTTGCCTAAAGGACACACTAGTTCTAAGAACGTTGCCACCGACATAATTCACTGAAACCGGTAGGCCTGCCTCCACTTGATTGAGAAGGTCCAGGTATTCCGGTGACTGCTGAAATAGCAACACAGCCTCCGCAGCCACCAAAAACTCGACAACAGTGCGTTCACTCGTATTGTCTACTTTGCTTGTCATCCGGCTAACTTTAGCTTGATGAGTGAGACCTCCTGCCTCTTTCCAACAAAATAGTACAAAAGGATTACCATCTTTCCTGCTCACCGCGAGAGGAGCAAAACTTGCCCCTGAGTACTGTTCTCCTTCTGCCTCCGCGTCATCTCGTGCTCGGACCAATAACCGTTGCCTGCGTTTATTCACCGCCTCGTCGTATTGCGATACACAATTTTGCGCGTCCCCTAACTTTTCGGTAAGCTCTAGCAGAAGAAGGTCTATATCGAATTCAGAGGACAGAACTAAATTTTGCTTAGCGGCCATCTGCTGGTCTGTAATAATATAGACGAATTCCCCTGATTCGCTCAATAACGTATATGCGGATATTACCGCCAGTGCGGGGTATTCCTTCGAGGACATCGAATAGAACCCACTAGACGAATATAGTGGAATCCCTTTTTCTGTTTTTTGGGTCTTAGTTGGTTTTTTGTCATCCCCTTTTTCATAAACAGGAGAAAAACCGTCAGCGGCAACCGTAAAAACCTTGCCTCCAAGTAGTTTATTGAAGTCCATCCCCCCTTTACCCGGGCGCTGTGACACTACGACTTTGGTGCCGTCCTGTAAGAATCCTGTGAGTCTATTCATTTGATTTGGGTTAGGTGCCAATTCGGCGTCCACTCCTTTGGTAGGCTTCTCACCACTAATAATGACGCTATTGACCATAAAATCGAAAGACTGAATTGGTTTCATAAGACTTAATCTAAAAAGGGTTTTAAGGATGTATTTAGATTATAGCACAATTTATTTATTTTTAGGTGACATTGCAAGTGTTGTTCTATATACTAACGGATATTATTAAATCCAAAACTGCTAAAGGACTCCGATATGACAATAGTTTCTCATAATCCTAAAATATGGACGGTCTACGCCGACGGCGCGTGTGCCCCAACAAATCCGGGTCCATCTGCGTGGGGCGCCGTGGTACTTCCCCCCGGAAAAGGTCCGGAAGAACATAAAGGATTTATTGGCCACGGCACAAATCAGAGAGCTGAGCTATCCGCCGCCATTTACGGACTCGAGCAGGTTCCTAATCATGCAGCAGTTGAACTCGTTAGTGACAGTATGTATGTCCTAAATGGGCTAACAATATGGCGAGCAGGGTGGGAGCAGAGAGGGTTTAAGAACGCTAAAAAGGAACCTGTGGCAAACAAAGAGCTTTGGCAACAGCTCTACCTTATTGCAGATGCACGTCGAGTACAGACCAGATGGGTACGTGGGCACACCGGAGACCTATTTAATGAGCGCGCCGATGGGCTAGCCACGTCAGCCCTACGCGAAAACAAGGCCGGATTGAAGTCTAGTGCGGCCATCCCCGTTATTCTTCCGGTTCTTCCTTCCGCCCCTCCAGCGTTTGCCGAAACAGTGCCATTGAGCACTTCGCTTAATAACGCGCTATCGGCGCTAAGCTTTGCTTGGGCTGCCACTCAAAGAGGCCCGAACCCCCTTTGTTACCCCGAGGGTAGTCATCAAGGAGTCCTTTTACGAGTATTCTCTCAAGTTTCTCCAACCGCAGCGCCGCAATGCTGCGTCCAATGGCGTGATATCCAAATTGAGATGCGATACGACTGGCCACATGAGGGGCAAGTTAGCCGACCGATGAGCCAGGCAGATATCCGGCTCTTTTTAGCTGAATGTTTAACGGAAGTGATGGCGCCCCCTGACTCATTGCTGCCCTTGCTCGAGACTCACTAACATGACAAACTTACAATTTATTATTCATTGCCTTTTTATTTTGTGCTTATTCTTTACTGTTTTTTTCGCACTGAAACAACCTACCCCGCAGGGTTCTCGATGGACTTTCTCATTTATGGTAGTAGGGGGCTGGTCCCTCCTGGTAACCCTAATCAGTGTTAGCTGGCTAAGTAACCTAGCAGTAAAGGAATTTTCAGTTAAGCTAACAGGGACCTATTCTGATAATTTACTTTTTTATTCAGGACTGGGCCTATTTTTAGTGCTGGAAGCGCCGTTGCTGGTCGCCATTTTTTTTCGCAAGCTTAGCGCGACTCAACCGGGTTAAGGGGCATCTATGTTTCGATTTATGAGTAATAAACTATTTCTTTGCATTATTTGCATGGCAGTGATTCTCATTGCGGGAGCATATGCCCTATTTATTTCGCAAGCACCTAGTGCAAGCGTGATGGCAGAGTGTGTGCGAAACGACATTTCGAAAGAGACAGCTTATCGCTTCGGCGAAACTGTATCTCAATATGAGACGCCTACGATTATGCGGTTGGCTGCTGTCAGATGTGAGGGAGGCATTCGCTTAGTGAGCTCCACCAAATTACGCGAAGACGTAAGTTCTGCACTTATTCCCCTACTACTCGCTAACTCATCCTTTAGAGAAGGAATTTATGCAGGAACGGCGGCGTCAGCGCTTAATGCAGGCCAGCGGGCACGTGTTGGAAAATTGGGGCTTACCCTCGAAGACCATGCCCGTGTGCAACGTCAAGCAGTGTCTTGTCTTGAAGCCGAGCCGGAAGCTGTTGCTTTCGTTGGCCAGCTAGACTTACCTTTTGCGGTTGCAGTCATAGGTATTCAAGTCAATATTGGAGATATTCAGATAGCGCAAGGCCTCGCAGATATTCTGCTTACTAAAGCTCAAAAAATACAAGCTCAGCTCCCACTTCAAGAATGTAACGTTACCTCTAAACAAGAATTTTTAGCCTATGCCAACCAGATGCAACAATTTGCGGCAGGCAAGCATCCTTGGGCACCAGGTTGTGGGATTACGTCCACATCATCAGACCTTAAACTCGTGTGCAAGGGCACCGGAAAATAGGCAAAAGGGCTAACAGCTTTTTATTGTTAATGAACAGCGGGATAGATAGGTCAAAAAAAGCCGGTGAACGAGGTCACCGGCAATAAAATAAAGAAGTAAAACAGTAGGGTGTTAGATTAGTCCTTAACCCAGACTTGCCCTATGGCAGGAGAGCATTCTCCCTTGACTCCGAACGGCATTAAAAAGAACTCGGCACAGTCCGTCATAACCTTTTCGATGATGCGTGTGTGCTCTTCAACATCGTCATCGTGGATTTCAAAGACCAGTTCATCGTGAACCTGATTCACTGCTTCGTTGAAAATAGCCAGATGCTGTTCACGCAAAACTTCCATAACACGCCCTAAAATGTCCGCGCCTGTCGACTGGTCTTCGTACGATAATGCGGCATTTAGCCCAAACGCGTAAATGAGGCGATTTCCTAACGTGTAAGACGTAAATACTTGTTTCTTTGCGTACCTATTACCTTTGTCAGGGTCGGGGACGTAGACGCTACCTACTGAAGTAAGCTCTGTCCACTTGTGCCACAGGTCAATTTCTACGTAAGTCGTAAGCCAATCGTGCCGAACTTTGTCACCTTCCTCAAATGTCCAATGGATGTTGTAGTTTTTAGCAGCTGCATCAACAAGCCCTTTGGTTTTCATGGCATACAGTAAGGACAAATTGCCGACCTTACCTGTTTGTCGTTTGTCTCCTAAGTCTTTTTTTGCCTGTTTGAGTGCAATTGCCACGTCTTCATTGCTCAACCCTGCAAACATTGCAGCAGGGTCTTTACCAATCATACCTAGTGCGGTCCAAGAATGGATGTCCATACCGGGAATTGAAAAAGCATCACGCAACGAGCCCCAGAATGCGGTGCCTGCTAGTTTCGCCCTAAAATTTACTTGTGCAAGGCAACGTTGAAATCCAGCCAGTAACGCAACACGAGAAAGGTCTCGGTACTTGTTCCAATAGCTTTTTTGGTCACCTTGAACGTCTTGCAGTCTATCTTTCCATTTTTTCAAGGCTAGTGCTGCGCGAGTATCTTCTATCTGAGCAAGCTCCAGCGTGATTTTGCCCTCATAAACCGCAGAAATACACTTGCTGACATCCGGCAGAACTAGTCTGTCACCCATGTAGGCGTCTAAAATTTGCTGCTGCGCCCGAATTGCCAACGCTGCACCAACCCGCATATCCAACGCAGAATAGTCCGATGCGACTATCTTATGATTTGGTTTAGCGCGTACGCCATCTCTAAAGCCTTGGTCGCGAGGAAACTGCTGACAATTCGGTTCAGAGCTGGACAACCTGCCTGTTACTGGGCCATGACCTGTGTTTGGGTGAAGTCGACCATCTTTTGACCGACTGGCGTAAGCTGACACTTCTTTAGCCATGCCCGCGGCCTTCTTAGCTTTATTGAGCCCGACCCATAATTCGAACAGTTCTCGCGCGGAATCGCTGATTTGCGCTTTGACTCGTCGTAAGTCTTTTTCCCCAATTTTGTAAGTGTTAGCCTTCTCCGTCATCTCAAGCTCAATGCCTCGAGCCGCGAATGCTTTTCCTATGGCATCTTTAAGTAAGGCGGTTACGCCTGCATCAAGACTACATAAAATATGACTAAATTGGGCCAGACTCGGTTCTACCGCAATAAGCTTAGCGGCGACTACTGCCACTTTTTCGACTTGCGTTTTAATAAAGGCTTTGGCCGTATCTTGGTCCCAAGGCATGCCCGTCTTACGCATCGTCACAATATCTAAAACTTGTGGTTCTATCATGCGAACCACACGATTTTCCGACCGTAACTGATAATACCGAGCTAGTAAATCGTCGGACTCATCAATTTCGAATATATGCCGGATTAGCTTATGTGCAATGATAACGTCGCCTACGGCATAACCTAAATTGGCTTCAGTAAGAAATGGCTCGCACCAGTTTTTAGGCCCTTGCAGCCCTTTTTCAACTTTAATTCTCAACTGTCCTGCGGCTAAGTGAGCAAGGGCCCATCCTGATTTACCTTGGATAAATACATCTTCTGCAATTTTCCGTAACTCAGGCTCTTCATTCTCGTCATTACACATTCTAGCGAGCGTTAAAAGGTGGTCAGGCCGAAGAACCCGCGACAAAAGCATAGAGTCAAGTAGCAAGTCAGGCGTATTTGCCGTGTGTTCGCGCAGCCAGTACGCGTCAAATCCTGCATTGTGCGCGATGACCACTTTGCTGTACGCCGCGCTAGCAACCGCCATGGTCTCTGGTGGGGTGAGCTGGTCGCAGTCAAACGCAACAACACGAAATTTATTCGAAGTAACTAAGGTGGGTTCCGGAAATAAAACTGAGACGATACGAAGACGAAGTGCAGCATTTACCCCTCGCCGAATATCTTTAGGACCAAAGTTTTGTCGGGCACTGGCTGGGTTTAGCCCAGTTGTTTCAGTATCCACAAATTTCCAGGGGGCCTGCTCAATCTGCTGCAGTAGCAAGGGGTCTGCCATCGCCCATGGCACTAAATTTTGCGTCGTGGGGTCGATATACGGCATGTCAAAGCCGAGTTGAACTGTGTGCATAAAGCACCTCCTATGTAATCAAATGGTGTACTGAACTTTCGTTCAGCTTTTATAGTGGTCTGTTACGTATAGCTAGCCAATTTTCTTAAAATCGTACGCCATGCTAAACCCGGCACAATTTTTTGAAGAGACGAGAAAGGAGGTGCACTCACTCACTTAGCTTGTTTAGCACTTTTCTTTATTTTTAGTCGCTGGTTACCTCGAGCAAATTAGCGTATTGCTCCTTGGTTCGCCGGGAAACCCCAATTTAGCGCATCAGCACCAGCCCCCTCTGGATACGGCCTAAAATCACACGGGCGCCCCTGATTATTCGGCCTTTAGTATCTCTAGTATGTGTGCCTGTTGCTATACAAAAGATAGTGGTTATATTTATTAAAAAGGAACATGACATGCCCAATTACATTGTAGTGTTTGAAGTGCCCGCAACAGCTACGGTAACAATCAACGTGACGGCGGATAATCAGCAACTTGGCTTGATTGACGCATTTGACGCGTTGCGCTCAAAAGTGGGCAAAGACGCCGAAGTTAGTTATCTAGCATTAGACCAGGCAACTAATATTTCATTAGACTTGGCACTCTCAAAAAACGTGTCAAAGTCAGATAGTGTAATAAGCGGGAATCAACAAATCCTCAATTCTGATGATGGCAACAGCGCAGATGCGCCTGGTCCCATAGAGCCTTTTAACTTTAGCGGTGACTTTCGGGTTTATGTATCGGAGACAGTGGACGTCAATATCGAGGGTTCCCCTCATTTTTCTGGCTCCTTTATCGATGCAGAATGTATCGCAAAAGCGGTAATGGAACCATTGAGCAGATACGCGAGTGCTGCTCTCGTCGATATGCACGGTAAAATCGCCCTTAAGACTCAGTCTGTACGCGGAGGTTGGGAGGTTCAAGTTGGGGACGGTGGCGCACAGGCTAACGTACCCGAGGGGAGCACCTGGATAGCCTCATTTAACTTGGCTAAAGCTGAGCTACTGATGTTGGCGGCTAAGCACCCTGATGAGACGTTGGCTATTTACGATTTTACCAATCGCATTGAGGGACCTACCTTATTTTTAAAGGTTTCCAATGACTGATAGGCTAGACCGGGTTCAAGTCGCGGGTATTTCGTGCCATCTGGAAGACCTGGAGTTTCGGTCAAGACCTTGTAATATGGATGAAGTTGGACTCATCCTACAAATAGGTGAAGAACGCCTTGTGCTTTCCTTAGACGCACTACGCGAGTTAAAGCGGCTTATTTTAAAAGGTGAGACGAAATTATTAGCACAACACGACAAAATGACTAAAGCTCGAAATCTTACGTTCAATTTTTAGGCGATTAATTCAGCTCCGAAGCTTTGTTCTTCGGAGCTTTTTTTGAATAGTATGCCGCTAGTAGTGTTCCGTGCAAGCTGAGATAAATGCCTTCGCTAGACACAGCTTATGGATATTACCCAATCGCATCTGACGATGCAGCGGCTTTATACCGCATTTTTGCAGCAAGACCCTTTCCGCTATGCAAACATACTTACGCACGCTATTAGGCAGGGCGCCGTGGGGTTCTCCGAAGTAATCAACGAGCATGTGTTGGGCGACGACTGGCTGGACTTTACACATCAAGCGATGGCCCAATACTGGGCAACTCGACGAGGTATCGTCTATGTAGTTACAAACCCAGTTCATTACGATTGCTTTAAGGTGGGTAAGTCTACTCAATCGATGACGCAACGGCTCAAACAGCTTAACAACGAAGCGGTAGTGGGCACTTTTATCCCAGTGCACCATTGGGCCGTCCATGACTGCCATTTTTTGGAAAGAGACGCACATCGTGTGTTGCGCCCTTATCACGTCCAAAAAGAATTTTTCAAAGAAAAATACTCGTTTATTTGCGAAAAGATAACGCAAGTCATAGCGGACGATACACTTCGCTTTAGCGCCGTGGGTCTCGGTCCGTCATGCTGAAAGGACTTAACTTCTCAGTCGCGGTTAGTTACTTCACCGAAGGCGCGCCTGGCCGACTAGCGTTTACATTGGGAACGATACTTGTTGGAATTTTGGCTTACAGTATTTTGCTGAGGATTCTTGTGTCACGAGCGGGCTCTACCCCCTTAGACCAAAATAGGCATAAATTGGTCTTAGCAAGAAATATTGTAGTGCTAGGATGTATTGTTACCATTTTCCTTGTATGGGCGTCGAGCCTGACTCATCTCGCTTTATCTTTAGCCGCGGTCGCTGGTGCAATACTCATTGTGTTTAAAGAATTAATTTTGTGCTGGCTAGGCTACTTTCTTCTTAATGTTTCGCGGCTGTATGGGGTAGGGGACTACATAGAAATTGGCGGACTTGCTGGCCGGGTTATTGATATTTCTGCTTTTTCCACCAATTTGGCAGAAGAGGGTGGTGGCCATCAATTAACAGGGAAAACCGTCAATTTCCCGAATAGTCTTATTTTGACACAAGCAACTAAAAACGTATCGGCGACCGGTAAGTTCATCATTAACCTCTATCGCTTGCCTATTCCGTACGGGTCTAACATTCTGGTGGCTGAACAAGCGGCAATATTAGCGGCACAAGAGACAGGTGAGCTATGGCATGAGGAGGCGGGGCAAGAATTCGAGCGTATAGAAGCAATGGCTTTCTTAAATCTGCCGTCAACTAAACCAAAAGTAATCTGGGAGCCGTTTGACCATCGCCAACATTACCTGCATATTCGGTTTGCCTGCCCCATGGAGAATAGAGTGGCTGCGGAACAAGTGCTATTTCGAAAGTTTTGGGGCTACTATCAGCAATTTTCAGAGGTGGCGCTTTCGGCGGAGGACGCACATTAGCAAATCACGGAAAAAAAAGCCCAAGAAACTAAAATCTTGGGCCATAGAATTAATTAGTGATTGTTTTTACTATTTTACCGTCTGGTGCCAAAATTTGAATTGTGCGCGGTTCCGTGGTGTAGCCTAAAGAAACGTCTAGCGCTTTGCTTAGAGCTGCGAGTAGGGAACCTAGCTGTTCGTCCAATACGGTATGTCCCTGGGGACCTAAATTTTCAATAAGGGAGAAGCCGTAGTGGCTTTCTTTATCGTCCTCGTTTTCTGAATAAGGCTCAGGCTCTCGTGATACTTCATGGAGGAGCACGCCAGTTGTCCGGTTCCATAATTGGACAAGTGTTGTATCATCTGAAATATCACTAACATCCGTAGGCATGGACTCAGACGCGAGAGCAAACGTATGGTAGCGGTGTATTTTTTCAACTACTCCCTGCTTGGTCACTATTTCAAAAGTAGGTGAAAGCGTGTCGGGGCCAGATACCGAAGTATTCGCCAAAACATTGCCCTCGTCTATATAATACCCTTCGTATTCTCCAATAACTTCGTACTTGCAAACCCGCATTTTAGTTCGGCTATAGTCAAACGGAATCGCTACGACATCTGCAGGATTTATTTTGCATACAACAACGTGTCCATCTGCATGTGCAAACGATGGTAAGTAGGCGAAACTACATACATGCAATCCATGGCTACAGGTTATTCTAGGGTCGTCGTCTACCAGCCGCCGTGGCACGCTGCACACTTTTCCAATTGAATTGTCAAATTGGCCCGAGTAGATATCCTTAAAGTCTCTGGTAACCGCTTTATAGGCTAAAAAACAGCCGTCTTTCGTAATAGGGTTCTTTCCTTGTTGCAAAAAACTGTATAAGTGAGTAACAACCCTGTTAGATGGGTTCATCCTCAAGTTGGCTAAAAAGGCAGCCATTGGCTCCAAGTTGAACCCTTCTTCAAGCATTTGTAGCATATGGGCGCTGAGCACTTCATCAACAGTTTCGCCTTTAAAGGTAACCATCCCGTCAAGCACTACAATATCTTTGGTGAGATGCGCCGCTGTCGTTAATCGATTTTTTTCGCTATCAATAATTGATAACATGGTTTGCTCGTCTACTTGAGCTTTAAGCGCATCTTCCACTTTATCAAAATGTTTATCATCACTACTCACACTGACAGGCTTCCCCTGAATAACCATGTGAATGGCGCCATTTAATTTAATAAAACTTATCATTTAGTCCTTTATCAAGAGTGTTGCGAGCTGTAATTGCTCCGCTGTTTTAACTATAGCTATCGCTGTTTAGCGTTGTACTCCGCGAATTCGGCCCCTCGAGCCCCAGCATGCAGCCCATCGGACAGAAGGTTCTGTACGAGTCGTCGTCTAACCTGCACGGTCGCATCGTCCCAATCGGCTGAAAAAGACAATAAGGGGAAAAAGGCCTCTTCATATGTTGCCATCGATTCCATTAAGCTCTTAATCGTAGCGGTATACTGAGCAATACAGCTTAGACTGACTTTTTGTTTTAGAAATTCACAACGCGCGTTTGCCCACACTTGCAAAGAGGGCCAAGGTACTTGAATGTCTAAGTAAGGTCCTTCTGGCATTAGCAAAAATCTAGGCGCTATAATAGCTTCTGCCAAGATGGCCCCTTGGATTTTTGTTCCGTCATGTAGCACAAATATGCTTTGTACTTGCAATCCCTTAGCATGACTAGCTTCGTTTCGCGCCTTATTTTTGTGCGCAAACACCGCAGCCAGCTCCACAGTAGGAATATGGTCGTAATACGCAACAGTCAATTCTGGGTTGGAGGGAGCGGCAAAGGAGTCCTTAGGGACGGGCATCGTGAGTAGCATGGAGTGGCCTTTTTATTTAGCAAGTACATATGCTATCTTATTCAACACAAAAAATCAATGCTGAGCTATACTTAATTGCAGGAATTAAATAAAGGATGCAATTATGCAAAATAAGCCAGCATTGACAAACGAAGCTCTTGATGTCCTCATCGAAAAACTTCGTCGAACGCCTGAAAATTTTAAAGTTATTCGGCGGCTACAGGAAACAGGGGAGTTCCCCTTAGTAGAAAAAGAACCCGACACGTACCTGGGAGTGGTGCTTGATACCGAGACCACGGGTAACGATATCGTGACGGACAGCTTGATAGAACTGGGGATGGTATTTTTTACAGTATGCAAAACCACCTTGCGCGTCCGAGGCATCTACGCCAGGTTCAACCAGCTGGACGACCCTGGTCAGCCAATTTCAGCAGCGGCCACCGCGATTAATGGAATTACTGACGACATGGTGAAAGGACATCGTATCGATGAGGACATCATTGACGCTTCGTTAGAAGGTGTTGATTTTATCATCGCGCATAATGCTGGATTTGACCGGCCTATATGCGAAAAGCGGTTACCAATTTTTGAGACAATTCCTTGGGGCTGTTCATTTAAGCAAGTCGACTGGAAAGCAGAGGGCATAGGAAGTGCAAAACTTGACTATATCGCATACCAGCTAGGGTTCTTTTTTGACGGTCATCGTGCGGAGATTGATTGTATCGCCTTGTTGCTCGCTCTCGACCAGGCGTTGCCTATTACAGGAACTACTGGGCTTCAGCAGGTACTAAAGAACATGAATACACCGACGAAAAGGATAGCCGCCGTTGGCGCGCCATTTGACACCAAGGATGTTTTACGCGCTCAAGATTACTTCTGGGCGGATGGGACGGTGCCTAATACAGATAAAGCGTGGACTAAAGATGTGCCAGAGGACGCCCTTACTTCCGAGTTGCAGTGGCTCAAACAAAATGGCTTTAAAAATAAAAGTGTTGGAGTTCCTGTGCGGGTTATCACTGGTTTGACACGATTTACCAATCGATTGCCTCCTGCCGAAATTGTATATTGCTAATTTTGTCTCAATTCTTGATTCGAATCTACTTATCCCCCGATAAGTAGATTTTTTTATCTTCCCTCGTTGCTCCGCTGGTTTGTCGCATTCGGTTCGAAAAATAAACACTGTGCATATACCATGTCTGACTGGGAGTATTAATGCGTAAATTTGTTGTTTCTCTGTTCTTTACTGTTCCTCTATTTGCTACTGCAAGTACTGACATTTTTCGTCTTAAGCCGGAACCCGTGCCTCTTTTAGGCGCTCATACAATTGAGACAGATTTGATACCTTACTCCCCTAAGAGTGAAGCTAGCCCACAAGTTGCGCCTATTTCAACGACCGGGCTTCCTCCTATCCCTACTGCCGCCTTATCTGGAATAACGGCTGGCACGGCAAGTGCTATCGCCGGCGCCACGCCAGCTCCTGTTGCTGCGGGTGCCCCTGCCCCTGTTTATACCACCTTGGCACAAGCGAAAAAGGCAGGCATTGACCCGCTGGGAGATGTTCCCCCTGTCCTCGCTAGCTCTGCTCCTGTTTCCGTACAGCCCGCCCCGTCGGCGGGGTGGCCTAGCTTGGCACAGTTTGTGAAGGACGCAAATGTTTGGCTAGGCCAGTTGGCAACAATTCTAAAGCTTCCGCCAATTGCTTTGCCCGCTATTTCCATGCCTAGTATCGGTGAGCTACATCTAAGTTCAAAAGACCTACTCACCTTGTTCGGTACCCTGCTGTTGGGCGGGCTACTCGCTTTGTCGGCTTTTGCTCTCAAACGTCGATTTTCGCCTAAAAAATGAAAATGAGTCCGTCTGTCTTTTTCTATGACACCCGTGACCTACTTAAGTGGAGCATGTGCATATTAGGCGTAATTTCGGCGATATGGGGCAGTGAGCACAAATCAGCAAAATTCGTCTTGGATGCCTCCCCACCACCTCGTAAAGTAGCAGTAAAGATGAGGTCGATGCCCCCGGCAGTCGTAGCACAGCCTAAGAAAATTTCCCCCATACGGTCCGCGCATGCATTACCCTCAGCACATGCTTCTCGAGTTGAAGTTGCACCTCTAGCCGCCAGTCTTCCAACCATTGCGCAGCCTGACTTACCGGACGGACCGATAGTGAATTTATCCGATACATTACCACCTGTTCCCACGGGAGAGCTTCCTCCTTTGCCCGTAACGTCAACGGCAACATCGGCCGATGTTCCAGGGGGAAGCGTTCTGGTGCTCGAGATGTTCTTGAATGATGAAGCAGTGGTAGTGGATGCTCGGATTTTAGTTCCCTCCGCAAATGCCCTAAGTGACTTGGCGTTAACATTCTCGGCGCTTGGTCAAAAATGGACGGGTATCGCACCCCCGCTGCAGCAAGGGGAACGACGTAGACTAGAACTGCGAATTCCCTATGCAGACCAAGCTCTGCCCCCCTCAATCCCTTAACCTAACATCACCAAGGATTTTTATGGACCACGTTGTATATTATTTGGACAAAGGCCTTATTGCTTTAATAGGGCTGACTCTCGCGCTTATTTTGTGGAAAGTGCTTGATTTATGGTTTCCGCGCTTATTCCGCACTACGTGGGAGAAACGATTCGGCACAGATGCGTTGAGCTTGGGGAGCGCGGTTGAATCGCTGGAAGAAGGCATGGCCATACTTAGTGTAATTGCATCTGCCACGCCCTTTATTGGACTTGTAGGCACCATCATTCATATCATGGACGCGCTAAAAGCATTAAATGGTGCCGGTGCCGACATGAGCTTAATCAGCGGGCCTATCTCGGTGGCACTCAATACCACCTTAATTGGGTTGGCGTCCGCCATTCCCGCTTTTATTGCCTACAATTTGCTGCTGCGTCGTATTCAGTTATTGGAAAATAAACAGCAGCGTGTGTTAGCCCTCGCCGCGGCAAACCTTCGTTAACGTTCGATTACCGGAACAGGAAAGGCACCTTCACTATGCAACGAAAACAACTTGTGTCCATTAACATTACTCCTTTGGTAGATGTATTACTTATCTTGATGGTTGTGCTCATGCTTGCTATGCCTATGTATGTTAAAAGGTTGCCTGTGTCTTTGCCTGAAACGACCTTGAGCGGTGCGCCGACTATCACCAAAGCACTCGCGGTCTCCCTCAATAAGGACGGCAAACTTTTAATAGATGGCTTGGTTTATCCCTTAGCGGACATGCAGAAAAAAATCGATGCCCAGACTAGCCTGGATTTATCGATTGATAAAGAGGTGCCCTATGGAACAATCGCACAAGTGATTTCGGCTCTTCAAGATAAAAAGCCCAAAGAAATTAATCTCATTACCCGCTGAAAAAAATGGGCCCACACGTGGCCCATTAAAATAAATAATTTATTGCCCCGTTTTTACAGCAAGGTGCACTGGCTTATGCATAAACATGGCCAGATACGGAGCGACTGATATTGGAGCAGGTCGCTCGTACTGATGAAGGGTCGCTGCTAAAATCTGTACTAAAGCAACTGCTTCAATCAATTCTGGCATACCGGCTTCATCTAGGTCTAGCATGAGTCGATACGTATTTTGTGCCAAGCCTAATGGTTTATCAACAATGGTCCCCATCGATTGTAACGCGCTAAATTTGGAAATAAGCGCCGCGTTATGGTTCAGCAACGCGCCGGCATCTTCCTCCGCTTCGTCAAGCTCACTCATATTGGTAACGAGGGGTGAGCTACGGATAACTTGATGTACATAGCGGCCATTGGTGACTGCCGCTAAAAAATGGCGATAACGATTAATTTGGCTCGCATCACGGTTCTCCAAGAGTTGCGCGCAATGCTCTTGAAGATAACATGCATTGGTCTTGGTTATTGCCTGATTACGGATTGACATGTCCATATATTCTCCTTAAAGGGGTGCCTGAGATATATAGCGACTGAGGCTACCGCGCATGCAAAAACCGGCGCTGCTGTAACGAGTGGACAAAGAAAAGCCGTTTCGCGAAGGAAACGGCTGAGAATTACTTAAAGCTACTTATACTGCTTGAAGACAGCTTCTGGCCTGTTTGAGACGCATTCTGAGGAGGTCAACGGTGGGATTTCGCTGCTCTCCTAGAGTTTTTAGATTTGCATGCAAGACTTTTTTCAAAGACTCTATTTTTGAGACGGAGGCTTGTCGCAAAAAGAAAGAAAAGTCACTTTCTTTTGCTATTAAGACTTTTTCATCTTCAACAACTACGATAAACTGTTGCTGGGAAGCGTGAGACTGAGATTGATTTTGCATAAAAGCTCCTGTAATTATATGAAATTTCCTAGAAGCGCCTAAGACATAAATGTCTGGACACTCTAGGTATAGCAACAGGGCTTTAAAAAATATAAAGATAACTAAAAGGCAATCAAATGAACATGTTCTCGACCCGGCAGATTCCCTTAGGAGAGCTTGATTCCTTTAGTGTCTTGGTGCACATTCGGGCGGAACTCGCCCACACTCAAGTGGTACTCCAAGAAGATAAAACGTCGCTTGTGAGCACGGGACAATTATCAGCTAACTTTGAACATGTAGCCAATGTACTGAAAATAGAAATGCAGATGCGGCAGTTACCTGCGAACGTTTTATTTTATCACTATCGTCCTCAAATAGTGCGAGGTGTCGTAGTGCAGCTTGCTCAAGTATGCAAAGTGAATATGAAAAGTAAAGGGGGCAGCTATTACGACGCGCAGTGGGAATTATGCCCACTATCGGACGAAGTGCTTCCCTTGTTAATACGCCAACCAGACTAACGTTATTTGGCAGGACTTAATGCATTAAGCGACTAAAGGACATGGGCACTACAAACGTTCCTTGAAAGGGGATGGAGAGATAGGAACAAATCGATTCAATAGCGATGTCGAGCTCGGCGGGAGGCTCTACATAAGAAAATGGCGGCATCAAATGAATAGTATCCCCCGTAGGTAGCTTCGCGTTTATTTCCGCAAACCCCTCCATTGGATGCTGGATGAACACTTCTAAGCCTGGATAGCTAGCTTGAGCGCATCGTAAATTCAGCTCGAGTTCCACAAACCCAATCCCTGAACATTTAAACAAGCATTCCATAATAGGGCATGGAGCATGGCCCTCCACATTGACGAGGTTTAATCCTTTGTCGGTGAGCCCACTTTTCACCATATCGGCCAAGAGCGCATCTTGCCATTGAGGTTGCTTCGCGAAAATAGCAGTGACCCCTAAAGAGCAACGCGCGGCGCATAACACAAAGAAACTGAAACATTGATTAGTAGGGTATTCCGCGTCAACTTCAATGGTATAGGGGATAGGCAAAGCTTCGAAGCCTTCTTCCGCGTCCATCAAGCTCTTGGCGATGTTTTGCGGTCCGTATCGGTGAAAATCGTCTCGGCTAAATAACGTTGGGACCACCCGCAATGCCACGGAGTCGCTGGGGGACAGTACTTTAGTCATTTCGGCTAAAAAGGCGGACCCGTCAAAGAGTTCCCCACTCAAGTCCATGGCATAGGACTCTGTGCTTTGAGCTAGAGTAACGGTAAATGGTACGGCAAAGAGCCATAAAAATTCGGTAGGCTTGGCCGCAGCCGAGGCAATCGCCGGCTTATCAAAAATCGGCCAGGCGCACAGTTCTAAAATCTTGCGACGTCGAATGTCTCCTTTTGTTGCGGCAAACGCTTCAGTCAGAACGGATTTTACTCCTTTCTTCTGGCGCGGTGCAGCCACTATCTGCTGCCTAAGGGTCTGGTAGCCGTGCTTAACCCCTGCCATGAACTGCGCTGCGTCATCTGCGATAAACGCAGGCTCAATCGCAGCAAGGACCGCATGATAAGATGGACGCATAGGAAGTAGTGAGTTGTGAAAGTAGACGACAGTATAACATGCACTTCTGTCTATTTTAGATTTTAGAAAATAGATGGCGCAATATCTTGACAGCGGCCCTAGTTCGCGGCTAGCCGGTCTGCCCTAAAATTAAAAAGACGAGGAACGAGAATAATTTGAAGGAAAGCGAACGCCTGCACTAGTTCTAAAATTTGTGCCCGTTCATGCCCATACCGCGGCTCAGAGGACCCGGTAAGGGTAGTGAGCAGGCCTTGCGCGTCAACATGCAAAATGGCGTGGCGCATGTCGAGTGCCAGAAGTGTTTGTAGTGCCATGGTCATCGCAGATAACTCGGCTAAAAAAGCGGACTGAACGGGCACCGCGCGCGAAATTTCCACCAAGGGTTCTAACTGCAAATCTAAAATGAGTACGCCAGCGCCACCAGTATTATGGCTAAAGCTGCCGTCACAGTAGGCTAACATAGGGGTAACAGAAGATATGGACCCAAACGTGACGTGAGATAGCAAGCTAGGCTGCCGCATGCCAAACCAGATTTGAAGTTGGATTCGAAGCAAATGAAATGCTTCAATGACGAGGGGCCGTAAAACTCGGGTTGATAACCCCGCGCTACGTAACTTCATCCGCGAATAAGACTGTGCAAGGTTAAGCGCTAACGCATAGCATCGATAAGCCGGCCCTGTCTTTACATCTAGCATTACGGTTGCGCAGACTGTGGCGTAATCGGAGATAAGCGCCATGTTTTTAACCGATTTTCTGAAAAAGCGGTATAGCCGCCACACCGCCGTTTTCTCGACAGGTGTCAGCGTTGCTATTTTTGCGAGAATTCTGATACGTTTTAGATTATCAGGAAGTGAGTAGTGTGCAGCCATAAAAAAGCATAGGTAACAAAAAGTCGCCTATGCTTAAAATCAATAGAATGCCGCGGCAGAAGCTGCATGCTTAAATTCGCCCCTACGTAGCGCTGCTTTCTTATCCTTAGCACGGGAAGTGCTTCGCTTCATCGCCATCAGTTGGGGGCTGATGCCCTGTTCAATCATGGCATTAT
This sequence comes from Agitococcus sp., assembly GCA_030646715.1. Lineage (GTDB taxonomy): Bacteria > Pseudomonadota > Gammaproteobacteria > Pseudomonadales > Moraxellaceae > Agitococcus. Next base: position 90,813 of record JAUSLJ010000016.1, read on the forward strand.
GCTTTAATTGAACTTGGGTTAGCTTGATGTTCATTTTAATCATGTTTATTCCTTAGTTATTTAATCTATAGGGTATAGGCACGTCTTCTTCATTGCTTATAGACAAGGGGCGTTTGAAGGGCAATAGCGCGGCCTCTATCGCACATCTGCTTACAAAATTGCCGTGTTGCCCGCGCCAGGCGAAGAGGAAGCAGAATCAAGACAGCGCCTAGCCCCGCCACCGACAGTAGGGTGCAAAGGGAGGCCAGTCCCGATGTGCCTAGAAGGTTAAGCAGGCCAACCAAAGGATGCACGAGCCATTTTGCGCAAGCCATTAAGGCAATGAGCGACAGCAGCATAATCACCAATTTGTTTTTAGCGGTGCGCACTATAGGGACACCTTGTGGTAGCCGGGCTTCTTTTCTGGATTCCTGAAGCCAGTCTTTCAGCCCTAGCCAAAAGAAGTGCGCACTACAAGGCGCAGACGTGGATGTGATTGCTGTCATTGTGTAAAGTATTCCTAGTAAGTGGTAGGTGCATTACTGCGTCAAATGGCTTTCGCTATATGGTATAGGTCAACAAACATATATACAGCGATGACAACTCAACCTAATAAAGAAGCACCTAAGTTTAGTTCTTTTGCCGAGTTGGCAAAAGCAGCAAAGGGAGAGTGGCCCGCTATTTTTAGCCAACTCGCTCCTGAACTCGATTTAGCGCAGCAAGAAGCACCTTATCACGTAGGGTGCCCAATTCATGGCGGTGTTGACGGCTTTCGACTTTTTGCCGATTTTGCCGACACGGGCGGTGGCTTTTGTAATACTTGTGGAGCGCAAGCTAGCGGTTTTAGCATGCTAAAATGGCTTAAAGGGTATCATATCCGAGATGCAGCACGGGAAGTGGCCGCGTTGTTAGGGGATGCAGATAGAGTGGAGCGGCCAGTGGGGCTTAGACCCTCCATTATTGTGGCAAAACCAAAGGACTTGGGTAAGGCACGTCAATACATTCGACAAATATGGACGGCCACGAAGCCATTAGCGGGCTCTTTCGCCGAAGACTATTTGCGCAAACGAGGTATTTGGCCCGAAAACATGCCCCCCGTATTACGGGCACATCCGGGACTTAAGTACTTCCATGGGAAGGAAATGACTTGTTTAGGCACCTTTCCTAGTCTTATCGCCCCCGTGAAAACGTTGACCAATGAAATTGTTGCGGTCCATCGAACGTACCTTACGGCGGAGGGAACTAAAGCGGATGTGCCAAATGCCAAGAAAATTACGGCAGCATGTGGTGAACTTCGTGGAGCCAGTATTCAATTGTTCCCCGCAGCCGAAACACTGGGAGTTACGGAAGGACTGGAGACCGCATTAGCAGTACACGCCATTACTCGTATGCCTGTGTGGGCGGGCGTCTCTGCAGTTTTGATGGAATTAATGGACTTTCCCCCGTGCGTCAAACACGTCGTTATCTGGGGGGACAAAGATATTAGTAAAAGAGGAGAGCACGCAGCTGAAAAGTTAGCTGCACGCTGTGAAGCTGCAGGGATAACAGTTGAAGTTTACATGCCTCCTATTCCTATTCCAGAAGGAAAAAAAGGAATTGACTGGCTTGACATGCTCGAAACCCATGGCATTTTCGGATTTCCCGCTAAATGGCGTAAATGGCGTCCTTCTATGTAGTATTTATTCGAAAGCCTCTTGATTTTTTCAAGAGGCTTTATTTTTTAGACGACATGCTAGGCCGGACCCGCTTTCGCATAAGTGATATAAATGTGGATAGCACCCCTCGCGCTAATGAGAACAGGCTTCTTTCTAACCCTTTAGCAGTCATAAGGACTTAGCTAGATTTGCGTCGCTATACCAAGAGAAGGCCACGACAGCCCACCATCTGCGACTGATAGGGGGCCGGCAAATTTTTATACTCCTCTTACCGCAAACCCACCCAATCTGCATAAGTGCGCGGAGCAAGGCAAACCGTGTCCAGGTCACCAAACTCACCGCGCTCTTGCGCTAAAAAGGATAATCAATGACTACCCCTCATCCTCTGCAGTTAAAATATTTAACAGAGAAAAATGCAAAGGCACTTGCGTCATCCATTACTAAATTCCTGAAAGGGAACAGCATTGCGGTGCCACATGCCCTGGCATTAGAGTTAGCAGGAAGTTTATGCGGCTTTGCTGACTGGCATGGTCTTAAAACGGCGATTGCACAAAAAGAGATAGAAGAGGCGCAAAAGCCAAAGGTCATGAAATATGAGGACTTTTTGGCTAGCTTTAGGCCGTTACAGAATCATCTTGATAGCAATGCCACCGCGGACGGCTTCGGCTTTAACACGTCGGGCGCAGAGTTCAATTTTGTTAAAGAAGTGTATGCCAAAAATCCTTTGTGTGTCTGGACTTGTATTGAAGGAGAGGGCACCTCTTGGATAGCTTCAGGGCTACATCACGTCAATCGGCTTTTCTATATTATTACGAATAAACCTGCAAAAGGTCCACTATATGACATTGCGTACGGGCATGATGAAGGTGACTTATGTTTTGAGCTCTCTGTACTTAACCCCGAAACGCACCAATCGGAAGTGATTGACACCAAATATGGTTCGACTGTCGAGGAGGTGCTGGAATTGGCGAATATTGACTACACAGAAGAAATAGCAGGTATTGTTGAGGAAGGGCAATCACGTGTCATTATTGTAAAGCAACTCAAGCCGTGCCCGCACTAAGCATCAAAAAAGTGGGTAGTGGTGGATTCTAGGGCGCTATGTTTTAACCGCATTGGCCGGTCGTCAATAATATAACGAGGAATTTCGATATGATAGGTTTTTTGGCAATAGCAGGTGTGGTGTGCTGGCTCATTTGGCTATATAAAGGCTTTAGCAAGCGGTTCACGGCTCAACGAGAACGGGTCGTAGCACTCGAAGAATCTGGCTTCGTCAAGGACCATATCCTCCCTGGAGATGTATTGGTCGCATTTGATGTACAGAACAGAAAGGTCGCGTTTATCTATTTTGATAATACTATTGTAAAGTCGTTTGACGATATTTTAGCTCGAAACAGACTTGGAAAAACGATGATGTTTGAGTTAAGGGACCCTACGTATCCCTTGATTAAGTTTAATGTCAATTCCTCGAGCCAATCTGAAACGTTGTATGCTATGACAAGCGCCATCTTGGCATCGTAATAACGAAGCACCCTTTTCTTTTATTCATAAAACACCCCGAGGGGTGTTTTTACTTTTCCGAGGCTCCTTTATTCCGGGCAGCTTACCGGGCTATAAAACGAAGCATTCGTGGCATACGCTGGTCGAGCTACACATGGACTTACCGGTAGGCGGCCATCCGTAGCGCTCGGGTGGTTTCGTAGCTATCCCTCGATGACAGGTCCAGCGGAAAGGTAATAGCGATTATTACTTTTTAACACGGAAATATAAAGTGAGGGGCTAAACAGTCCATCGAACATGATTTCGACACTAACCCCACAATGGAGCGCACATGCAGAAAAACCCAGGAAAAATGATAACAATGCTGGCAGGCCTACAGCAAAGAGTATCCGTCATACAAAAAGAAATTGCGGCAGAAATATTTGAAGGGCGAGCATCCAACGGCCTCGTTATCCTCCGCGTAACAGGAAAAGGTGAATTTTTGTCCGTGTTTATTGACCCAAGTTTGCTCTCTGAAGATGCGGACACTATCGGCGCGCTGGTCATTGCAGCGGGTAATCAAGCGCATCAGTCCAAAGAAGCATTTTCAAAAGCGAAACTAGCCACCATTTCCTCAGGCTTGCTACCTCTTGGAATGAAAGTCTCTGACTTTGGCTAGTCATGCATAATCCTGGCCGGTTCTTAAAAGCACTCTGCGCCGAGTGCTTTTTTTTAAGATGCACGAAAAAATCGAGAGCACAATAGGGCTCTCGATTGAAATAAATAAAATTCAGCTTATTACATCGCACTCACTTCGGCGTAAGCATTGACGGCTTTTGTGTTGACACCAAACGCAGCAGCGGCCGCTTTTTCTCCGTCTTGCGCAATAGCCATACAAAACAGCAGCGTTTCTGCAACCAGCAAGTCTTGCCCTCCATTTAATGACTCCATACTCTGACCATTGACATTCTGAGAGCTACCGGACATCGAGCTAGGGGCGTGAAAGCCGCTCGCGTCCATTCCCCCTACATACTGATGCCCTGACGCATCTTGTGACACTGAAAAGTTGGCACCAACTTGAGGGGCCTCACTTAATGCCTTGATGGCGGCTTGTGAAATAGTCACCACTGCACTGGGTGGCTCCATCTTAGCAGCACCACCAGCCGGTGCCGCGGTACCGGTTGCCGCCGCGCTTGGCGTCCCTGTCCCCGGCGTTGCTGCTCCAACTGCGCCCATTCCTGCACCAAGGCTAAGCCCAATACTTGGACCTAAACTAGCACCTATACCTGCGATATCTCCCATTTTCTGCACCTTTTAAAATGACCTACGTACTCTGTATAGAGAGCAGCGGCCTAAAATCGTTTTGCTAGCAAAAAATACCTGGCAAAGCGCTGCTCGGCCCTAATGCCGCGAAAAAAAGGCTAAAGGCTCGTTCTATACCTTGCTTTAAGCATTGAATTTAGAATACCATCCTCTCCATGACAAAACCGGACGCTGCCCTCGAACAACTCTCTGGAGTTGTCAAAACGTTGACCTTCTTTAGTGAGGAGTCCGGCTACTTTGTTGCAAAAGTAACAGTTGATGGAAATACAGAGAGAACCGTAACGGGAACGGCGCCTTCTATTAATGTGGGTGAAGTCCTAACGGCCAAGGGCACTTGGCAGAGTTCTAAATGGGGGCCGCAGTTTAAAGTTAAAGAATTAACATTAAGTCATCCTAAAATGCTGGCGGACATTGAAGCCTACCTTGCCCACTCCGTGAATGGTATTGGAAAAGGATATGCTAAAAAGCTTGTCGCCGCGTTTCAGGAAAATGTATTTACCGTCATTGAGCAAACACCCGAAAAACTAAAAAACGTACCGGGTATTGGTAAATCACGCATCACGGCCATAGTGGAAGCGTACGAAACGACGCAAGCTATTCGAGAGATTATGTTTTTCTTGCACCGTAATGGTATCGCGGGAACCCGGGCACACCGGGTGCACGAAAAGCTGGGTAAAAATGCCATTAAAAAGATTAGCCACAATCCTTACATTCTCTGCAATATTTGGGGTATCGGATTTATTATTGCCGATGGCGTGGCTCAAAAACAGGGCATTGCGCCCGATAGTACCTTTCGGATTAGTGCCGGCATTCAGCATGTGCTTAAGCAAGCGGAAGGCTACGGCAGCTGTGGCTTACCCATCGTCAACGTTCGAGATGACACTAGCGCCCTTTTATTAGTCGACATTGCACTTATTGAAAAAGTGCTGCAAGAAGAAATCGCCGCTAAACGTATTATCTGCGACACAGTTGGTGACGCCACTTGCGTATTTTTGCCGGCTATCTATGAAGCAGAAAAAGCCATTGCCCAAATTTTACTTCGGCACGACCAAGCCCCGCTTGCGCCCCTTAAACACGATATCCCCCAGATTATCCTTGAGGCGCAGGTAGACCTGGGCATTGAGCTCGAAACGATGCAGGAACAGGCCGTTCACACCGCTCTGACATCCAACATCACCGTCATAACGGGTGGCCCCGGGTGCGGGAAGACCACGATTACCAAGGTTATCCTGGAGGCCTTTAAAGAAGCGGGACTGGTCATTATGGTGCTCAGTGCGCCAACCGGTAAAGCGGCCAAACGCGCAAGTCAGGCAACAGGCTATCAAGCAAAAACCATCCATCGCACGCTCGAGGTTGAACGCGACCGCAGCTTTAAATTTAATGAAAATAATCCCTTAGAAGCAGACGTCTGGATTATTGATGAAATGTCGATTGTTGACGTTCCCTTAATGCATGCCGCGTGCCTGGCGTTAGCCCGCGGCACACGCATTATCTTAATTGGCGATGTGGACCAGCTCCCTTCGGTGGGGCCGGGTAGGGTGCTCGCTGACATCATCGATTCCGGGGTTCTTCCTACCGTGCGTCTCACGGCTATTTTCCGCCAAGGTGCTTCCAGCCGAATTAAGGTCAACGCCCATGCCGTCAATCGCGGAGAAGCACCCGAAAAAGGATGGGTAGAAGGAACAGACTTTTGCTATACCGCCATTTTACCTAAAGATTCCAGCGACGATGCCAAGCGCGTGTGCCGCGAAAAAATTGAAGCTGAGATTCTTCGGCTGGCGCAGGACATGTGGAAGCTTGGCTTTGACCCCATCAAAGATGTCCAGATTCTCGCTCCTATGCGAAAAGGCATTTTAGGTGTTGATTCGCTCAATACTAAATTACAAAAAATACTTAACCCGAATCCCTCCGCGTTTCTGGAATGGTCTGAAAAGAAGTGGGGGGTTGGCGACAAAGTAATGCAAATGCGTAACAATTACGACAAAAATGTCTTCAACGGGGATATTGGGTACATAGCGACGGTAGACACTATCGCCCGCGTGCTCACTATCGAGTTTGATGATGGTATCGTCGAATATAAGCTCATTGAGCTTGACGAACTGTCCTTAGCGTACGCCTTTACCATCCACAAGAGCCAAGGCTCTGAATTCCCCGTCGTGATAGCGCCTTGGGACATGAGCCATTACATGATGCTAAAACGCAATCTGCTTTACACCATGATGACCCGGGCTAAGAGCCTCTGCATCCTGGTAGCTAATCCACAGGCCGTGAATATTGCAGTGAAAACGGCGCAAATAGACGCCCGCTACTCCCGCTTGAAAGATTGGCTGCAGCGGGGCTTGGCCTAAAAGAGACAGTATTTTAGGAACAGGTACGTTCCTTGGTCGAGCTGTAGACTAAGCACTAGCCTAGCGGAAGGTGCTCTGCCATAATCAGGGTATTGCCACTTCCCTTCAATTTTGTGACTATTTCTCCGACTATTCTTCAAGTAATCGAGCAGGGCGCGCGCGTAGCCAGAGCAGGTGGAAACACGAAGCCTTATTTTGACCGGTTATCCGACGAGCTGCTCCAATTGCCAGAAGACACGCTCCAGCGCATGGACGTGGCATCCTTGCTCGAATCCGACCGATTGGCAGGTCAAATTTTGACCCGGCATATTCGAGAGCTACATGCGTGTCGCTATGACGAAACGTTAAACTTAGACCAGTTGTTTTTTGCGTTTCCGTTGACCCTGCAGCTCCCCGTGCACCTCCCCGATAACGCGTTAGTAACGGTGTCCGTCATGTTAAGCCATTGGCTAAGCACGCATGGCTTGATTGATGGCCACGCGTCACTGGCTGAGTGCCCCTTACTCGATGGAGTGGAGACACAGAGGCAACTCAGGCCGTCCTTTAATTCTTGGAACCCGCCTACAACGTTATCCGGGCTGGAACGAGCCAGTAAAGAAAGCACTGCACCACGACACGTTGCCGCAATATGGCCAGGGGCGCTTACGAGCACTCCTGCCACGTTGATGTACTTCCAGACCAAACTTCGTACGATGCAGTCCGTCGCGCCGGAGTTCACCACTATCAAAAAACAAGTTGAAGCTAGTATGCTGGAAGTGGGCATCTCGCTTACGCTGTTCCCGCCCGCCAGCTGGGCAAATGGGTTATCGTTGTCCCGGATAGCGCGATTTCGCGCCCAGCTCCTCGCCCAAGTTCGAGCGCATCCCTTAAAAAAAGAATGGTCGTTTAGCTTTGTACAGGGAGAACTGTCAGAGCTAACGGAAACTGAACCCACTTCGTGGGGTAGCTTTTATGAAGAAACCAGAGAAGACATGCTTGCCTTGTTTGCCTCGGCCGCTCGGTCGCACAACGTCAAACTCCGGCTCCGGTAAGCGCGGAGGGAGCCAACGTTTCAGGTTGAGGATAGTTAACTTTTTCGTGTGAGGGACACGCGAAGGTCCGGTGTTTCGTTGAGTATTTTTTTCTGGCTAGGTTCGAGTGCTACCAAACGCACCCCTGATTGCTGAGTCGTTGTGGGTAGCTGTATGGGGCAATCTTCGCTTGCGCTTAAATCGCGCAAAGAGACTAAGGCGGTATTGCTAAAAGTGATATTGACCGTCACCTCCGTCGCGGTGTCGATGGCTGACAGGTCCGCGCGAACGCCCGTTGTGACTGTACCAAGAGTTGACCTACTTGTCGCCGTCCCTTTTTCAATTGTTTTGGTGCAATGGGCCGCGTAATCGCTGTACACCTTTCTTTCCACAAACGCCGGCGTTCCCCCCAACAAAGGCAGAACGAATTTTTCAGACTTCACCACCGCACCTTCGAATATATTGTCCACCAATAATTCGAAGGTCATAGGGGTGCCCGCGAGTGCTGGACCAACTGCAGTCGACAATAACAGTAACGCTAATGTTAGTTTTTCATGGTTCGTCCTTATAAAAACCGGTACCCGACCGGTGGCGGCTTTGCCCGAAGGCGTTGAGGCTACTCAAGCACAGAAGGCGTCACGCAAGCAATGCGCGATAATCCACTTCGGACAAGATGGTGACTCCCGCTTCCTTTGCTTTGGTAAGCTTGGTGCCGGCATCTTCTCCCGCCAGTAGAAAATTAGTTTTTTTCGAGACTGAACCGGACACTTTTCCGCCGTGCTTTTCAATCTCAGCTTGAAACACGCCTCGGTCCTGGGACAGGGTTCCGGTAATTACAAATGTTTTTCCCGTAAATATGCCGGCGGTGTCCTGCATCGGAAGCTCTTTCGGTTCCAGAATATGCGCTAGCTTCTCCGCCTCTTCACTGCGAACCGGGTCGGCTAAGAAAGCCATAATACATTGGGCGGTAATTTCGCCGATATCATTGATGGCTAGCAAGCGTTCGATAGTTGTCGCTGTGAAGGCGCTCCATGAGCGATAGACGCGCGCTAGTTCCTTGGAGGTTGACTCCCCTACGCAAGGAATGCCCAAAGCATAAATAAAACGGTTGAGCTCTGGATATTTAGTGGCGGAGAGTTGGGCCACCACCTTATTAGCCAGCACAGGCCCTATTCCATCTAAGCGGCATAGCACGTCAACGGACAGTCCAAATAAATCGCTGGGCCACGTGACCAGTTTGGCGTCTAATACTTTTTGAAGAAAGCCTTCTCCAACGCCATCAATGTTCAAGGTTTTACGTGCAGTAAAGTGGGCCAGGGAGTATAAACGTTGCGCCGCGCAGGCCATTCCGCCTAAACAGAAATGAGACGCTTTATCTGCTTCTTTTCCTACACTAGCGCCACATACCGGGCAATGGCAAGGCATACTAAAGGCCGTTTCAGTTCCGACCCGCTTAGCCTTATTCACGCTGACAATCTCAGGAATAACGTCCCCCGCGCGCCGAACGACAACATAGTCTCCAACCATTATGTCCAAGCGTTTCACTTCGTCATCGTTATGTAGCGTGGCATTTGATACTGTGACCCCGCCAACGAAAACAGGGGCAAGACGGGCAACCGGAGTGAGTGCGCCAGTTCGGCCCACTTGGATATCAATGGCCAAGACTTGCGTTTCTGCCAGTTCAGCCGGAAACTTGTACGCGAAGGCCCATTTTGGCGTTCGACTATTCCAGCCTAAGGTATTTTGATGTGTCAGGCTATTGACCTTAAACACGACGCCGTCGATTTCAAAAGGCAAAGTTGCGCGCAAGCTAGCTATTGACTCGTAAGCATGCTGAACGCCCGCTGCGCCTTTGACTAAGGATACCTGAGGGCTCACGGTAAATCCGAGGGAGACGAGCAAGTCGAGTTGTCCTTGCTGAGTGTCGGGCAGGACGTAGTCGCCACAGAATCCAAAACCATAGGCAAAAAATTTAAGTTTACGCTTGGCCGTGACCTTTGGGTCTAATTGTCGTAAGCTGCCGGCAGCGGCGTTTCTGGTGTTCGTAAAGGCCAGCTTTCCCTCCTCAACGCGTTGCTGGTTGACTAGTTCAAAATCGGCTAGCTCTATCATCACCTCGCCACGCACTTCAAAATGGGGAACTTTATTTTTAAGCGTAAGGGGCACGTTGCGAATGGTGCGCACTTGTGCCGTCACATTTTCCCCTGTCTCTCCATCGCCGCGCGTGCCGGCTTCCTCAAAAATACCTTCGCTGTATTTAAGGCTGCACGATAAACCATCGTATTTAGGTTCCTCGAAGAGCTCAACGTCTTGTGCGGCTATGCCTAGTTCTTTGGCCATTCGCTCCACAAATGCGGCCGCGTCGCTTTCCGTCATAGCATTATCAATGGAGAGCATCGGCTGTCTGTGACGGACTTGGTCAAATGCCGCCAACGGCGTGCCACCTACTCGGTGAGTAGGGGAGGTACTGCTTGTCCATTCAGGGTGCGCTTTTTCAATGTGCTGAAGCTGTCTGAATAGCTGGTCATATTCGGCGTCCGAGATAAGCGGGGCGTCATTCACGTAATACAAAGAGGCATGCTGTGTTACCAGGTCGACTAACTGCTTGTACTGTTCCAACGAGTCCGACGTGGCGGAGAGCATATTTTCCATGGGAATATTCCTTTAGTGAGTCATTAGTCCTAGAAGGTAAATTATATCGGATTTTTAGGTTGAATTCAATATGGCTTCGTTAAAAATAGCTATAGAATTTACTAAAATATATTGCGCCGGCCTTATCCCTTACAGACAGGCGAGCCCCAGTGTGAATGTCCGGGCGGTGCCATGGTCAGGCTGGAAAGTGCACGTCAATAGAACCGGTCAAGCTCTGCACGGCAGCATTTAAAGCAATTTAGCTAAATTAAGGTACCTCTCTTTACGAAAGCATCAATGCATCAGTTAGTTATTACCATTATTGCCATCGCGCTCACTGCCGCATTGGCATTAGCTAGCGTCAACTACATCCCATGGTGGACAGGACACGCAGCCGACGTCGAAAAAGTAGTGCGAGGAAGTATTCCCCTGCTGGAGTCTGCCTATATTGTGGCGACCCGCGCGGCAGACGGGGCTGCGCCTCCCGTTACGGCGGAGGCGGATGGGGGACTATCCTCCAATTTCATGAATTTGCTGCACTTTACACCGGCGGCTCCCGCCCATTACCAGTGGACTTACGGTATCCACAGTAGTGACGGTTCGAGATACGCTAATCTAAACTATTTCTGTATGCGGTTAGCCCCCGGCGCGCCTAGCGTTGTCAGTCAGTATATGGGGCTGACGAGGGCCAAAGGACTATTCTCTTCGGAGCAATTTTTCATAGGCCCGACGTGCGGCGTGACTAGTAATTATGAGCAAGTTACCGATGTGCCCAGTATGGTCACCTACTATGTGTCCTATGCTCCGGGTATTTCTCCATGAAACGTGTGCTACTGCTCCTCTCGGTCGCGTTCTGGCAAACGTGTTTCGCCGTTACGCCGAGTCCCCCACCCACTGAGAATCCAGGGTTAGACACGGCAGCCCGCGTCAAGCTGTCCATTCACAATAGCCTGGTGCAGATAGACCGCGCCTATGCCCGGCGCCAGGTTGTCCTAGATGACTCGGGCCATCCGCCGACTTCCGCTGCGAGTCAAACTCAGCTGTTTCCTCAATATGGCTTTGCGCCTCGCGGCACCTACCTAACCTGGGCACTGGCTGCTATTACGGATGACCAATCCCGAATATGCGCGCGCACTATTGTGCAGTCGATGGAAGAATGGACAGGGGCTCTTTCCGGGTACAAGGATAGCGGTTTCCTGGCAGCGCAGCCGGGATGTAGCGCGCTTTCGTCTTTTTCGATTCCAACGCAGTATCCCGCCACGCTCTGGGGAACCAAAGTACTCGACCGGCGTGATTACCCCGTTCCGACAATTGTGCCGGCCTATCCTGTTTTAAGTGGGTTTACCGCGGGGCATCAGGTCTTGCCTGCCATTACCATGACCGCGGCGCCCTATCAAAATAGCGCAACGGTAGCATTGGACATCTATAACCCGCCTATCATTGTGGCGACTACGCCAGTAGTTCGCTACAAAGAAACAGGTATTGCACCGCTAGTATTGAGAGAAGGGTTTAGCGCTGTGCATAACTGCAGCCTACTGCAAGGAGGTGACACATGCCATGTTATGTTGACCTATCATGGTAGTGCGCCCTTATCTAGCCTGGTAGGCGTGCTACGCCTCGACTTTATCACCGGTGAATTTGCGGTCATTAGTCTACGAGGCAAAACGACGCGAAACTAAGGCCTCATGCCCTGTCGTGAAGGAGTTCGGCTTAGCGACAGGGCAGGGCGGTTACTCCCCCTGCGTAAGTGTTTGCAAACTCGCACGTAACACAGGGTATTGGCCAATGGCGGGTTGTAGCCAATCCCATAACTGCTGTCCGTCGTCGACTGAGAGGCTATCATTCGGAAGAGGGGACTTGAGTTGGTTTGTTACTAAGCGAATAAATCTCGCATGTTCTTTTGGCCATTGACTCGGACGAATGCGGCGAGTGGGCTTTCCTTTGGTGGCAGTGGGCAGCAGCAATGTAAGTTCGCTGCGATATTCGATAAGATATGCTAGCTCATTAAGCGGCCGTTCGTGCCGAATCCTCTCCAATAAATAGTTGGTGGGCACACTGCAATCAATAATGTCTGCCGAAGTTTTTAGGAGTACTGCTTGACTGGCTGGGTTGCTGCTACGGTCAAATTCGTATCTGAGACGGGCCACTGTAGCTAGGGCCAGCGCAATTAAGTGGGCGCTCATGAGGTGGCTTTAAAGGCCGGACACGGCAGCGTACCATTTCTAAGGGACAGCCCCAGTTGATAGGTAGCAATTAATTCGGTTAGCGCAGGGGACTGTGCACAAACCAAGGACATGGTTGGAACATCCTTAAATTCCAAAATGAGCTTCATGGCGAAGACAGCCGCTGACCGATAGCGCGCGGGATGCATAGGGCGTCGGTCGCACTCCATATCATCTATTAACTTGCCGTATCCCGCTAGTTCCACGTTAACAATATCTTCAGCAATTTGTGCGACAGTATGTTTGGGAGTCATATATTAAGTAAGGTGATTGATAGATACTGATTGTGTTGCTTATTATAGCAAAACAAAAGAACATGTCAATCATTTCAGCTTTAAGGCTAAACAAAGGTTCTAAACAAAAGAATCTCACTTACTTTTTAAACGACCATGATGACACTTTCAGATTTACTGGGGCTTCCTTCTGCACCTTCAAATGGACTTGCGTGGCATGATTTATTGCAAGCCGGGTTACCGCGTGCTTCCTTAGAAGTGCTGGCTACGCACTTAAATGTTGAAGTTGCCGATTTAATCGGGGTGCTCGGGGTTCGTCATAATGAGGAACTCCTGACATCAGGTGAATCTGACCAACTCTATCGCGTTGCCTTAGCTTTGCGTCAGTCCATGATTGTGTCTCGAGGTAGCCTTTCTAAAGCGGTTCAGTGGCTAAAAACGCCTAACCCAAATATTAGGGGTCGCGTGCCGCTAGGCCTCGTGTCATCCTATATGGGCGCTGAGTTCGTGTTAACCGCGCTGGAGCGGCTCAAGCCTACTCCCAAAGAATTGGCCGAAAAACCGGAGGAATCCGAAGAGTAGTACTCGGTGGAAGATAAGCTGCCTTGAGAGTGAGTGAAAGACAGGCAGGCTGCCTAACGTGAGTTAGGTCTTGCGGTGAGCAAGGGTAACAGAGTCTCATATGGCATAGCAGTAGCCGGAATTGGTCCTACGGGGCCAGTTTTTTATGCGTGGAGGCGTGTTGGCCCGGAAAAGCGCTTTTTTGTGACCCCCCTCGCGATACTTACAGTTGCTATATTGAGAACACTCTCTTTTTAAGCTTTCCATAAAACTTTCTGCCTTAAATTTAGTGGCCGTTACCCTTAACCGTTTTGCCTTTGACTTTTCAATTAGTCGGCTAGCTTGCGCAACTAATGCGCGAAAAGCCAAAGAGACCCCTCAACTCAACTCAAAAGCAATATCTGCCATGTAACGTTAAAACCTCGAGCACAATATAAGTGAGCGACTGAGTAATCCCTGCCCGAAAACGAACCTTCTCGTTGCTCACCGCCCTGCTGGATTAACGTTACATGCTGTTCAGTGTGCTCTTGCAGCACCCGGCGGTTGTCTGACTTGACCAAATGGGAATTATTCGTGAACCAGTAAATCAGCTCGTACACCACGTTTAACTGCGTTCGCTCAATACTTGCGTATTGAATTGGCCCCTGTACAAGGAGCGGGCAGGACTTTTTGTACTGTTGTTAGATTGCTATACAAAGAACTACAACATTTAAGGTTCGCCGTGAAACTCTCTTATTTAGCGTGTCTGGCGCTGGCCCTTCCCTTGACGGGTCACGCCTCCCCACCAAGCACTTCGCCAGCAAAGGGGTCACTAACGAGCGAACCCGTTCCTCCGTGGTTTTTTCAGGAAGTCGCAAGGCAGGCAGCATTCGGATGTAAAGGAGACTGGTCCCAGTTATATTGGGCGAAACGGCTGCCCTATGCGCAATTGGCGGTTGTTTGCCTGAAAGACGGAGAATGGCTAGTGAGCCCGCGTAAAGCGCTACGCCTAAACCATTACGACCAGGAAACCTCCGTTATAGGGGAAGGAACCAGTCCTTCAAATAATATACTTAGCCCGAACCTAAACGAAGAAGCTTTTTATGACTTTATTTACAGAGTTTCAAAGCCCATTTCTTCAGAAATGATATTAGGGAGCCTCGGGGGGGACCGGCTCAATATTCCTACGGTAGATTTACTGACTGATAGCTTGGTCAATAAAGAGGGCAAAAAACTGCCAATGATTGACTTGCCTACCCACGGTTTGCGGATGGTGGCGAATAGTGGCGGCATCCCTGGCTACTCGTGTGCCTGGCCTGCCAAGTTCTCCTTGAAAAAGATTATCTCATCAAGAGGCCCCTTTGTCTGCGGATGGCTAAACGGTCATCAGGCAAAAGTTGACATCGATATGATGTATTTTGGAGTCGACAGCACCTCCCGTGTCGTTGTGCGAATCCACGATAATAAATTAGTCGATGGTAAGCCGGTGCCACACCCCCAGCCCTTTGACACCTATAAAACCTATTTAGCTATTTTTAAGTTCATCACCTCTACCCGGAATCCCTAATGTACATATTTACCTCAGCACAGACATCAGCACTCCAGACCCTTAGCAACCAACAATGGAAAGAGAGCCCCACACGAGCGGCGTTTTACCATGCCTTACTGTTAATTCTTGAACAGCCTGACGCCTCTGGCACGGACGGTGGATTGGACGGCCAACAATTACGACTTTGGTTGCGCGGTGCCGAGCAAGCCAACCAAGGTGTTGGCCTGTTTTCTGAATTAATTCGAGGCTACACCAATACGCAGTCAGAACTCCGGGGGCTCGGGCCCGTATCTGCAGGAGATATGCAGCTAGCCTCCAATGCAGTTGGCGATAACCTTATAAAAAATATTCTTGAAATAACGAAAACTGCCGGAGGTTCCGCCCCTACTTTGAAAGAAGTGGCCATTGAGGACGCAAAGGGAGTGGGGGAATTCCTTTTTAAACTATTAGGCAGCGATACCGCCTACACCCATAATTCAGCATGGAGCGGGACGTTGCTTTTTTCCATGTTAGGTGGCTCCGAGACGACTCGGCTATATGAAGGGTCGGGATTACCCGGCGCTATCGACACCGTGGATGACATCCGGAATGTGCTTTTTTCAATACAGTCTTTTTCCACAGCCTTCGGTAACGGAATTGACTTACTGACTCGAGCCTATCCGTCCTTGACTGAGGGACGCCTTAAAAGCTTAATGGCTTCCGTTTTTTCTACGGGGGCAGGCGCAGCGCTCGCCTTGGTGTCCGGGTTAGCTCCCTCCTTACAGTCAGAGGCCCAAGCTGCGGTGAACGACTTATCGGTGTTGAGCGATACCCTCAGTCTTTGGCGAGGCTCTTCCGTAGCTGGCGTATATGACACACTTCTCGCTGCTCTCGACACGAATAACTTTTCAACTTCGTTGCTAAAATTAGTCTTCGAAGGCACGCCGGTCTCGTCTTTGTACCAGTCCATCGATAAGTTGGGTTTAACGACAGTCACAGGAGACCTTGCCCGATTAGCGGGACTTAGCTCCGACACATCCCTTCAGTCGGTGATGGCCAGCTTGGTAACGAAAGCGGGGGTGGACGGGACGGTTATTTCTCTGGAAGGTAAGACGCCTGTGGAACTAGTTACCCTGGTAAAAACCGATGGCGCGGTGCAGAAGTCACTCGAAGCTTTGTCCATTTTTTGTTTCCCCACTATTCAAGCTAGCAGTGTGGAGACCCATTCGGACGCTTGGGTTTTGTCCCGGGCAGGGATGCTGGTGGCTTTAACTAAAGCAGATTCATCTGGATTGGTTCAATATGTCGATAAAAGTACCGGATTGACGGCACAAGGCGAGTCTTCGGATGGCGTGCCTCGTCGAGTAGTTTTTGGGGCAGATGTCCATGACGGGTCAATTGGCATTGATATGCTCTATGGCACTAACAAGGTGAATGACATCTTAAGTG
The DNA here is from genome assembly GCA_030646715.1 of Agitococcus sp. Lineage (GTDB taxonomy): Bacteria > Pseudomonadota > Gammaproteobacteria > Pseudomonadales > Moraxellaceae > Agitococcus. Next base: position 107,210 of record JAUSLJ010000016.1, read on the forward strand.
GTGGCAGCGGCAATGACGTACTGGACGGCGGAACCGGAGCAGACCAACTATTCGGTGGGATGGAAAACGACACATTCTTCGTGGACAATTCAGGAGACACCGTTATTGAATACGTGAATGAAGGCACCGACACGGGTATATTACAAGGGAACTGGTCCGCTTACCAATTGCCAGACAACGTCGAGAACCTGTTTCTGCAGGAAGATGCTATCGTCACCACCCTGGCCGGTAATGTCCTGGATAACATCATCACAGGCAATGCTTCGACAACCAGTATCTCGGGTGGTGCAGGAAACGACACCCTGACCACGGCCTCTGCCGGTGTTGTCCTCGATGGCGGCACGGGGCATAACGTCTACTCGATTGTCGCCGGTGACCAAATACAAGACAGCGGTGGCAGCGAAGTCATCACGATTCAAGACAGCCCTTCTGACGGTGTCATCAGCTATAACGACCCAAAAACAAACGACAACCTGATTATCCACGTCGATGGTAATGCACTTCACGACATCACGGTAGCAGGCTGGTTTGCCCGCTACGCCATTGTAAAAGGCAACCTCGCCAGTTACGTGGCGCAAGCCAGGCAGGTGCTAGACGCCACTGGCACGGTCATCGCGAGTGTCACTTCGGATGCATCAGGAAATCTGGACGGTAGCGAGCGCAGTGCGGGTGACCGGTTACTGACCTGGCATAAAGGGCTGGACGGAAGT
>JAUSLJ010000017.1 GCA_030646715.1 Agitococcus sp.
ACTTCCGTCCAGCCCTTTATGCCAGGTCAGTAACCGGTCACCCGCACTGCGCTCGCTACCGTCCAGATTTCCTGATGCATCCGAAGTGACACTCGCGATGACCGTGCCAGTGGCGTCTAGCACCTGCCTGGCTTGCGCCACATAGGTGGCGACGTTGCCGTTCACGCTGGTGTAACGGGCAAACCAACCTGCTACAGTGATATCATGAAGCGCATTACCATCGACATGGATAACCAGGTTATCGTTTGTTTTTGGGTCGTTATAGCTGGCGACGCCAGTAGATGGGCTATTTTGAATCGTGATGACTTCGCTGCCGCCGCTGTCTTGTATTTGGTCGCCGGCGACAATCGAGTAGACGTTATGCCCCGTGCCACCGTCAAGAACAACACTGGCGAATGACGTCGTCAGGGTGTCGTTTCCTGCACCGCCCGAGATGCTCGTCGTTGAAGCGTTTCCAGTGATGATATTGTCCAGTGCATTGCCAGTGAGGGTGGTAACGCTGGCGTCGTTCGTCAAATAGAGATTTTCTACATTGTCAGGGAGTTGGCAGGTGTTGCTCGTTCCTGCAAATATGAAGGTATCGGTGCCTTCATTTACTTTTTCCGCCACCAGGTCAGTGGCATTATCCACGACATAGGTATCGTTGCCTTGTCCGCCTATCAGGAGGTCCATACCACCCCCACCATTGTGCCAGTCATTACCTGTGCCCCCTACCATTACATCATTGGTAGTGTCCTGTATGAACGCCACGTCCATCGCACCCGGGCCATTTTGAAAGGTGAGCCGTGGAAAAGCGGAAAGGTCCGTAATCGTAATCCCAGTTGGTAGTGCCTTTTGGATTTCAGTGGCAAACTCATTCAGTATGGTTTCCGTATTAGCTCCTAGCGTTTGCGTATCCACCGTGATTGCGCCTGTGTGGTTTTCCAATATAGTTCGCAAAGGTGTGAGGTCCGTTACGCCCAGTGTCCGTTCATTGGCTTGCTGATAAAGGCTGGCCAGCGCAGCATTCATGAGAACCGCGGCAAGTGGTCGGGTGCTGTGGCTATCAAGTTGCCCTACTAACCCTGTTGTGGATAGCTTATTGACGTCGATGGCAAGTAAGTCGAGGGCACCTTCACCGAGGGTTTGGCGTTCTACTAACAAGTCGAGCAGTACATGCTCTTTTGTGCTCGGGTCTATCTTTGAATGCACTCCATTAATCATCAGTTTATCAAACAATTCTGGATTTGCTTGTAAGGAAGAGAGAAAAGCAGGCGACTGTAGAATGCCCGACAGCAGCACAATAGAATGCAGCTCGACGGGGTTGATACCGTGTTCATGAAGGTCAAAAGCAGGAACCTCAAATCCCTTGATTTTTGCAACATTGAGTGCTGCCAACGACGCAAACAGTACGGTGGGACTGAGTGTGACCAACCCCAGAGCACCGAGAACAACGGCAATGCTGTTGATAGTGGCATCCCCCGCTAACGAAAGAACTTCTCCTTTTATCGAACATTGGGTCACAAGGTGCTCCCGTTCCACTCTTGTAGGGCTGGCCTCGACAGCTCCCGTAATGTCGCCGGTTACGTAATCTCGCAGTTCATCCGGAATAACATAGCCCTGCGCAAGGAGGCTCGAACGTAGGTTGTTCACCACAATGCTTGAATCGGCACTCTTCTTAAAAGGGGCTTCGTCAAACACTACGGCGGGCTTATTAAAATAGACGCTCATTAAGGACGCGAGTCCTCCTCCAAGGGAATGGCCTGTGAAACTAACCTGTAACTGAGAGACGTCTGTTCCTAAGGGGAGCCCACTCTTTAACGTTTCCAAGTAGAAAGAGGCCGCTTCTTGCATCTGGGTGCCTAACCCTATGGCAGTACCGGATGGAAGGTTACCTTGCGTCCAGTCTGCCACACCAGGGGTAGTTCCCGCGTACGAGATGACAAGTTCATTTCCGCGAAGATAAGCCGTAGCCATGAATCCGGAGGGGTTCACTTGCGTAGCAGTACGCGCCCATCCCGGTGTGGGTATTGTGTTGGCGGGACTTTTAACATCTCCATTACTATAAACATTAGCAGCAAGGAGGGCGTAGTCGGGGGTTGAGATAGTCATTTTTTAAGTGTCTTTCGAATGTATCGGTTTTTTACAAGGAGTGCCAATCAGGGGGGGGGTAACGGGGCTCCGCGAGACTAAGGGCTAATTCGGCCTTATTTTTTAAGAGGGGGAATAACACGCCCACCTTGCATACGTGTAAGGACTTCACATGTGTCAGACGACTTTTCTAAATAAACGGCTAGGGACCGGTACTCAAATGAGCTATCCGAATGGTCTTTCTTTTTTTGTAAAGTAACTAGTCCTTTGGCATCTTTACTTGAGTCGACATTGTCCCAGTACGCATAATAAAGATTGTGATGCATCTGCTCCAGGGGGGCGTCTTGTTGTTTAATTTCGTGCCATTGTTTGCCCGTCCACTTTAAAAATTTAACTGAAAAATCGGACGCTTTTTTCCCCTCACAGTCCCCTTGACGTTGAGCCGCTAAAACCAAATAAGGAGCCCCTTCAATAATCTCAAAAGAAATCAAGGAACCACTCCAATCTGCGCTCCATGACAAATTCAAAGGCGCATAGCTAAGGGAATGGCTGATAGGACGCCCTCTGTGTGCAAGAGGAAAGCCGAAGCTCTGCCTTTTCGCCTCCCGTTTAAGGATGAGGACGCTACCATCTGGTTGGCGTACTTCTTCGGACCAGCGTGCCGTGTTAGTACCTATGCCAAATGGCAAATCAAAAGCGTGGCAAGTAAAAGGAAGGGCAAACGCTAAATAGGCTAAACGAGAGAGTTTCATGGAAGCCCTTAAGAGTTGTAGTTCTTTGTATAGCAATCTAATAACAGTTTAAAAATCTAAAGTAGGCGCTACCTTATTGGCAGCGTCAGGGGCATTCGGGAGTTAGGCAGGGTGCTCTCTCGGACATTTCGCCCATGCCAAAAGGCAGTATCGGTCTTCAATTGACACTCCCCGATGTCTGTCAATAAAATCAGTAATGACATTTTCATCACAAAAAGGCCTGCCCGTTCCTTGTACCGGGAACGACTGGTGCTGGCGCTGCATGACCGATTGGGCTTATGGAAATTGGCCTAACTCACGGTGGGGGAGCGCAGCTCGAACGCACCTGCATGGGGCAGTCCTTCGAGGGTAGGACTCCTTCGTCGAGACCGTCAAAATGAGCTTAAAAACGGGTACTCAAACGGATAGTTCACTTTTGCTATTTCCGTCGCAAGATGACCACTCAAATACAAGCGCTCAACTGCGTCACGAAACGAAAGAAGTAGCTTAGACTCCCTCCTGTCCTCCTCATATTTCGAAAAATCTTTCAAGACGTAAAAGCAAGAAGACAAGTGAGAGGGACTGGCTATCGTTTCTCGGGATACCCATGCAGTGCATTGACCATACTCCCAGTTTGCTTTTTTGTTCGGATTCATCATCCTTACCATAACTGTTGGCGACTGAAACGAACTTTCGTTCCAAAAGCACTGTGCGTCAAATCCTTGTCGCAATAGATTCGTCTCCAATCGAAGAAGCATCGCTTCGATAGCCAAGTTTCTGGAGGAGAAAAATAACCTACTTTCAAGGTCATGGCCCTTGTACAAGTTTAAGGCGTAGGGTTTATCCATTTTAATCTTTCGCATGTGGGGTGTGGGCGCATTAAGGCTAAACATCAAGCGGGTATAGCAAGTCTAGCGTTACGAAGAGGACTCTAAAATCATCGGTATATGACCGTCACCGGATTTGTTACGCCGCTCGTGCCACGGGCGTGGCAGGTAAGCTAAGGACGGGCGCGTCCTCCGGCAGCACCCAATGTGTGCGCTCTTTTCGCAGCTTCGCTCCACGGTCACGCGAAGTCGGACGGTAGAAGGCATATTCTTCGCACTTACGAGTGAGCCGTTCAATATCGTCGCGGCAGGGGAGCGCGTGTTGAAGCTCGCCTCCTCCTTTTAGCAAAAGCTCTTTCACTTGTGCTACCGATTGTTTAGGCAGCCGACTGTCGAGATGGCAGGGTTCGACAGGGACCACAAATTTCAGGGGCGGAATCTGCTTATTGGCGGCGCGCGATAGATTTTCTTTTTTCAGGTAAAGGTTGTAGGTAAGAATGGGCTCACGAAGAATATCATGAGAGACATGGTCACATAGCCGTAGCAGGTAGACACCGGGGCACTCCTTCAACAAAGCAGCGTCACGAACCGACAGATTAAATGATTGGTAGGTCAGGTTAGGGGTCCCCGCGATGCTAAAGGGGTGCGTTTCACGCCCCGTCTTTTGGTGTCCTATGATACGCCGAATTTTCGCTTGAACCCAAGGCGTTACTTGTGCCATGTCCATTAAGAACATGTCGCCCGATTGGACAAAGTAGTAAAACACCCATTGCATGTGCTTGAACGGGTAGCCTAGTTTAGCCGCTTTACATTGTGAAATGAGCTCCAGAAAAATGTTCCTGGATAAATAGGTGTCAATTTTAAAATCGACGGTACAGACTGAGCCAACTGGCAACAGTTTCTTTAAATGAAGAAAGAGGTCGTAACCTTGTAGTTGACGAGACGTGTCGGTAATTAACTCACAAACACCTTGATTGGCGTTCCTACGATAGTCTGGAAGTTCCTCCTCGAATAACTGATTAAACACCTTCACCAGCATAGGGGTAGTGTGTTTTTCTATTTCTGAGGATTGGTGGAAGCTCGCTGTACCATCTGCATTGGTAATAACGCCTGTTGCCATGATGCGGTCCTTTATGTAGGGGGCATCGTTAGCCATCACTGAATTAGGACTGAGAATTCCCGGACAACCTCACGACGATGGCAGGTATAGCGCTACGATTTATTCGAGATAGTGAACAGTAGGGGCTTAAGCGGCACTGGGCGCAAAAGAAGCATATAAGGGGAGAACGAGCCGACACCCGTGAACCTGGGCGCGTGGGGGTACGGCACCATTTTAGGAACGAGGCCTTTTGCTATACGTTTTAGGACCATTCACTTTTTAAGGACTATGATGACTATAAGCATACCTACGGCGCTTCCCCTCAACTTACGCAAACTGAGCGCAACGCAGGACACGCCACATCGCCTTCAAGCGCGGCAATTTTTACAGTTTTTAAACCAGGCTATTGCGGGAGTTCAGCTGGTTATGGCCGAAGCGCACGCCATCGTGGTGCATAATTTGGCTAACCGAACGCGGGCTACAGACACGACACGTCGACGACTGAACTTGTCGTTGGAAGAGCTGGCCAATCATATGAACGCAAAAAAAGCGAGGGCAACCTGTCAGGCAACGTTGATGGTGTTAGTGCCCATTCGCCGCAAGGTAATCGGGGGTATTCAACGTATGTATTCCTTTGTGCCGGAATATAAGTCTGAGCCACTGGCCAGTATTGGTTTTTATCTGGGCACAACGGCGGCGCATTCGTTAGCTATTTCGGAGTCCACGCTGTTGTTTACGCAAGAGGTGACAGAACGCTTTCCACTCCTGTTTCCTGTCAACTTTGCCAAAGCAAAAGCCGAGCATAACGCCCGGATTAGGGCTGAAACGCAAGCCTTAGATAAAGCCACCGCAGAACTACGTGAAAAAGAAAACGCCCGATTGAAAGAGCAAGCGCAATTGTTGTATAACAAGATTTTGGGGAGTGGTATTCTCACTGGCGAAGACATCCCCGTTCTTCGTCGATTATTTTTTGGTTCCTGATTATCCTGTCCTCCCTGACCTTTGTCTCGGAGGATTTTTTTTGAAGGGTACTCCGCCAGGGTGCCCCACATTCTGTCATCCGGATGGGTTCCACACAGACTTTTAACTAAAAGAAAAGCGAAGCCGTGGGCTTCGCTGGAATAAAAGTAATGGTGCTAGGTACTGGGCAGGGATGGAATGACCAACTCCTTTAAATAGCAGCCTCTAATAAGGGGGTAAGGATGAATGTATACAATTTTATTGCCAGCATCGGTGCGGCGAAAGAGCAAGTAGTGCTCGTAGTCCACTCCGCTGTGACATTGGCCGTTCACGAGGTAACACTGATTGCTAATGGTGCCCGTGACATGCATACCGTTTGGGCAATGACCGGCAATTTCAACGACATCTGCCAAGCGCATCATATCGAGTTTGGCACGAATCTGTGCTTTATTGCATTCCAGCATTTTCTTTCCGACCATCTCAGTTAGGTATCCGTCGTGCTGTAGCTTAGCTAGAATGGCGCGTGTATCTCGAATAATTTCTCGTACGGCTTTCCTGAAATAGTACCGTTTATTTTCTGAGGTCAGCCGGTGTACATTAAGCTTTGTCCCAATAGGGTAGGTCGGTAAGGGCAGTTCAACGGTGTCGCCAAGGTATTGAATTTGGTCGAGCGGGGTTCTTGCAGGCATATGTGTCCTTTAATTAGGGTCCTACGGAGTATAGCCACCGCTTCCTATCAGGAAAGTACTTCGTTGGAACCGAAATCGCCAAGCTTTTTCGCTGGTCTGGTGCGTGGGGAATATTTCAGGGGCAGTCCGCTTAAAAACCGGGGGTGCGTTGCTGTCTCACAGCGGGGTAGCATCCGGGGTCTGCCTCTCCATGCAAGCGGCCTACGCTCAAGTGGTGAAACATGGGCTGGAGTACAAGTAGCTCAATTGAGCAACTGTGTCGCGCATCCTCCGACTACAGCGCGTAGCGTTTAGTCTCGGGAGTATTCACGCCCTTTCGTTGCTTTCATTTTCAGCCAGAGTTTTCTGGCTGTTTTTTTGTGCCAAGGACGCATGCGCCCGACAAGGATTGGAGGCTTATAGCTTAACAATAGCAATAAATGTGCTCATATTTGATGAATTATGGCACTATTTCATCAAGTATGATAACTTTCATCCTAATGGCTTAAGCTGACATACACTTAATTATTCGACTAGACCTAGTATGCAAAAATCTGAAGCTAGTTTTGCCACCCCAGAAGTTAAAAAAGCAGCCGAAGCCCTTGGACGGGCTATTCGACAAGCGCGCCTTGCGCGTAATCGAACTCGAGAGGACTTCGCAGAACGTGCGCACATTAGCGCGCCGACCTTGGATAGGTTAGAGCGCGGGGATGTCGCCGTACGAATGGGCGCTTGGCTATCCGCAATGCACACCGGAAATCTGCTACATCTTCTTGAAAAGGCTTCCACGTTAGATGCCGATGTACTCGGGCGGGATGAACGAGAAAAACGGATAAAAGGGGCTGTTCGGCAACGGGCGCGTACTTCAACAGTTCCAACTTCAAAAAAGGATGATTATGACTTCTAAAGAATGGAATTCAATCGTATGCGGTTACCTCGGCGAACCACCGTAGCCAGCCTTTGAAGTGGTCGCTCTTGACCGTGAACCCCCTGAATACGCGTTCGTCGCCCGCTTAGATACGATGGTTCATGATTTTTTGTTGTGTAGCGTCTAGGCGCGCTACCACACCGGACGGCAGCTAATATCGCCAGAGACTAGCTGCTGTTCACTATAGGCCTGGTCTTGCTCAAGCTCGGCGTGGCGCTGGGCGCAAGTTTGCAGAAACCGCGCGCCACCCTCGCTCACTACTTCCGCACAGTACAGCACCTGATATGTGACGCGTTTGGTGTTGCGCCATTGACAGTTGAAATCGAGCAATTTGGCGCTTGTGACCGCTTGCTGAACGACGGCATACATGAGTAGAGCGCTGAGACCTTTACGGCGATACGCGGGGGCGAGATACACTTCGTGAATTTCAACCTCCAGGGATACGTCGGAAGGCAGTTTCATTTTGTGAAGGGCATACCAACGGAGCGTAAACGCGCAGTAACCGATGGCGGTTCGCTTATCCAAGGAGGTGAGCATCACCGTATGGTGCGTGCGTTGAATGGAGATAGGCCCGGCCGTGCTGGCGAGAGGGTCCCCCACTACGGTGTGGTGCAAAAAGGGTAATGCTTCAGGGATGAGCGCTTCTGCAATTAGCTTGCTCGAAGCAGGGCTGTCTAGCGTGCTATCATCCGTCTCTATGGCGGTTAGGATTTGCGTCGCCCATTGGCGCACTTGTGGCGTGGCATCCCGTGCATACACAGCAGTAAACTTTGCTTGGCGCGCGAACACGGTATCGATGAGCACCGGCTCCACCGCAGAGGCAGCACCCGGGGTAATAGAAGTGAGCAGCGCAGTACATAAGGGGTGGAGACCCCCAAGTAGGGGGCCGGGCGGGCTAAGCCGGCGCTTATACTGGTGACGCAATGTCAAAGGGGGGGTAGCCGCCGTGGGGTCCCGTTGACGGGTGACGCACTGAGCGCCTGTCCGTTCATCGTGGCCTATGCCATGTTCCCAAATATAGTCTTCGGATACCCCCGTCATTTCCCCCACCAGCGCCACAAAGCTGGTCCAGTTGAGCGGCACGCCACTGTCGAGCCGTACACTGCTTTGGGGAGAAAACGGCGCAATCGAACCCACGGTCAAGTAGACGCCATCTTTCAGCGCTGGCGATGCCTTGGACTTGCTGACCAATTGCAGCTTAAACGTCTGGTCATTTAGAGTGAGTTGGGCAAACACTCTGTTCACACTGTGTTCTTGCCGTGCTTTATCGAGCTCCCGCAAGACCCGCGCGAACAAGTAGTCGTGCTGACTGATTCCTTGCTTCTTTTCAGCGATGGTGCAGAGGTGGGAAAAGAACATACAGTTTCTCGATTGGGAAGTTAGCGGGCAATGCGGGTCTGTGGATACAACCTTATCTGTGACAACTTGCCTAATCCTCTATCGTACTAAAATTTGGGAGGAAAGGCGAGGCATACTCTGCTAGAAAAGCACCGTTGACTGCGCTTGTCGCTAAAATGAAGGCGTGTTTTTTTGTTCTTTTTAGCAAAAGAGGTTTGGCTATACAAAGTGAGACCATTTATTGAAAGCTGAGAATATGACAAAATTTAGAACTATTGACAAAGTCGGTGCGGTTTGTGTGATGCTGGCCGGATTTTTTGGAGTGTCTCATGGAGCCGAGATGCTGGCTTTGTTGTCGCAGGTAGGCGCGCATCTGACTAGTCTGTTGACTACCCTTCCTAGCCAAGGCACGTATTTCAGTATCCGGTTCGCCCTGTGCAGCGTCGTAATGGTCCTCCTGCTGGACGCTGCCGAGTATTTTTCATTATTGATGAGGTATTCGACGTATTCCCGGGTGCTGCCCGATAATCCGCAGGCCATGTTTCGGACTAAGAAATATTTTTACAAAACAGGTCTTCGATTGCTGCCTTGCGCTGTATTGGTTACCCTTGCAGGAAAATATGCACAGTGGGGGCATCGCAGTTCCATGGGCATGTTGGGTTTAGAAGCAAGCCCAGCTGCCCGCTTTCTCAATTGGTGGTGGGCTGGCCTAGCAGTTGTAACGATGACGTGCACAGCCATGACCTGTTATCGGTTTTTGGTGATGCGGCGGGCACATTCCAAAATGGCGCGATAGCGTCGCTCTCTTTTTTAATTTGATTTTTTAAGCAGCTAGAGTATATCTGGCTGCTTTTTTTTGCGTAGAGGGACTGCGCCGGGCATGTCCGCTAGCGCACTCGCCGAGCGCCCCGGCAAACCCGTGACGCCTCCGAGGAGCGGTTCCCGCAGACACGAATAAGCGCCACCGTTATCGAACCAGGCGGCAAGCAATAGCCAGGGGACAGACGCGGGGGTTGCCGTCGACGAGCCACGGGAGAGGTACTCGCCGTGCTCCCGAATAAAAGACGAGCGTGCAATCACCCCCTTTGGTAGGAGGCATCATGGTCAATCGTAAGAAAGCGGGTTCGTGCTGGAAGACAATGCCATTGCGGTCAAGCTCGCTTTTGTTCTGCATGACCAAAATAATCTGCTTTCTATTTTCGTACGCGGCCCTTTCCAATTGTGCTACAGCGGCTTTGAGGGAACTTTGTTCCCACTGGCTTATTTCGTCAATGACGACTACGTCAAGTGAGCTCCAAGCTACTTTTTCGGGTAACAACACCTCATCGGGTTCCCTCGGTGTGACGCGTTGAACCCGCACATGCGGGTTTTCTTGAAATTGCTGGAGCAACGTCGTTTTGGCTAGGGTAGAGACGCCGTCGAACAGAAGTAGAGTATGGTTGTCTACCGTTAGCGTGGGAGAAAAGAACGGGAACGGGAAGCGCGGGCCTGTTGCGCTAGGCTGGGTATCCGCTAATGGTTCCGTCAATACGGGCGATGACTCGGAAGGGGTTGGCAGACTCGAAGGCGCCAGCAACTCGGCAATCTCCCCTAACAGCTCGCGCACCTTAAGCGGCACCGTAACGTCGGCAGTTGCCTCGTGCAGTCGGGTCGCTATGCCAGGCCAGGGCGACAGGCAGAACTCTGCTACCATGGCCTGATACACAGCGTTCGTGTATCGCATGGCGTCAAGCGGCAACTCTGCCATGCCGGCGTGCTGCTGTTCTTCGGTAGGAATAACGGAAACTATCTTCCATTGAGGTCTTTTCATGGCTCTGTTCTTTCGTTCATTGTGAGAGAAAATTCAGTTATGCGAGTGGGTTGCTACCAGCGGGCGTCCCATGTTGCTTGGTCCGGGATTAGCTGGGCCTCATAGGAGAATCCTTGAGCGATTAATGTTGTGTAAGTTGCAAAGCAGTGGTGCACAAAATCGTCTCCTGACGTGCTCTTCACCTTTCCACAAAACAAGGGAGATACCATCACTTTTTTGTCACTGTTCCACCTGCATTTGAAGTTGAGGAGCCTGGATTCTTCCAGTACCTCTTGGGCCACTGCAAGCGTCAGCAGGTGGCTTAGTCCTTTGTCTCGATACACCGCGGTGATGAATACTTCGATGATGTCCACTTCCAGAGCCAGTTCTAGCGCCAATTCTAGAGCCAGTTCAGGGGCACCCGGCAGTTGCGTGCTGGCGTGCCAGTGCAGGACGAACGAGCAATAACCAATCGCGGTGGTTCCCTTGTTAGTGAGCAGCATGACGGTGTGGTGTGTATGTTGCGTTGCTCTGCGTGGGGCAGCAACGGGCGCTTGAAGCACTGGTTGGTTCTCCACATCAAGACCCCCGTCCATGCAGTCAATACGGCGCGGCAATGTCAGCGAACGGCTTTTTAGACTTGAGGGGGTAATGTGGCCATAGTGAGAGTCAGCGAACGGGCTGGCGTCGTATTCCGCGCAGCGTATGAGCCGGTTGGCCCAGCGTTTTACTTGCGGGGTGTACTCTTGGATAAACACAGGCTGAAAATGCGGGCTCGTCAAGGAAGCGCTGGCGTGGTAGAGCGGAGTCCAGGAGACTTGCCCTTGGGCACCTTGTTCGCGCACGATGGGAACCAGAGGGGTCAGCAACGCGTCATAAAGCGGGTTGGCCTCGGGAGAATACTGACCAAAGGAAGGGCCTCGCCGGAGGTGCGTATTGTGCAAGGTATGCCTCGATGCGCTTGCTAACCAATTAGGCGGAGGCATGCCCCAGTCTTCGAAGTACGGGTCTTTACCCGAAAACTCAAAAAAATCAATGGCATGGTTCCAGATATACTCTTCGCTACGTCCGGATACGACACTTACTTTGGCTACAAAGCTGGTCCAGTTTAGGGGCACGCCGTCGGCCAGCGACACGCTTTGTTGTTCGTCCCTTTCGTGCCACGCGCCTCTGAGCAAATAAATTCCGTTAGTTCCTCGTTGTGGATAATTTCTTTCCGCGCCAATCTTAAAAAACTCATTGTCTAAAATGATGACGGCGTGAGAAAGCAAGTGTGCTTGTTCTCCCCACTTGCCATGACAATCGGCCACAAACCGGGTGAGCAACGATGCGTAGTCCGCCAGTCCACGTTTCTTTTCTGCCGGCGTGCTTAGATTGGTAAAAAACATAGCTTCTTCCATTAAAATAAGGGGAGCACACTGATTCTTTTGGCGCGCACTACCGTGGAGGCGTGCCTTGCTGACGTGCGTGCTACAGCGGCACCCGCAAAACAGACAGCTATCCCCGCGGGAACGCATCGTACAGCACCCCGTCCAACAAACGGCCAGACCCTTTCTTTCCCATATTAACGACGGGATGCTGCCACGAATACTTCGGGTCGAGAATCATTGAGCGAATTTGGTGCGCCATTTGAAATGTACCTGACGCAATAGTAGGGTGAGAACCGTCACTAACAAGGTGACAATTGGTGCCCTTGAATGGTATTTCGCTCTCTTGCATAGGTCGCCACTCTCCCCACTGCTTAAATAAGAAGGGCACTTTTGCGGCGGCGCATTGACGTAGCAAGTTGCGAACCCACTCAGGATGCATAGGCCTTGCACCGGAGCCGCTTTCCCCTCCGACAATAACCCACTGTATCTCCGAAAAAGAGGTGTCGGCCCGTGCGGGTTGAGCTACATGCAAGAGTTCTCCCGTGGCTTCGGAAAATACAGAGACCCGTCCTAGCAGCGGTTCCATACTAAGAAATCGCGTAGCGACGGGGACAGCGAGTAATTTGGGAATATCCCTGTCGGCTTCTTCTTGGTTCACTACCGTAATACCCAGCCAGACATTGGCGGGCCACACCAGAGGTCCCCAAGAGGATGCGGCGGTTTCTGTTTTAGGCAAAAGGCTTACCGCTTCCTTTTGCATGCGCACGACGTTGCCAATGCGCTTTGTCAGCAACAACCAGTCTAATCGCGGTGTTTTTTCTATTAGTTCAAACAAGTCAGCGCGCCATTGGGGGTTCACCGCATTATCAAATACGTCGGCCATGCTGGCACAAAATACCCGCTGACGACGGCCGTGCTTGGCAAAAAAGAGGTCGGCCTGCTTGTTCCACCGAATAGGGTCATTCCAGTTTTTAATGCTGGTACGACGTCGTTCTGCCCCGGGACCCCAGTGGGCGCCGCCCGTACGTTTATCTAAAGACTCGGCATAACAATGGTCGCATCCAGGCCCCACTTTCTGGCAGCCCCACCAAGGATTGAACGTGCTATCCGTCCACGCGATTTCTGTTTCTTTTGACATGGCATTTTCTAGTTGGTGTGCTGCAAGTGAAGGGAGTAGCGCAATAACCTGGTTTTTAGGGCCATCTATCTTTTAGATAGTTTTAGCGTAGCGATAGTATATCCTAAATTCTCCCGTTTCGCAACTTTCAAAGCGTGCTAGTATTGAACAAATCGAGTGCGCACTTTTTAATAGGCGGGGAGCATAGATTGGCAGCGATACACGTGAAAAACGGTTTTGAATATTTTGGCGAAAACTATGCGGGCAGGTGGGAGTGGTACTTCCGGCCGATAGGCGGTCCTGCTAAGGTGGCGATACATGGGGGTAGGGCGGGTGCCGAGGCATTACTCCAGATACCGTTGGCCGCGATGGAACGCTATCAGCGTGCGCTGCAGACGCTCTCGGATGTAGCCAAAGCGGAGGACGTGCTGCAGCAAGCGCAATTATTTAGTGAAACGGTGAGACGACCAGGATGGCGTCCAGAAGGTTCGAGTAAGAATCCACAGCAGCTTGCGCGTTCGATGCGCGCAGCAGCGCGGAGTCCCGGCATGGTGGATAGGGCACAACGGGCTTTGCTGGCAGCACAAGAGCTTAATGCGCAACAAACAGCAAATCCTTTTGATGTGAAACAGTGGACGACGCTATATGCCACTAAATAGGCCGCTGTGGTCCTTATTGTTGTCTAAGCTGTCGGGCAGCATGAATGAGTTCGACGAGCACGTTAGTAGAGCGTGCGGCCTTGCACTTGAGGATTAATTTCACAACACGAGAGCCGTGTCGGGTACGTTATCGACCTTTGCCAGCGTCTGGCTTATCTCTTTGTGCTATCCAAGGCCGCGTTTTCCCTGTACGGGTGGTGCCCATCGCAGGAGCAGCTACGTTGTACATGACGTGCCGAATTTCGGCAACTCTCTCCCTATAGGCCGCCGCAATTTGCAATCCTCGTTCATCGGACCCCAATCTGTCACCCGCTACGTCAACCGAGAAGTTTTCTATAGCTACTCGCACCGTCATTGCTTGTGCCTCGGTAAGTATTCGTCCGTTAATTTGTATAGCTGGCTCACATTGCATTTTATGTTCCTTAAGCAGGGCAATTGGTTGTTCTCTCAGTAATTTAAGCGTAAGCCGAGAGCAGTTCTATTTTTAATGTAGCTACAGTGCATGCTAGCCTGTTGTTAAGCGTCAGATTGTCAACAGACACCCCTTATCTAGCCCCGCGCCCTGCCTCATAGGCTGCCTCTAGGGCAGCGGCTACGGCCCAGACAGAGACTTCTTTAAAATCAAGGCTATCCGCGTTGCGAGGGGCAAGGGTAGCTATGTTGAGATGCTTTTTTGCAATATGCTCAAGCTGCAGTTCTCGAGAGGGGGTGTCAGCAAGCATGGAAATCACTTTAAAAAAAGGGGGTAACAGGAAATAGGCTTATCGCCATGTTAGGCTAAATAGCTAAAGAGCACAATTAACTTGTATGCTAAAATTGGAATTTGTAATTTAGATGTCGCAATATACCGGCTATCATCGCAGCCATGGCCTCCATGGCCGCATTCCCTGAATGAAAGTCTAAGGCTATGTCCACCGCAACTGAACTACTTAACCAGATTTTACGCATAACGGGGAGTAAGCAAATTACCGTCTCAACGGAAAGGGGCAGTCAAAAATTTGATGTGGCGGCTGACGGCGTTATAGGCTACGCGCCTGTACATAAGCTGCAGTTATTGCGCCTGTTGGAGGAGGGGTGTAGGCAACATGGCAGTGTCGTTGTTCGACAGTTTATTCCAGACTCGGAAGAGCTGGTAACGTTACCCGATGGGAAAGTGATAAGCATGCCCTGGAAAGCTATCTATGGCGTGTTCTTGGCCAAAGGAGAGTACCACGGGCTGACCGCAGAAGACGTGGAGCGCGCGTCAAATACAGATGCGCGCACTAACCAAAAACTACCCCCGGAGAAATTGACCATTTACAGAGATTTTAATGACCTTACTCCAGGCATCCCTGCCACGAATTGGCTTTGGACTGACAACAAGAGATAACATATCGGATGTCCCATACTTTAACGGAAAAGAAAATGTCAAAAAAATATATTAAAAATGGGTTCACCTTTTACTCAGATAATACGGTCGGCCGGTGGTACTGGTTTTTTTGCCCTATCGACGAAACCATCGAGGTGCGCTATAAGGGGAATAGAGGGGAGCTCCTGTTCTTACTCGATTCGCCAGAAGAGGCCTTGACGTACTATCTGAAGAAGCTCGATGCGATGGTCGATGTGGCTAAGGCCGAGGAATTACTTCTGCAAGCTGAACAATACCATCAGTCGATGCATGACCCCTCTTTTGACCCCGGGGGTTCCACAAACAATCCTGGCGCCGTGGCTCGTGCGCATCAAGAGGCCGGACAAAGTCACACTAGCATAGCGCGCGCTCGTCGCTCCTTGCTTGTCGCTAAGTCGTTTAAAGCAAGAGCAGAGGCCGCCCCTTTTGACATCAATCGCTGGAAAACGCTGTATCTCGCGGCACCCGGCTAGGAGTAGGCGGTTAAGCAAACCCAAGGGTAGCGGAGAAGCTCTTGCCGTGCAATAGCGTACGCGAGGGCTGTGGCAGTCAACTTCGCACTAGGGTTTGCGGTACATCTTGTAGGAGCCCCTTCATTTTTGGTCGCAATATCGATAGGGAGGTCCCTTTCCGCTAGCCCCGTCATCAATAACACTTTCGGCTTTTATCCAGCCGCGCTGAAAGACCCCGTCGCTTCAGGGCGGGGATGTAAAGCGCAAGTCTTGCCTTTATAAAATACCGCAGTTATACTGATTAAATACCACTGGCTTTTAAAGGCTCTGTTAGCGTTACGTATTGATTTGAGCTAAACTGCAATCTCCTACATAGGGAGACGCTCATGCGGATAGCTGAATTTAATCAGATGCTTAAAGATGTATCGATTTTAAGCACCAAGCAATTTGAATTATTGTTGC
>JAUSLJ010000012.1 GCA_030646715.1 Agitococcus sp.
CTGGGTGTCACACGATTCACGACCGTGACGTTAACTCCAGCAACAATATTCTCGCGGCTGGGCAAAGCCGTCACGCAGGTGGAATCCCCTTCCTTTCCGCTTAAGCGGCAGCCGGGAGGCTGAGGTGGGGGAGGAGGTCAACGCACGAGCGCTACTGGCAATGTTTCTCGTTTCCGAAGTACATCCGTTCAACGATGGCAATGGCCGACTGACTCGACTCGTAATGAACGCAGAGTTGTCAGTTGTAGGGAGTTGCCGGATTATCATTCCAACCTTGTTTCGAGAAGACAATCCTATCCCCTTTCTGGACGCGATGCAAAAAGTACACAAGTGGACTGCTGCGTTTTATTACGAGGATATCGACAAGGTGATTGCTGAAATGAAAGCGTGCAATGCTTTCGAAAAATCCCTGATGCGCTATAAGTTACTAACCCCTTCGAGGTGACCGGAGTTCAAACGCCTACGTCTAGCACGGTAGGGGGTTAAGAACGAGTTACGTCCTAAGTATTTTGTTATTTCTGGACTCGGAAAATAGATTATCAATACGTAACGCTAACAGAGCCGCCGAAAATGCTAACCGAGCTTGGGAGGACGCGCATAGTTGGGCGCTTAGACAGAATTGCGCCCCGGCATGAAAAACCCGAGAACAAGTCCCGGGTTGTTGAATAAAGCCTGTTTACTGACTAGTTAGCCCAGTTCTGGAAAAGGAGTTTCGATTAATTTGATACCAAGCAGTTTTGCATCGGTGCGTGCTGCTGTCTTAGTGTTAAACCAAGGCTGGACTAAGTCCCGGCCCGCCGCATCGACAATACGCCAAGCATTAACAAACCAGCCTCTTTTTAAGTTGTACCGTTCTTGACGGTCTTTAAGCAGATAACCTATTTTTGGTTGAATTTCGGAGGTAGGGGCACACACGATTTTAGGTGCTTGACCAAAGCCTGCAGGTCCTATGGACATCATATAAATTCCTTACGGTAGATTAGGGGAAAATTTTCGTATTTAAGCCGGGTATGACGGCCAAGCGTACACGTGTTCCGAGTGTGCGAAGCGCTTCTGGCAGCTCGCCCTTAAAAATCAATTGAACAGCGTAGCCGCTTTCTAACATCTGGACTCCCGTAATTTCACCGGACGCCGAGCTGGGGGCACTGGGAAACTTTGTGGGGAAACGTAGTGCAGTTGATTTTCCGAGCCGGCGTTCAAACTCTGACTGACAAATGAGTTCTGCCCATGAAGCGTCAAAATTGGCACGGTCCCAGCCATCAGGGTCGGTGACCAGAACGCCTTTTTCTGCTTGCCATTGTTCACTGTTTTTTAAAACGTCTATTGATTCGAAGGTAGCCTCGCTCTTCTCGGCTATCGACGTTGTAGTTGGCAGAGCACTTAACGGAGATATCATTTTGGTTCCTCAAGTTGATAAAAGGGGATTTCCGCATTAAAGGGATAACTGCCGGGTGGTGGCGGTGGTAGCTCCCTGGGAGGTGGTCTTGAATGTTGTTTCTGTTTGCCCTTGAGTGATGATTACAACTTGGGGCCGATGAGGCATTGCCCAACGGGCTGCCATTTGTATGGCTGCGCGTTTCGTTAAGCGCATCACACAATCACCCCCAAATCGACCAGTGCAAACGGCATAGCCATCGCTAAGCTTAGAAATACCTACGTCATTACCGCGTCGAATGCGCTGTTTTAAAATACGTAATCGGTTCATGGAACTATCCTATAAAAATAATTTGCCTGCATAAAATTCGATGTTAAGCGCCTACGCTGAGTAAGCGAAGGGCGTGACACAAGTGTTGTACTTCAACTGGTTCTCTTTAGTGTAGCCACCCCCTATCTGACTAAAATGTGCGGGTGGCTCGCTTCAAAAAAGGGTGCCATTGTATGCATGGCTACACTTATTAGGATAATGTTAACCACAAGGAGAATAATGAATCCGATATGTAACTCAGACACAAATATATGCTCGAGCCGGGAATCGCTTAATAACCAGGATGTACCCCCGGTGGGAGCCAATTGGCGGGCACAAGGCGGTATTTATCTGGGAGTGTTGTTCGCGCATGACGGGCGGCCGCTATGGCACTTGGTGTCCAGCGAAACGGACATTCGAGATGTCACTTGGGGAACCTCGGATTCTCAGGTCACCATAGCTGAAGTGCTCGATGGGCAAGCGAATATGCGCGCCTTAGTTGATAAGCAGGCAAACACTTCGATGGGACCCCACGTTCAGAGTTTAACCTGGCAAGGTTTCTCTGACTGGTATATTGGGGCGCAGGAAGAAGTAATGCTGCAGTTCGAAGTACTGGGCAGAAAGATGATGCACCAAGGTTGTTATTGGACGTCCACGTCATACTCCTCCGCTTCTGCCTTGTGTATGGGATATCGAACTACACAGATATCTGCTAAAGGACTACTAAAGCGTGTTCGACCAATGCGTCGTGTCGCTATTTAGGCTACACCTTGATTCTAAACGCGACCTTTTTCGGGTCGCGTTTTCTATTTGCGAATGAAAAGACCCGGAATACGGCTACCGGGTTTCTAGCAGAGTGACGCGTTAGGCAATGTCGTCGATATCGAGCATCCTAGATTCTTTAGGACCCATGTCGCGAACGTTCTTTTGAACGGTGACTGCAGCGAATAAGCTTAAAGTGTACGCCATCGCATAAAAACCTTTTTCGCTTAATGCAAAGGTGGCGTTCCATAATCCTACGGTAAGCAACAGGATTGCTGCCATTAGCGAAAACCAACAGATGCCGAAATAGATGCCTGTCACTGGAATCCCCTCCAAACGGTCACGCACACTCTTTTGTAGTGACACGGCAGAGAACAACCCAAACAATAAGATAGTGAAGTAGTAGCCTTTCTCATTGAGAGGCAAGCTGGCGTTCCACAACCCTGCAAGATAAGTGAGCATCCCTATAAGTAGCGCGGCCCAGGCTGCCCCCACAAACGCGCCGGTCGGTTTTTGGTAGGTTTTTTCGTTAGATGACATGGTTTTTATATCCGAGGTTAAACACTGTATAGCGATTAAGTCGCTATACAGAAAAGACACCTATTTTAGAGAAAAGGATGACAAATGACACAGGTAACGACACCCCCCATAATGAAGCCGAGGTATTACCTAAATGGAGGCACGGCAAACCCCACAATAGACCTTACTCGGCTAACAGCTTACTGCACCCTGATGTTTATTCACTGGACACGGTGGCGTAGACACCAGCAGGACTTCAACCAAGCCATGGAACATGTTGCTACCGGACTGTATGTTGATTACTTACTGATGGGCGCGCCAGACTTGTCACTAGAGAAAGATACCGTGGTGTATGCCACACCAACTAGTAAGCCAGCACCAGAACAGGGGCGCGGACTCGAGCGGTTTTATGATGAAAGTAGTGACCTGAATTGGCGTATCGATACCGAGGAGTACCGACTCGTATTACTACCGCATATTGTTCATTGGATTGGTAGTGGCTACCACCCACGGGATTTTAGTCAAGCTGTAAAGGACGTTGCTAGTACTGTTTGTGGCGCATACAGCTTGTCGTGTTCCTTTGGAGGTCTAGGGGGAGGGTGGACCGCCGAAGAGTTTCTAAACCAGGTCGTCGTACTTTAGTTCGTATCTTTTAATTATTCTGGCCACTCTTTCTTGAGTGGCTTTTTTTTGCAGAAAACGAAATTAAAAAAAATCCGCCTCACGAGGGGGCGGAAGAAATCAATCAGAAATACGCTTAGGCAGCTAAGGCCTGAGGGACACAAACAAATTGCTGGCAAAAATCCATCACATTGTGGCTAACCGGCCGATGTCGGACACCTATTCCTAACTCTTCAATATCGAAACGTCGAATCAATCGATATTCGTCATCGGTCAATATAACGCCATGAATGACACGCGTGAAACCTTTGAAATGAAAGAAACGATACGCGATACCGGAGTGGTTCTGAAAAAAAGTGGACTGGTGAATACTCCCGCGACTAAACGCTACGCGCTGTAGTCGGGGCATCTTCACCCAACCACACGTGCGAACGTTCACATCACAGTAACTGGTGCCCTGGCGAGGGACTGAGCGTGACACGCCCAGACATCCGCTAGCACCGTCGGTATTCTCGATGAACGTCCGGAACTTTTGCCGGTGCGTTCGGAGTGTTCTCTCACTACCACCCCAGGTACCACTAATTTCAATAAGACTATCAAGCCGCGCGCCGCAA
>JAUSLJ010000013.1 GCA_030646715.1 Agitococcus sp.
GCTTTGTTCGGTCGTTCATGGTTGTAAAACCATAGCCATTCTGTCGCATGTTCCTGAACTTCGGCAATACTGCTAAACAAATATTGATTAAGCCAGTCATAGCGAACAGTCCGATTGTAGCGTTCCACATACGCATTTTGCTGTGGATTGCCAGGCTGAATAAACTTCAGTTCTACGCCGTGTTTTTCAGCCCATGTCGCTAACACCGAACTGATATATTCTGGGCCGTTATCACTACGAATTTGTTTCGGTTTCCCTCGCCATTCAATGATTTGATTCAAGGTACGTACAACACGTTCTGACGGCAGTGAAAAATCCACTTCAATGGCCAATCCTTCACGATTGAAATCGTCAATCACATTGAACAGACGAAAAATTCGTCCATTGTCCAACTGGTCATGCATGAAATCCATAGACCAGCACTGATTGGGGGCATCTGGTACAGCTAATACATCAGGCTTCTCTCGTTTTAACCGCTTCTTCGGTTTAATGCGTAAGTTTAGCTCCAATTCACGATAAATCCGCAGTACCCGCTTGTGATTCCAGCCAAAACGTTTCACGTTGCGTAAGTAATAAAAACACATGCCAAAGCCCCAACTACGATGATTCGTGGTTAGCCGTATCAGCCAATCGGCAATGCTGGTGTTCTCATCGTTGAGCTTCGCCTGATAGCGATAACAGGTCTCGCTGATGCCAAACAGGGCACACGCGAGACGCACAGGGATAGTTCTTTCCTTCACCGCCTTTTGCGCCAACTCCCGTCGGCGCGACGGCTTTACCACTTTTTTTCGATGGCCTCTTTGAGTATTTCGGCTTTGAGCCGTTCTTCGGCATACATCTTTTTCAAACGAGCATTTTCCGTTTCCAGTTCTTTTAGCCGAGCCATCATGGAGGTATCCATACCGCCAAATCGTGATCGCCATTTGTAGAACGTAGCAGAACTGATGCCATGTTCACGGCACAACTCTGGCGCAGGTGTCCCTGCTTCAGCTTGTTTGAGAATAGCCATGATTTGGCTGTCACTAAATTTCGATGTTTTCATGCAAAATCTCCTGCGTTTATCTTACGAGAAAATTCTACTTTTCAAAGAGGTTATTTATAGGGACGATTACCTTATGATCGGTTTTCACTGCTTATTTCGCACTTTTTACTATGGCTCCCCTTGTAATTTGCCAATTTCTCCCTAAAACAATACAAAGTAAATCATTTTAGTGTAGCGGCTTGTTGTTACACCTACCACGCGCTTGGAGATTCTTATGTACGAGCAAAACTTGCTTGACCTACCCCTGTTACCATTGCGTGATGTTGTTGTTTATCCTCATATGGTTATTCCATTATTTGTTGGCAGAGATAAGTCGATTCAGGCCTTAGAAACGGCAATGAACGGCGATAAGAAAATCTTTGTTGTGGCGCAAAAAGATGCTGCCCATGACGACCCTGCTCATGCTGATTTATATACCATTGGTACAGTCGCGACCATTTTACAACTTTTGAAATTGCCTGATGGTACGGTGAAAGTTTTAGTCGAAGGCCAATATCGAGCTGAAGTTGATGCGATAGAAGATACAGGTAGTTATTTGTTAGCGACCGTTCAACGTCTGCAAGCCAAAGCGATTGAAGCCAATGAAGCAGAAGGTTTGGTTCGATCATTATTGGTCGAGTTTGAGCAGTACGTAAAACAAGCCAAAAAAGTTGCGAATGAAGTATTAACTTCAGTGATGGTGATTAAAGAGCCTGAACGTTTAACAGATACTATTGCTGCTCACTTGGTATTGAAATTAGAAGAAAAGCAAGAAATCCTCGAAATGGTTGAGCTACAAGATCGTGCCGAACATTTGTTAGGGGTGATGGACTCCGAAGTCGATTTGTTAAAAGTCGAAAAACGTATTCGTGGCCGCGTCAAAAAACAAATGGAAAAAACCCAACGTGAATACTATTTGAATGAGCAAATTAAAGCTATTCATAAAGAGTTGGGTGATTTAGGCGAAAATGGCGGTGGCGGCGACAACGAATTTGCCGAAATGGAAATGAAAATCGAAAAAGCAGGATTGCCCGCTGAAGCACGAAAAAAAGTCGATGCAGAAATGAAAAAACTGCGCATGATGCCTGCGATGTCAGCAGAAGCGACCGTCGTGCGTGGTTATATCGACTGGATGTTGAGTGTGCCGTGGAAAAAACGCAGTCGTATTGGTATTGACTTGAAACTCGCGCGTGAAATTTTAGATGCCGACCATTATGGCCTTGAAGAAGTCAAAGAGCGGATTCTTGAGTTTTTGGCAGTGCAGTCTCGAGTGAAGAAATTACAAGGTCCTGTGTTGTGTTTGGTTGGTCCTCCAGGTGTTGGTAAAACATCATTGGGACAATCTATCGCCAAAGCAACCAAGCGTGAGTTTGTGCGTATGGCTTTGGGTGGTGTTCGTGATGAGTCAGAAATTCGGGGTCATCGCCGCACTTACATTGGTTCAATGCCAGGTAAATTAATTCAACGTTTAGCTAAAGTTGGTGTCAAGAATCCGCTCTTTTTGTTGGATGAAATTGACAAAATGGGAGTAGACAGTCGAGGTGACCCTGCATCTGCATTATTAGAGGTGTTAGATCCCGAGCAAAATAGTCACTTTAACGACCATTATTTAGATGTCGATTACGACTTATCGGAAGTGATGTTTTTGTGTACGGCTAATACCATGGATATTCCAGCGCCATTGTTAGACCGTATGGAAGTGATTCGTCTACCGGGTTATACCGAGGAAGAAAAAGTCAACATCGCCAAGCAATACCTCATTCCTAAACAAATCACTTTGTCAGGTTTAACAGGTAAAGAATTGGTAATTGAAGACAGCGCGATTCGTGAGTTAGTACGTCGTTATACCCGTGAAGCAGGGGTGCGGAACTTAGAACGGGAAATGTCAAAAATTTGCCGGAAAGTAGTGAAAGAAGCGGTTTTAGGGCAAAGTAAAAGCCCGACTGTTATCGTCACTGCCGAAAACTTAGAGCAATATTGTGGTGTTTATAAGTTTAGTTATGGCAAAGCCGAAGAAAAAGACCAAATTGGTCAAGTGACTGGCTTGGCGTGGACTTCGGTTGGTGGTGAGTTGTTGACCATTGAGGCGGTATCTACGATTGGTAAAGGTCGCTTTACCATGACAGGTAAACTCGGTGAGGTGATGCAAGAGTCGATTAAAGCGGCGATTACCGTTGTTCGTTCACGGTCTCAGACATTAGGTTTAGCACCTGAGTTCCATGAGCAACAAGACTTGCATATTCACATTCCTGAAGGGGCAACGCCTAAAGATGGCCCTAGTGCCGGTATTGGTATGTGTACCGCAATTGTCTCGGTGCTTACTGGCATTCCAGTTCGTGCTGATGTGGCGATGACGGGTGAAATTACTTTGCGTGGTCAAGTATTGCCGATTGGTGGCTTGAAAGAGAAGTTGTTAGCTGCACATCGTGGTGGTATTAAAACGGTGATTATCCCTGAAGAAAACGCGCGTGACTTGAAGGAAATTCCCGATAACATCAAAGCAGATTTGACGATTAAAACCGTGAAATGGATTGATGAAGTCTTAGCGATTGCTTTAACTCGGCAGCCAACGCCTTTAACAGATGTGCTGTCAACTGCCACGTTAGTCAAAGGTGAAGAGGGCGATGATAGTGAACGCATGAGTACGCATTAACTCATGCTTTTTACTCTGTCCTAAACTCATAGTCGATTGATATAGAAAAAGGTGCATACTTGCGGTCGTGAGTATGTGCCTTTTTTTTACAAATTTGCTATACATACGCGTTGAGATTAAATTTATGCGCTTCGGAGATGTGATTTCTATGACCACCAGTAAAATAGAGCAAGTGACACGTTTTGCTCAAACCAGTGCCGCTTTTGTTAGAAATGCCGTCCAGCGTCGCATTAATAAAGAAAACTATATTCTCTCCGACAAAACCGATAATGAGGTCATTTTTCAAGATGGCATTATGTCGGTGAAATACTATCGACCATTAACCGAAGATATTTTGGTACTTGAAGGTGGTCAAACCTTACACGTTCGTCGTCGTCGTTTTGCTATTCCTTTAGTCATGGTGCCACCATTAGGCGTGTTTGCATGGATTTTTGATTTACTCGCGGATCGCAGTTTAGTCCGGTATTTTTTAGCACATGGTTTTGAGGTCTATTTAATTGATTGGGGCAAGCCAACCATTGATGATGCGGGACTATCCTTAGAAAGTTATACCCTTGATTGGTTTCCTAAAGCCTTAGACGCTATCCGTAAACATAGCGATAGTGATGAAGTCTCGTTATTAGGATATTGCATGGGCGGTTTGTTGTCGTTGATGTATTTGGCGGCTCATCCAGAAGATAAAAGCGTCGCCAATTTAATCACCATCGCTAGTCCTGTTGACATGCACAAGATGAATCCGATTACTGGCCCGATAAGTCAATTGTTATCCATTCCTGCCAGCATGATTCGTAAGCGTGGTTTTCAGTTGCATCAAATCGCTGATGAGCGTTTTCATGTCGATGGTAAAGTCTTGTCGTGGATGTTCAAGATGACTAATCCATTAGGCGTGGTGTCGAGTTACATCGAATTGATTCGCAATTTGGCAGACGATGATTATGTCGCGCGTTATATGACCATGAACGAGTGGTTTACCAATATGCCCGACTACCCTGGCGCGACAGTGCAAGAGATGATGCGCAAAATGGGTTTATATAATCGCATGGCGAAAGGCAAAATCAAGATTGGTAATCGCGTCGCTGATTTTAATACGATTACATCTAACATCTTAGCGTTTGCAGGTGATAACGATAAAATCGTTAGTATTGCCGGCGCGCGTGCCATTATGACGGTTGTTAGCTCGACCGATAAAACCTTCCATATTGTGCCGGGTGGACATGCTGGGGTATTTACAGGCAGTAAAGCAGTACATACCACATGGTCAATTTCTAAAGATTGGTTGCAGTTACGTTCTAAACCTTATCCTCGTCCCGTCAATAAGGCCGCTAAAAATGACACAAATGCGTAATATTCGTCCTTTTGATGGAGTATTGCCCGTCGTTGCCGAATCCTCCTTTGTGGATGCAATGGCAGTAGTGATTGGTGATGTTCAACTGGCTGAAAACAGCTCGGTTTGGCCTTGCGCGGTGATTCGTGGTGACGTTAATCGCATTACGATTGGCGAAGGTTCTAATATTCAAGATTTTGCCATGTTACACGTCACCCATAAACGGCCAGTAGATCCTTTAGGTGCGCCATTAGTGATTGGTAAGCATGTCACCATTGGCCATCATGTGACTTTACATGGCTGTACGATTGGCGATGAAGTACTTGTTGGCATTGGTACAATTGTATTAGACCGCGCGATTATTGAGTCTCAAGTGTTAATTGGCGCGGGCAGTTTAGTTCCACCGAATAAACGCTTAGAGTCGGGGTATTTGTATTTGGGTAATCCTGTTAAAAAAGTACGACCGTTGACCGACGAAGAAAAAGCCTATTTTAAATATTCAGCCGAACACTATATGCGTTTAGCGGTAAAGCATAAGGCGGGTGTGTAATGGATGCCCTAACCGCATTAACCACCCGTACTTCTCAAGGCGCATTAACAGAACCTGCGCCATCCTCAGATGTATTAAATACTGCATTCCAAGCAGCATTACGCGCGCCAGACCATCGGCTGTTACGTCCATGGCGTTATTTAATCATTGAAGGTGAGGCAAGACAGCGTTTAGGCGAGTTATTTCTCCAAGCAGGCTTGCAAGATAATCCTGCATTAACGGAAGTAGAACAACAACGGTTACTAAAGATGCCATTACGCGCACCGATGATTGTTGTTG
Organism: Agitococcus sp.; assembly: GCA_030646715.1. Classification (GTDB taxonomy): domain Bacteria; phylum Pseudomonadota; class Gammaproteobacteria; order Pseudomonadales; family Moraxellaceae; genus Agitococcus. The sequence goes on from JAUSLJ010000013.1 coordinate 5,828, forward strand.
CCATTACCGTCGCCAAAGATGATCCGAAAGTACCATCAGTCGAGCAAGTATTAAGCACGGGTGCGGCAGTACAAAACTTTCTTGTTGCTATACATGCTCAAGGTTTTGCCAGTATGTGGCGTACAGGTTGGGTGGTAGAGCATAAACATATTTTGCAGGCATTAGGCTTGTTGACGAATGAAAGCATTGCTGGATTTATTTATCTTGGTACTGCGGCCAACGCGCCACGGCAACCGACGCTGTTAACAGTGAGTGATTTTGTTCAACAATGGTAGGCTTGATATGACGTATTCCACAGATGACATGAAAGATTTTTTGTATCAGCACATTCCTTTAGCGTCAGCGATGCAAGTCAATATTGACAGTTATGACGGCCTTCATTTGGTGTTAAGTGCGCCACTAGCGTGTAATAATAATGATAAAGGCTCAGCTTTTGCGGGCAGTATTAGCAGTCTAGCGACAATGTCAGGCTGGATTGCTTTGATGTTATGGACAAAAGATCACTACGAAGGTGAGTTTTTGGTCGCAGTCGCTCATGCCGATATTCACTATAAAAAACCGATTCTCACCGATTTTACAGCGCGAGCCACCTTGCCTCATGGTGATGCTTTAGCGCAGCTTCATAAAACATTGCGTCATAAAGGACGAGGCAGGGCACAACTGCATATTGAGGTTTGTGACGAACATGGAGTGGCGGTGACACAAGTGGCGGAGTATGCGGTGTGGCGCGTTAAAGAACTGGACTGATGCATCGAGTCTCGATTAGCGCGGTTTGTGAACACAAAGCCGCCTAAAGCGGCTGAAGTGTGAGCAAATAAGCGATAACCGCGTCAGTCCAAAGAAGTACATTTCCTCCTAGACATCCCCCATAACATACTCTAAGGTATGCCCATACTAATGAGTATGTTGTGTTATGCGCGATAAACTAATCACTACCCTCAAGCATTTGTGCCACCAACATGATATTTCCACCATTAGTACGGAGATGTTGGCGGAAGCTGCGCATGTGTCAGTGGAAATAGTCACCAAAACACTAGGCTCTGCCGAAAATTATCCCGCTTTAGTCGCCTTTGAACAGCCGAATGTCACCCGTGAACGTATTTTATCCGCCGCGATGTGTGTTTTTGCACAAAAAGGTTGGCAGAAAACCTCATTGGATGAAATTGCTGCCGCCGCAGGCATGACCAAAGGGGCGATTTATTGGCATTTTCGCAATAAAAACGATTTGTTTTTTGCCTTGTTGGATGCTCGTTTACAACGCAATACGTCTCCTGTTGCCGAAGAAATCAAGCAAGCGATTATTAAAGGCCAAACTGGTGAGGCGATGTCCTCCGTTGCCGATCTGTTTGGCGCAGCTTGGTCGCGTTGTTCAGCTGATCGAGACTGGCCGCGCTTATATCTAGAGGTGATGAGTCATTCGCGTGACCCTGAAATGGCGCAACGATTACAGACCTTATATGAATACATTTGGCAGATGTCCACAGAGTTTGTCAAAACCATGCAGGCGGGGGGCTTAACCCGTACCGATATTCCGCCACAGACGTTGGCTATGCTCTGGTGTGCGATTTTTGATGGTGTGATGTTAGCCGCGATCGCTAATCCCGAGCTAGACGTCAGCCAATTAGCCCACGAATTTATTCCGATTTTATGGCAAGGACTTGCCCCATCATCCACTCAAGGGGAAAACAATGAATCCTAAAACCTTGTCCGCACTCGCTTTGGCGATAGCTGCATTAACCTTAACGGCTTGTGGCGAGAAAAAAGCAGAAACTAACACACCCAAAGCGGCTGTTTCCCCCAGTTTAGAATTATCCGCCAATGATGTTTTTACCGTTGCCGAAAGCACTATACAAGCAGGCGTGACCATTACAGGTCAACTGGATGCTTTAAACCATACCACTGTCCAAGCGCAGGTGGGATCAAATGTTTCTAAAGTATTGGTGCGTGAAGGCGAGTCGGTGAAAGTAGGACAAGTGTTGATGTTGTTGGCGACACAGGATTTAAGTTCGCGCTTACGTCAAACCGAAGCCGCTTTAGCGTCTGCCAAAGCGGAAGCGATTTTGGCCAAAGCCGTGCAAGAGCGTAACGAACTGTTGTACAGAGAGCATTATGTGTCGGATATTGATTATAAACGTGGTGTTGCCGAAGCCCTTGCCCGAGCCGAAAATGTCAAAGCTCAAGAGTCGCTCGTCGCCATTGCGCGTAAAGCCTTGAATGATGCGGTGGTCAATGCGCCTATGAGCGGTATTATCGCCAAGCGTTATGTGCAAGCAGGACAAACGGTGGCGATGAATGCCCCGTTGTTTGATATTGTTGATTTAACAGAATTAGAGCTTACCGCCATTATTCCTGCCGAGCAAGTTGCTGCCTTACAAGTCGGTCAATCGGTTATTTTTACCGTGCAAGGTTTTAATGAGTCGTTTACGGGTAAAGTCAGTCGCATCAATCCTGTTGCCGAAGCAGGCACACGCGCAGTGACTTTTTATGCCAAAGTCCCTAATCCGCAATTAATACTGAAAGCGGGCTTATTTGTTCAAGGTCGTTTAGCTATTAGTGATAGCGAAACAGGTTTGGTCATTCCCAATGCTGCCATTCGTTATGACGAGCAAAAACAGCCGTATGTTTGGACATTGGCACAGCAAAAGCTGGTTAAGCAATTGGTCAGTCTGGGTACGGTCGATAACACCCGTAATCAAACGCTGATTAAAGCGGGATTAAAGGCGAGCGATGTGGTTGTTCTTGCCCACTTAACGGCACAAGTGGCCAATATGCCGATTAAAATGGCGGAGTAAGCAATTATGTGGCTGACCCGCATTAGTGTTCAAAATCCTGTTTTTGCCGCGATGATGATGTTCGCGCTGATGGTTTTAGGTTTATTCGCCTACAAAGATTTAAGCGTTGAGGAGTTTCCCAACGTCGAATTTCCCTTTGTGATTGTTAATACCAGTTATCCAGGGGCATCACCCGAAGTTGTCGAGTCTGATATCACTCGTAAAATTGAAGATGCGGTAAATACCATTTCAGGGGTAAAACGCGTTATTTCTACCTCATACGAAGGTCGTTCATTTATTGCCATTGAGTTTTATTTGAGTGTGCCTGTCCCTGTGGCGGTACAAGATGTACGCGACAAAATTGCAGTATTAAAAACGACGTTTCGTGATGAAATCAAAGACCCGATTATTGAAAAATATAACCCCGGTTCAACGCCTGTTTTATCGTTAGCGTTTACTTCTACCACCTTGCCAATGCGTGAGTTAAGTACCTATATCGACCAAAAAATCAGTAAACGCCTACAAACGGTATCGGGTGTGGGTAAAGTCGAAATTTTAGGCGCAGTCAAACGCGAAGTCCGTATCAGCCTAAAACCAGATGCACTGAAAGCCTATAGTGTCGGTATGGATGAAGTACTACGGGTATTAAAAGCGGAGAACTCAGAATTACCTTCAGGGACGATTAAATCAGGCAATCAAGAACAAGTTGTACAAATTAAAGGTCGTTTAGCGCAGCCAGAGCAATTTAAACGCTTGATTGTTGCCCGTCGTTTAGGTGTGCCGATTTATTTAGAACAAGTCGCCGATATTGTGGATAGTGAACAAGATTTAGAATCTGCCGCACTCATTAACGGTCAAGCGGCTGTTTCTTTAGATGTCATTAAAAGTTCTGGCGCAAATGTCATTGATGTCGTTGATAAAGCCAATGAAGTATTAGCCGAAATTCGGCCACTACTGCCCGCTGGTGTCAGTATGACGGTGGTGGCGGATAGTTCTAAATCCATTCGTAACTCGTTGGCGGATGTGCAAACAACGCTATTAGAAGGCGCAATATTAGCTATTTTGATTGTCTTGTTGTTTTTGGGGTCATGGCGCAGCACAGTGATTACAGGTTTGACCTTGCCGATTTCGTTGTTAGGCACCATTTTTGCGCTTTATGTCTTTGGCTTTACCCTGAATTTAATGACGTTAATGGCTCTGTCGTTATGTATTGGATTATTGGTCGATGATGCCATTGTTGTGCGCGAAAACATTGTTCGTCATGCGGCAATGGGCAAGAGTCACTATCAGGCGGCATTAGATGGTACGTCCGAAATTGGTATGGCGGTGATTGCCACCACCTTAACCATTATTGCGGTGTTTTTACCCGTTGCGTTTATGGGCGGTATTATTGGTCGTTTCTTTTATCAGTTTGGCGTGACGGTCAGTTCAGCCGTGTTGTTGTCGATGTTTGTCAGTTTTACCTTAGACCCGATGCTATCGTCGGTGTGGCCTGATAAACATAAACATGGCGAAAAACGTCGAGGTTTTGGCGCGTTTTTGGATTGGTTTTCGGGTCGTTTAGATAAGCTTGGTGATGTTTATGTTGCGTTGATTGGTTGGGCATTACGTCATCGTCGTATTACGTTAATGATTGCGGTGGCCAGTTTATTTGGTGCTTTTTCTTTATCCAGTTTAATTGGTAAAGAGTTTGTGCCTGAGCCTGATTTAAGCGAAATTGGCGTGAAGTTTGAAACGCCTGTTGATGCTTCGCTCGAATATACACTAGGTAAAGTGCATCAAGCCGAAGCTATAGTCCGCACCTATCCTGAAGTCATTAGCACCTATGCTACGCTTAATACCAGTTCAGACCCTGGCCGTAATCGGGCGACGATTCGTGTGCTATTGAAACCGAAAAAAGAGCGGACACAGAGTCAAAAAGCCTTAACCAATGTTTTTCGCCAACGTTTAAGCCAAATTGCAGGTATTACCATAACCTCTGTTGCGGCAGCGACAGAATCGGTATCGGGTGGCATGAAGCCGATTATGCTCAGTGTGCAAGGCTCGGATTTGAAAGAGTTGCAACGCATTTCTAAAGAAATCTCCGATGGTATGCACAAAATTGATGGCTTAGTCGATATTGAATCGTCACTGAAAGATAATAAATCGACAGTGGCGGTGCAGTTAAACCGTGAAGCCGCCAGTGATGCTGGATTGAGTGTTGCTTCGATTGGCCAAGCGTTACGTCCTTTATTGGCGGGCGAGGCAGTGACCACATGGCAAGACAGTCAAGGTGAAAACTATGATGTCCGTGTTCGTTTACCTGACAGTGACCGTCGTGAAATCAGTGATTTAAGTGGCTTGAGTTTTGCGAGTACTCATAAGAATTTAGCGACGGATGCCCCGTACATGATTCCTTTAGGTCAAGTCGCGACTTTTGAGCAAAGTGAAGGTGCAGCACAAATTAACCGTCGTAATTTATCACGAGAAGTGTTGATTCAAGCCAATACCAGTGGTCGTCCCGCAGGTGATATTGGTGTTGATGTGAAAAAATTACAGGACAGTATTAAATTGCCCGCAGGCTACCATTTTGAAACCGAAGGCGCGAATAAAGATATGGCTGAATCGGCAGGTTATGCTGCCAGTGCTTTAATGTTAGCCATTATCTTTATTTATATGCTTTTAGGCTCGCAATTTAATAGCTTCTTGTATCCTGTCGCTATTATGACTTCTTTGCCGTTATCGTTAATTGGCGTGTTTTTGGCTTTGTTTGTTTTTCAAAGTACGCTCAACTTGTTTTCGATCATCGGTATTATTATGTTGATGGGCTTAGTGACGAAAAACGCCATCTTGTTGATTGACTTCATTAAAGAAGCGTTGGCGCGGGGTGAAGACCGTACTCATGCAATTTTAATGGCTGGTCGCACCCGTTTACGTCCCATTTTAATGACGACTATGGCAATGATTATGGGCATGATGCCCTTAGCTTTGGGTTTAGGTGATGGGGGCGAACAACGTGCGCCGATGGCTCATGCCATTATTGGCGGTGTTATTACTTCAACCTTACTGACGTTAATCGTCGTGCCTGTCGTTTATACTTATTTGGATGATATTAAACGGCTGTGTTGGAAGTTTTTGACGAGGAAAAGTGTGAAGTAATAGGTAGTGCTGTTGATGTTTTGGGTTTTGAATCTTCCCTCTTAGGAAAAGGGGGATTGAGGGGGATTTTATGGTCTTGGCACTGCCAAATTCTGCGAATCTCCCCTAACCCCTCTTTGCCAAAGAGGGGGACTTCTACTAATGTCCTTTCTTAGCAACTACACTAAGCATCATAATCCACATCAACACTAAAATTCTGCGGGGTATGAGGCGTAATATTTTTATAAAAAGCCATGATTTCTTTCATGTCTTTTTTCATATCACCACTCGGATAAACGAGCTTGGCAACACCTACTTCTTTTTTGGCATAATCACAATAACCCAAAGCAATGGGCACATTAGCAGCAACGGCAATATGATAAAAACCTGTTTTCCATTGGGTGCGTAAAGAGCGAGTGCCTTCTGGGGTAATCAGCATGACCAAATTTTCATTGTCTTTAAACAAATCGGCCATCAATTGCACCATGCTTTCGCGTTCTTCACCTTCTTTTTTGGGACGACGGTTAATACCAATACCGCCTAAATAACGAATCATCGGGCCATAAGGAAAACGCATCCAACTGTCTTTAATGGTAATTTTGACAGGTATCCCCATTAGTACAAAAGCAAAGCGAGTATAAGGTGCATCCCAATTGCTGGTATGTGGTGCAGCAATCATCACACATTGCTTAATATCAGCGGGCATATTATTTTTAAATGTCCAACCACTCACTGTAAAAAAAGTTTGGGCAAGAAGTTTAGCGAGCATAATAAAGTGATCTCATTTTTTTAAGTTAAGAATTCTTTGGTTCGTTAAATGTAACATATAAAGGACAATTGTATATTATTGAGCACTAAAAAACCCCGCTTAAAAGCAGGGTTTTATATTATCATCTAGAGAGAGTTAGATGATTTGAGCGTATAATTATCTATTAAGCGGCTTTGTTCATTGGGAAGTGCCACAACTTCATTAATTCGTCGCAGGCATTCGAGATCATTTCTTCGGTAATAGGAATCTCGCGGCCTTGTTCATCTAGTAACGCAGCACCGTGAAATGCTTGCATATCAAATAAATTGCTATCGTATTTTTTGTTCATTTCGATGACTTGCATAATATTTCTCTCTCGTAATTTAGCGGATAGGTAATCGCTTCTTGATGTAGTCAGTATAGGAAAGCAATCGTCTTGTGTATCGTTAAACCTGCTCGAATCTGTAACCAACTATGAAACATGAGAATAATTCTTGCTTGCATTCGCTGCGTGTTGGTTTGCTCATCAATCCGATGGCGGGCTTAGGTGGCGCGCGCGCGCTCAAAGGTAGCGATGGCCTAATTTCGGTGGTTTTGACCGCCGCAGAGTCCAAAGCCTACCAACGCAGTTATCAAACCTTAAAATTATTACAATCTTATGCTTCTGCGCTGACGTTTATTTGTCCGTCAGGATTGATGGGCGAAGATGTTTTAATCGCGTGTGGATTTACGCCTCATGTTGTTTGTCAAATGACACAACCCACCACCGCAAATGACACAATCATCGCCGTTAATGCCTTAGTTCAAGAAGGTGTTGATTTGCTGTTATTTGCGGGTGGCGATGGAACAGCGCGTGACTTATGCCAAGCAGGATTAACATTGCCCGTTTTAGGCATTCCATCTGGCGTAAAAATGCACTCAGGGGTGTTTGCAATTAATCCCGAAAGTGCGGCTGAATTAATAGAAAAACTATTAACAGGTGGCGGTGTGGTGATAGAAGCAGCGGAAGTCCGCGATTTAGACGAAGCCGCATTGCAAGCTGGCAAAGTACAACCGCGTTTTTATGGTGAGTTGAATGTGCCCGTTGATACCCGTTTAGTACAACAAATTAAATGTGCCAGCGTAGAAAGTGACGAATTAGTACAAACAGAAATAGCGGCTGGTGTGTGTGAAAGTTTAGAGCCAGACATTTTATATTTATTTGGTGTCGGTACAACCGCCGCCGCGATTATGCGTGATTTAGGCTATCAACATACCTTATTAGGGTTTGATGCGGTGCTAAATGGGGAGTTGATTGGCGAGGATTTAGACAGTGACGCTATTTGGGCATTAGTGCAGCAACATCCAACACGTATTATTTTAACGGCAACGGGTGGACAGGGCATATTAATAGGCCGAGGGAATCAACAATTAACCCCTGAAATTTTGCGTCTTGTTGGTAGAGAGGCATTATGGGTAGTTGCTACACCGAGTAAATTAAACGAATTGACGGGTAGGGCATTACGTTTAGATACGGGTGATGCGGCATTAAATCAGCAATGGCGTGGTTTGATGAGCGTGACGACAGGATATCAACAACAGCAATTGTATTATGTGGAGTAAAAGCATTAACCAACAACTTTCCTTTAAGAAGCGTAGATAGGCTATTATCCCGTCAGTATTAACCTTTCATTGGAAAAAGAGAAAACCATGACCACAGGGAAAAAGGACAATACGCCAACGCCAACGCCCTCAACGAATGCAGCAACAGTAGTTGTTTCATCTCGTCCTATTCATTTTCCTATTGTCGGTATTGGTGCATCAGCAGGTGGCTTGGCGGCTTTTGAATCCTTTTTTTCGGGTATGCCCAACAATGCTGAACCCAATATGGCCTTTGTCTTGGTACAGCATTTAGCGCCTGACCATCAAAGTATTCTTACTGAACTGGTGCAGCGTTATACCCGTATGACGGTATTTGAGGTGGAAGATGGCATGGAAGTGCAGATCAATTGTGCTTATATCATTCCCCCCAACCGCGATATGGCTTTTTTGAATGGTTCGTTACAACTATTAGAACCCGCCGAACCGCGAGGCCACCGTTTACCGATTGATTTTTTATTTCGCTCTCTCGCGCAAGATCAGCATCAGCGCGCCATTGGCATTGTCCTTTCGGGAACAGGCAGTGACGGCACTTTAGGGGTGCGCGCGATTAAAGGCGAAGGTGGCATGGTGATGGCGCAATTACCCGACACTTGTGGCTTTGATGGTATGCCTCGCAGTGCCTTAGCGACAGGTTTAGTGGATTACGAATTACCCCCTGCCGAAATGCCAGCGCAACTCATCGCCTATGTGACTCATGCTTTTGGTAAGAGTCATCGCCCCATTAGCGCAGCTATTCCCCAAAGTGATGGCGCACTAAAAAAAATCTTTGTCTTGCTACGGACACAGACGGGACACGATTTTTCTCAGTATAAACCGAGCACCATTTACCGTCGAATTGAACGGCGTATGGCGGTTCATCAGATTGATACCATTGATAGTTATGTCAAATATTTGCAGCAAACCCCCGTCGAAGTGGAAGCCTTATTTCGCGATTTTTTGATTGGTGTGACCAATTTTTTTCGGGATACCAGTCCGTTTCAAGAGTTTGAAAAGCGCGCCATTCCTAAACTTTTTGAAGGTAAAACACCGAGTTCGGTAATTCGTGTTTGGTCAAATGGTTGTTCAACGGGGGAAGAGGCTTACTCGATTGCGATTTTGCTCAAAGAGCATCTTGAAGTACTGAAACAAAATTACAAAGTACAAATTTTTGCTACCGATATTGATAGTCGAGCCATTGCTATCGCCCGTTTGGGTATTTATCCCGCCAATATCAGTGCCGATATTTCCCCCGAACGTTTAGCGCGATTTTTTACGGCTGAGTCTGATGGCAGTGCTTATCGGGTGCATAAAGATATTCGGGATATGTTGATTTTTTCGGAACATGATGTCATCAAAAATCCACCGTTCTCAAAACTTGACCTCGTCAGTTGTCGTAATTTACTGATTTATATGGGAACAGAATTACAAAAAAAACTCATCACCCTGTTTCATTACGCGCTGAATCCAAGAGGCTTACTATTTTTAGGGACATCGGAGACGGTAGGTGAGTTTGGTGATTTATTTACCGTGTTAGATCGCAAGTCGAAGTTATATCAGCGCAAAGAAGATTTTCAGGGCGCACAACGCGCCGCACTGGGTCGATTTTTGCCGCCCACTACCATTGCTGATGTTTCCTTGCCAACGGTTGTCGGTAAAACGGGTACACCTGTTAAAGTGTCGCTGCGTGATTTAGTGGAGCAAACGCTATTGCAGCAAATCGCGCCAGCCTGTGTGTTGGTGAATGGGCAGGGCGATATTCTCTATTTGCATGGTCGAACGGGGATGTTTTTAGAGCCAGCTCAGGGTGAAGCGGGCATAAACAATATTGTAAAAATGGCACGAGAAGGCTTAAAGCGTGAGCTAACAACGTCGTTGCGAAAAGTGGCCGCCGCAAAAGAGCGGCTTCGAGTAGCCAATTTGCGTGTCAAAACGAATGGCCATTTTACCTTAGTCAACCTGACCATTTGCCCTGTTGTTGTTAGTCAGACCTCGGTACATGATTCACCCTTGTTCCTCGTGGTGTTGGAGGAGTCTTCTGCGCTCAATCCCCCATTGTCAATACCGCCTGTAATCTCAAACGACGAGAGCCAAAGTCGAGATATCAATAGTCAAATTGCCGAACTCCACGAAGAGTTACAAGCCAAAGAAGAATATTTACAAGCCACCAATGAAGAGCTAGAAACCGCTAACGAAGAATTAAAGTCATCGAATGAAGAAATGCAGTCGGTAAACGAAGAATTACAATCGACTAATGAAGAACTAGAAACGTCGAAAGAAGAATTACAGTCTATCAACGAAGAGTTGGCAACCGTTAACACCGAGTTGCAAACCAAAGTCACGGATTTATCACGCGCTAATAACGACATGAATAATTTGTTAGCGGGTACAGGCATTGGTACGGTTTTTGTCGATCATAACTTGAAAGTTTTACGTTTTACGCCAGCGGCAACTTTGATTATTAATTTGATTCTGAGTGATGTTGGGCGGCCTATTGGTCATATTGTCTCTAATCTGGTTGGTTACAATCAGCTCGTTCTAGATGTACAGGCGGTATTAAGAACGCTGGTTGCTAAAGAAATTGATGTGCAAACCACCGAAGGCAAAAATTACACCATGCGAATTTTGCCCTATCGCACCTTAGATAATGTCATTGAAGGCGCGGTAATTACTTTTGTTGAAATTACGGAAATTGTGCGAGTGCGAGAAGCATTGCGAAAGGCGAATGAGTTACTGCGTTTGGCGGTGGTCGTGCGTGATGCCTTTGATGCCATTACCGTGCAGGATTTAACGGGTAGTATTATCGCGTGGAATCCGGGTGCTGTTCGACTGTATGGTTGGAGTGAAGATGAAGCCTTGTTGATGAATGTGCGCGACCGTATTCCTTTAGCCTTACAAAAAAGTGCTTTGCTAAAAGTACAGCAAATCAGTCGTGCAGAAACCTTAGAACCCTATCAAACGCAACGGCTGAGTAAAGACGGTACAGTGATAGATATTTCGTTGACGGCCACCGCACTAATGAATGCGTCAGGCCAAATTTATGCCATTGCGACCACTGAACGCAAAAAAGAGTTAATAGTCGCTTCATCGGAGGATGCTCACCATGATAAATAGGGATAATAGTATTATTGATATAAGTGACGATGCAGCACACGTTTTACGTCTGCAAGCCGAAGAATTTGTGCGCGAAAGTACTGAATTATCGGCACAAAACCTAGAAAATTTGTCGCCAGAGGCAATGCGTCAAATATTGCATCAGTTACAAGTGCATCAAATTGAATTAGAGATGCAAAATGAAGAGCTACTACGGACGCAATTACAATTAGATACTGCGTTATCGCGCTATTTTGATCTTTATGACCTTGCGCCTGTGGGTTATTGCACCATTAGTGAATTAGGGATAATTCTAGAAGCCAATATTGCCGCTGCGACGTTATTGGGTGTTTGTCGGCGTGAGTTAGTGGGGCAGCGCATTACCCGCTTCGTCGTTAAAGCCCAGCAAGATATTTTCTATCAATATCGGAAACAGCATTTTATCTTAGGTGAGCCGCTCAGTTGCGAATTACAAATGATGAAAAGTGATGGGTCGTGTTGTTGGGTCAGTTTACTCACCACTGCGATTGAAGACGTTAATGGTGAAACGGTGCAGCGTATTGTGTTGAATGATGTCACCGAACGAAAGCATCTTCATCAGATTTTACAGGATAAAAACAGTGAGCTAGAACGGGCTAAATCAGTGGCGGAAAAAGCCAACCTCGCAAAAACGGAATTTCTGTCGAGTATGAGCCATGAATTACGCACGCCACTCAACGCCATTCTTGGTTTTGGGCAACTGATAGAATCAGGTGTACCCACACCCACGCCAAGCCAACAACGTAGTATTGGCCAAATTCTGAAAGCGGGTTGGTATTTGCTCGCGTTGATTAACGAAATTCTCGACCTCGCTCTGATTGAGTCGGGTAAACTGTCGCTGTCACTTGAAGCTATCTCTTTAAATGAAGTCATGGCTGAATGCCAATCTATGATTGAGCCACAGGCGCAAAAATACGGCATTACCGTGACCTTCCCCACGTTAAACACTCCTTACTTCGTTAAAGCAGACCACACACGCTTAAAACAAGTGCTGATTAACTTGCTGTCTAATGCCATTAAATACAATAAGCTGAGTGGCTCTGTGGTGGTGGTGTGTCGTGAGAGTAGCGCAGGGCGTATTCGTCTTTGTATTGAAGATACAGGTGAAGGATTAAACACCAGTCAAATAGAGCAACTGTTTCAACCGTTTAATCGTTTGGGTCAAGAAAAAAATAAAGAGGAAGGCACAGGTATTGGTTTGGTGGTGTGCAAGCGATTGATTGAATTAATGGGTGGAACGATTGGCATAGAAAGTACCGTTGGCGTAGGTAGCGTTTTTTGGTTTGAGTTAGATTTGGTGAATTGATGATAAAAAAGCAGCCTAAGCTGCTTTTTTATTCACTACAAATACAACTTAACGATTACCCCACAACGAGCCATTAGCAGGAACATCATTAGGAATTTGCAACGCTTCTAAAGCAGCAATACGCACTTCAATGGCAGGATGCGAGGCAAAGAGTTTATCCAAACTAAAACCTTCACGACGACCTGTCGTAATAGCCAATGCCGTCATTTCCGCAGGCATTTGGTCAGGTACATCGTGTTCTGCTTGTAAACGACGTAAAGCGTTAATCATTGATTGTTTACCCGCTAAACGTGCGCCAGCTTCATCAGCTCTAAATTCACGACGACGCGAAAACCACAGCACAATCGTTGACGCTAAAATACCCAATACTAAGTCAGCAATTAAGCTAGTGACAAAGTAGGCAATGCCTGGCCCATCTTCATTTTTGAAAATCACACGGTCAACAAAGTTACCAATAATGCGCGAGAAGAACATAACAAAGGTGTTGACCACGCCTTGAATCAACGCCAACGTCACCATGTCGCCATTAGCAACGTGACCAATTTCATGGCCTAAAACCGCGCGTACTTCATCACGGCTCATGCGGTCTAATAAACCACTAGATACCGCCACTAAAGCCGCATTTTTGTTCCAGCCTGTCGCAAAAGCATTGGATTGATAACTGGGGAATATACCCACTTCTGGCATTTTAATGCCTGCTTTTTGCGACAACTCAGCAACGGTTTCGACCAACCAACGTTCTTCGGCGGTACGAGGATTGACAATTAATTCTGTTCCTGTACCGCGTTTAGCCAACCACTTCGACATCAATAAAGAAATAATTGAGCCTGTCATACCAAAGACAAAACAGAAAACTAACAAATTAGAGAGATTAAGGCCATTACCAACGGTATGTGTTGAACCAACACCAAACACACTCAAGATGATACCCGCTACTAGCAAAACCGCTAAGTTGGTGAGCAGGAACAAGAAGATACGAAACATGGTGTCAAACACTCCTAATAAAACAGACATTTTATAACTTACGCGGTTATCGCTTATTTGTTCACATTTCAGCCGCCTTAGGAGGCTTTATGTTCACAAAACGCTCTAATCGCGGTGCGATGCGTAAGTTATGAACTTAAATAAACGAAATTGTCCGATAGCGTTAAGGTAGGGGGGAAACGATGGGATTACAAGAGAACAGTATTGTGCGTTTGTAACAGGCGAAACGAGTTACTCTCCCTTGAATTAAGGGGGGCAAAGGAGCAATGCCAGTCAGTTAAACGATTATGTTTCACTTCGACTCCGCGCAGTCAACGCAAAAAAGCGGCCTGAGCGGAGTCGAAGGGGCGGTTTAATTATATCGCGCCCGATATTGCGCCAAAAACCGCGCCAAACGATTAATCGCTTCTTTGAGTTCGTCAATGTGCGGCAAAAAGACGACACGGAAATGGTCGGTATGAGGCCAGTTAAAACCCGTTCCTTGCACTAATAACACCCGTTCGGCTTGCAGCAGTTCTAAGATAAATGCTTGATCATCGGCAATGGGGTACATTGCAGGGTCTAAGCGTGGAAATAGATATAACGCGCCTTCAGGCTTGGTACAACTGACGCCAGGAATATCATTCAACATTTTCCAAGCAACTTCTCGTTGTTCATACAAACGGCCATTGGGGCGAATTAAATCATTAATACTTTGATAGCCACCTAATGCTGTTTGAATAGCATATTGCGCTTGCACATTGGCGCATAAACGCATGGAAGCCAGCATATCCAAGCCTTCAATATAGTCTTTAGCAATTTTTTTATTGCCACTGACCATTAACCAACCAGAGCGAAACCCTGCAACTCGGTAAGATTTAGATAAACCATTAAAGGTAATACATAACAAGTCATCACACAGCGTCGCAATTGACGTATGTACGGCTTGATCGTATAAAATTTTGTCGTAAATTTCATCGGCAAAAATAATGAGGCTGTGGCGACGTGCTAAAGCAACAATACCTTCCAAAATATGCTTTGGATAAACCGCACCCGTTGGATTGTTAGGATTGATGACGACAATGCCGCGTGTTTTAGGCGTGATTTTGGCTTCAATGTCCGCTAAATCGGGATACCAGCCATCATTTTCATCACAAAGATAATGAACAGGTGTGCCGCCTGCTAAGGTCACAGCCGCTGTCCATAAAGGGTAATCAGGTGCAGGAATGAGCATTTCATCATCATTATTAAGCAAAGCTTGCATCGACATGACAATGAGTTCAGAGACACCATTACCAATATAAATATCACCGACATCAACAAAGAGATTTTTTTGTTGATAATACTGAACGACAGCCTTTCGGGCAGCGAATAAACCTTTAGAGTCGCAATAGCCAACGGCATTCGGTAAATTAGCAATAACATCGGCCAAAATTTCTTGTGGTGCTTCAAAGCCAAAAGGCGCAGGATTGCCGATATTGAGCTTAATGATTCGATGACCTTGTTCTTCCATCACGTTCGCCGCTTTGAGGACAGGGCCGCGAATGTCATAACACACGTTTTTCAATTTTGCCGATTTTACAATTTCCATAGTAACAAACTCGTTCGCAGAGACTCTAAAGTAGAAGCGATGCACTAGGCGTAACTTCTATAAACACTTGATTCTAACGAAAAAGGCCACCATTGTTCAGTGGTAATTACATCTTTCTGAGATATAAATATCTCACTCAGACCTTATTGGGAGCGAATGATGAATAAAATCGAAAAAACAGCCGCCGAATGGCAATCGGAATTAACACCCCAAGAGTTTCAGATTTGCCGCGAGAAAGGCACAGAACGAGCCTTTACGGGTGAGTATTGGAATTGTCATGACGAGGGTGTATATCATTGCAAATGCTGTGGTGCGCCGTTGTTTAGTTCAGAAACTAAGTTTGAGTCAGGTTCGGGCTGGCCGAGTTTTTATCAATCTTTACAGACTGATGCCATTGCAGAACATCGTGATATCAGTCATGGTATGGTGCGCACCGAAATTATTTGTCAGCAATGTGATGCACACTTAGGTCATGTCTTTCCTGATGGCCCGAAGCCGACAGGTTTGCGTTATTGTGTAAATTCTGCATCATTACGTTTGACGAAGAAATAATATTTTTCAAGAGGAGAAAAACAATGCCCAGTGTTTATGAGTATTCCGCAACGACCATTACAGGCCAAGAAAAGCCGATTTCTGATTATAAAGATCAGGTGATTTTAGTGGTGAATACTGCCAGTAAATGTGGTTTTACGCCGCAATTCAAAGGCTTAGAAGCGTTGTATGAAAAGTACAAAGACCAAGGCTTTATTGTTTTGGGTTTCCCATGCAATCAGTTTATGAATCAAGATCCTGCTAGTAACGATGAGATTAGTCAGTTCTGTGAGTTAAATTACGGCGTAAGTTTCCCCATGTTTGCCAAAATTGATGTCAATGGTGATGAAGCACACCCACTATTCAAACATTTGAAAGAGGCAGCACCAGGTTTATTAGGTTTGAATGCGGTGAAGTGGAATTTCACTAAATTTTTGGTCAACAAAAAAGGCGATGTTGTTGAGCGTTACGCGCCAACGACAGACCCTATGGATATTGCCAAAGACATTGAAAAGTTGTTGAAGTAATAACTGGTGTAGGGGCGAAAAATCTTTCGCCCTCACTTTCTTTTTTGCCGCATTACCTCACCCAAACCACACCCTCATGTTTTAACAGCCATTCTTTACGCCACAAAGCTCCGCTATAACCGCCTAATTTGCCATTACTATTAATTACCCGATGACAGGGAATAATTATGGGAATGGGATTGCGGCCATTTGCCGCACCGACTGCCCGTTGTCCGTTTTCTTTACCGATTTTTTGCGCGAGTTGTTGATAAGAAGCGGTTTGGCCTGCTGGAATAGCGCGTAAACCTTGCCAAACATCATGTTGAAAGGGTGTGCCATCGGTGCTGGTTTGAATGAGATTTAAAGCGTTGATATCACCTGCAAAATATTTTGCTAAGTTTTCTTCAATCAGGGCATTAGGAGCGGGCTGAAAAGTAATAGGGGATGTATGTCTTTTTTGTAGGTTACCCATGAACCGTTCTTGAAACTCAGCAAACTCTAGAGCAAACACTGTGTCATTGGCATGAGCGATGTGCAGTAAGCCAATAGGGCTATTGATTGTCTGAAAATACAGTGTCGTCATGGCAAGTACCTTTGTTGTTTTAGGGTTAAGTAAATCTCCCCTAACCCCTCTTTGAAAAAGAGGGGAACTCCCCCTTGAGAAAAAAATGGGGGCTGGGGGATTTGATAAAGTAAATGAACGTAATTTGTACAAAAGCCAAAAAAGTTATTATTTTTTGCAAATCACTGTTCCCAAAGACAAAATGCTCGCCTATACTTCGCGTCCGCTTTAGGTTTTAATATAAAGTGTGCTTGCTATGGTGACTCTGTCGGTTTCCTCGCAACGCTAAGCAGTAAACCCCGCCAGGACCGGAAGGTAGCAACGGTAATTGTGATGCGTGTGCCGAGGGTCGGCTGGCAGAGTTGCCACCACTTCTAAAGCATTTCCGTTTTTGATCTAATCTCTTACAACGCCTCTACCTGACATAATCCCGCGCTGACTTCGTATAGTTTTAATGCTAAATCTTCATTACGTGCGCGTGGTGACATGAGTGCTTGTTCACCCTTGCTAAAATACTTGCCAGTACTATCACTTAAGTGTGGGGCGGTTGCTAATAATACCGCAGTACGAGCACCTTCTTCGGGTGCGGCTAAAAATGGCTTAACGGTTAAATAAGCGGCACGGGGTAAATTAAAATAGATTTCTTGCGGTGTTCCACCTGGATGAAAGGTATTACTGGTGATTTTGGTCTTTTTTAATCGTCGGGATAACTCATTACTAAATAATAAAATGGCTAGTTTTGATTGAGCATAAGCACGAATTGGGTCATAAAACTTATCACCATGAAAACTACCAAAGTCTACGCCGCCAAGCCAGTGCATCATCGAAGAAGTGTGAACAATACGTGCACGTCCCGCTTCGTTTAAGACATCTAATAATAATTGGGTAAATAAAAAGTGGCCGAGATAATTTGCACCAAATTGCAATTCAAAGCCATCACGGGTTTTTTGTTTGGTCAACGGAGCAAGACTGGCATTATTAATTAACACATCTATTTGATTATATTCGCGTTGCAGTTTATCAGCGAGTAAACGAATGGACGAAAACGACGCTAAATCAAGCGAGTAGTTTTTGACTGTTGCTCGCGGAAAAGCGGTAGTAATATCGTTACAGAGTTGCGCGCCATCTTCGGCTTCACGGCAAGTAAACAGTACACGATGTCCTTGCGCCGCCAAAGCGCGTGCGGTTGCCGCACCAACGCCGCTTTCGCCACCTGTAATCAGTATTGTTTTGGTTTTCATTGCGCTCAACATCTAAAAAAGCTAAAAGAACGAATCTGAACTTAGAAAAGACATTTCTCTGCGTAAGTTCTAAAAATGGGCTTAAATCAATACCATAAAACACTTTAGCCGAAAACGGGCTTCCGTTACCATTACTTATGTGATTTACACAAATATTTTGTCTAAATAATGACTAACCCCCTTAAGAGTATGATATTGGCATGGCTTATCAAGTTCTCGCTCGTAAATATCGCCCGAAAAACTTCTCTGAGTTAGTGGGGCAGGAGCATGTTGCTCGGGCATTGGGCAATGCCTTAACGCAGAATCGTTTGCACCATGCGTATTTATTCACTGGAACAAGAGGTGTAGGCAAAACGACGATTGCCCGTATTTTAGCCAAATGTCTGAATTGTGAAACGGGCATTACCGCGACACCTTGTGGCGTGTGTTCTACTTGCCAAGAAATTAATGATGGCCGTTATATTGACCTTATCGAAATTGATGCTGCCAGCAATACGGGCGTTGATGATGTGCGCGAAGTGATTGAAAACGCGCAATATATGCCTTCTCGTGGTCACTATAAGGTGTATTTGATTGACGAAGTCCATATGTTGTCAAAAGCGGCCTTTAACGCCTTGTTAAAAACCTTGGAAGAGCCACCAGCCCACGTCAAATTTTTGTTGGCGACCACTGACCCGCAAAAAATCCCTGTCACCGTGTTATCACGCTGTTTGCAATTTTCACTAAAACCGATGTCGCCTGAACGTATTGTTGGTCATTTAGAGAAAGTCTTAACGGCAGAAACAGTCAGCTATGACATGGCCGCGTTATGGGAGTTGGGACGTGCAGCGAATGGCTCCATGCGCGATGCTTTGTCATTAACAGACCAGTCTATTGCTTTTGGTGATGGGGCGTTACGTGAGGCTGATGTCCGTGAAATGCTCGGCAGTATTGATCGTGATTTAGTATTTAGAGTCTTAGACGCAGTTAATGCCAATGATGCGGGCGAGATTTTGCAAGTCATTAACGCGCTGGCCGAGCAAAGTGTCGATTTTCAAGGGGCATTAGCGGCGTTAATTAGCGTATTGCATCGACTGGCATTGGCGCAATTATTGCCAGATGCCATTGAAAATAGTGAAGGTGATCGGGCGCGTGTGTTGGCAATGGCACAAGCAATGACACCTGAGGATGTACAGCTTTACTATCAAATCGCCTTACATGGTCGTCGTGATTTACCTTTGGCTCTGACTGCGCGCCAAGGTTTTGAAATGTGTTTGCTAAGGATGTTGAGCTTTAAACCTGTCCCAACGCAACCTCAAGGTTCATCACCCAATAAAGGAGGTTTTAGTGCCAGTGCGGCAATAGGGCAGACTAAATCATCGGTTGCTCCCGTTGGTAACAAAGCGACTTTAAGTGCCGTAGTGCCAGCTACGCCTTTTGTGGCTGAAAAAATAATTGAACAGCCAAAAGTTGCTCCGCAACCTCCAGTTCAAGTTGCAGCTATCGCCAGTAAAGAAACAGTCAAAGTAGTATTGCCCGTTGAGGCTGAACTTAAAACGCCAGTGTTTGAAGCAGTCGTCCCTGAAGAGAAAAAGGTTGAAACGGTTGTTGCACCGACAGCAACGATTTTGCCGTTTAAAGCACCTGCGGTAGTGGTGGTGGCTGAAGGTTTATGGTCACCTCAACGCTGGTTTGACTGGGTGATGAATAACTCATCGCTTACAGGAATGGCCTTAAATCTCGCTAAACACGCCTTATTACAAGGCCAGCAGCAGGGGACAGCGGTTTTAGAAGTTTCCCCACGTTATGATGTTTTAGCGAAACAATCGTACGAAACTTTAAAGAATCGTTTATTGCAGGACTATCCACAGTTAGAATTGCAATTGGCGATGGTTGAACCGATAGCAGAAACCCCCGCACAACTTGAAGAGCGGCGATTAGTCGAATTAAAACAACGTGCTGAAGTCGCGTTTTTAGCGGATCCAATCGTGCAAAATCTCATCAAAACCTTTGATGCCCAGTTAATTTCAGAATCTTTAATAGTTGGAGAAAAACGATGAATATCAATGCATTAATGCAGCAAGCTCAAAAAATGCAAGAGCAAATGCAAAAGCAGATGCAGAAAGCCCAAGAAGAGTTAGCAAACACCAGTTTAGTAGGCGAATCGGGTGCAGGTTTGGTGAAAATCACCATGACAGGTAAACATGACGTTAAGCGTGTTGATATTGCACCTGAACTGTTGCAAGAAGATAAAGAAGTATTAGAAGATTTAATCGCTGCTGCGGTTAACGATGCTGTGCGTAAAGTCGAAGCCGTTAATCAAGAGAAAATGGCAGGCGCAACCGCAGGTATGAATTTACCCGCAGGCATGAAGTTACCGTTTTAAGTCTGTTTTGCCGTAGGGGCGATTCATGAATCGCCCCTACAAAATCAATCACGAGCTTGTCATCACCATGTTTAGTCCTCTTGTCTTTGAACTTATTGCTGCTTTGCGTGTCTTGCCTAGTGTTGGCCCTAAATCAGCACAGCGGATGGCATTGCATCTCTTAGAAAGAAATCGTCAAGGTGGCGTGCGTTTAAGTGATGCTTTAGCTCAAGCAATGAGTCAAGTCAGTCATTGTCAGGAATGTCGGACGTTTACCGAAGAAGAACTGTGTCAAATCTGCGCTAACCTTTCTCGCGAACGGCATTTATTATGTGTCGTTGAATCACCTGCCGATATTTTGGCGATTGAGCAAAGTGGTAGTTATCGGGGCTTATATTTTGTTTTATCAGGACATTTATCACCTTTAGATGGTATTGGCCCGCAAGAGCTTGGTATTCCTCAACTGATTACCAAATTAAAAGATGGCAAAGTCACTGAGCTGGTTTTAGCGACCAATGCGACGGTAGAAGGTGAGGCGACGGCTCATTATATTCGTGAGGCGAGTCGAGCTTTAGGAGTAAGTGTGACCCGTATCGCACATGGTGTGCCTTTGGGTGGTGAGTTAGAAATGGTTGATAGCCATACCTTAGCGCGGGCGTTGAGTCAGCGTCAGAGTTATTCGTAAAAATCACTATTTTGATGAATCGTTTTAAGGTCTAAAAACATTTATTGGACAATCGTATAATTTATACCAAGCAATCGCTTGGTTGTTTTTGTAAAATATGACAGTATTGCCTGATTCTACTTTCAGTGGCAGGCGTATCTCATGGCTCTCTATACTTCTTATTTCAACGACACCCATCAGCAAGTACGATTAACAACCCGCAAATTTGTTGACCAACACATTCGTCCTTTTATCAACGATTGGGAAGAAGCAGGCACATTTCCACGTGAGCTGTACAACTTAGCAGGTGATGCTGGCTTATTGGGTATCGACCATCCCGAAGCATTAGGTGGTTCTGGTAATGACATTTTTATGAAAATTGCTGCCAGCGAAGAACTAATGCGTGTGGGTTCAGGTGGTTTAGTCGCCAGTTTAGGTTCATTAGACATTGGTCTGCCGCCGATTGAAAATTGGGGTAGTGATGAACTGAAACAACGAATTGTACCTGCGGTATTACGCGGTGAAAAAATAGCCGCTTTAGCCATTACCGAACCCTCTGGTGGCTCAGATGTTGCGAATTTAAAAACTCGTGCCGTCAGTGAAGGTGACTTTTATCGGGTCAATGGCAGTAAAACCTTTATTACCTCAGGATGTCGTGCCGATTATTATACGGTGGCGGTGCGTACAGGTGATGTCGGGTATGGTGGCATTAGTTTGTTATTAATAGAAAAAGAACGTGCAGGATTTTCGGTCGGCCAACCGTTGAAAAAAATGGGTTGGTGGGCAAGTGACACCGCCGAATTGTTTTTTGATGACGTTTTAGTACCAAAAAGCAATCTAATTGGCGCGGAAAACGCTGGGTTCTTTGTTATTATGAGCAATTTCCAGAAAGAACGCTTAAACTTGGCGGTTATGGCGAATATGACGGCGCAGCTGGCATTAGAAGAATGTTTAAACTATGTCCACCAGCGTGTCGCCTTTGGCAAACCATTAGCCAAAATGCAAGTGATTCGCCATAAACTCGCTGATATGGCCACAGAACTAGAAGCAAGCCGCGAATTTACCTATCGTGTGGCAGCACAAATTGCCGATGGTATTCCTGCGGTGAAAGAAGTCTCCATGGCGAAAAACTTTGCGACACAAGTCAGCGACAAGCTGACCTACGAAGCTGTACAAATTTTTGGCGGCATGGGTTTTATGCGCGCCAGTTTGGTTGAACGACTGTATAGAGATAACCGAATTTTATCTATCGGTGGTGGCACTCACGAAATTATGAATGAGGTCATCGCTAAACAACTGGGATTGTGATGAACTGGGAACTAATAACCGATCAACGCCGTTTTGCAGAATTATTACCTTCATGGGCAACGGCAAAGACCATTGCCCTTGATACCGAATTTATGCGGGTCAATACCTTTAATCCGCAGTCGGCATTAACGCAATTAAATATTAATAATGCGATTTATTTGGTCGATCCAGTCGCTTTAGATACTGCCGATATTGGACCGATATTTGCTAACCCTGACAGCCTGAAAATTCTTCATGCCTGTTCTGAAGATATTGAAGTGTTTTTTCATCAATATCCCCACCACAAAATGACCAATATTTTTGACACGCAAGTCGGATTGGCTTTTTTGGGTTATGGATTGCAAATTGGTTATCAGCGTGCATTAAAAGATTATTTAAATGTTGATATAAGCAAAGCGGAAACCCGTTCTGATTGGTTGGCTCGGCCTTTATCAGCTGATCAATTACGTTATGCGGCCTCCGATGTTGAGCATTTACCCAACTTGTATGAATTTGTTGTGGCTCAACTGAAAGAGCGAGATTTATTAGCTTATTGCTTAGAAGATTGTCAGTTGATGCTCAAAGAGGGCGCACCTATACCGCCGATGCTGACGATTTATCAGCAGTTTAGTAATGCATGGCAGTTTAATCGTCGTCAATTATCTCTGTTAAAAATGCTAGCGATGTGGCGCGAAGGTTCGGCTCGTTTACACAATATTCCGCGTACTTTTGTCTTAAAAAACCATACCTTACTGGCAATAGTGCAAGAAGCACCTCAGACTTTAGCGAAGTTGTCGCGCATTGAAGATTTGCATCCACGCACCTATCAAAAGCATGGTCAAATGATTTTAGAAATCATTAAGCAATCTAATGATAAATCTGACGATCAATGTCCTCCTTTGTTACCTTTGCCGCTACCGAAACAAGCCAAAAGTCTGTTTGATGAGCTACGGGTGATTGGCGATACCATTGCCAAACAGCATCAAATTCCGTCCGATGTGTTATTACGCAAACGATGGTTAGATAACTTGGTACTAGGTTACATTGACCAAGGTGAAAGTGCAGAATTGCCTTTGGCTTTACAAGGTTGGCGTTATGAGATGTTGACCAAGCCATTGCTGGCGGCATTAGCCACAAAAGATGAGCAACTGTTATTATGGCGACGTTATCGCCACCGAGAAAATACATGAGACAAAGTACATGAGTGTCAAACCTGAAATTTGTAGCATTTACAAAAGCTCAAAAAGAGATGAAATGTATCTCTATGTGCGTAAAACCGACGGCTTTGCGCGAGTTCCTGAAGCTTTGGTTGAAATGTTTGGTAAAGCGACATTGTTTGGTACGTTGTTGCTAACGCCAGAGAAAAAACTAGCACGTGCGGATATCGCCTTAGTGTTGGCCGATTTGGAAGAAAAAGGCTTTTATTTGCAAATGCCGCCGCAACGGGAAAATTATATGTTGGATTTATTTCGCCCTGACGAAAGTAAATATCAGTAATGATTTTTTATCTTGTAAAGGTTTAGACTTTTGATATATAGCTCCTCCACCAGATAAGGGGGAGGTTGGGAGGGGGTTAGTTGCCATGACGCAGAACCCCACCCTAACCCTCCCCTTGTCAAGGGAGGGGATGTTTTGGATTGGATTTATATGTTTGCTTATTTGTTTGCATGGCTGATTTATATTGCTGCATCGTTAGGCTTGTTGTGGGTTTATAAAAAGGGCATTGCCCATTATTTGCCACAAGCTCTTCAGCCTATATTATTGGTATTAGCGGCTTGTATCTTGTTGACTCCGTGGCCAATTGATAGCACGACGTGGGTGCCTGCACCTGCGATTGTCGCCACCATGTTTCATGCAATGTCGGGTTTTGGCGTAACGGCCTTAAAAAGTTTATTTCCTATTTTAGCGGTTTCCACCATTGCTTGTTTTGCAGCATGGTTTATCAATCGTAAACAATCGACCTAAAACCATTTTTTGAGGGTGAGACTTTATGCAATTTACTGGTACAGAAGCCTACGTCGCCACAGACGACTTAAAAATGGCTGTTAATGCGTCGATTACGTTACAAAGACCGTTACTGATTAAAGGCGAGCCAGGTACAGGTAAAACTTTGTTGGCCGAACAAGTTGCCCAATCTTTAGGTTTAAAACTGATTCAATGGCACGTTAAATCGACAACTAAAGCACAACAGGGTTTATATGAGTACGATGCCGTTTCGCGTTTACGTGATTCACAATTAGGCGACAGCCGTGTTTTTGATATTAAAAATTACATTAAAAAAGGCAAATTATGGGAAGCCTTTGATAGTGACGAACGTGTGGTGTTATTGATTGATGAAATCGACAAAGCGGATATTGAGTTTCCTAATGACTTGTTGACTGAATTAGACAAAATGGAGTTTTTTGTCTACGAAACAGGTGAGACCATTAAAACCAAACATCGGCCAATTATCATTATTACTTCCAATAATGAAAAAGATTTGCCCGATGCTTTTTTGCGTCGTTGTTTCTTCCATTACATCGTTTTCCCCGATGTCGAGACGATGAAAAAAATCGTCGCCGTGCATTATCCTCATACGAAAAATCAATTGGTAAAAGACGCATTGGATATCTTTTTTGATATTCGTAAAGTCACTGGCTTAAAAAAACGGCCTTCAACTTCTGAATTGATTGATTGGTTAAAATTGTTAATGTCGGATGAAATGCCCGATGATGTCTTGCGTAACCGTGATGCTCGCAGTGCAATCCCGCCTTTGCATGGTGCTTTGTTAAAAAATGAGCAAGATGTGCATTTGTTAGAACGATTGGCGTTTATGACGCGCCGTAGTTAAGAAAAATTTAGCACCAAGGACGACAATAAAAGTTTGAATGTTCGTCCTTTGTGCGCTATCACCAAAATCTCCCCCCCAACCACACCTATAAAATGTGTATAATCTCCCACCTTGCGCTTGGCTGGGATTTGTTATGTTTTATTCGCTTATTCGTCAGTTACTGTTTCGTTTGTCGCCTGAAGCTTCACATCATGCGGCGCTGCGCAGTTTAGCTATTGGCGATTCGCTTGGTTTACTGAAATTATTCTATTCAACACCCAGTCATCCCGTGCATTTTATGGGGATCGACTTTCCCAATCCTGTCGGTTTAGCTGCGGGTTTAGACAAAAATGGCGATTATATTGATGCTTTAGCCGCGTTGGGCTTTGGTTTTATCGAAATAGGAACGGTTACGCCACGTCCACAAGCAGGTAATCCACTGCCGCGTTTATTCCGTATTCCTGAAGCCCAAGCAATTATTAACCGTATGGGTTTTAATAATTTAGGCGTCGACCATTTAGTCAGCCAAGTACAACACGCCAAGTTTGATGGAGTCTTGGGCATTAATATTGGCAAAAACGCCGATACGCCTGTCGAAAATGCCGCCGATGACTATATCCACTGCTTAGAAAAAGTTTATGAATATGCCGACTATGTGACGGTGAATATTTCTTCGCCTAATACTCAAGGTTTGCGCTCCTTACAAACGGGTACGGCTTTTTCTGACTTGTTAAAACAATTGAAAGAGTGCCAAGCGCGTTTAGCTGCTCATTATGGTCATTATGTGCCATTAGCAGTAAAAATTGCTCCAGATTTGCAAGACGAAGACATTGAATACATTGCCGAGCAATTGGTGGAACATCGGATTGATGGTGTCATTGCTACTAATACCACTATTGGTCGTGCTGGCATTGAAAGCCTGAGCTTAGCTAATGAAGCTGGTGGCCTAAGCGGGAAACCCTTAAAAGCCTTATCCAATTATACCTTAGCGCGTTTGTGCCAAGCCTTAAATGGTCGCGTACCTGTTATGGGTGTCGGTGGCATTATGGATGGTGCCAGTGCTGCCGATAAAATTGCCGCAGGTGCAGGCTTGGTACAAATATATACAGGCTTTATTTATCAAGGGCCTGCTTTAATTAAAGAAGCCGTGCAAGCCATTAAAGCGACGCAACAGTAAGCGTGAGTTTATATAGGGCGGCTGAAATGGCCGCAACGACGTTATCTAAGAGATTTTCTGTGTTATGCCGTTAGCTGATGTCATTATTTTGGCCGTGATTGCGCTTTCCTTATGGAAAGGCTTCACCCGTGGCCTTGTCCGCGAAGCATTAGCGTTAATGGGTTGGGTACTAGGCTTAATTGTCGCCATTAATGGCTATGAGTCCTTTGCCGCTGTTTTAGCTCCTTTTATTACCACGCCGTCATTACAAAAAGCGGTCGCTTTTTTAGTGTTATGTTTAAGTATGGTGTTATTAAGTTACGCTATCGCTTTGGTTTTACACAGTTTATTAAAAGCCTTGGCTTTAGGCCCTGCCGATAAATTAATGGGCGCAGGGTTTGGCGCAGCGCGGGGTTTATTAATTGTGTTATTAGCGATTAACTTAATGGCTCCGTTTCTGAAAAATGACGCATGGTGGCAAGAGGCAACATTTCCTAATGCTTTATTGCCCTTTACGCCCCTTGCTCAGCAAGTAACGGATGAAGTGAAAAAGCAAGTGCATCATCTACCCAAAGCAACGATTGTTATTCCTAAATCCAGCCAACATTGAGGTGAACTATGTGCGGTATCGTCGGTATTGCTGGTAAATCTTCTGTCAACCAAGCGTTATATGACGCGTTGACGGTGTTACAACATCGTGGCCAAGATGCTGCGGGCATTGTCACTATTCATGATGGTCGTTTATTTTTGCGTAAAGATAACGGCATGGTGCGCGATGTTTTTCATACTCGTCACATGCTTCGTTTGATTGGTAATTTTGGTATTGGCCATGTGCGTTATCCAACCGCTGGCTCGTCTAGCTCGGCGGAAGCACAGCCTTTTTATGTCAACTCACCCTATGGTGTGACCTTGGCGCATAACGGCAATTTAACCAATGCCGATGAAATTGCTAAAGATTTATTCCGTAGTGATTTGCGTCATATCAACACAGACTCAGATTCCGAAGTGTTGCTCAATGTTTTTGCTCATGAGTTACAAGCCTTAGGCAAATTACAACCAACAGAAAATGATATTTTTCAAGCGGTTAGTGCAGTGCACAAACGCTGTCGCGGTGCTTATGCGGTGGTGGCGATGGTCACAGGTTATGGCTTACTCGGTTTTAGAGACCCGAACGGTATTCGTCCTGTGATTTATGGCGAACGTGATACACCTGAAGGCAAAGAATATATTATCGCCTCTGAGTCGGTGGCAATTACCGCTTTAGGATTTAAAGTCGTGCGTGATTTAGCGCCAGGGGAAGCGATATTTATTAACAATGACGGTCAAATGTTTACTCGTCAATGTGCCGAAAACGTCGTTTTTGCGCCCTGTATTTTTGAATATGTGTATTTTGCTCGCCCAGATTCGCGGATAGACAATATCTCCGTTTATAAGTCTCGTTTACGCATGGGCGAAAAACTGGCGATGAAAATTAAACGTGAATGGGGTGAAAATCACGATATTGATGTCGTTATTCCGATTCCTGATACCAGTCGTACTGCCGCGCTCGAATTGGCCAATAAGCTGAACGTGAAATATCGTGAAGGCTTTATGAAAAACCATTACATTGGTCGTACGTTTATTATGCCCGGCCAAAGCCAGCGTAAAAAATCGGTACGCCAAAAATTAAGTCCTGTGGATTTAGAGTTTCGCGGTAAAAACGTGTTGTTAGTGGATGACTCGATTGTGCGTGGCACCACCTGCAAAGAGATCATTCAAATGGCGCGTGATGTTGGTGCGCGTAAAGTGTATTTTGCTTCTGCTGCGCCGCCTGTACGTTTTCCGAATGTCTATGGCATTGATATGCCTGCAAAATCTGAGTTAATTGCTCACGGTCATACCAACGATGAAATCTGCCAATTGATTGGTGCCGATGGTTTAATTTATCAAGATTTATCAGACTTGATTGCTTCTGCGCGTGAAGGTAATCCTGAAATTGAACAGTTTGATTGTTCGGTATTTGATGGTAAATACATCACGGGTGATATTGATGATGCCTATTTGGATCGTTTAGCCAAGTCGCGTAGTGATGGTGCTAAACGTAAAGTGCAACAAGTCGAAAATGTCACCATTGAATTATCTAACGTACAGGATCAAGACTAAGGAGTCTGTCATGGCCACCGAATTAAACGATGATGTTTGGGCAGAAGTCTCATTTGATACCTTAGCTGTACGTGCAGGCGTTGCGCGAACGAATGAAGGTGAGCATAGCGAAGCGTTGTTTTTAACTTCATCGTTTGTTTTTGACAGTGCCGCCCACGCAGCGGCACGTTTTGGTGGTACAGAAGCAGGTAATATTTACTCCCGTTTTACCAATCCTACGGTTCGCACCTTTGAGCAGCGTTTAGCCGCTTTGGAAGGTGGTGAACGTGCCGTTGCCACCAGTTCGGGCATGGCTGCTATTTTAGCAACAGCACTAGCTTTTTTAGCGGCGGGTGATCATGTCGTTTGTTCGCGCGCTGTGTTTGGCACCACGAATGTGTTGTTTGAAAAATATCTCAAGAAGTTTGGTGTTACTACAACTTTTGTCTCTTTAACCGATTTAGCAGAATGGCAAGCCGCTATTCAACCAACAACTAAGTTGTTCTTTTTAGAAACGCCCAGTAATCCGATTTGTGAAGTGGCAGATATTTCCGCATTGGCAGATTTGGCGCATCGTCATGGTATTTTATTGGCAGTTGATAACTGTTTTTGTACGCCAGCATTGCAAAAGCCACTCGCTTTAGGGGCGGATTTAATTATTCATTCCGCGACTAAATATCTAGATGGTCAAGGTCGTGCTTTAGGTGGGGCAGTGGTGGGTAGCCATAAACTCCTCGAAGAAGTCTATGGTGTGGTGCGCACGTGTGGCCCTAGTATGAGCGCGTTTAATGCATGGATATTCTTAAAAGGTTTGGAAACTCTGCGTTTAAGAATGGAAGCTCATTCCGCCAGTGCTTTAGCGTTAGCTGAATGGTTGGTTCAACAGCCACAAGTTGAGCAGGTTAATTATTCAGGCTTGCCGAGTCATCCTCAACATCAGTTAGCGGCTAAGCAACAACGCGCTTTTGGTGGTGTGTTGTCATTTGTCGTCAAAGGCGAGCGTGAAGCGGCTTGGCGTTTTATTGACGGCACAAAAATTATGTCGATTACCGCGAATTTGGGCGATGCCAAAACAACCATTACTCATCCTGCGTCAACGACACATGGCCGTTTAAGTCCTGAAGCGAAAGCCGCCGCCAGTATCAGCGAAGGATTGATTCGAATTGCGGTCGGTTTAGAAGATATCAATGATCTAAAAGCTGACTGCTTGCGTGGTTTTGCTAATATGAGCGTTGCGTAAAATCTGCAGGGGCAAATAATTATTTGCCCCTGTTATATCCGCTCAGGGAGCGTTTAGACGTTGGCTGAGCGGAGTCGAAGCCTGTCATGCAACGCATCACCCCCATAAAAATAACGAATAAACACTAAAATCTGTCTTTATCAGATTCCCTCTATCGTCTGCCTAGTGTTATGGTTAGTTATCTTAAAAATAACTAGGTAAGTTGGTATGACTTCAGCTGTTCAGCCCGTTATTACTGCGCTAGGGGCAGTAATTCTAGGTAAAAATCAACAACTTAAACTTTCATTGGCCTGCTTATTAGCAAAAGGTCATTTACTGATAGAAGACTTACCAGGGATGGGTAAAACCACTTTGGCTGAAGCCTTGGCACGAACATTAGGCTTAAGTTATCAGCGCTTGCAATTTACCAGTGATATGTTGCCAGCCGATATTATTGGCGTCTCCATCTTCAATCCCGCAGAGCAACAATTCAGCTTTCGTGCTGGGCCAATTTTTACCCAAGTATTACTTGCTGACGAAATTAATCGTACTAGCCCCAAAACCCAAAGTGCGTTATTAGAAGCGATGGAAGAAGGGCAGGTGACCATTGATGGCCAAACGCGGCCACTGCCTAAGCCTTTTTTTGTCATCGCGACTCAAAATCCTAGCAATCAAATGGGTACATTCCCGTTACCAGAATCGCAACTTGACCGCTTTTTAATGCGAATTCAATTGGGTTATCCCGACCCGCGTGCCGAGCGTGAGTTGTTAACGGGCACAGACCGACGCATTATTTTAAGCACCTTACAATCACTAGCTGATGCCGAACGTTTAACCGTTTGGCAGCAGCAAATTGATAAGATTCATCTCAGTGATGCGGTATTAGATTATTTACAACGCTTAGTCACCCATACCCGTCAAAGTCGGGACTTTGTTCATGGTTTGTCGCCGCGAGGATTGTTGGCACTGAAACGCGCTACTCAAGCATGGGCATTTATTGAAGGGCGTAATTATGCCATTCCTGAAGATGTTCAAGCGGTGTTACCCTCAGTCGCAGAACATCGTTTACGCGGCAGTATCGAAGACCAAAGTCGTATGCACTCACTCACCAGTCAATTATTAAATGCCGTTGATGTGATTGGATAAATCATGATCGTAAAAGAAAGATTCAAGGCGTTTTATCAAGGTAGATGGCAGCGTTGGTTAAATCGGCGCATCCCCCGTACGCAAGATATTACGTTGAATCAACGTAGGGTCTTTATTTTTTTAACGTCACATGGCGGCATGATGTCGTTGTTATTATTGGCTTTATTTATTGCAGGGATTAATTACGCCAATAATTTATTGCTTGGTTTGTGTTTTTTCTTGGGCAGTTTATTTGTCATTACTATTCATCATACCTTTGCTAATTTGTCTGGGTTACGCATTACCGTCGTCGGAACTAGTCCTGCATTTGCAGGGGATGTTGCAGGTTTTACCATTCGTGTATCAAACCCTAATAATCGTCGATATTTCAGTCTGCTTTTAGAGTGGGATGATGCCGTAGAAAAAATTCCTTTTTTGGACACTACGCATGAAGTGACTTTATATTTACGCAGCCAACAACGAGGCCGATTTCATCCTCCGCGTTTAAAAATGAGTACTATTTATCCTCTAGGTTTATTACGGGCATGGACATGGTTAGATTTAGATTTAACCGCCATTATTTATCCTAAACCCATTGCCTCCGACATCTTACCCGCAGGCGATGGCGATAACGACGATGCTGAATACAGCCAAAAACGCCGACATGGAATTGATGACTTTGAAGGTTTGCGAACCTTTAATGCAGGTGATCCTTTGGCTCATGTTTCTTGGAAACATTTAGCGCGAGGACAAGGTTTATTAGTCAAAACCTATAGTGAGCCTATTTCGGGTAGTAATGCTTTAGATTATCAAGCGTTTGTTGGCATGGATAAAGAAAATAGACTATCGCGTTTATCGTGGTGGGTGGTGAAATTAAGTCAACAGCAGCAACCTTTTGCCTTAAAGCTGCCCAATCAAACGATTGCGGTGGCATCAGGTCAAGCGCATCAACAGATCTGTTTAACAGCCCTAGCATTGTTTGAGGAAGCAGTATGAGCAATGTGGCTTCACGTTATTGGTTGTTAATCGCTTTAATGAGTGCTTTTTTACCCCATGTTTATCGTTTACCTTGGTGGTTAAATGGCGTGTTGTGCGTGATGTTACTTTGGCGATTACCTGCCATTGAGCAACGATTACCTGTTGCCAATGTGCCTGTGAAAGTGTTGCTTCTTTTATCAGGTATTGCAGGACTTAAAGTGACCTACAATACGCTTTTTGGCCCTGAAGCAGGGGTGTCCTTTCTGATTTTTTGTGTGGCAATCAAGTTAATAGAAATTAAAGATGAGCGCGACTATTATATTTTATTGACGTTATCGTTTTTTGTTTTAGCGACGGCATTTCTATTTAGCCAAAGTGTGTTTATCACTGTTTATGCTGCCTTAGCATTATGGATTATTACGGCAGCGTATGTCTCTTTTAATCAGCAAATATCCTTTAAACAAAATCTTAAAATGGCCTTTGTGTTATTGGGTCAAGCCTTACCGTTGATGTTGATTTTATTTGTTCTTTTTCCTCGTTTACCCCCGTTGTGGACGCTAAAAATGACCGAGAGTTCAGGGCGAACAGGGATGTCAGACAATATGTCACCCGGTGATTTGGCTAAACTCAGTCAATCAAATGAGTTGGCTTTTCGTGTGGAATTTGAAGACAATAAAATACCGCCTAAGTCGCAGTTATATTGGCGAGGTCTAACCTTATCGAGTTTTGATGGTGAAACATGGAGAGCCAGCACTCATCCGTGGTTAGATGACTATGCTCTGACCGCATGGAGTCAGCAGCCATTACCACGCTGGACAGAAACGAACATTCAAATTAAAGAGAAATCGCAATTAAAATACAAGGTTATTTCTGAACCAACGGATAAAACATGGCTTTACGCATTAAATGTTCCGTTTTCTAATGATAAAGGCATTGGTCTAACGCGTGATTTCAGGCTTATTTCCAGTACTCCCGTGTTTCAACGTTTTACTTATAATGCCATACGGTTCGAGGCCATATCTTTGGATGCAAATCTGCCTGATTGGTTACGCCAAGATAATACTAAACTGCCTTTGTCGGGTAATCCAACCGCTCGAAAAATGGCAAAACAATGGCGTGCTTATTATGGTAGTGATTTGGCGTATATCACGGCTGTTTTGCGCTGGTTTACTAAAAGCGAATTTTATTACACATTAGAACCGCCACCACTCGGCGATAATAGAGTTGATGAGTTTTTATTTAAAACGCGTCGAGGCTTTTGTGAGCACTATGCCTCTTCTTTTGCCTTCTTGTTACGTGCGGCAGGTATTCCAACACGTGTTGTCATTGGTTATCAAGGCGGCTCTTTAAGCCCAACGGGCGATTCTTGGCAAGTGCGACAAATGGATGCCCATGCGTGGGTAGAAGTGTGGTTACCCGAAAAAGGTTGGATTCAGCTTGATCCTACAGGTGCAGTTGCTCCTGAACGTATTGAGAAGGGCATGGCTGATATGGCACAAAATCAAGCTGTTTGGGGTGATAGTGCTTTTAGTGTGATGAAATATGGCAATTATAAGTTATTAGGTCAGTTACGGAATATGGCCGATTATGTCAATTATCGTTGGCAGCGTGATGTGCTGGGCTATGATGCAGGTAGTCAAGAAGAATTTTTATTGAGGTTATTAGGCGACTCTCAATTGTGGAAACGGTTAGCCCTGATGTTTGGGAGTTTAGTGTTAATTGCGACCATCTTAGCAGCTTGGATTATCCTAAAAGACCGTAAAAAACTTCACCCTGCGGATAAAATGATAATACGGTTGTCGCTTAAATTAGCTAAAAGAGGATTATCACGCAGAGAGGGCGAAGGTGTAATCGACTATTTACAACGTTTACAGCAACAACAGCCGCATTGGCAAGCGCAAGCTTTATTAATGCAAGAAAGTTATAGTGCCGTTCGCTACCAAGAGTTACAGCCACCCACCCCTGAAATGCGGAAAATGGCTCGTTTATTACGCACTTGGCCACGTTATCAGCCACAAAAGATAAAAGAGCTATAAAAAACTTGCATACTGGGTACAGCATATATAAAATGTCGTCCTCTTTAGACGTATAGCTCAGTTGGTTAGAGCACCACCTTGACATGGTGGGGGTCGCTGGTTCGAGTCCAGTTACGTCTACCAAATTGTAGAACACGGCAGGCCGCCATAGGCCGCAAACCCCAACAGTAGCAATACGTTGGGGTTTTTTATTGTCCGCGATAGACCGCGACGATGTATGGTAAACCGCGCTATTTAGGGGGCATAATTGGGGGCATGAAAATATGCCCCCTAAAAAATGCCCCCATAAGGAGATAGCGATGTTGACCGATGCAAGGATTAGAAAAATAAAACCCGAAGAAAAAACCAAACGATATGCCGATGAAAAGGGAATGTATCTCGAAGTAACGCCTAGTGGTGGTATGTATTGGCGTTTAAAGTATCGAATAAACGGTAAAGAGAATCGCTACAGCATGGGGATTTATGGTGAGGTGTCTTTAGCTGAAGCTAGAGCAAAGCGAGATGATGCCCGAAAGTTGATAGCTCAAGGTATTGACCCAAACCAAGCCAAAAAACAGGATAAGGCTATAACGGACAATATCAATTGCTTTGAAGTATTAGCACGTAGATGGTTAGCCGATCGAAAGTCCACAATTAAGCCTGACACTTATAGGCGTGACAGTAGTGTGATTGAGAAAGACCTTATTCCTGTTATTGGTCAAATACCAATAGATAAAATTAAAAGCCCTGATATTTTGGCAGCCGCAAAAAAAGTGGAGGAACGAGGGGCGGGTGAAATGGCAAGACGTGCCATTCGTTTAGCTGGTTGTGTTTTTCGTCAAGCAATGCGTGAAGGTTTAACCAATTACGACCCGACTACTGGATTAACCGAAGCCTTAAAGCCGCGCAAGGTTCAACATATGGCGCGTATTGCCGCCAAAGAGTTGCCCGAACTATTAAGTAAGATAGATGTTTATGACGGTGATGTACTGACTCGTTTAGGTTTTAAGTTTATCAACCTAACTTTTGTCCGTACTAATGAGTTACGTTTTATGGAATGGTCAGAAGTGGATTTTGACGCGCAAGAATGGCGTATTCCTGCCCATAAGATGAAAAAAGGTATTAGTCATATCGTCCCTTTATCGGCTCAAGCATTAGAGTTATTAGTGCAAATAAAAGCAATGGGCTTAAATTCGCCCTATGTGTTTTTTAATACCGCATCACGCAAGCCTTACAGTGAAAATGCGTTTATTACTGCGTTATGGCGTATGGGTTATAAAGGGAAAATGACAGGACATGGTTTTAGAGGTTTAGCCAGTACTATCTTGCATGAACAAGGTTATATGCACGATGCTATAGAAAGACAGCTTGCGCATAATGAAAAGAACCAAGTATCAGCCGCGTATAACCATGCACAACATTTAGCTTACAGGCGGAAAATGATGCAAGACTGGGCAAACTACTTAGACAACATACGCACAGGTAAAGTGCTGCAATTTGTCAAATCTGCGAGTTAAATTTTTGCTTAAAACCTTCCCTAAACCTTCCCATTCACGCCGCCCCACAAAGGCGGTTTTTTGTTGCGTCATTCTTTTGTCGTGCTCTATCGCGTCCCGTGTTGTGCGGTGGCGGTATAGTACCTAGAATTAATCAGCCACACCTAGACAGTCGCGAGTCGAAAACAAGGCAACCCTTACTTTGCTGGTGTGGTTTTCTTTTTAAAGGGCGTAGCGTTAAAGGGGCGCGGAATGACAAAACTATTACAGAACAAAGAATGGTTGTC
Organism: Agitococcus sp.; assembly: GCA_030646715.1. GTDB lineage: Bacteria > Pseudomonadota > Gammaproteobacteria > Pseudomonadales > Moraxellaceae > Agitococcus. Next base: position 41,414 of record JAUSLJ010000013.1, read on the forward strand.
TTTTGATGAGGCACTACGTTACGCCTGTGCTGTTACAGGTGAAACCATAAAAAATGAAGATTTTCTGCCTATTCTATTAGAGAAGAAAGTACCAATAATAATTTATCCTAAAGATTTTGGCTATTCTGTGGATGAGAGTGATTCGTTCAGGCGTTACTCATATCTGCTTCGCCTCCTTCCTTCCTCAAAGCTTCACTTTTATTGTGAAGTTAGCATAAACAGAATAGGACAAGATAGTAACTCACTTGGAATTGAGACTGAATATGGCTTGTTGACACCAATTCATTATTTAGGAGTGGCTGTAAATCCAGATATTAGTTTTTTGATGCCTCGGCTTCCTGACTATTCTCAAAGTGATACGTATTATGAATACATGCCATTATTAGTTGATGAAATTAAAGACGGAAAAAAAATAAACTCACATGCTTCAGCAGTTTATTACCATATGTGGAATACGGATAACAAAGAACATGATATGAACAAGACTAGAATTGACTGCATTACATGGCAGGATTTACTTTCGCCCGTAATTGGAAAAAATGGAATAGGCATAGATGGTAGCTTTATCAAGCCTTTATTCAAAAGAGATGCAATTGACAGCTTATTGAATTTTGATACTACACAAGTTGGGTCTAATGGTTTAGAAAATGAAGCCCTTAAAATAAAAATAGCCGAACTAGAGCGTAAACTAAATAATCGTATTGATATTAGGGAGGTGCGAACTTATCAGAATTTTATTGTTGCACTATTGGACTATATAAAAGGCTCACCGCTAGGTATAGATAAACACCCGCATTTTTTGACTGAAAGCAAGTTGATAGATTTTATTGATGAGAAATTCGATGGCTATCAAGGATTAAGTAAAAGCAATCTTTCTCACAAGTTACCAAAAATAAAAGAAGCCTTTAATAAACAATAAATTACATGGATTTTATTGCGGCGCAATTGCGGTTACTTTTTTTTCCTGAATTATCAAACTACCCCAACACAAACCACCACAGGCCGCGCTAATGCAAGGCTAACCGTGGTGGACACTTTCACAGTGGGGAGTTTTCAACATGGCTACTAAAGCCCAAGCAATCGATACGCAACCTTTAACCATCCCTTTAACTGGCTATAGCCGGGCTTCGCAGTTATTACCATTTTTACCTTTTGGCAAAACTACTCTTTTTAAATGGTCAGGTGATGGACGTTTTCCTTCACCCGTCAAATTATCCAGCACCATTACTTGCTGGAAAAATGAAGACGTACACGCATGGATTAAACGACAGGGCATTAGCCAACAAGCCGCCAATGACTCCCAAGTAAAGGGAGCATAACCGTGAGTAATAAAAATCAATCCAATAGTGCAATCGCACAAGTTAGCCGCCTTCTAAATTACCTACTCGAACACGGTAGCGTTTCATCTACCTATGCCCGTGAGGTGTTGAGTTGCTACCACTTAAAAGCGCGTATTTTAGAAATTCGCCAACGTGGTTATGAGATTAAACTCACATGGAGCGTTGTCACAGACAGTCAAGGTAGAGAGCATCGAGTAGGTGTGTGGTTATTGACTGGACTACCGCAGGTGGCAGCATGAAGCCATTAAAAACAGTCGGTCTAAAGTTAAGTACGACCACCTTGCTTGCCTCTTTACTGGCAACCTTTACCAGTCCTAGTTATGCAAATAACCCCAAGGTTTACACAAGGGTAAATGGCAATACTGACATAGCCATAAACTATCAACCATTAAATAACGATAGTTTTAATTTGGTTGATATGGTGGCGGTGAGTAGCAATAATTCACGCGCTACGCCACATTGCGTAGTCAGGTTTGGCGACCTGTTCACCACAAGACGCACAACCGCGCCTATAAGCGGTTTTTTGTTGCGTGCTATTCAGTCATGTCCGCGTTATGACGGACTGGATGGGGACACCTTCGGGTGTGCTGGTTCTTGTGTGCCAGTTCGCCAACCCCGTTCAGTCTGTCACCTAAGTTTGGCGACTTTTGGTGATGGATTTATAACCCACACACAAGAGGTCAATCATGACTAATCAAACTAACGCCGTTAATCCGTCCGTAATTCTGCCATTTGCCTCACTTTGCAATTTTGAAGTACCCACCACCGAACTAGACCCCGACTGGGAGCCGAATGTTTGGGTAATTGTAGGGTTTGCTACGTTTGATGAAGCAAAGGCCTCGCGTTATTCCCGTAAAAATCATCCCGCACTTATCGCCATGTCCATCCACCAAGACTTGCGTGCAGAGGTGAAGGAATGACTACGCCAACAAAAAAATCATTTAATTTGTCCTCGATTCGCTGGACTGCTATTTGTTATCTACAGCCAGCACCCACCGCACCCGATGATATTTATAAGTCGGCCACTCATGTTGTCGGTATCTTTTTTAGAAGTGAATCCGAAGCCAAGAACGCCGCCCTTAATTATTTCAATCATCACCCTTGCATCTCCTACATGGTGTATCAGCAAGCCATTGAATGTGCCGTTAATGAAGCGCAAGCCGCTCATGACACCCGTATTACTGCCGCCGCGGTAAGTGCTGACATTGGCCTTTCTAATGGGGAGGTGAATCGTGCGTAACCTTAGCCTAGAAATAGTTATTTTAGCCTTAACCTACATTGACGCACACGACCGCGATACATGGTTAAAAGTGGGTAATGCCTTAAAAACAGAGTTTGGAGAAATAGCTTTTGCCGCGTTTGATAACTGGAGTCAGTCAGCCGATAACTACGATGCAAAGGCCGTTAAAAGCGTATGGAAAGGTTACACACTTGGAAAAAACCGCATGGGAACAATCCGTTACCATGCTAAACAAAATGGTTTTGATATAACCAAGCACGAAAGCAAGCCTATTAACCCACAGGAACAGGCAGAACGACAAGCCAAGCGCGAACAAGCAGAACTTGAAGCCGAAGCCCTAGAGCAAGCTGAAAAAGCCGCCTATATGCAACTATTGCCACAAATAGGACAGGCCGCTAATGCCGAACTTTCTACGCCCTTTACTCTCACGAAAGGCATTAGCACCACTAAAACATCATCTATTAACAGCAACGAACTACACGCCTTTAAACATCCCTTTAACCAGCACAACGGCAAACCTGAAAGCATTGGCTATGCGCTAAAGGGTTTGGTCACACTTGTACCTTTTTTAGATTTTAAAACTGGTGAGCTTGTTAAGTTGCAAGGTATTAGCGGTATTAAGGCAACCACTGGCAAAGAGGCAGGTAAATATATTAAGCGATTCATAGGCAAAGGTGATGGTTATTACTGGCGCGGTGACATTCTTAAACAAGACACGCCCAAAGTGATTGTCGAGGGCTTTAGTGATGCACAAACGATTCACGAATATACAAAGCAACATCATGCAAGTTTAGCCGCAGGTAATGACACTGCTTTGATGAAAACCGCCTTAGCCTTACGCGCTTTGTGTCCTAGTGCCGTGATTATTATTTTTGGCGATAACGACCTAAACGGCAAAGGCCAACGATTAGCAGAGGCCGCCGCGATTGCCATAAACGGTATTTTTCTACTCCCACCAAGCAAATACAAAGATGTTAATGAGTGGGTGCTTGCTGAGGGTGCAGAGGGTTTAAATAAGATGATTGAAGCAGCGATAGACAGTAAAAAGGCCGCACCCTCCAGCGAAGAAGATGCAGCCCAAACAACAGAAACAAGCGAACCAATTATAAATAGTGATACCCGTAAAAAGCAATCATTTGCTTATGGGGGTGGTTTTTTTGAAGTCAGTAAAAAAGGCGTTTTTTATATTGATGATGAAAAAAAATATCACTTTATTTGTTCGTCTTTATGGGTAACAGCTAAAACCCGTACAGGGCAAGGCGAAGCATGGGGACGGTTGCTTGAATGGTTAGATGATGATGAAAACCTTCACCAGTGGGCGATGCCGCTTGAATTGCTAGAGGGTGATTGTGCCGATGTCAGGCGCGAATTAGCTCACAAAGGCGTAAGCATTGAACCAAGTAAAAGAGGCCGCGACCTCTTAGCAATCTACCTAAAAAAATCCCCTACCGAAGACCGCGCCTTATGTGTTGAGCGTTTAGGGTGGTATGGCGATTCCTATATCTTGGCTAAAAAAGTGATTGGTACAAGTAAAGATATTATCGTCTTTCAAAATCCACACGGCATAGAAACCGCCTTTTCACAATCGGGAACGGTTGAACAATGGCGCGTTAACGTATCGCGTTTTGCTATTGGTAACACACGCTTTGTCTTTACCTTGTCCTTTTCTTTTGGTGCGCCCCTGTTTGAATTAAGTAACGCTGAAAGTGGAGGAATTCACTTGTTGGGCGATTCATCTATTGGCAAAAGTACATTTTTAGATGCCGCCTGTAGCGAATGGGGCAAACCACTAAACTATAAGCGTGAGTGGCGAAATACGGCCAACGCTATCGAGGGGCTATGTGCTTTACACAATAACGGGTTAATGGTGCTAGACGAAATTAACCAAGCGGACATTAAAACGCTAGGCCAAGCCATTTATATGATTGTGAACGGACAGTCTAAAGGCCGCATGAATAAAAGCCTTGTTGTTCGTTCTGTCAGCCGATGGAATACCGCTTTTTTATCGGCAGGTGAAAAAACACTAGAAACCTTGATGAAAGAATCAGGCCAAACCATCAATGCTGGTCAAGCCGTGCGTTTAGCCAATGTTCGCGCCCGTGTTGGTCAATATGGGGCGTTTGAACAATTGCACGGCATAGAGTCAGGTGATGCCCTTTCTAAACTCATTAAAAGCAATGCCAATAAATACTATGGAACTGTTGGTATTGCATGGCTTGAGTACGTCACTGCCAATAAAGAAGGCGTAACCCGTGAGCTAGATTCGCGCATTAAGGCATGGTTAAAAGACAACGTACCACATGGCGCAAGTGGTCAAGTATCGCGTGTTGCTAGTCGTTTTGCGCTGATTGCAGCCAGTGGCGAATTAGCAACCGAACAAGGTTTAACAGGGTGGACTATAGGTGAGGCCAATAAATCGGCTAAAGTTTGTTTTGATGATTGGTTGTTATCTTTTGGTGGCATAAGCAACCATGAAGATAGAGCCATACTTGCCTACGTTAGAGCATTTTTTGAAGCTCATGGTTCTAGTCGTTTTGAAGCACTGGAGCAAATGAGCGGCGACAAAATAGAAAAAGTGATGAATCGTGTTGGTTATTGGAAACAGGATGATACAGGCAAGTATTTTTTAGTGTTTCAGGAATCATTCAAAAATGAAATTTGCAAAGGCTATGACCATAAGCAAGTGGTTCGTATTTTGCGTGATGCAAATGTATTGATTAAGGATAAAGAGGGTAACAGCACCACTCCAACGCGAACACCCGACAATCCAAAACTGACCAGATTGTACGTCATAAACGCAAATATACTATTTTCTACCTGTAACAGTCGTACAACCTGTACAGATACTGATTTTAAACAAGAATTTACTGTTACAGGTACTGAAAGCGGACCTGTACAACCTGTAACAGCACCTGTACAGCCGACAAGTGATGATGTTGTTACAGAATCTTGTTACAGCCTGTACAGGTCGGATATAGATGCCTGTACAGATAAAAAAGCTAATAAAATCAATGGGTGTACACCTCGTACACCTTGTACACCTGAAAAACAGGATATTGCAAAAAATCCTGAAAATTTAGGATTTAGTTTGGATGATGAAATGGAGTTGTTCGACTTAGGAGGGCTTGAATAATGACCGCTCTAGATTCGTACCACGATTTAACAGAGCAAGGCTTTAACTTTTGGCTAGAACAAGGGGCGTTAAAATGTCATGCCCCTAAAGGCAAAATGACTGCCGATATATTGGCATGGTTAAAAAGCCATAAGTCAGAACTAATCGACCTGCTGGCAACCAACGACCACTACGAAAAAATCGCAGTAGAAAACTATTCACATACTGCGGACGACCATCCTCATATTGAGGAAGTTACACCAACTTGGCGCATGGATAGATACACTCAATCAGAATTGCACGACTTACTTGGCAAGGATGAAAAAGAATTGTTTCACCACCTGCTAGAATGTAGGCAATGTGATTTTGAGGTTGCGAGATACTGTCCCGAAATCTTCACTACTGGCAGGCGGTACGATGATCTGCTACTTAGTTTTAATAATGCCGCCAGCAAAAGAGAGGCGTTATTAAATACCGTCATTAGGGCGCGTATCAGTGGGCGGAAGGTGTTTGTGGGTTTGGACTATGCCAACTAGGCGAACTACCACAGACACCCGTGAAACCGCTTGTTTATGGCATTGCTGACAGTGAACGGCCATTCGTTAATCATCTTGGGACTTGTTCAGTGTAAGCCTGCTAGTCGTACTTATTGTGCCGACGGTTTGCAGTTGAAAGCGAGCGCCTAAAAATTCAAATAATTAAAATATAAGGGGTGTCATTTCAAAAGTACCCTAGATACTGTGGGGCATCTAAAGTTTCATTACGTGCTTTTGCCCCTGTTGTTTTTTCAACACACATCAAGTCGCCCTATGATTAAAGTCTAGTAATATTTTTATCTTTGTGTTTCTATTGAACGGATATGTTAGTAAGTTGAAATAAAAACGTAGGGCATCTCATGAGCTTGGAAGCATCTATTTATTTTCAGTATTGGGGCAAGGCGAGACCTGATGACGGTCAGTCGGTAGCTTACCATTTGTTGCCTTACCATTGTTTGGATGTCGCTGCGGTTGGTAAAGCCTATCTTTCGCAATCGCCTGTGTTGCTAAAAACGTGTTGTGATTTACTCAGCTGTTCTCAAGAGGCTTTTTTATCATGGGCGGCATTTTGGCTTGCTTTGCATGATTTGGGCAAATTTAGTGAAGCTTTTCAGTCCCAACGTGCTGATTTAATTCAAACACTCAAAAGTCGGCAAGCCAATAGCACCAAAATTTATAATGAACGCCATGACTCACTAGGTTTTTGGTTGTGGAACGATGTACTTGTTGATACGACTTTAGCCAAGATAGGGTTCAATGATAATCGACGTACGAAAGCAAGTCTGATTTTTTGGCTAAAAGCAGTAACTGGCCATCACGGTACGCCACCAAAGCCAACAGGTAGTATCAATTCATTTTTTTGTAAAGAAGATGAAAAAGCTGCTCAAGCGTTTGTATTAGAACTTGCATCGTTATTACTCACAGAAGACGCTAAGAACATTCCAACCCTAACAGAAGCCAAACACTTTCAACAAGTGAGTGAAATCCTCTCATGGTGGTTTGCAGGGGTGACGGTGTTGGCCGATTGGTTAGGTTCAAATACGCAATTTTTCCATTACGAAACAACTATAAGACCGCTCGTTGATTATTGGCAACACGCCCAACAGCAAGCCGACCAAGCCCTTCATGTCTCAGGCGTATTAGCCGCAGCTATTGATAAAGACCAAACTTTTAGCACTTTATTCCCTGGCATTAGTCAGCCGTCACCACTGCAACAATGGGCGATGACAGTAGATATTTCGTCAGCTCCCCAGATTTATTTGCTTGAAGACGTGACAGGCGCGGGCAAAACAGAAGCCGCGATGATGCTGACATATCGCATTATGGCGCAAGGCTTGGCACAGGGCTTTTTTATCGGGTTGCCGACGATGGCGACTGCTAACGCTATGTATGGCCGTATTGCAGGCGTTTATCAACGATTATTTAAAGAAAATGCACATTTAGTGTTGGCACATGGCAACAAAAAATTAGTTGATGAGTTTGCCTTATCAATTTTGCCGCCAACTAAAAGTGAAAATGATACCGATCAAATTGATGAAACCGCCTCAGCTCGTTGTAGTGCATGGTTAGCTGACCATAATAAGCGCGCATTATTGGCAACGGCAGGGGTTGGCACAATTGACCAAGCTTTATTAGCGGTATTGCATAGCAAGCATCAATCCATTCGCTTATTAGGTTTATTTAATAAAGTTTTGGTTGTTGACGAAGTTCACGCTTGTGATGCCTATATGCAAGGCATATTAGAAGTATTGTTGGAGTTTCATGCCCGAAGCGATGGCAGCGTGATTTTGCTGTCAGCCACGTTGCCTACCCACATGAAGCAGTCTTTGCTCAATGCTTACGCCAGAGGCAGAAATCAATCGTCAGCCCCTCAAATAATGTTAACGGATTATCCATTAGCAACCTATTGGAATGACCAGCAGAGCACTCTTACCGAACAGCCATTATCTTCACGTGCCAATGTCTCGCGTACAGTGAAGGTTCATTATGAAGCCGATGAATCGTTGGTCTTTAAGCAGGTATTAAATGCTGTAGAGCAAGGGCAGTGTGTCGGTTGGATTCGTAATACAGTCGCCGATGCCATGAGTGCTTATCAACATTTAAGCCAATTTGTCGATGAAGAACAATTAATCTTGTTTCATGCACGTTTTGCTTTACACGATAGATTAACCAAAGAGTCACAAGTGCTTGCGTGTTTTGGTGAAAAAAGCAATCAACAGCAACGCAGTGGCCGTGTGATGATTGCGACACAAGTAGCCGAGCAATCTTTAGATGTGGATTTTGATATATTGATTAGCGACCTTGCACCGATTGACCGAATTTTACAACGTGCAGGTCGGTTGCAACGACATGTGCGTGATGCTCAAGGTAATAGGTTATTAACCAAAGAGGCGAGTGATCAGCGACAGCCACCGTGTTTGTGGGTTTATGCTCCTGCATGGACAGAGTCTCCAGCGGCTAATTGGTACAGAAAAGTATTTGCCAAAGGTGCAGGTGTTTATGGTCATCACGGTCAATTATGGCGTACAGCACAATTATTACAGCAAGCACAATTTACCATGCCGAATGATGCACGCGCTTGGATAGAAGCGGTATTCGACAAACAAGTGGGCTTTCCCGAAGGTTTACAACACAGTAGTAATCAAGCACTAGGCAAAGTTAATGCTGAAATTACTATAGCGCAAAAAAACACCTTGTCGGTTGAAGGCGGATATTCACGTGGTAATAGTGGTGATTGGTGGAGTGAGGCCAAAACCCCATCACGTTTGGGTGAAGAAAGCATGAGCGTGATGTTGGCCAAATGGGAAGGAGATGCTCTAAAGCCTTGGGTGGAAGGAGCATTGGCGTATAGCACAGTGAAAGTGTCTGCACGATGGATTGCCGAAGCCTATTTACCGAACGAAAAAGATAAGTTAACCGCTTATCAACAATTTCAAAGTACCTTGCCTAGTCAAGGTAAATGGTGTGTCTTACTGGCATTGTCTTTAGAGACTGGCACAACATGGCAAGCACAAGCATGGACGGCAAAAACAGATGCTAAACCTGCCGAGTTGTTGACGTGGTTGTACGATGATGCCTTGGGACTAAGGGTGAAAGAACAAAATCAGGAGAGTAAATAAATGAATTTATTAGAAGAAAAATGGCTACCTATTCGCCGTACAAACGGCTCACTCGATTGGATTGCGCCACATCAAATTACTGAACCTGATATTGTGTCCTTAGCGGCCAATCGCCCAGACTTTAATGGTGCATTGATACAATTTTTAATTGGCCTTTTACAAACAACAACCATTATTGATGATGAAATAGACTGGGCTGACAGCTTTGATGAACCGCCTAGTGCTGCGATATTACAAGCATGGTTTGCACCTGTTACCAATGCCTTTGTATTAGATGGCGACGGCGCACGGTTTATGCAGGATTTTAGCCTAGAAGTGCCAAAAAAAGACTTATCTAGCATTGACTCCCTACTCATCGACGCGGCTGGTGAATCAACCAAGCTCAAAAATACCGACCATTTTGTTAAGCGTAATACTGTCAATGCTTTATGTCCTTGCTGTGTGGCAACGGCTTTGTTCACCTTGCATCTTAACGCGCCTGCGGGTGGTGCAGGTAATAGAACTGGTTTGCGTGGCGGTGGCCCGTTGACTACGTTGGTGATTGCGACACCTTCGCGCGGTTTATGGCATGATGTATGGCTTAATGTGGTGCCAAAATCGGCCTTTTTTCGGCTGCAAAAACAGGGTGATATACAAAAAATAGCTCCATATTTTACCTTTCCGTGGTTGGCTGATATTGGCTGTATTCAAACACTGGGTGGCGAAACTCAACCCAGTCAAGTTCATCCTCATCATGTATTTTGGGCAATGCCGCGCCGTATTCGTCTTGATTTTAGTGAGGTAAAAACTGGGCAGTGTGATATTTGTAAACGGCCATCAAACCAATTAGTAAGCCATTACATCACCAAGCCACAAGGCTTAAATTACAACGGGTGGTGTCATCCTTTGTCACCGTATTATAAAAACAAAGAGGATAAGTTACCTGTTCATCCTCAGCCCAGTGGTTTTTCTTATAAAAATTGGTTGGCGTGGGTGCTAGGGTCGATCAATGCTCAAAAACAGGTGTATCCCGCGAACATTATCCACTATGCACTTGCTGAGAAAGACAGGCAAAAAGACCAGCAATCGACACAATTAAGAATGTGGGTGTTTGGTTATGACATGGACAAAATGAAGCCACGTTGTTGGTATGAGACGACATTTCCTCTATATGAGCTTGGCACTATCGACAAACGTACTCAAAAAGACATCGCCGAGATTGTCCTTCAACGGATAGAAGCTGCCGAACAAACTACATTCTATATACGTCAAGCGATTAAGTACGCATGGTTTGGTGATGGCGATATGCGCGGCGATTTGAGCTTTGTTGATAAAGCATTTTGGGATAGCACAGAAGCCGAGTTTTATGGTCAATTACGTGACTTATTGGCACACGCCCAAAGCACTGCTATTGATATGGGTGATGAGGCTTTTATTATTGGTATTGGTACGAAATGGCACAATGCTTTAGTCAAACAAGCCCTTGATATGTTTGACAAGGATATTGTGGGTGCAGGTGCGATTGACCAACAAAATCCACAACGAATAGCCAAAGCGTATAACAGCTTGCGGATGAATTTGTACGGCAAAGCACTTAAAAGTATTTTACGGTTGCCTGTGGCTGATAAAAAGGATAAGCCTGAAAAAAGTAATAAAGTGATCAAAGCTAAAACACCTCAACCCAAGCAACCACCTCAGCCAGATGGTTAATTATCGTTGATATAACTAGCACACTATTTAAGGAGAAGATAATGGAAGACAAAATTCGCTTTACCGCCGATAGCCATTTTGGAAAAGTATTGCATGAGTGGTGGCAAGGTTTAGAAGAAGATCGTGCAACTCGTGCAGTCTTAAAGCGTTGTTCTACATTAGATGCGGTTGCTTTAACGGCGGCTTATCAACATTTTTATCGTTATATGTTAATGCGTGGTTGGCCTGTCGATGCCAAAGACTGGCAAAAAGACCGTTTGGCGGCGATAGCAGGCTTATTGGCACATGTGAAAAGTGAAGATACACAAAGTTTACCCTTGGCGATGTCCGAGAAAAATGGCGATAACAATGTGGTGTCGGAGTTGCGTTTTAAAAGCTTGTTAAAAGCAGACACGATTGACGATGTGTTTATTGATTTACGGCGTGTACTGCCGTTAATAGGTAAAAAAGCCGATATTTATCAATTGGCTAAAGATGTTTATTACTGGAACGACAACACTAAAAAACAATGGGCTTATAGCTACCGTTGGGCTTAACCTAAACCTTCAAGGAGAAAACTCATGTCCCGTTTTGTACAATTGCATATTTTAACCAGTTATCCACCTTCAAATCTTAATCGTGATGATACAGGTCGCCCCAAAACCGCAGTCATTGGTGATTGCACCCGTTTGCGTATTTCATCGCAAAGTCTAAAACGCGCATGGCGTACTTCGGATATGTTTGAATCTGCGCTCAAAGGCCATGTCGGTACACGTACTAAAGAAATGGGTGTGCGTATTTATCAAGACTTGACTAAGCAAGGTGTAAGCGAAAAAAATGCCCGTGAATGGGCAAAAAAATTGGCTGAACAGTTTGGTAAATTAAAAGCCGATAAAAAAACGGATAACAACGACGATTTACATGTTGAGCAATTAGTTCATTTTAGCCCCGAAGAAGAACAAGCCATTGCCGACTTAGTGGCTCAATTGGCCTCCCGTAATACAGCACCCAGCGATGACGATTTAAAACTACTGCGTAAACATCATACTGCGGTTGATATTGCTATGTTTGGGCGGATGTTAGCCTCGTCACCTGCGTTTAATACGGAGGCCGCCGTCCAAGTGGCTCACGCGATCACTGTCCATAAAGCGGCGGTCGAAGATGATTATTTTATTGCGGTTGATGATTTGAATAATGGCGATGAAGACCGAGGCGCAGCACATATTGGTGAGTTGGGTTTTGGTGCAGGCGTGTTTTATTTGTATGTTTGTATCAATCGTGAATTGTTACAGCAAAACTTAGGAGGCGATGAAGCATTGACAGCCAAAGCATTAGAGGCATTGGTTCATGCTGTAACGAAGGTTTCACCTACAGGTAAACAAAATAGTTTTGCTTCACGTGCTTATGCAGGTTATGTGTTGGCCGAAAAGGGCGACCAACAACCACGTACCCTGGCACAAGCGTTTTTGCAGCCTATTAAAGATGCCGATACCCTGAATCGTGCTATTAAAGAACTTAACAAACGTCGTGACAATTTTGAAGGGGTATATGGTGCATGTGCCGAAGGTATGTATGCCATGAATGTTGAAACAGGCGACGGTAGTCTTAATGAGTTAGCCCATTTTGTAGTGAGTTAATGGCATGGAAACGCTTATTTTTCAATTACACGCACCGCTATCCTCATGGGGAGAGGTGGCGGTGGGGGAGTATCGACCTACAGCGGATTATCCCAGTCAATCGGCGATTGTCGGACTCTTAGCGGCTGCTTTTGGCATTAATCGTGAGGATGAAGCAGCACAAATAGCTTTAAATAACGGCTATAAAATAGCGATTGGCGTGTTATCACAAGGACGATTATTACGTGACTATCAAACCGCACAAGTGCCAAGCCGTGCTGATCTGAAAAAACGCCCTCATGCTACGCGCAAAGATGAATTGGCTATTGCTAAACATGACTTAAATACGATTTTATCAACCCGTGATTATCGCCAAGATGCCGCTTCTTTGGTGGCGGTGCAAGTGAGTAAAACTGCACCTTATTCTTTGGCTGAATTGGCGCAAGCTATTAAATCACCTAAGTTTGTGTTGTATCTAGGTCGTAAATCATGTCCACCAGCAGTGCCTTTATATCCACTCATCATGCAAACCGAGACCATAAAACAAGCCTTTGCTGATTATTGGCAACCTTTAGCACCATCGTTTGTTAACAGACAGAGCCGTCCCTTGTGCTTACAAAAGCTTGTTTGGGGCGATGATTGGCTAGGTGATGATGTAAGTATTATAGGCGAACAACGGCAATTAAGTATCACGCGTAAGGATAAAGTGATTACACGTCAAGGCTGGCAGTTTGGTGATCGTCAGGAACATATTGCCGTATTAGCAAAGGATGAATGAGATGTATTTTAGTGTGATTTCACCCCAAGAAGGAGAGTTGCGCCAAGCGGCTCATGAGTTTGTCGGGGCAGCTTATGCAGAACATCAATGGTTATGGCGATTTTTTCCTAGCTCTGCCGATCAATCGCGTGACTTTATTTTTGTGCGTCACGAGACGCAAGAGTTACCGCGTTTTTATGTGGTTTCTCACCGTCATCCCTTGGTGACGGCGGTTAATGGATGGTTAGTAAAGACTAAAGACTATCAACCACAGTTAGAAGTAGGGCAACAGTTTTCCTTTGAATTAAGGGCTAATCCTGTTGTTACTTTTAAAAATGCAATGGGTAAATCTGAACGGCACGATATTGTGATGCGAGCAAAAAAAATACTGTTGGCTAAACACAGTTTGACTCATTGGGCGCAATTAAGTGATGTCGAAAAGCCGATGCTTTATGAGTTGGTCAATGATGAGTGTTGTACATGGCTAAAAAAACGCGCAGAACAACATGGCTTTAAGGTTCAAGAGTTAGAAGTTTCTTCCTATCTGCAGCATCGTGCAGGTAAAAAAGATATTCGATTTAGTACAGTTGATTTTACAGGTGTATTACAAGTAACTAACCCTGAACTATTTGTACAAGTGTTGTTTAATGGCCTCGGTCACGCCAAAGCCTTTGGTTGTGGATTATTACTCATTAAAAGAGTCTGACTATCTTATAAAAGAAAAGGACTTCACTGTGATTCTTCCGCCACTCAAACCACTTCCGATTAAAGACCGCGTATCAATGGTCTTTATTCAATATGGTCAAATTGACGTATTAGATGGGGCTTTTGTTGTCATCGACCAAAATGGTATTCGCACGCATATTCCAGTGGGTTCGGTTGCTTGCTTAATGTTAGAAACAGGCACGCGGATTTCGCATCAAGCCATTCGTTTAGCAGCAGAAGTGGGGACGTTGATTTTATGGATTGGTGATGGTGGCGTGCGTTTATATTCGGCAGGACAAGCAGGAGGGGCACGTGCTGACAAATTATTGTATCAGGCCAAACTTGCACTAGATGATGATTTACGCTTAAAAGTCGTGCGTAAAATGTACGAAATGCGCTTTAAAGAAAAAGCTCCAGAGCGGCGTAGCGTTGACCAACTACGCGGTATTGAGGGGGCAAGAGTCCGTGAAATCTATAAATTGTTGGCTCAGCAATATGGTGTGGATTGGCAAGGACGAAATTACGATATTAGTGAATGGGATAAAGGAGATTTACCCAATCGTTGTATGTCCACGGCTACTTCTTGTTTGCATGGTTTAGCCGAGGCAGGTATTTTGGCCGCAGGTTATGCACCTGCTATTGGCTTTATTCATACTGGAAAAGCTCAGTCCTTTGTTTATGATGTTGCCGATATTTTTAAGTTTGATACGGTTGTGCCATTGGCATTTAATATTGCTGCTCATCCTCCTAAAGATCAAACGCCAGAGCGAGCAGTTCGTTTGGCCTGTCGCGATATGTTTAGGCGAACAGGCTTATTAGATAAAATTATCCCTACGATAGAAGAAGTGCTTGCAGCAGGTGAAATAAAGCCACCTGAGCCTTTTCCAGAAAATATTCCGCCAGCCATTCCCAATCCCGTGTCTTTGGGCGATGTGGGGCATAAAACAAAATGAGCTTTACTGTGGTAGTGACAGAAAACGTACCACCACGGTTGCGGGGTCGTTTGGCTATATGGCTATTAGAAGTGCGTGCTGGGGTTTACATTGGCGATGTTTCCAGAAGGGTGCGCGAAATGATTTGGCAGCAATGTGATCAATTAAAAGAGCAAGGGAATGTTGTGATGGCTTGGTCAACCAATACGGAGTCAGGTTTTGATTTTCAGACATTAGGAGAGAATAGGCGTATGCCTGTTGATTTTGATGGCTTAAGATTAGTGTCGTTTTTGCCATTCAAAGAAGATGTTGAAAGCGACAAGTAGGTTTACATTAGGTCTTTAAAAAAATAGTTTTCAAGTGTTTGATGACCACTCAAGAGTATGGTCGTCACTCGTATTTTTGCGTGAAAAACTTGGTAAGTTTAAGTTGTATCAAAAAAGCTAATTGATACAATCATCTACGTTAAGACCGTTCCCCATGCCCGTGGGGATGAACCGCCTCGCTAGCATTGCCAGTCTCAATATAGACACCGTTCCCCATGCCCGTGGGGATGAACCGCAATATAGCATAAAAAAATATTTCATCAAATACCGTTCCCCATGCCCGTGGGGATGAACCGACAGTGTTACGACGTGTATTAGCCATTGGTTGCCGTTCCCCATGCCCGTGGGGATGAACCGTAAAAACAGAAACAGGAAAACAGCGACCCGATCCGTTCCCCATGCCCGTGGGGATGAACCGCAAACGCAAACGACATTAAACCAATTTGGAAACCGTTCCCCATGCCCGTGGGGATGAACCGTTGGTACTGTGTTTACGCGGTTTGATGGGGCACCGTTCCCCATGCCCGTGGGGATGAACCGCCCTGTCGTGATTTATTGCAATAAAACCATTTCCGTTCCCCATGCCCGTGGGGATGAACCGAATAACAACTGATACGCTAGTTCCAGCAAACTCCGTTCCCCATGCCCGTGGGGATGAACCGGTCGATATTGGGGTGATGATGCTGCGGCAAGTCCGTTCCCCATGCCCGTGGGGATGAACCGAGTTAAAACGAGCGTTCTACCTCTCAACACGTCCGTTCCCCATGCCCGTGGGGATGAACCGGCTTGTGCGAGATTGGCAAAATAGCGGCAGCTCCGTTCCCCATGCCCGTGGGGATGAACCGTTTAATGCTTGCGCCCTTGTATTGATTCCATGCCGTTCCCCATGCCCGTGGGGATGAACCGAAAACGCTTTGGTTCCACATTTTCGGCACGGCCCGTTCCCCATGCCCGTGGGGATGAACCGCAATCAACACATTTTTGGCAACATCAGGTTTTCCGTTCCCCATGCCCGTGGGGATGAACCGCCACAACAGGCCGCTTGTATCTTCGACCTCCCCCGTTCCCCATGCCCGTGGGGATGAACCGCGTGGATTGAAAGTTCTGCATGGGATAAAAAACCGTTCCCCATGCCCGTGGGGATGAACCGGGTTATCCATGCGTTATATGTGATGACTTTCTCCGTTCCCCATGCCCGTGGGGATGAACCGCAAACAGGCGCATAGAATCGTCGTGTACTTTTCCGTTCCCCATGCCCGTGGGGATGAACCGCAGGTTTGACAACCTCGCCATGTTTTACCAATCCGTTCCCCATGCCCGTGGGGATGAACCGTGTGATAATTTGCGCCAAGTGCGGCGTAATGTCCGTTCCCCATGCCCGTGGGGATGAACCGGCGGCTCACCCCGTCTCAGTGCTGGCCTAGCACCGTTCCCCATGCCCGTGGGGATGAACCGGACACCTCCGCATCATCAAAATCAACGCCCATCCGTTCCCCATGCCCGTGGGGATGAACCGAAATAATTCAATGCGCCAAGCATATCGGCATTCCGTTCCCCATGCCCGTGGGGATGAACCGCGTCGAGTTATGTACAGCAACGATACGCGGTACCGTTCCCCATGCCCGTGGGGATGAACCGTCCAGCCGCCAAACTCGTCACGTTCGCCAACCCCGTTCCCCATGCCCGTGGGGATGAACCGCGCGTGATAGTTTAAATCGTCATTTAGAGATGCCGTTCCCCATGCCCGTGGGGATGAACCGTTAGACAGGCCAACGACAACAGCATGAGCGCGCCGTTCCCCATGCCCGTGGGGATGAACCGCATAGGTTATCATTTTACGGAAGGCTGGAACGCCGTTCCCCATGCCCGTGGGGATGAACCGCATAGGTTATCATTTTACGGAAGGCTGGAACGCCGTTCCCCATGCCCGTGGGGATGAACCGCAGCGACAAGAGGTTCGATAATTGCTCTCAAACCGTTCCCCATGCCCGTGGGGATGAACCGTGGTAGTCGGTATATCGCGTGCAGCATCGCAACCGTTCCCCATGCCCGTGGGGATGAACCGTCCCGTTGACAGGATTTGAGCCATCGGGACAACCGTTCCCCATGCCCGTGGGGATGAACCGTTTGATGTCCAAAATTTGAAGCGGCCTGCATCCCGTTCCCCATGCCCGTGGGGATGAACCGAAATTCTTGTGGAAATTTACGATGTTAGTAAACCGTTCCCCATGCCGTGGGGATGAACCATCCCAAGGTGAAGGTAAGGGTAGCGGACCTTCCCGTTCCCCGTTCCCGTGGCCCATCAAAGCATGGCTCAACTATGACGACCAACCTATAAATCTTAAAAAAGGAAGTAATCCTGACATTCGTGCAGCTTTTTTAGATTCTGTAGGCGAAAACCCACGGGCTAAGCAATTCGTTAGCCCTGCCTTAAACGGGTGGCAGTACGTTGCATAGAAGAGCGATCAGCCTGTAGAACCTGCCACAAATTAAACTACACCAGCCAACTACAAACTAAAGTCATTTGGCAAGAACGTGACCGCATGAACAAAGTCAGAGAAAAATTAGGCTGGCCACTTTTTAAGGACGTGTTTTTATGGCAGCGTATTAAACCTAAAGGTATGCACTACAAAACTTTTTATCAATTATGCAAAGAACACGATTTTTACGAGAGAAGTTATCTTGATGCCTTTGGCGAAAGTATCAATAGGCTAAATCGTATGATTGGGCGATGTTGATACCGCCTCCAACAATAGATTTTTAGTAAGAGATTGTGTATTGAAAATCACTTTTAGGTTGCTTGAAAGCGGTGTAATAAACTGCATTAGGTAGGGTACTTTTGCGCGTTGGGGGCACAATTGGGGGCATTGATTTTTTTGCCAATATCTAAGCTGCTGTATTTTAGTGATTTTTTTGGTTAGTTCGACTCCAGTTACGTACCAAAAATTTGTTATAAATCAGCCGCTTACAATAGCGGCTTTTTTGTGTCTGTGTCACAAGTCTGAGCGTGTCAACATAGTGTCACCATGCTCAAGAAAAGCTAAGTTTTTGTAGGCAATCAGTGCCCACTTCATTGCGCACTAATTAATCTGCTATTTCACAGTCACCCAAACAGTCACCTTCCTGTCTGGCGCATAGTTTATTACATAAAAAAGGTTTTGATCCTGTCGATCAAATGAATAGGTACTGTAACTGGCAACATCATGGTTATTTGAGTAGTACAGGCGAGTGTTTTGATATTGGTGCAACGGTAGCTTCCGCTTTAAATCGGTATATTCAGACTAAAGACTCATTTGCAGGGTCGGATAATCCTGCCGATACTACAGCCGCCATTGTTGGTCAATTGGCAGGAGCTTATTATGGCGTGTCTGCTATTCCTCACACATGGCTTAGTCAGTTGTTTATGCGTGCCGAAATAGAAGAACTGGCTCTAGGACTGTTTACCCATCGTTATCATCCTGCTTAATCTCTCTGTCGGGTAAATGCGCTGAGCTTTTGCTTGTATAAGCAGATAAGAATCTCTAAATTGCCCGTTAAATTTGTTAGTCTCAGAAAGAAAAAGGACATCATGAACATCGTCGAATTAGAACGAACCTTATGGGCGACTGCCGATAAACTTCGCGCCAACATGGATGCAGCCGAATACAAACACATTGTTCTTGGCCTTATTTTTTTAAAATATATCTCCGATACCTTTGCTGCACGTCGTGCCGAGTTAACGCGCCGTTTTGCTGATGCCAACGATGACTATTATCTCCCTGATGCCGACGAACAGCTTTTAGCCGAAGAACTAGAAGACCGCGACTATTACCGCGAAGTGAACGCCTTTTGGGTGCATGAAGCCGCTCGTTGGGAAGCCCTACGCGCTATGGCCAAACAGCCTGATATTGGCAAACGTATTGATGATGCCTTGGCGTTAATCGAAAGTGAAAATCCCAAACTTAAAGGCATTTTAGATAAACGCTATGCTCGCGCTCAACTGCCCGATGGCAAATTAGGCGAGTTAGTCGATTTAGTGTCGATGATTGGTTTTGGTGTTGATGCCAGCCAAGCCCGTGATGTCTTAGGTCAAATTTACGAATACTTTTTAGGTCAGTTTGCCAGTGCCGAGGGTAAGCGTGGCGGACAGTTCTATACACCCGCCAGTATTGTTAAAACCCTTGTTGCCGTTCTTGCGCCGCATTCGGGCAAAGTGTATGACCCGTGTTGTGGTTCGGGCGGTATGTTTGTGCAGTCGGAAAAGTTTATTGAAGCTCACGGCGGCAAGTTGGGTGATGTTTCTATTTATGGTCAGGAGTCGAACCCGACGACATGGCGACTAGCTGCCATGAACCTTGCCATTCGTGGCATTGAGTTTAATTTAGGCCGTGAACCTGCCGATACGTTTACGCGTAATCAACACGCTGACTTACGCGCTGATTTTATCTTGGCGAATCCACCGTTCAATATTAGTGATTGGTGGAGCGGTAGCTTAATGGGCGATCCGCGTTGGGAGTTTGGCGATCCACCACAGGGCAACGCTAACTTTGCATGGCTACAGCACATGCTTTATCACCTCAAGCCGACAGGACGGGCAGGGATTGTCTTGGCTAATGGTTCGATGAGTTCGACGCAAAACAGCGAAGGGCAAATTCGCCAAGCGATGATTGAGGCGGACGTGGTGGAAGTGATGGTGGCTTTGCCGAGTCAGTTATTTTTTAACACGCAAATTCCTGCTTGTTTGTGGTTTTTAGCCAAGCAAAAAACAGTGCGTAAAGGTCAAGTGTTGTTTATTGATGCCCGTAAATTGGGGCAGATGATTAGTCGTTCGCAATGCGAAATGTCCGATGCCGATATTGCCCGTATTGGCGATACCGTAGCCGCTTGGCGTGGTGAGGCAGAGGCGCAAGAGTACGCAGACATAGCAGGTTTTTGCCGTAGTGTGCCTTTGGCGGAGATTGCCGAGCATGGCCATGTGTTGACGGCAGGGCGTTATGTGGGCGCAGAGGAAGTGGAAGATGACGATGAAGTGTTTGCGGAGAAAATGCAAAAACTGACGGAAAAGTTGGCGGAGCAAATGGCAAAAGGGGCGGAGCTTGACCAAGTGATTAGGCAGAAATTGGCTGGTTTAGGTTACGAACTGTAGGGGCGATTCGTGAATCGCCCATATTAGAATTTACGATATATTGTAAGGGTGGATTTTCCATAGGGACGGTTCGTTGTAAGGGTGTTCGTGTAGGGGCGGTTCGTTGTAAGGGCGGTTCGTTGTAAGGGCGGTTCGCGAACCGCCCCTACGGCAAAGAATTAAAAGGGAATTAAACATGATGAATCGACAATCCATTCGTTTGCGTGGCTATGATTATTCGCAAGCAGGCGCGTATTTTATAACGTTATGTATAGAAAATAGAGAGTATTTGTTGGGTGATGTTGTTGATGGGGTGATGCAACTTAATGATTTTGGAAAGGTAATTGTCGATTCGTGGTTATGGTTAGCGTCACGATATGTCTATGTTGAATTGGATGAGTATGTGGTGATGCCGAATCATTTTCATGCGGTGTTGGTGATTACAGATGATGGGCGTAATACCGTAGGGGCGATTCGCGAATCGCCCGTACACATAATTGATGGTGGTAAGGGCGGTTCGCGAACCGCCCCTACGAAAAAAACATTAGGCCGTTTGATTGGTGCGTTTAAAACGGTATCGACTAAAAAAATTAATCAATTACGCAATACGCCTGCCATGCCATTATGGCAGCGCAACTATTTTGAACGTGTTGTGCGTGATGAAAACGAGCTAAGGCTCATTAGAGAATATATTGTGAATAATCCTATGCGTTGGCAGTACGATAAATTGAATGGCGATAACGGTAGAGGCGACAATACGTGTAGGGACGAAGATTTGCGTAGGGGCGGTTCGCGAACCGCCCCTACAGAAATTGGGAGGGCTTGGGTATGAGTTTTGAGCTTAATTCGCTTGATGAAGTTGCAGACGTTGTTGACTCATTACATAAAACGCCCACTTATTCCGAGACTGGATATCCAATGGTTCGTGGCACAGATGTTAAATATGGAACGTTGGATTTAAGTTCCACTTTTAAGGTCGCTGAGACTGTTTTTTTGGATTTTTCTAGAAAATATAAACCCTCTCCAAAAGATATAATTATTACTCGCGTTGGTACGTATGGCGTGACGTCGCAGGTAAAGGAAATAAACTTCTGTTTGGGTCAGAATACAGCCGCCATAATTCCTTCTCAAATTAATGCTGATTATTTATTCTATGTGCTGAACTCCCCATATTTAAAGTCTCAAATAGAGTCGGGTGTTGTTGGGAGTACACAAAAAACGTTAAGTCTCAAAGTTATAAAATCATTCAAAATCCCACGGTTTGATAAAAGCTTAGAAGCAGAAATAGCCTCAATCCTTTCAGCCCTCGATAACCGTATTTCCCTTCTCCACGAAACCAACACCACCCTTGAAGCCATTGCCCAAACCTTATTTAAGTCATGGTTTGTGGATTTTGACCCCGTAAAAGCCAACGTGGCCAACGTAGGGGCGGTTCTACAACAACCGCCCGTACACCAATCTTACAATTTACCCCCCGATATAGCCGCGCTGTTTCCGAGTGAGTTTGAGGAGTCGGCGTTGGGGTTAATTCCGAAGGGGTGGAGGGTTGGTACTTTGGGTAATGTGATGAAGAATGAGTCTTCAACATTCAATTTTTCAGGCGTTGAGAAAGTTATTTTCATCAATACGGGTGATGTGTCCGATGGTCAATTTTTACATAGTGACTTTAGTGCTGTAGATACCCTGAAAGGGCAGGCTAAAAAAGCTATTAGAGAAAATGATGTATTATTTAGTGAAATAAGACCAAAAAATAAGCGGTTTGCTTATGTTAATTTCGACCCTAAAAACTACGTCGTTTCGACAAAGTTTATGGTTTTACGTTCGAGTCATGGTATTCATCCGCGGTATATTTACCAAGTGTTGAGACAGTCAGAAATAATTGAGACTTTTAATGTTATTGCGGATTCTAGATCTGGAACATTCCCTCAGATCACTTTTGATGCAATTAAAGCGGTGAAAGTAGTTATACCAAGCAATGAATGTATTAATAGATATATTGATTACGTTTCTGCAATTTTTCAAAAGGTTGATTTGAATTTTGAACAACAAAAAGAGTTAAAAGACATCCGCGATACCTTATTACCCCGCCTAATCAGCGGCCAATTACGCCTTAACGTAGGGGCGATTCGCGAATCGCCCGTACAACAACCGCCCCTACAAAATCATGAGATAGGCACATGACTGCCTACATTCCCCCATACCGCATCACTCCCACCATACTTAACCGCGTCGCTGACATTAGCGAACGCCTAGGCCGTTGGTCGGCAAGCCATGACAACAGCTTATCGCCACACTTACGCCGTGATAACCGCATCAAAACCATTCAAGCCTCACTCGCCATCGAAAACAACACCCTCAGCCTAGAGCAAGTCACTGCCGTTCTCGATGGCAAACGGGTATTAGGCTTACCCCACGAAATCCAAGAAGTGCGTAACGCCTTTATCGCCTACGAAAAACTCAACGACTGGCAAGCCCACAACATCAACCACTTACTCGCCGCCCATCACGCACTCATGGCAGCGCTACTGGATGACGCAGGACAGTTTAGGACGGGTGGTGTTGGTATTTATCGCGGCAAAGAATTGGTACACATGGCACCGCCAGCCAATCGTGTAACTGTGTTAATGCAGCAATTACTCGACTGGCTAAAAACCACCGACTTACACCCGTTAATCGCCAGTTGTATTTTTCATTATGAATTTGAGTTTATTCATCCCTTTGCCGACGGCAACGGACGCATGGGGCGACTCTGGCAAACCCTGATTTTAAGTCGCTGGAATCCAATACTCGCTTATTTGCCTGTAGAAACGGTGATACGCCATCAACAACAGCATTATTACGCTGCGTTACAACAAGCCGATAACGCCGCCGAAGCCACGCCGTTTATTGGTTTTATGTTAGATGCGCTGCATACGGCAATGGTGGAAGTTGCCGAGAGTGATGAACAAAGTTCGGAGAAAAATTCGGACAAAAGTTCGGAGAAGATTTTGCAATTATTGGCAAAAACCCCCACACTCAGTGCAAAAGAATTGGCTCAACAGTTAGGACTTAGCTCACGCGCTATCGAAAAAAATATTGCCCAATTAAAAGCAAATGGCCGATTAAAACGGGTGGGTGCGGCGAAGGGTGGGTATTGGCAAGTAGGGGCGATTCGCGAATCGCCCTTACGGTAAAGCGGTTTTCAAATTTGGTCAGCAAGTGGCTGACTTAATTGTTAGTATAGACTGGCTAATTATAGAGGTTTAATACCATGAGCATGATTCACGCCGAAGTCCCCGATGTCTTGTTGCAGCAAGCACAAGTGTTGGTGCAGCGCGGTTGGGCAAATAACGTGCAAGAGCTAGTCACAGAGTCACTACGTCGTTATATCGAATCGCATCAAGAAGCGTTAACTGAACAATTTATCCATGACGATATTGCATGGGGCTTAAATGGCGACGACTAACTCACTTCAAGTTGTTGTTGCAGATGCAGGACCTCTTATTCATTTAGATGAATTAGGATGTTTGGATATTTTGGCGGATTACACCGAACTGCTTGTGCCTGATGCCGTTTGGCAAGAAGTGCTACATCATCGCCCACAGGCTTTGCAGCATCCAAGGGTTAATTTTAAACGACAAAATGCCAATGTGATTTCGTTACAGGTTGAAGCATTAACACCCTTATATACCTTGCATAAGGGCGAACGTGAAGCCCTGATGTTGTGTGTGCAGTTTGAGCAAAGCTTACTATTAACCGATGATACAGCCGCCCGTTTAGCGGCCAAAAGTCTTACTATTTCTGCTCATGGTACGTTGGGCTTGTTAGCGCGCTCTGTGCGTCGAGGTTTGCGTACCGCCGATGAAGTTCTAGCATTATTGGCAGCCATACCAAGCCAATCGACACTACATATTCGTCCAGCATTGTTGATAGAAGTGATGCAACAAGTCAAAACAGCATGGCAACCGTAAAATAGAATTAACACGGCCAAAAGAATCAAAAAATCTATAAGGGACTAACAACAGATGATGACCGAAGACCAACTCGAACAAGAAACCCTAGTCTGGTTGGCAGAGCTTGGTTATAAGGTTGTCAATGGTTTAGACATCGCACCCGATGGCAGTAATCCAGAGCGTAGTCATTTTCAGCAAGTGGTGTTAATCGAACGTTTGCGCCAAGCTATCGCTAAACTCAATCCCAATATCCCCGCCACGGCTCGTGAGCAAGCCCTAAACCAAGTTCTAAACTTAGACACACCAATACAATTGGTTGCTAATCGTCGTTTTCATGGTTTATTGGTGAATGGTGTTCCTGTTGAATATCAAAAAGACGGTGAAACACGCGGCGATTATGTGCGTTTGGTGGATTTTGAAAACAAACATAATGACTGGTTAGCTGTTAATCAATTCTCCATTAAAGGCGCAAAACACACACGCCGACCCGATATTATTCTTTTTGTGAATGGCTTACCTTTAGTCGTCATTGAGTTAAAAAATCCCACCGATGAAAAAGCCGATATTTGGAAAGCCTACGACCAACTGCAAACCTACAAAGAACAAATCAGCGACTTATTCCAATACAACGAAATTTTAGTCATTAGTGACGGCACCGAAGCCAAAATGGGTTCGTTGTCCAGTAATGGTGAACGCTTTATGGCATGGCGCACCATCAATGGTAAAGACTTAGACCCACTCGGTCAATTTAACGAGTTGGAAACACTGACTCGCGGCATTCTTGCCCCTGAAATGCTACTGGATTATTTACGCTTTTTTATTCTCTATGAAGATGACAGCCAACTGATTAAAAAGATTGCAGGCTATCACCAATTTCACGCGGTACGTTCGGCGATTGTCCAAGTTGTTCAAGCCTCACGACCTGAAGGCAATCAAAAGGGCGGCGTGGTTTGGCATACTCAAGGTAGTGGTAAAAGTATCACCATGACCTGTTTTGCTGCGCGTGTTATGCGTGAGTCAGCAATGGAAAACCCGACGATTGTGGTGATAACCGACCGTAACGACTTAGACGGTCAATTGTTTGGTGTATTCTCTTTAGCCCAAGACTTACTACGCGAACAACCCGTACAAGCAAATACACGCCAAGACCTACGCGATAAACTGTCGCTACGTCCTGCGGGTGGGATTGTTTTCGCCACGATTCAGAAATTCACCCTTGCTGACGACGAAAACAAATTTCCTATATTGTCCGATCGTCACAATATTGTCGTCATTGCCGACGAAGCACACCGCACCCAATATGGCTTTAATGCCAAGCTGAAAGTCCGTCATAACCCACCCTCAAATAGCCTATCAGCAGCAAATGACCAAGATTATGTGCGCCCAGTCGCTCAACCATTAATGGCCGCTGATACCCATTCTTTTTATCAAGTCGGCTATGCCCAACATCTACGCGATGCTTTGCCTAATGCCACCTTTGTTGCCTTTACAGGAACGCCCGTTTCTAGCGAAGACCGCGACACTCGTGCCGTGTTTGGTGATTACATCCACGTTTATGATATGCAGCAAGCCAAAGAAGACGGCGCAACGGTCGCTATTTATTACGAGTCACGATTGGCAAAACTTGGACTCAAAGAAAACGAATTACAGCATATCGACGAAGATGTTGATGAATTAGCCGAAGATGAAGAAGAAAACGAACAATTTCGCCTAAAAAGTCGTTGGGCCGCTTTGGAGGGTATTGTCGGTGCTGAACCTCGTATTGCTCAAGTCGCCGCCGATTTAGTCACTCATTTTGAAGAGCGTAACCAAGCACAAAAAGGTAAGGCGATGATTGTCGCCATGAGCCGTGAAATCTGCGTTCACATATACGATGCCATCATCAAACTACGCCCTGATTGGCATAATGACGACCCAGAGCAGGGCGCAATCAAAATTGTGATGACAGGCAGCGCCAGCGATAAAGCCTTATTACGTCCGCACATTTACTCGCACTACGTTAAAAAACGCTTAGAAAAGCGATTCAAAGATCCTCAAGACCCGCTACAAATTGTTATTGTCCGTGATATGTGGCTCACAGGGTTTGACGCGCCTTGTGTCCATACCTTGTATGTTGATAAGCCCATGAAAGGCCACAACCTCATGCAAGCCATTGCCCGTGTTAATCGTGTGTTTAAGGATAAGCAGGGCGGTTTAGTGGTGGATTACATTGGCATTGCTAATGAACTTAAGGCCGCGATTAAAGAATATACCAACAGCAAAGGACGAGGCAGACCAACTGTAGATGCCAGCGAAGCCTACGCGGTATTAGCCGAAAAGCTCGATGTCCTGCATGGCATGGTGCATGGTTTTGACTACAGCGGCTTTTTGACAGGTGGCCATAAGCTACTGGCGCAAACAGCTAATTTTGTTTTAGGGCTAAAGGACGGCAAAAAACGCTTTGCCGATACCACTTTAGCCATGAGTAAAGCCTTTACCTTATGTTGTACCCTCGATGAAGCCAAAGCGGTACGCGAAGAAGTCGCTTTTTTTTCAGGCGGTAAAAGTATTACTGACTAAGCGCGAGTTGAGCCAAAAGAAACTTACTAACGAAGAGCGCGAATTGGCGATTCGGCAAATTATTGGTCAAGCGATTGTCTCCGAAGATGTGGTCGATATTTTTGATGCCGTTGGTTTAGAAAAGCCCAATATTGGCTTATTGGATGAAGCGTTTTTAGATGAAATACGCCACTTGCCCGAACGTAATTTAGCTGTGGAGTTGTTAGAACGCTTGCTAGAAGGCGAAATTAAAAGTCGTTTTAAAACCAATGTTTCTCAAGAAAAGAAGTTTTCTGACCTGCTAACTAATGTGATTAAACGCTATCAGAACCGCTCAATAGAAACGGCGCAGGTGATTGAAGAACTCATCGACATGGCCAAGAAGTTTCAAGCAGCGGCCAGCCGTGGTGAAGTACTTGGGCTAAACGATGATGAATTAGCCTTTTATGATGCCCTTGCCACTAACGAAGCCTCGGTACGCGAGCTGGGCGATGATATTCTACGCTCCATTGCTTTTGAGCTAACCGAAAGCCTACGCAAGAATATCAGTGTCGATTGGGAAAAGCGCGACAGTGTCCGCGCCAAGTTAAGGCTATTGGTTAAGCGCATTTTACGGAAGCATAAATATCCACCTGACCAGCAGGAAGATGCCATTAACTTGGTGCTGCAACAGGCGGAGAGTTTGTCGGCTGAGTGGGTAGGAGGATTATGATCGGTAATTCGTTATTTTAAAGTGTTAATCCGTGTACTTTTGCAGCTGCCCACATCAGTACATCGGCTAGTTTTACTTTTCCGCTGCGCCTAGCTCAATATCCCAAAGACGTTGACGTGATGGACTCTCACGAATAGACTTCGCCGCAAAAGTTGCGGTATCTTTTTCTTTATTCAATAGCGTTTCTCATTGTCGAAAAAAGCGTGTCACCATTGTGTCACCACGGACGGGGATAAAACAGTAACTACCAGCAACCACAGTAAATTTGTGTCCGCAATAAAAACTACTAGAAGCATTCACTATGGATATTCTCTTCGTTCATCAAAATTTCCCCGCCCAATTTAAACATTTAGCCCCGGCACTTGCTAAAGATCTTAGTAATCAAGTGGTTGCGATGACTATGCGTCCAAATCAGCCCGAATCATGGCAAGGTGTACGTTTAATTGGCTATGGTGCAAAACGGCAATCAACTGCCAATATTCACCCGTGGGTCACTGATATTGAAGCGAAAGTGATTCGTGGTGAAGCCGCTTTTCATACCGCTCAAGCTTTAAAAAAATCAGGGTTTAATCCTGATGTCATTATTGCCCATTGTGGTTGGGGCGAAAGTTTATTTTTAAAAGATGTTTGGCCACAGGCTAAGTTAGCGATTTATAGTGAGTTTTATTATCACGCTCAGGGGGCGGATGTTGGTTTTGATCCTGAATTTCCTTCGCAAGTAGCTGAAGATTGTCGGATACGGGTCAAAAATATCAATAACTTACTGCATTTTGAGGTGGCTGATGCAGGGCTGTCACCCACGCATTGGCAAGCCAGCACTTTTCCTAAGTCTTTTCGTGACAAAATAACGGTGATTCATGATGGTATTGATACCCAATCTATCACGCCCAATTCCCAAGTCAATTTGACTATCAAAACGCCAGCAGGGGCGGTCACGTTCACTCGCAACGATGAAGTGATTACCTTTGTTGCTCGTAATTTAGAACCCTATCGCGGTTATCATATTTTTATGCGTGCCTTGCCTGAGATATTGCGCCGTCGTCCAAATGCGAAAGTGTTGATTATTGGTGGTGACAGCGTCAGTTATGGCAAAAGTGCGCCTGAAGGTAAAACTTGGAAAGAAATTTTTCTGAGCGAAGTGCGTGAGCAATTAGACTTGAGTCGGGTCTTCTTTTTGGGTCAAGTACCGTATCCCAATTTTATTGGTTTATTACAGCTCTCGCGCGTGCATATTTACCTGACCTATCCCTATGTTTTAAGCTGGAGTTTATTAGAGGCGATGAGTGCAGGTTGTACTATTATCGCCAGTGATACAGCACCGTTAAAAGAAGCGATTGTTGACCAGCACACAGGCCGTTTAGTTGATTTCTTTGATAGTAGTGCTTTAGCAAAAACGGTCGATGAAGTGTTAGATAATCCTCAAGAAGCCCAGCGTTTAGGGGCTAATGCCCGTGTTTTTGCGCAAGCGAATTATGATTTACAACGCATCTGTTTACCCAAGCAATTGGCATGGGTTAAAGCTCTCGCCCAAGGATAATGTATGCAGCCCGTATTAGCCGCGATTCCTACCAATATTATTACTGGCTTTTTAGGCGCAGGTAAAACGACACTCATTCAACAGTTATTAGCGAATAAGCCCGCCAATGAGCGTTGGGCGGTATTGGTCAATGAGTTCGGTCAGATTGGGATTGACCAAGCATTGATGGGTTCTCAGGACGAAGTATTTATTAAAGAAGTGGCGGGCGGTTGTATTTGTTGCGCTAATTTTTTACCGATGCAAGTGGCGTTGTCGCAGTTATTAGCCAAATCTAGACCGCAACGCTTATTGATTGAGCCAACGGGTTTAGGCCATCCTCGTCAAATTTTAGAAAGTCTGAGTGAAAGTCATTGGCAAAGTACCTTACAGCTACGCGCAACTTTATGTGTGATTGATGCGCGGCAATATCAAGATGAACGAGTACAACAACACGAGTCTTTTATTGCTCAGGCTGAAGTCGCCGATGTTTTGGTGTTTAGTAAAAATGATGTCTTAAATGACCCGCAACGGCAATCCGTGCAAGCCTTTGCTGATAGTTTGCCGCCACCACAGCGGCAACAAGTTTTTAGTGAGCATGGACAGTTAGATTTAGCGTTATTAGATGTTCCTCGCAGAGAAAATTTAACGGTTAAACGCTCGTTATTACATCAAAAAAATCTGACTTTAAATGCCTCTGCGCCGAAAGTGATGATGCCGCCATATCATTATCACCATCAGGCTTTAGAGATGTTTGTTGGCGGTTGGGTGTTTCCTGCGGATTGGCAATTTCAGCATAACGGCGTGTTAGATGTGTTGTTGGCTTTGCAAGTACAACGTATTAAAGGTGTGGTTCATACCTCTCAAGGTTGGCTAAATATCAATATTACGCCGTGGGATATGAGTATGACCAGTAGAGGGGAAGGGGCTGATAATCGCTTGGAAATTATCAGCCAGCAATCTATAGATTGGGAGGCGTTGGAGTTAGCGTTGATGGCAATAAGATCTTAGCTTGATTAAGTTTATGACTTAGTAGGTTCTCGCCTATTTGTTCACTCCCTCTCCCTGAGGGAGAGGGTTGGGGTGAGGGTGAAAGCGCGCTAATCGCGGAGCGATTCCTAAGACCTGTATGCCCGCCATCTTACCCATGCCAATAAACCAAAGCTCAACAGTAACACAGGCCAATTACCTAAACGACTATAGGGTGTTTGCCCTTGAGTGGCGTATACCGTTCCCCGTAAGATGGCCTGCTTAAATTGTGGTGCTTGTTGGCTAATATGTCCCTGTGGATTAATGAATGCCGAAACCCCGTTATTGGTGGCACGAATAATCCATTTACCTGTTTCTAAAGCGCGCATTTGTACCATTTGCAAGTGTTGATGCGGGGCAATCGAATGACCAAACCAGCCGTCATTACTTAAAGTCGCAATAAAGTCTGCTTTTTCCGCGTTATTACGCGTCAGTTCTGGGTAAGCAATTTCATAACAAATGGCAGCCGCCAAACGATAATCTTTCACAAATAACGGACTTTGGCGATTATCACCCGCGCTAAAGCTAGACATATCTCGGTTAAAAAAAGCAATCGTGCCGCGCAAAAAGGACTCAAAAGGAATGTATTCACCAAAAGGCACTAAACGTTGCTTGAAGTACAAACCATAACCTTCACCCAAAGCGGCCATGCTGTTATAAAACGGCGGAATGCCTTGAGCGTCAAGGTGTTGAATGTCGGCATAAGGAATGCCTGTCACGAAGGCAGAATGACCTGCTAGCGCGTTGTTTTCCATTTCAGTGAGAAAAACTGTTGCTTCCTCTTCGTATTGAAACATGGGGACGGCGGCTTCTGGCCAAATGACTAAATCCCGACCCCATTCTTGTTGTGAGAGTTTTTTATAAATGGCTAAGGTTTTATCACGCCATTCTAATTGCCATTTGACATCTTGCGGAATGTTGCCTTGCACAATACTGACCGTCAGCGGTTTCTGCGTATCACTTTTTGACCAAGTATGATATTGCAACCCCATACCCGCTAACCAAATGGAGGCAGCTAAAACACCATAACTCCATGCTTTTGTGCCATATTTTGCCAGTGTCATTAGACATTGCGCGGAGATAATCGCCAATAAACTCAGGCCAAAAACACCTAAAATAGGCGCGTAACCGACTAAAGCAGAGTCAATAAAGGCATAACCTGTAAAGAGCCACGGAAAACCTGTAAAGAGCCACGTTTTGAGCCATTCAAAAAGCATAAATAGCGGTGCAAAAGTCAGTAGTGCGCGACGGTCAAAGCGATATTTACTGTAAATAAAGCCCATCACCCCAGTAAAAGATCCCATAAGAGTGGCAACAAAAGCTACCATTAATATCGCTAACCATGTCGGCGTATTGCCGTAATCATGGAGTGATACAAATAACCACCACACACCCGCCGCCCATAAGCCTGTACCAAAGCACCAACCGCGCCAAGCCGCTTGTTTAGCTGTTTGTTGACTTAATAATTCACTAAATAAGCCAATAGTGACTAAAGCTAAAGGCCAAAGATGGTAAGGAGCAAGACTAAAAGGGGTGATTCCGCCTAACACGAATGCCAAAATAGGAGCAAAACGAGACTGACGTATAGAGCTAAGAAAGGCGGCTATCATGCAATTTTTTCAACTTTAATAACGCTAATCATGCGTAAATCGGCAGCAAGAATGGTAAATCGCCATTTTGCGAGGTCAATACTTTCATTGATTTGTGGCAAACGTTCAAATTCACTGATGATAATGCCGCCAATGGTTTCAAAGTCTTCATGGCTAAAGTCGCTTTCAAAGTAGTCATTGAATTCGGTAATTGGTGTGATGGCTTGAACGATATGACTGCCATCTTCTTGTTCGCTAATCCAGTGAGCATCTTCATCGGCATCGTCATGTTCATCATGAATATCACCAAAAATTTGCTCTAAAGCATCTTCTAAGGTGACTAAGCCCGCAATGCCGCCGTATTCATCTACGACAACGGCCATGTGACTTTGTTTTTCTTTGAATTCGCGTAATAAACGGTCGAGATGAGCTGATTCTGGGACACAAAAAGCAGGGCGTAAATAATCTTTCAGGTTAAAGCGTTCATTTTTTAGGCCGATGAGACGTAGCATATCTTTAGCGAGCAAAATGCCCAGTACTTCGTCGGAGTTTTCCGCTGCCAATACGGGAAAGCGCGAATGCGCCGACTCCATCATAATCGCCAAAAAATCTTTAGGTTCACTGTTGTCACGGATAGAAATAATTTGGGCGCGCGGCACCATTATTTCACGGACTTGCATATCGGCAACCCGTAAGGTCGATTCAATAATACGCTGTGATTCGGCATCTAAAATACCGCGTTGACCTGCGCGGTGAACAATGGTTAAGAGCTCAGCACGACTTTCGGGTTCGGGGGTTAAGAAGTTTGTTAAGCGATTTAACCAAGATTTAGGGGCATCAGAGCCGCGCTCGTCACTCATACAACAACAGTCCTACACTACGATGGCGCGATTTTGCAGTTGTCTGCCGATGATTGCTAGTTAAATTTAGGATAAATGCTAAGATGAAAAAGAGTAAAAATTGTTTGATAGACTGTTTAAGGTGTCTTTTTTATGAAAAATAGTAAAAAAATCAGTGCCTTGGCTTTAATATTGTGGCTGTCGGCGTGTAGTCAAGAGCCGCCGCCCGTAAAGCCTGATACAGGGCGGCCTGAAACACGCACTTTAGAAGCCGCTTCAGCGGTTGGTTATGACGGCAAAGCGATTCGTAAAAAAGTGGATGGGGCTTTAGATGCCAATGATGCTCATAACGCAGAATTAGAACAACAAATGCAACAAAACCAATAATTGTTTAATGTTGGAAAGTACATAAGTGATTAGGATAGGAGGCCACGATGAAGGTTGCGTCATTACCCGATAATGAAAAAGAAAGATTAGCGGCTTTATTGCGTTATAAGGTATTAGATACCGACTTTGAGCAGTCATATACAGAGTTGACCCAGCTGGCCTCTGAAATTTGTCAAACCCCGATTGCTTTAATTAGTTTAATAGATAGTGATCGCCAATGGTTTAAAGCCACAGTGGGACTTGCCGCGCGAGAAACGCCGCGAGATTGGGCATTTTGTGCGCACGCCATTTTACAAGATGAAATGTTGGTAGTTGACGACACCTTATTGGATGAACGATTTATCGACAATCCTTTAGTCACGAATGATCCCTCTATTCGATTTTATGCGGGGGCGCAAATTAAGACCTTAGATGGTTTTGTTTTAGGGACAGTCTGCGCCATAGATCGTGTCCCTCGTCATTTGTCTGACTATCAGCTAAATGCCTTAAAGGTGTTGGCTAAACAAGTTATGAGTCAATTGGAGTTACGATTGGCTTTTGACGATTTGCAAAAGCATACCCAAAAATTGAAAGAGCTAAATGCCACTAAAGATAAATTATTTTCGGTAATAGCACATGATTTACGTGCGCCAATGAGTGGTATTTTTGGTTTAAGTGAAATGTTGATAGAGGATTTAGACGTACAGCCAAAAGAGGCTTGTATGGAGCTGGCTCAAGAGATTCATAATGCTAGTCAACAAACCTTATCTTTACTGGATAATTTATTACGCTGGTCGTTATTGGAGCGTGGTCAGTTTGACTATCAGCCGATGGCAATTCCGTTATTAGCGATTGTACAAAAAAATCTCCGCTTGTTGTCGTCTGTGGCATTAAAAAACAAATTCAGATTCACGTTGACTGTTCGAGTCATTTTTTTGTCATTGGCGATAAAAATATGTTGGCCTCTGTTTTTCAAAATCTATTATCGAATGCGATTAAATTTACACCTCATCAGGGTGATATTTACATAACAGCACAAGAACTCAAACATCAAGTCGTTATTAGCATTAAAGATACTGGCGTTGGCATGAGTCAAGAGCAGCTTAATCAATTGTTTTTAATTGACAAAAATGTTTCAACCAATGGCACTGATGGCGAAAAAGGCACAGGTTTAGGTTTGGTTTTGTGTAAACAGTTTTTAGCCTTACATGAGAGTGATTTATGTGTGCAGTCAGGAGTGGGTGTGGGGACACAGTTTAGCTTTACGTTAGCCTTGGTGGCTCGGTAGTGGTGATTTTGGGGAGAATATAGTGATGAATAATTACCAACGTTCGATTTTAACCGTAGTGTGTACTTCACTTCTAACTGTGGGCTGTGGCTCTTCTGATTCGGATTCTGAAACATCCAACACGCCAATCGCCAAAGGTGCATTGGTTAAAGCAGGTGATAATCAGCGATTTTCAGCTTATTACGCACAAGCACTTACCAATGCCAATCAACAAATACGTGCAATGCCCGCGACTGCGGAGTCCACAACGACTGCTGGTAGTGCGGCTAATACCGATTTTGCGCAATCCACTACCAATTTAATAGAGGCAGGCGTTGACGAATCGGATGTCATGAAACAAAACGCCAGCCATGTTTATACATGGGATGATTCAACGTCTGAATTTGTAGGCGAAAAACACACCTTAAAATTAAATGTATTTGCCAAGCCCAGTGCGGAAAAAGTGGCTGGAGTTGATATTCAAGGCGTTTATCCCGAAGGAATTTTTCTGACAGGTCAATATTTGGCGGCGTTATCAACAAAATCATATCCTCAATGGTTTGGTTATGGCGATATGATGCCATTGGCGGCTCAAGGTTTAAGTCTATGGCGTTGGGGGGCTGTGCAAAATGGTAAAGCACAGCTCGATGTTATGGCGGTCGCAAATCCTGCCAAACCTCAACTCACCAAGCATTATGAATGGGACGGCGATATTGTTGCCAGTCGTCGTATTGCCAATCGTTTGTATGTGGTGACGCAATCCAGTATTGCCATGCCGCCCATCACAACCCAACAAACGATCACTCAGACAGATGTGACGGACATTGTGGAGCGTATGCCTGTTGATGTGCAAGGGCAGCGCGTTCAGCCCAAAGATTGTTATATTGCCCAAACAATGGATAAGCAAAATATTAATGCCTCTATTGTGCTGATTACCCAAATAGACTTAACTGCTGCGCAAAGCCCTCAAACAACCTGTGTGGCGGCTTCGACTCAGCAAGTGTATGTCAGTCCAAAATCACTGTATTTGGTGAGTGGTCAAGGTTGGGAGGCACAAAAAACGGTATTTCATAAATTTGTCTTAGAAGATTCAGGCGTGCAATACCGCGCTTCAGGTGAAGTGGCAGGTGGCATTTTATGGAGTAATCCTGCCTTTAGTATGAGTGAGCATAAAGACTATTTTCGTGTGGTGACCAGTGAGTTTGTTCGTGATGCTGCAACAGGGCAAAGTGATATTAATAACCGCCTATACATTCTGAAAGAGTCCGTTAGCGAACAAGGTGTCTTTGAGCAAGTCGCTCAATTACCAAATACGGCTCGACCTGCACGGATAGGCAAACCGCGTGAGCAAATTATGGGCATGCGTTTTTTGGGTGATAATGCCTATATTGTCACGTTTGAACGCAAAGACCCTTTGTATAAGGTTGATTTAACAAACCCTGCTCAGCCGCGTCTTGCAGGGGAATTGGAGTTGCCAGGCTATTCAGCCTATTTACAACAACTGACGCCACGTTATGTGATGGGAGTTGGCTTTTCGGTTGATGAAAAAACACTGCGGCAAAATGGCATTCAAGTCTCTGTTTTTGATACGCATTTGGATACACCAAGCCTTGTATCGCAAGATGTGTATAGTTCAATAGCCAGTACCAGTTGGTTTGATTTGCCCTTAGCTCGCGATTCACATGCCATTATGACACTATCGAATGGTACAACGACACGTATGATCTTGCCATTTACTCATAGCACCTATACAAACACTTCATCTGTATCCATTACCAAAGGTCTGCAATACGAAATTGACGAGACGACAGGCGTGTTAAAACGGGTTGCCGAGCAAGATGTCAACACGCAAAGCGGTTGGTGGGGCTGGCAACGGAGTATGCTGGATGGCGACTTAATCTATTGGAATAAGCCGCAAGGTGCGATGAGTGTTGGCAAGTGGGGGCAGTAACTCAGATTAATCATAAGGATTTGCATAGTTGAGACGCTGCAAGGCTTGAATTTCCAAGCCCTCCATTTCTTCAGCCTCGTCATCGTCAATATGGTCAAAACCCAGTACGTGTAAAATGCCATGAATGGTCAAATGAGCCCAATGCGCGGTGGTGGTTTTGCCTTGTTCAATGGCTTCTGCTTCGACAACGGGAACACAAATAATAATATCGCCTAAAGGCTCACGTTTAAGATTATCTAATACTTCTTCAGGCAATTCCGATGGAAAAGATAAGACATTGGTTGGCTTGTCTTTGCCTCGATACTGTAAATTAAGCATCTGACTTTCGGCTTCATCCACTAAACGAATTGCAACTTCACAAGACTTTTTAAAGCCTGCAATCGCTAAAGCATTTTCAATCCACAATTTAAAGTCGGCACTTTTCGGTAGATTTTTAGCAGTTGTTGCTTTTTGTAAGGTCAATGTACATAAGGCTTTAGTCATAGGGTTTTGCTACAGGTTGGGTTTTGTCCCATGCTTCATAAGCTTCGACAATACGTTGGACTAAATGGTGGCGCACGACATCTTTAGAGCTAAAACGGGTGATATGTATGCCTTCCACGTCTTGCAACACCCGTAAACAATGTGCGAGTCCGGATTCTTGACCACGCGGCAAATCGACTTGGGTAATATCACCCGTAATCACTGCCCGTGAACCAAAGCCTAAACGGGTTAAAAACATTTTCATTTGTTCGCGAGTGGTATTTTGCCCTTCATCTAAAATGATAAAAGCATTATTAAGGGTGCGGCCACGCATATACGCTAGGGGCGCCACTTCAATCACTTGTTTTTCAATCAGTTTAGTAACACGTTCAAAGCCCAACATTTCATATAGCGCGTCATACAAAGGACGTAAATACGGGTCAATTTTGTCTGATAAATCACCGGGTAAAAAGCCCAATTTTTCGCCTGCTTCTACCGCAGGGCGCACCAATAAAATACGGCGAATCGCATCTTTTTCTAATTGATCAACAGCGGCGGCAACGGCTAAATAGGTTTTGCCTGTGCCCGCAGGGCCGACACCAAAACTGATGTCATGGCGAAGTATATTGGCGACATAACGGGCTTGGTTTTCACCCCGTGGACGAATACTGCCTTTACGGGTAAATAACGCAGGAAATGTGGATTCTTGCGGCGAATCAACATCGTCAAGCACAACAGACTGGCTGGTTTGCAACATAAGATGCACCATTTCAGAAGAGATATCGGAATTAGTTAAGGTTTCTTCATAGAGCTTTGTTAATAAACGCTCGGCATGAGTTACCGCAGTTAACGAGCCATGCACATGAAAATGATGGCCTTGATGATGAATATGCACAGCCAAACGCTGTTCTATTTGTTTGAGGTTTTGATGAAAAGGGCCGCAGAGAGCATTGAGCCGTTTGGTATCAGGTGGGTCAAGATAAACTTGGCGAATGGTAGTGACGTTATTGTTCAAGCGAGTAAATTCTCCCAAAACATATGTACTGTAGGGGCGAATTCATTCGCCAACTGCTTTATATGTTGGGCTAATAAATTCGCCCCTACAGCTATCAATACCACAAATCAACCTAAGTCTTCCACCCAAATCGGTGCCGTCGCGCGTACGGCATTGACATTAGCTTCTTCGGTAATCACTACATCAACAAAACGACCAATCAAACTAGCATCAGCAGGGAAGTACACAACGCGTAAATTATCCGCAGATCCGACCATATAACCTTCTTGGCGGTCAGAAACTTTTTCGACCAAAATCCGTTGTGTGGTGCCAATCATGTCACGGGTTTTACGTAGGGTATTCTTTTTAATGTGATCTTTTAGAATCACCAGACGCTGTTTTTTCGTTTCTTCACTCACAGAGTCTGACAACTCGGCAGCGGGTGTGCCAGGTCTTTTCGAAAAAATAAAACTAAAGGAGTGGTCGTAATCGACTTCGGCAATTAAATTCATCGTTGCCATAAAATCGTCATCGGTTTCGTTAGGAAAACCAATAATAAAGTCAGAGGAAATTAGAATGTCAGGACGTGCTGCTTTCAGTTTTTTGATACGTGCCAAATAATCGGCGGCGGTATGATTACGTTTCATCGCCGCTAAAATAGCGTCTGAGCCTGATTGAACAGGTAAATGTACATGAGAAGCGAGCTTAGGAATTTCGGCATAAGCAGCGATTAAATCATCACTAAATTCTAAGGGGTGAGAAGTAGTGTAACGAATACGCCCGATACCTTCCATATCGGCAATATGCTTGATTAATTCAGCAAAACTGCAAATGTCGCCATTATGGAATGTGCCGCGATAACCGTTGACGTTTTGGCCAAGCAGAGTAATTTCGCGCACGCCTTGGCTGGTCAAATGGGCTATTTCGGCAATCACATCATCAAATGGCCGTGAAATTTCTTCGCCACGAGTATAAGGTACGACGCAGAAAGAGCAGTATTTAGAACAACCTTCCATAATGGAAATATAAGCTTTGCAACCTTCAACTTTTGGTTCGGGTAAAAAGTCGAATTTTTCATTTTCAGGAAAGCTAATATCCATCACCGCAATTTTGTTTTTATTGCGTTCATCAAATAATTTTGGCAAACGATGTAAAGTTTGAGGGCCAAAGACCATATCGACATAGGGCGCACGTTTACGAATCGTTTCGCCTTCTTGTGACGCGACACAGCCACCAACACCAATGACCATTTCGGGACGTTTTTCTTTCAGTTTGCGCCAGCGACCCAACGCCGAGAACACTTTTTCTTCCGCTTTTTCGCGGATAGAGCAAGTGTTCATCAACAACACATCCGCTTCTTCGGGGTTAAAGGTACGCACCATGCCATGAGATGCACCCAATAAATCCGCCATACGCGAACTATCGTATTCATTCATTTGGCAGCCTTGGGTTTCGATATACACTTTTTTAGACGTGGTAGACATGGTAATGGGCACAAACAACGTAAAACGGGTGGGTATTATAACGGTCTATGACAATGACAGGCAAAATTTGAGACGCTTTGTTACAGAGCAAGGGTTTAATTAGCAGTGAGAGTGTCTATATCCTAGTAGCCTTGGCAAATCCTCTCTAACTCCCCTTTGCCAAAGGGGAGGATTTCAAACCCAAATTAAGTAAATAGACAGTTAAAAATTGTGGAGTTATAAACGTGTTGTTGAAAAAATTAGGATTTACGGTAGGAATATTATGCGCTTCGATATGCACATCGGGAGTCGCCAGTGCCGATGACAAAGATTTTTTAGCCGCTCGCGAAGCGTATCGTATCTCCGATCTTCCCGCTTTAGCCGAATACAGTACTAAGCTCCAAGGAGATTTATTTGGGGTCTATGCCGACTATTATTTGCTCAGTCGGCAATTAGATAAAGTTGATCCGATTGCGGTTATCACTTTCTTACAAAAATATCCTGATACATGGTTGGCAGAGAAACTACGTGGTGAATGGTTGTTATTGTTGGCAAAGCGACAAGATTGGACAAATTATCGCCATTTCTACAATGGCTTGCTCCGCCCTGAGCCTGAGCATAAATGCTATAACTATACCGCACGCATTAAAACCGATGATAAAACCGCCGCAGAAGAAGCACGTACGGAGTTTTGGTTTAATACTAAAGATTTACCTACGCCTTGTGATGAGTTACTGCTGTTATTACAGCAAACCAATGTTTTGACTCAGGATGATTACTTACTGCGTTTTCGTCTTGCTGTCCAAAATGGTAATACCGCATTAGCACGGATACTCGCAGGCAAATTAGGGATAGATGTACCGCCTAAGCTGATTGAGCAAATGGCAAAAAATCCCCAAAAGTATTTAACTCGCCCCGATGTTGAAACAGCGATTGGCCATGAGTTGTATTTAGCGGCGTTGCATCGCTATGTTCGTCAAGATTTAAACCAAGCATTAACGTATTGGCAGTCGGTACAAAAACGTTTTAATAGTGAAGATCGACCTTACGGCTGGCGTTTATTGGCCTTAACTGCCGTTAAAAAGCAAGATATTCGGGCAGTGGATTGGTTTAAGTTGAGCGAAGGCACCTATTGGCCAGATGAAGACCGCGAATGGGCGATTCGCAGTGCTATCCGCGTGCAGCAATGGGATGCTGTTTTAGCGTTTATTAATCGTTTAAGTGCGGACAAACAACAAGAGCGTGTGTGGAAATATTGGCGCGCTCGCTCTATGGAAGGCAATGCAGAAAAAGCAAAAATTGTGCAAGCAATTTATAACGGTTTAGCGGTGGATGATGATTATTATGGTTTATTGGCGCGTGATCGCTTAGGGAATCGTATCAGTAACCAACCAAAAACCTATGCCGTGACAGAGCAAGATAAGCAACTGAGCAATCAAAATGTAGGCTTACAACGAGCGCTGGCTTTATATACGCTAGATTTGCGAACAGAAGCAGTACGTGAATGGAATTGGTCATTACGCAATGCAGACGACAAATTGCTGTTAGCAGCGGCAGAGCAGGCTGCAAACGTCCGTTGGTATGACCGTGCCATTTATGCGGCTGACCGCACGAAGCAACTACATAGCTATAGTTTGCGTTATTTAACCCCTTATAAAGAAATTACGCGGGGTTATGCACAAGAGTTGGGGGTTGATCCTGCTTGGGTTTATGGTTTGATTCGTCAAGAAAGTCGTTTTATTACCAATGCCAAATCAACAGTGGGTGCGGGTGGCTTGATGCAGTTAATGCCCACCACTGCGCAATGGGTCGCCAATCGTTTAAAAATTCCCTATCACGCTGGCATGGTCAACGAAGTAGGGATGAATGTTCGTTTGGGGACTTATTATATTGGTCATGTTTTTCAACAACTGGGTAATCAGCCTGTATTGGCAACGGCAGGGTATAACGCGGGGCCGAGCCGAGCGCGTCAATGGCAAGCCAGTACGCCATTGCCTGTTGATGTCTATACCGAGACTATTCCGTTTTTAGAAACCAGAGATTATGTAAAAAAAGTGATGACCAATGCCGTGCATTATGGCTTGGGATTTGAGCAAGGTTCGCAGTCGATTACAGAAAGAATGGGGAAAGTGATTCCTGCGCGTTAAATTTCGAAGCTTCCCCCTTTGGCAAAGGGGGATTGAGGGGGATTTTGTCGTCATGGTAAAGTCGAATGCTGGAAATCTCCCCTAGCCCCTCTTTGCTAAAGAGGGGAACGTCAGCTTTTTTGGCCACTATCGTGAAATGTCAAAAAACTAGGGAATTGTAGGGGTTATTCGTCTTTAGAGGTACATTCTTGATTAACAGGGTCAAACTTGCAGCGAATTTTCTTTAATAAAGACATCATTTTCGGGTCATAAAAGCCCTCTTTGGTCATGCTAATCCGCGCTTCACGCATTAAAGCAGTGTATTTGTCTTTATCAGCAGGCGTTAAGTCTAACCAGTATTTAGTAGGAATATCGGCTTCACTTTTGTTGATCATTTTTTCAATCATATCCAGTTTACTGGCGGCAAATTGACGCATTCTAATCATGCGCGTATCAAAGTCGGGGATGTTTTTATACTTATCCCGATTAACAATCACTGAGGCAGTGACTTGAATCAGTGGAAAACGGAAAATTGCGCCTTTATCCCCTAAACCACGATATAGCTCTAACGGACGAAAAGCGAGTGCGGGTGCGCCAATAATATCGACTTGGCCGTTATTAAACTTACCCGCAAAGTTGGTAATATCTGAGGATACAGGTTGTGCGCCGAGCTTTTGCACAATTTTGGCTTGTGCTTTATCAAAGTCTAAAACCGCAATTTTTTTACCTGCGGCTTTTTCTACCGAGTCAATTTTACGATCATTAACAAAGACATAAGCCGCACCTAAAGGAATAATTGCCGCCACTTGGTATGAGCCATTAATAGTCAAACTATTCAATTTTGGATTTGCTAGGGTATGCACGAGTTCACGAACGTGTTTAAACGTCGGTAATGCTCCTGGTGAGTCCACGCTACCGACAAAGAAATTAAATTGTTTGGCGCGCATGGTGGTAATGGCCACGCCGTCACATTGACCTGCTTTAAAGTCTTCTGCGGCAATGCGTTCATCGGTGTAAACCTTTAATTCAACTTGAACATTCCATTTTTTGGCTTCAAGTGCCAAATCTTTCGCGTAGGTATAAGCATCACCTTTAGTGCCAACAATATCAAAAATACAAAAGCGCATATTAATTGTTTGTGGGAATTCACTATTAACGGCGGCTGAAATAGGCGCGGCTAAGCTCGTGAAGCTACTGGCGAGTGTAATGGGGAGAAGTAGTGTTTTGAGCGTCGAGATATTCATCATCGATATGTTCCTTAATACTTTTTGTTGGTATTAGTGAACTTTAAAGCAGAATAATGTTTGAGACCAGTTATTGACCTAAAATCGCTTCAAATTGAAGGTTATATTGGCGGTTTTGTGATTAAGGCACGGTGCCGAGTGATATTTATAATTAGTTCTTGAGGGTTAAAGCCGTCCTTGGCGGGTGTGGACATGGATCAAATAAACGCTAAGTAACCAGCGTTTATTTTGAATCTTTATTCGTCTTTCAGAGTGCATTCAACATTTGCAGGTGCAGACTTACAACGAATTTTTTTCAATAAAGACATCATTTTCGGGTCGTAGTAGCCTTCTTTGGTCATGCTAATTCGCGCATCACGCATCATCGCAGTATATTTCTCTTTATCAGCAGTACTTAAGTCCATCCAGTATTTTGCAGGAATGTCGGCTTCGCCTTTGAGAATGATTTTTTCAATCATGTCTAAACGACCAGCGGCATATTCACGCATTTTGATCATCGCATCAT
Source organism: Agitococcus sp. (assembly GCA_030646715.1). Classification (GTDB taxonomy): domain Bacteria; phylum Pseudomonadota; class Gammaproteobacteria; order Pseudomonadales; family Moraxellaceae; genus Agitococcus. The sequence goes on from JAUSLJ010000013.1 coordinate 84,399, forward strand.
CAAAGCCAGGAATGTCTTTAAATTTGTCGCGGCGAATAATGACAGTAGCTGTGACCTGTAAAAGTGGAAAACGGAAAATTCCGCCTTTATCGCCTAAGCCACGATATAACTCCAGTGGGCGATAAACAATGGCAGGTGCCGCAATAATGTCCACTTGGCCGTTGTTAAACTTCCCCGCAAAGTTGGTAATATCAGAAGCAACAGGTTGTGCGCCAAGTTTTTGTACAATTTGCGCTTGCGCTTTATCAAAGTCTAAAACGGCAATTTTTTTGCCAGCCGCTTTTTCGATGGAGTTGATGTTGCGATCATTGACAAAAACATAAGCAGCACCCAAAGGAATCAAAGCCGCCACTTGATAAGGGCCGCTGATAGTTAAGCTGTTTAATTTAGGATTCGCTAAGGTATTCACTAACTCACGGACGTGCTGAAAAGTGGGGAGTGCTCCCGGTGAGTCAACGCTACCAATAAAAAAATTAAATTGTTTGGCGCGCATTGTTGAAATGGCAACACCATCACACTGACCCGCTTTAAAGTCTTCGGCGGCAATACGCTCGTCGGTATAAGCTTTTAATGTGGCATTAATGTTCCATTTTTTGGCTTCTAAAGTCAGGTCTTTGGCATAAGAAAAAGCGTCGCCCTTTGTACCCATGATGTCAAAAATACAAAAAGTAATATTTAATGGTTTTTCTAATGGTTTCATGCCTGCGGAGAGTGTTTTCATTGATGCATCAGCGACGGGTGCTGCAAGAGTATTGGTACTAGCTAATAGTAATGTTGTAGCCAACAGGGTTTGCAGCTTTGATTTTATTGTCATGATGAACTTCTCTTATGGAAAATAGTATCTATTATTGGAAAATAATAGTGTATGTATTAAATCTATGCATTGACTAACAGAACATTCATTGATGTCAGTTTGGCGACTTGTGACTGTTTTTTTAAGTGAGAGGGCAAGGGGAAAGACTCCCCTTTAGTTAGATTTCGACTATTCTTCGCTTTGAGTACATTCAGCACTTTCGACTTTGGTTTTGCAGCGAATACGTTTCAGTAAAGACATCATTTTTGGGTCGTAATACCCTTTTTGGGTCATGGCAATGCGCGCTTCGCGCAAAAGTTGCCAGTAATGAGCTTCATCTTCAGGATTAACATTGAGCCAATATTTAGCAGGAATATCTGCTTCAGATTTATCAATAGTGGCGTACACCTGCGTCAACATTTGATCCATAAATTGAGAGGCAATGGCACGAAACTGCACTAATTTTTCGTCTAAATCGGGTAGTTTCTTTTTAATGCGGTCCCGATTGATCACTAAGCTAGCGGTCATTTGAGTGATGGGGAAGCGATAAATTGCCCCTTTTTCAGCTAAGCCCCGCTCTAATTCAAAAGGGCGAAAAACCAAGGCTGGAGCAACAAGAATATCGACTTGGCCATTATTAAACTTCCCTGCAAAATTAGATAAATCAGAAGCTACTGGTTGAGCTCCAATTCTATGCACAATCTCAGCTTGTGATTTATCCCAATCTAAAACAGCAACTTTTTTACCTGCAGCTTTTTCGATGGAGTTAATTGCGCGGTCACGCACATGCACATATACCCCCCCCACAGGCATCATACCCACAATTTGATACGGCTCTGTAATGGTTAAGGGCACAAGTTTGGGGTCGAGTAAGGTTCTTAATAATAGTCGTAGTTGGTCGTAATTGGTAATGCCACCCACCGCTTCAATACTTCCCATAAACAAGTTGAACTGGCGAGCGCGCATGGTGGAAATCGCTGCGGCATCACATTGGCCTGCTTTAAAATTTTCCGCAGCAACGCGTTCGTCAGTAAAGACTTTAATTTCAGTAATCACATTCCAACGGCGAGCAATTAATGCTAAGTCTTTGGCGCGACTATAAAAATCGCCGTTTTTACCCTGCATATCAAAAAAACAAACGGACACATAGAATGGTTTTTCTAAGGGTGGTGGTAAACCGTTTTCATTAGGGTTTAAGCCGTCAGCAAGCGGTAGAAGCTCAGAGGCATGGACAACGCTACAGATAATAGAGAGTGCTAAAGCTTGAAAAAAATGACGAATTAAGGTGAGAAGAAAAGGTCTTCGCATGAAAATCACTCCATGAACAGCACTTTATTAGTTGCTATTTGCGGTATTTGTTGTTTTAAGGTTTTACGCTTAATTTTGAGCATGATGATAGTAGGCGTGATGTGGGCAAAAAACAAGCCGTCAAGGGAGATAACAAGACGGCTGTCTTTTAATGCTGATAATCGTGTTAATTCACCATCGAACATTCGGCGTTGTTTGGCTCAATTTTGCATCGAACCTTTTTCATTAACGCCATCATCCGAGGATCATACGCACCTTCTTTAGTGAGTTGTAAACGAGCCTCGCGCATTATTTGCACATAGCGTGCTTGCTCGTGTGCTGGTAAATCTAACCAAAAATGAGCAGGAATTTCCTGTTCACGTTGTCCTATATAAATAATGGATTTATCCATTTCTTTCAGCGCAAATTCCCGAATTTTGCCAATTTTTTGGTCTAAATCAGGAATGCGTGTTAACAAACGCTTGCGATTAATTAAAATCGTGCCTGTCATTTGTGTCAACGGTAAACGGTAAATTCCGCCATACTCACCTAAACCTTTAGCAAGTTCTAACGGTTTAAAAGCAACGGCAGGGGCGGTAATAATATCGACTTGGCCGTTATTGAATAAATTGGCAAAGTTGTAGATGTCAGTAGTTACTGCCTGAGCACCCAATTTTTGCACGATTTTCGATTGTGCTTTATCCACATCTATCACTGCAACTTTTTTTCCAGCTGCTTTGTCTAAGGAGTCAATATGACGATTATTGACCATGACATAAGCCGCGCCTAATGGCATAACCGTGATGACTTGATAATCTCCTTTAATCATTAATGGTGCAATTTGTGGGCTATTGAAAGTCGAAACGAGCATATGAATATGCTGATAGCTGGGTGCAGAGCCAATCGAGTCAATACTGCCAATAAATGGGTTGAATTGCTTGGCACGTAAGGTGCTGATAGCAAGGCCATCACATTGCCCTGCTTTAAAATCATCAGAGGCTACCCGTTCATCGGTGTAGGCTTTGATCACTGCGTTAACATGCCATTTTTTAGCGTTGAGTGCCAAATTTTGGGCATAATGATAAACATCGCCACCAGTACCCATCATGTCATAAACACAAAATTTGATGGTTAAGGGGGTTTCGGACGGTAATACTGGTTTGTCAGTAATAGCCGCGTGAGCGTTGACCACTCCTAAACAGGTCGCCATGAGCGCAAATCCTGTTACGCTGTGTCTGCTCTTCAATATGAAAGAACGTACCATTGTGTGTACCTCTCTTTACCTTTGCATGACCAGCAACTGTACTAGTCATTACACAATAAATTAGCATTAAATTGCGCTGATTTTGCAATTAACGTCCTATTGTTGGACAGAAATAGGCGTAAATTCACAAGATTTTCATAATAGGGCTGTTTAAAACCCTGAAGTTTGTCGCTATCTCGCAATATCTCATCTCAACAATAGCGCATGATTGCTAAGAGTACAAGTGTACACTTATTTTATGTGATTATGCTGATAATATGGCTTTTAAACAAAGCTCAGTGCAGGTCAGCAGGAGTTTATGATGAAAAATAGTCTTTATTTATGGTGGGTATATTTATATAGGGTTCTAGGCTCACAAGTCATTCAGCCGATTACCCATAGTCAGTGGTATAAGCCGTTGATTCCCGTTTCTGGTGCTCATCAAGCTAGTCAACTACCAGTGAACACTCATAAACAAGGCTGGATTAAGGCCGATGTTTTGGCGCAAGTTGAGCAGTATTTATTTCAACAAAACACTCGCGCTTTCTTGGTGATGCATGACGGGCACTTGGTGCATGAGTCGTATAAGAAATTTACGAAAGAACAAACGTTCAACTCGATGTCGATGGTAAAAACCATTCAAGCCATTGCTATCGGTATTGCTATTGATAAAGGCATGATTAACAGCGTACATGATTCGGTGGCTAATTATTTGCCCGAATGGAAAAACGATAGCCGAGCAGATATTACGATTGAGCATTTGTTAACCATGCAATCAGGGCTTAAAAGTGATTTAAAATTACATGGCTTGACGTTTTTACCGTTAATCGTGCGTTTATATTTGGGTACGGATATCAATCGTCATATTTTGGCGTTGCCTGCGGTTAACAAACCTGCGGCTTATTTTGAATATAATAATTATAACACTCAACTTTTGGGCTTGATTCTGGAGCGGGCTTCGGGACTAACAACGGCTGAGTTTTTTTCACGGTATTTATGGGAACCCTTGGGCTGCCATGAGGCATCTTTATGGTTAGATAAACATCAAGGTACCGCACGTACTTTTGCTGCGATGTTTGCTCGTCCAGAAGATTGGTTAAGAGTCGCTAGTCTGTTTTTGACGCAGGGAAATTATCAAGGACAGCAAATTGTTGCCGCCGAATGGTTACAGCAAATGCAAGTCCCGCGTAATACCCCTGAACGAGGTATTAAAGATGGAAAATCTGATTATGGTTATCAGTTATGGCTGAAAGCGCATGATTATGGCGTAATTCGTGGCATACCTTCTTTTGAAGCAATGCACGCGACTGAGCAACATCATGATAAAACGGTGTTTTATTTTGAAGGTTTACGCGGGCAATATCTTTTTGTTAGCCCCAAACATCAATTGATTATGTTGCGTATGGGTGAACGTCCACGTCGTCATTGGGATGGTAGTTTTGCTATTAATCAATTAACGAATGGGTTATTGAGCTGATTTTTATACTGCCAATGGTATAAGTCGATGGTATCTTCATGTGAGAGACTCTCTCATTAACTTTTGGAATGCCAACATGAAATACTTACGCACGCCTGATGACTGTTTTGCTGATCTTGAAGGTTATGCATTTGAACCGCACTATCTGATGGTCGATGACACCGAAGGAGGAGAGTTGCGCTTGCATTATCTTGATGAAGGACATCCTGATGCGCCCGTTGTGTTAATGCTACATGGCGAACCCAGTTGGAGTTATCTCTATCGTAAAATGATTCCTGTGGTCGTTAAAGCGGGTTATCGGGTTATTGCTCCCGATTTAATCGGTTTCGGTCGTTCAGATAAACCAACTGAGCAAAGTGACTATACGCATGTCCGTCATGTGCAATGGATTGGCTCACTGTTGACGCAGTTACAGCTTAAAAATATCACTTTAGTGTGTCAGGATTGGGGTGGTTTAATTGGTCTGCGTCTTGTTGCTGAACGATCGGAAGATTTTGCCCGAGTCGTAGCCGCTAATACCATGCTGCCTGCTTTTCCCATGAAAAGTCCTGCTCTAAAACCCGTATTTAGTGCTTGGAAAAAACTGCGTGCTACTGTGGGTTTTGGCGCATGGTATAGTTTTTCACAGTTATATCCGAGTTGGACAGCAGGTTTTGTCCTGCAGATGGGTACAGCAGTCAAAATGTCGTCAGCAATAAAAGCTGCGTATAACGCCCCTTATCCTTCACAAGAGTATATGGCAGGCGCACGCGTATTTCCGCGCTTAGTGCCCAGCGATATGCGTAACAATGCTCAAGCATGGAAAAGATTAGTCCAGTGGCAAAAACCTTTTTTATGCGCGTTTAGTGATAAAGACCCGATTATGTCGAGTATGGCGGGTGTTTTTCCTGCCTTAATTCCTGGTTGTGCAGGGCAGGCGCATACCACGATAAAAAATGGTGGACACTTTTTACAAGAGGATCAAGGCGAAGAGTTAGCACAAGTTGTGGTCAAGTTTATGCAAGCAAACCCATTAAAGTAGCCAAAACCTCCGAAGTCCCCCTCTGTATTAAAGAGGGGTTAGGGGAGATTTCCAATGTTTAATTTAATGACTCTCAATCCCAAAGAAGGAAACTTCATCGCCCAAACAATCAACGACTATCAAACATTTAGGCCATTATTTTTTTGAAAGCTTGGCGACATCAGCCAAGACTTGTGTGGCATGGCTTTCAGGATTAACGCTATTGTAGTGATAGACAATAGTGCCTTTGGGATCAATTAAAAACGTTTCTCGACTGGTAAAACTCATCGCTCCCCAACCATTCAATACGCCAAGTTGTTTAGACAGTTCTTTTTTACTATCTGATAATAAAGAGAAGGGCAGTTTTAAGTCTTGGGCAAAACGCTTATGTGATTCCACACTATCTAAACTGACACCTGCGACGACAATGCCTTGCTTTTTATAGTTGGCAAACTGATCACGAAAGCGTTTGGCTTCTTCGGTACAGCCTGAGGTATGGTCTTTAGGATAAAAGTATAGGACTAACCATTTGCCTTTGTAATCTTGCAGTTGGTGCGTTTTGCCATCTTGGTCGGGCAGGCTAAAAGCAGGAGCAGGGCTACCCACCCATTCACCTGCCGTGGCTACCACACTACACAGCGTCAGAATGACAGCAAATCCAATATTTCTACCCAAGCTACGCATAACATCACCATTTAATATATTGGTCTTCAACAAAACCTTTCAGACCATCTAAACAGATTTCTTCACCATTGAGAACAATACAGCCTTTAAACTCACCAAACATTTGTCGAAAGTGGGTATTTAAAAAGCCCGCCCGCACTTTTTCGCGGTGCATACCCATTGGTTGAAACTGTAATTGCAATTGGCCATTGTCGGCCGTAATTTGCCACGGTTGCAGTGTGTCTTTAATATCAAACTTAAATTGCGCATGATTCAGTGGATAACATTGACCATTGAGCCAAAAGCAATTTTCACTAAAACTGGTTTCGTTCACACCTGTCGATAAATTCAGTCCTACTCGTTGGCCTTTGCGCGCTCCCGATTGAATTTCACCTGCTGAGCAAGCCCAATTCCACCACGTTTCTCGACGCATATAGCCTGTGGAAAAATCCAAACTGCCATAGGCTTTAATTTGTTGTAAATCAATATGTTCGTCGTTTAACTTCACAAAACCATGTAAGGGCAGTCCTGCGGACTTTGCCGTATATGTCCAACCGCTATAACCTGTGCGTGTACAAATCGACATCGGTTGTAAACCTTGTTCGTCCATACGCGCTTCAATATCTAAACCTTTGCATTTAATCATTAACGTTTTTTCACGCGGATTATCTTGGTAACGTAAATGAATATCGACGATAGCAGGAATACGAAAATGCGTTTCGCCTTGACGTGAGTTATTGGCTAAATCAAACCCTAAACCGAGTGGACTACGCCATGAGCGTGACCATAGTTTCTGCGCTTTAATATCGTAAACATAGACAAAAGCAATGGCGACATAACGTAAATTGGCAATGGCACAGCCAAAAATTAAACGGTCGCTCATCCCGCCAAAGTATTGAAATTCTTTATTGCCTAACCATTTTTGAAAATCTGAGCGTGCTTGGCCAAAAGGATTATCATAAACAAAATCAGACGTATTGATTATGGGAAGCGCATCATCAAAATAACCTAAACGCGGTTTACCATCGACAATTAACGGTTCATTGGCAGCTAAAAATTGGATAGTCATAAACGTTAGCTCTCGCGGATTTTTATGGTTAAATTATAGATTGTGGTGATGGTTTTGATTGGCCATTGCCGCCAAAAACTTACACCATATCTCCTCCACCTGATAAGGGGGAGGCTGGGAGGGGTTAGTTGCCATGACGCAGAACTCCACCCTAACCCTCCCCTTATCAAGGGAGGGGACTTTTAAGTGTCCCCCCTACAACAAGACACCATCTTTCAAAATTAATTGCCGATCACAACGAGCGGCGAGATTGGTGTCATGCGTGACAATTAAAAATGCCGTGCCATCTTCTTGGTTGATTTGACGAAGTAGGGTGAAAATACTATCGGCAGTCTGAGTGTCTAAATTGCCTGTCGGTTCGTCGGCTAATACCAATGCAGGTTGCGTCATTAAGGCGCGGACGATGGCGACTCGTTGTTGTTGCCCGCCTGAGAGTTGTGTCGGATAACGTTCAGCATAGTTTTCTAAACCCACTTTTGCTAACAGCGCTTGAGCGCGTGGGCGGAGTTTTTTCTCAGCAATGCCACGAATTTTTAATGGCATCATCACGTTTTCAATGGCTGTAAATGCCGATAATAAATGATGAAACTGAAAGACAAAACCCAAGGCATGATTGCGTAATTGTGTACGCTGCTGTTCGCTTAAGGTGCTAATTTTTTGCTCAGTCAGATAAAGTTCGCCGCTACTAGGCTGCTCTAATAAGCCAATCAAATTTAATAGGGTGGATTTCCCTGAACCTGATTGGCCGACCAATGCCGTAAACTCACCTTTTTTTAAGTTAAAAGAGACATCTTTTAAAACGTGAGTTTGTGTATCACCTTCACCGTAATAACGATTCAATTTTTCAACTTTTAACACATCAGTCATAAAAATTAGCCTTAGCCGTAACGAATGGCTTGCACAGGGTCAAGTTTGGCTGCGCGATACGCAGGCATAGCAGCGGCGATTAACCCCGTTAAAGTGGCGATAATTGTGGTACTTAGAATCAGCTCTGATGTCAGTGCTAATTCAAATAATGGCTCACCTGCGGCATTGCGGGCAAAAAAGCCAAACATCTTGCCTAAGCCCATACCGCCCAATGCCCCAAGCAGTGAGCCAAACATCCCCAATAAGCCTCCTTGAATCAAAAATACTGCTAAGACAGAGTGTTGGCTCATACCCATTGCCCGCAGAATACCAATCTCTTTTTGTTTTTGTACGACGGCAATCGCTAAGACGCTGGCAATACCAAAGGCGACAGAAATTAAGACAAAAAATCGAATCAAGGTCGTGGATGCGGTTTGAGATTTTAAGGCCGTCATCAGTTGTTCGTTACTACTCATCCAACTTTCAGCTTTAATACCATAATGATTTTGTAGGCGTTGCGAGATGATTTCGGCATCAAATAATGACTTTACTTGTAAGTCGATGCCGGTAATTTGCCCATTTAAGTCGAGTAAATTTTGTGCGGAACGTAGCGATAAAAACACCCAGCGCTTATCTAAATCTTTCACGCCTAATTCAAATATCCCCGTAATACGTACCGCTAAAGAACGATTGCTTGAGGTGATGATATTCATACGGTCGCCAACACGAATGCCTAAATCATCAGCTAAACGTCGGCCAATCACGGCTTCATCATTATTAAGACGGAGTTGTCCTGCGGTGAGGTTTTCTTCTAAAGGAATAATTTTGGTATATGCAACAGGGTCAATGCCTAAAATAGACACCGTTTTATCCGCTTGACCGCGAATGGCAAACGCTGCGCCTGATACTAAGGGCGAAACCGCTTTTAATGTGGGTTCTTGTTGTAATTGTTTGAGTAATAACTGCCAATTTAGAATCGGCTCGATAATTTGTGGACGTGGCTGAATATCTCGAAAAACCGTGCCATCAGTGACACTGGGTAATAACATTTTATCGGGCGCAGTAATGACAATATGCGCTTGTGTACCTAAGGTTCGTTTAATAATCGTGCCTTGTAAACCTGTCACCAATGCACTTATAAACACAATGACGGCTACGCCCAGCGCAATGCCACTAGCAATTAATAATGTTTGGGTTTTGCCCTCACGTAAAAAGCGTGTTGCCACCTGCCATTCAAACCAAACCATGAATTATTGACCTTTTGTTGCAGGTGCGTGAATGGAAATTTTTTGTCCTGCTTGTAAAGGTTTATCACTGAGAATAATTTGCGAGTTGTTCGCTAAACCGCTAATCACTTGCACTTTGTCGGCAGCACGTTGACCAATACTGATATTTTGTCGTACCGCTTTGCCGTCTTTTGCTAACCATAACCAATATTGATTTTGACTTTGTTGTAACGCCGCGCTCGGAATAACCATCGCTTGAGCTTGTTGTTGGCTTAATAATTCCATCGAAACGGTCATGCCTTCACGCAAGAAAGTCGGCCATTGTGGGTTTTTTAGCCGAATTTCAATCGTGCCACGAGTGTCATTAATTGACGGGGCAATATGGCTAATGGTGGCGGTAAATTTTTCTTGCGGAAAGGCATCTGCTAATAAGGTTGCCGTTTGATTTAAGGAGATTTGTGGTAACCAACGCTCATCCAAACGGGCAATAATTTCTTGTTGATGAAGAGGGGAAAGCGTCAGTATAGCTTCACCTTGTTTAAGATATTGCCCCGCATCGGCTTTACGCTCTAAAACAATGGCAGGAAAAGGGCTAGTAATGGTTTGTCGTTGTTGGCGATGTTGCGCTTGTTGTAATTGGCTTTGCGCTTGTTGAATGGCTGCTAATGCTAAGTTTTCTTCAACGCCATTCGTCGCTAAGGCTTTTACTAGCAGTTTTGCGCTATTGGCATCGGCTTCACGCAATGTTGTTTGTTCTTGCGCGGTTGCTAAGGCTTCTTCGGTGGTTTGTTGTGTTTTAGCGAGAGTTGCTGTGTGACTGAGTTGCCGTTGCGCTTGTTGTAATAAAACCGCATTTTGTTGCGCTTTGAGACTGGCTTGAGGACGATCGATATGGCGTAAATGGTCTAGTTTGAGTTCGGCTGATTTGAGATTGGCGACTGCTTGTTGATAGACGCTGTCGGCATCTTTATCGACAAGAGTGGCTAAAATATCGCCAGTGTTAACGGTTTGACCTTCATCCACTAAGGTTTTAACCGTGCCTGCTATTTCGGTGTTAATGGTGGTGGCGGTACGCGTTTGTACTTGCCCTGTCGCTAAAATAGTCACTTGTAAGCGTGTTTGTTCGGGTGAAACAACGGTTACGGCGACAGCCTTCGTATTAAACCAATAACTGCCTGCACCCAAAACAATGGCAAGGCTACCGACGATAAGAATGTTTTTGTTCATAAGTTGAGCAGTCTAAGAAGAGCAGTTTTACGATATACGTCCTCTTTCACTCTAACAATCTTAATCAATCGTGTCACGGCACATAGAGTGTTGCTTTTGTACAGATGTTGACGAAGCTGATAAGCTATATGATGTTTTTCACGGCTCAACATAACCTACACTATGTCGCAACTCAAGTTTTTAACTGCCTATCCCATTACCTTGCAAAATCAGGTACAACAACTTATTGCCGATAATAAATTAGGTGAGTATTTAAGTCGTCGTTATCCACAACGGCATGACATTCAAACCGATAAAATGCTCTATCAATACACCATGACGCTGAAACAAGAACATCTAAAAAATGCGCCCATGATTGATAAAGTGGCTTATGACAGTAAGTTGGATGTGGTGCATAACGCACTGGGTTTACATACCAAAATATCGAGAGTGCAGGGTGGAAAATTAAAAGCGAAGAAAGAAATTCGTATTGCTTCGCTGTTTAAAGAGGCTGCACCTGAGCTATTGAAAATGATTGTCGTCCATGAATTAGCCCATCTTAAAGAGCTTGAGCATAACAAAGCCTTTTATAAACTTTGTGAGTACATGGAGCCGAATTATCATCAATTAGAGTTGGATTTGCGCTTATTGCTAACCTACCGTTCATTAGCGTCTGTTGACGTTTCACAAGAATAGCAATAATCAGAATTCCCCTCTTTGGGAAAGAGGGGTAAGGGGAGATTTAAGTTGGTGATTATAAAATATGCGTATCTTTTAGTTGTTTGGCGGCCACTTCTAAAGCTTTAACAATGCGGTCTTTATCGTAGTTTTTCACTTTGTTGGTGTCCATGTGCATCACAAAACCATCTAGTTCATGTTCAACCCAACTGCTTTGGTTTTTCATGTCCGAATGAAAATCAACGACTTCCCACACTTGAATCGGTTTGGCAATGCCTCTTAAACTCACTGCGCCTTTTTCTCGGCACATCACATGGTCGCGCACCAATAAATACGTTTCATTGGAAATTAAAACTTCATCAGGGGAGGCAACACCTTGTAAACGGGCGGCAAGATTGGCATCACGGCCAATAATGGTATAGCTCATGCGCGTTTCGGAGCCAAAATTACCGACATGGCAATAACCTGTAGTAATGCCCATACGAATATGTAAGGGTTTGTCGATATTTTGGCTTTGCCATTTTTGCCGCAGGATTTGCATCTCCCGACGCATTTCAATGGCCATCGACACACAAGCAGTGGCATCTTCTTTAGTCCCTCGTGACACAGGGTCGCCATAAAAAATTAAAATGGCATCACCAATAAACTTATCAATGGTGCCACCATAACGCAGAGCGATTCTCGACATATGTTCAAAATAAGTATTGAGCATTTCCGTTAATAAGTCGGGTGGCATTTCATCAGATGCTTCAGTAAAGTCTTTAATATCGGAGAAAAATATCGTCAAGCGTTTGCGTTGTGTTTGGAGCTTGGCATCACGCTTGCCCTTAAAAATGGACTCTAATACTTGGGGAGGAAGGTATTTAGCAATTTTTCTCGACAGCTGAAATGACTCGTCTTGTTGCTCTCTAATTTGATGCTGTGCATTGATCAGGGCGCGAGATTGTTCGCGAGAACGAAAAGCGGTTAGGCCAAAATAAAAAGCTGCGCCAATTAAGGCGACAACATTCACGGCAGTGGGCGTATTATCGTAAACACCTGCTTGAAAACCAAACAACATTCCGCCCAATAAAGAACCAAATAAACAAAAAAAGCCTGTAAATACCCACAAAAATAAATTACCAAACGACAGTGCGCTGGCATTGAGCATGGCAATAAAAACTAACATCGGGACTAATGCGTATTGAATGGACGCAATACCAAAACCCGTAATCAAGCCATCAAGCAATAAAACAATCGCTGTTGCTTGGCTGGGTAAACGATTAGATAGACGACGATGTAGCCAAGACAATCCAAAAGATAAAAAAATACTAAATGGTATAAGTGCAATAATTTTAGGGTTAAAAATGCCAGTGTACACACCCGAAGCAAAAATACTCACCGCAACCATGTACGCCAATAGACGCATGTGTTTTGAGCCAAGCTCTAATAATTGTTGTAATTGTGGTGATGGCATCGCCATAGGATATCGCGCTCTAATTAGTCTTGTGACAAAGTATTAAAGGAATACGTTGTTAAATAATAAGTTAATTACCGTAGCTTATCCGCTACATCTTATAGTATATCCCTAATTGTTCATCCTTTAAGATAATGACCACACAGAGAATGGTCAAGTTATTGTCGCAGATATTACTGAATTCCTACATTAAACAGTGTTATAGCTTGTGTATTGCGTCGATGGTGAACAGTAAAAATATTTTTTTACGTCTTAAGCAAGCAAATGCTTGGTTTTTTACCGTGCGATAACATATTATACGAGCGTCCAATAAATTTGTGTGTTTTGTACACAAAGAATGCCGTGACTTATCACACGCCATTCTGACTTATTAGCCCAGCAAAGAGGTACAACGGATGACAACTGACGCTTTCATTTTTGATGCTATACGCACACCGCGTGGCAAAGGTAAAAAAGATGGTTCGCTCCATACCATCAAGCCTGTCGATTTAGTCGTAGGTTTAATAGATGCATTGGCCGAGCGTAATGGTCAAGCCATTAAGCAAATGGCTGATGATGTGGTGTTGGGATGTGTAACCCCAGTTGGCGATCAAGGGGCAGACGTTGCCAAGACGGCCGCATTGGCTGCTGGCATGGCGGATACGGTTGCAGGTGTTCAGTTAAACCGTTTTTGTGCTTCGGGTTTAGAAGCGGTCAACTTGGCGGCGATGAAAGTGCGCTCAGGCTTTGAAGATTTAGTCATTGCAGGTGGCGTTGAATCCATGTCGCGTTTGTCGATGGGTTCAGACGGTGGTGCATGGGCAATGGATCCCGCCACTAACTTAAAAACAGGTTTTGTGCCTCAAGGAATTGGTGCCGATTTAATTGCCACCCTTGAAGGCTTCTCTCGTACTGATATTGATAGTTTTGCCTTGCAGTCGCAACAACGTGCCGCCGCAGCACAAGCCAATGGTTATTTTGATAAGTCAGTTGTGCCTGTCAAAGATATGAACGGTTTGACGGTATTAGCCAAAGACGAGTTTATTCGTGCCAATGCGACTTTAGATGGCTTAGGCGCATTACAACCTTCCTTTATGATGATGGGCGAAATGGGCGGTTTCAATGCCGTTGCTTTGCAAAAATATCATTGGGTAGAAAGCATCACTCACGTTCATACCGCAGGTAACTCTTCAGGCATTGTGGACGGTGCAGCATTGATGCTCATTGGCAACAAACAAGCAGGCGAAAATCTTGGCATTAAACCTCGTGCCCGTTTCTTAGCAACTGCCGTATCAGGTGCAGATGCCACAATTATGCTCACAGGCCCAGCGCCAGCAGCACATAAAGCCTTAGCCAAAGCAGGCTTAACCGCGAAAGATATTGATTTGTGGGAAATTAACGAAGCCTTTGCCGCTGTTGCCTTACGCTTTATGAAAGATATGGGCATTGATGACAGTGTCGTGAACGTCAATGGTGGCGCGATTGCGATGGGACATCCCCTAGGCGCAACAGGCTGCATGATTTTAGGCACACTCATGGACGAATTAGAACGTCGTGGCTTAAAACGCGGTTTAGCGACCTTGTGTGTGGGTGGCGGTATGGGTATCGCAACGATTATCGAATTAGTTTAAGGGTGTAAATAACATGACTGATATTATTGGAATCCATTGGCACGAAGATGCGGACAGTATTGTTACCCTAACGATTGATGATCCGACTGGCGAAGCCAACATCATGAATGAGGTGTTTGATAACGCCTTAGCCGCAACCGTCACTAAATTAAAAGCGGAAAAAGCGCGTATTAAAGGTGTGATTGTTACCTCTGCGAAAAAAACGTTTTTTGCAGGCGGTGATTTAACCGCATTGATTCAAGCCAAACCCGAACACGCACCTTTGTTTGAAGCCAAATTAACAGTGATGAAAGCGCAACTTCGTGCTTTAGAAACCTTGGGCAAGCCTGTTGTTGCTGCAATGAATGGCACAGCATTAGGTGGCGGTTTAGAAATTGCGTTGGCGTGTCATCATCGTATCGCGTTAAATAATCCTAAAGCAGAGTTTGGTTTACCTGAAGTGTCTTTAGGTTTATTACCGGGTGCTGGTGGTGTTGTTCGTACTGTGCGTATGTTAGGTATTCAAAATGCCTTAATGAACGTATTGATGAAAGGCGACCGCATGAAAGTTGCTAAAGCGAAAAGTGTTGGTTTAATTGACGACATCGCCGAAAGCACTGAAGACATGATGGCGAAAGCCAAAGCATGGATTATTGCGAATCCGAGCGCACAACAACCTTGGGATAAATCAGGTTATAAAATGCCTGGTGGTACACCTAGTACACCCGCGTTGGCGATGAATTTACCTGCGTTCCCATCCAACTTGCTGAAACAAATCAAAGGTGCAAACTATCCTGCGCCAAAAGCGATTTTGTGTGTCGCGGTTGAAGGGGCACAAGTTGATTTTGATAATGCCTTGAAAATCGAAGGTCGTTATTTCACCAGTTTGGCCTGTGGCAAAGAGTCGAAAAACTTCATCAAAGCCTTTTTCTTTGATTTGCAAAAAATCAATAAAGGCGCAAGTCGTCCATCGAAAGAGCTGTATCCCGTTTGGAAAAGCAAAAAAGTGGGCGTATTAGGCGCAGGAATGATGGGGCAGGGCATTGCTTATGTTTCCGCGATGTCAGGCATCGAAGTCGTGTTGTTAGATATGAACTTAGAAGCGGCCGAGCGTGGCAAAGGCTATAGCCAAAAACTGCTCGATAAGCGCGTTTCTAAAGGCAGTATGACCAAAGAAGCTGCCGCTGAGAAATTAGCCTTGATTAAAGCGTCTAACGATTATGCCGATTTGGCGGGTTGTGATTTAGTCATTGAAGCGGTATTTGAAAGCCGTGAAATCAAAGCCGATGTCACCAAAAAAGTCGAAGCGGTATGCAATCCTGAATTGGTGTTTGCCTCTAACACCTCGACTTTGCCAATTACAGGTTTAGCGACAGCATCACAGCATCCACAAAACTTTATCGGCCTTCATTTCTTCTCTCCTGTGGACAAAATGCCTTTAGTTGAAATCATTTGTGGCGAAAAAACCAATGACGAAACTTTAGCCAAAGCCTTCGATTACGTTTTGCAAATTAAGAAAACACCGATTGTTGTCAATGACAGTCGTGGCTTCTTTACTTCGCGTGTATTTGGTACGTTCTGTATGGAAGGTGTCAACATGTTGGCGGAAGGCTATAACGCCCAATCGATTGAGCAAGCGGCTGCCCAAGCAGGTATGCCCGTTGGCCCATTGGCGATTTTAGATGAAGTGAACATGGAGTTGACGCGCAAAGTCCGTAAACAAACACAAATTGACCTCGCACTAGAAGGTAAAGAGATTCCTACTGAGCCAGCGTTTGCCTTGATTGACAAAATGTGTGATGACTATAAACGTGCAGGCAAAAAAGATGGTGCAGGTTTTTATGATTATCCTGCTGATGGCAAAAAGCGTTTGTGGTCGGGTTTAGCCGAGCATTTTGCCGCTGCTGATAAAAAACAAGCGACACCAGAGCAATTTGCCGAGTTACAACAACGTTTATTGTTCCGTCAATCCATTGAAGCGTCACGGTGTTATGCAGAGGGCGTTTTACGCTCAGTCGCAGATGCCAACATCGGTTCGATTTTTGGTATTGGCATGGCGCCGTGGACAGGTGGCCAATTGCAATATATTAACTATATTGGCTTACCTGAATTTGTTCAACGTGCTGATGAGTTAGCCGCGAAGTTTGGCGAGCGTTTTGCACCGCCACAATTGTTGCGTGATATGGCAGAGAAAGGCGAGACTTTCCAATAAGTTTGACTCTGCTATGATGAAGGGCGAATTCATGTTCGCCCTTTTTTATAGGTTTTGAGTATGTTACATACGTTGGTTCGCTGGCTATTAATCGGCAGTGTCGCGTTATTTATATTTAGTTTTTGGCACAGAAATGACTTGCCTCAGCCTGCACAATTACCGCCACAGTTATTACAAGCACCTATTCAAACTCAAGTGAGCCTGCCTGTCATCAATAAAGAAGTAGAAGGAATTAGTTATCACATCCAGCCTTTGTATCAGTATGAGTTATACGGCTTGGTCGTGAGTCAGCATGATGCAACCTCATGGCAAGATTATTTACATCAACAATGGAACGATAAACTCAATATCAGAGATGTTTGTGTGTTGTGGGGTAACAATGCTGTCAGTGGTGTTTATCAAGAAATAGAATTTTGGAGTGGGGATTTTATGTGTAATTTTTCGACTCGTTCGACACCAGCCTTTCAAGCTTTTGACCAAACGGCGATTTCTAATAATCATTTATTAACCGCAAGCCCAGAGTTGATGAAAAAAATCGCCAGTATCAAAATTGGTGACAGTATTCATGTGCGCGGTTATTTAGCCAGTTATAGCCATAATCAAGGTTTTGCCTTTCAGCGCGGAACCAGTACAACACGCTCTGATACAGGCAATGGCGCGTGTGAAACGATTTATCTAGAAGATGTAGATATCATTCAGCGTTCGCCAGTACCGTATCGTTTGTTGATGTGGTTGGCGGTGGTTGCGTGCATTGTCAGTGTCATTGCATGGATGGTGTTGCCGTTTAAACCCTAATATCGGCAGTTGCGTTAGCTTGCTGTTTTTCTTTATTTTCCAACCACTCGCTGACATCACCATTTTGCACACGTTCATAAATATCTTCGACACTGAGCGTAAGATTGATTGAAGACAGAGTCAGTTCATCGCCCAAAAAATAATGCTCAGATAACCAACCTGATGTTCGACGTATCACTTCCACATCAACAATATCTTGTTCAATCAACACATATTCTTGTAAGCTGGGGATTTGCATATAAGCCATGCGTTTGATGGTTTCATCGGTACGGCGTGTTGATTTAGACAGCACTTCGACTAAAATAGTTGGTTGTTCAGTATAATAACTATCACCCGAAAGATTTGAGCAATCAACGATGACATCTGGGTAAAAATACTTGCTGCCAATTTTGACTTTCATGTCAGAAACGTATGGCCGACATGGGTTCTTTTTTAGGTGATTAGCGAATGCTAAAAAAACATTGCCTGCAATCAGATTGTGATTGTTACTTGCGCCTGCCATTGCATAAACATAGCCATCAATGTATTCATATTTGATGTCTGATACTTTTTCGCCTTCTAAATAGTCGTCTTCGCTAATGACTGAAACCTGCGCTGCTGTTGCCATGACCGAACTCTGATAAAGTGAATTTAGATGTATTATAACGATTTTAGGATGAAGTCAATTTTTATCGAATGTGTTGTGATGCAACAAATAACAGGCAATAAAAAGGGCAATCCTTTTGCAAGTTTGCCCTTTTTAAAACTTAAATTGTATTAAGTTAATGTCCACTCAAATGGTACGCCGTCACGACCACGAAACGCCAACATTAAGGTTTCACGCATAAACGCCAAGTTCTCGGCGGTATAAGCCATTGCAGGGTGTTTACCCCAAACAGGCTGTGGCCAAGCGGCATCATTACTGTAGCGCACGACATGATGAACGTGGAGCTGTGGTACTAAATTACCAATGGCAGCGACATTCATTTTTTCGGCACGAAAGTATTTCGCTAATTGTTCGCTGACCCAAGAGGATTCACGTAACAATTGTTGTTGGTCACGCACCGATAATTCATAAATTTCACGAATGCTCGGTACACGCGGCACAAGCACCAACCAAGGGTAGTGCATATCATTCATTAAGCGACAAGTGCTTAACGGAAAATCGCCTAGCGGAAGAGAGTCTTCGGCTAAACGTGGATGCAGTGTAAACATAATACAAACTGTTCCCAAAAAATGCCGAATAACACGATTTGGTTCACACGACCTTTAAGTTATTTTTGTTGAGAATAACGTCTAAAATACGAAAATTCATCCAACAACACTGCATAGTATGCAGACTAACTTATTGGCACGTAAGATAACGCAAACGCATTTAACGGCCTAAAAAAAAGCCCGCTAACAGCGGGCTTTCGGAATATGGCGTCCCCACAGGGATTCGAACCCCAGTTACCACCATGAAATGGTGATGTCCTAGGCCACTAGACGATAGGGACCAATTCGGTTCGCTCAGAATGGATGTTTGGTGGAGTTAAGCGGGATCGAACCGCTGACCTCTACAATGCCATTGTAGCGCTCTACCAACTGAGCTATAACCCCAAAGCATCACATCATGAGGGGCGCATTTTATGCATTCAGTTGGCGGTTGTCAAATAAATGCGGCTGAATTTTAGTCGGTTGGCGCGATGCTGGTCATAGAGTTGTTATCGGTTTTTTCTTGTTAGCGATGAGTCGCTTGAAAAAATCCCACAATGCCGCTACACAAGGTAAAATCGTTTATCTTAGGACTTACGCGGTTATCGCTTATTTGTTCACTAAACAATCGTTTCCAACGATTTTTAGTTCACAAAACGCGCTAATTTCGGTGAAATGCGTAAGTCCTGAAATTAAAATCATCATCATTTTGTGAGTCCTATGAATAACCTCATTGATAATGCCGCTAAAGAATTAGTGAAAGACTATTTAGATCATTTAACGAGTCATGATGAAGCGCAAATCAGTCCTGAGCGCAAAGCTGAATTAATTGCTAAGATTAAGCGATTATTAAAAGAAAAAGATGCGGTACTAGTCGCACATTATTATACCAATAACGATATTCAAGCTTTGGCTGAAGCTACAGGAGGCTGTGTTTCTGACTCACTGGAAATGGCGCGTTTTGGCAATCAACATCCCGCCAAAACTGTCGTCGTGGCGGGGGTTAAGTTTATGGGCGAAACGGCAAAAATTCTGAATCCTGAAAAACGGGTATTAATGCCCACTTTAGAAGCCACTTGTTCTTTAGATTTGGGTTGTCCAGTGGATGAGTTTACGGCGTTTTGCGATGCGCACCCTGACTATACCGTTGTTGTCTATGCCAATACCTCGGCGGCGGTAAAGGCGCGTGCTGATTGGGTGGTGACTTCAAGTATTGCTGTTGATGTCGTTGAGCATTTAGCCGAGCAAGGCAAAAAAATTATTTGGGCACCTGATAAACACTTAGGCCGTTATGTGCAAAAAGAGACAGGCGCAGAGATGTTACTGTGGGATGGCTCGTGTATTGTTCATGAAGAGTTTAAAGCGCGTGGCATTTTAGACCTAAAAAAAGTGTATCCCGATGCGGCCGTATTGGTTCATCCTGAGTCGCCTGAATCGGTCGTAGATATTGCGGATGCCGTAGGTTCAACCTCGCAATTGATAAAAGCGTCACAAACCTTGCCGAATCAGCAGTTTATTGTCGCTACCGATCGCGGTATTTTTTATAAAATGCAGCAAGCCAGTCCTCATAAAGAGTTTATGGAAGCTCCAACCGCAGGCAAGGGCGCAACCTGTCGTTCTTGTGCCCATTGTCCGTGGATGGCGATGAATGCTTTAGAGAATTTAGCGTTGGCTTTAGAAACAAATAGTCCTGAAGTGTTGGTTGATGCGGAATTAATCCCGAAAGCCTTAATTCCTCTACAAAGAATGCTCGATTTCGCCAAAAGTAAACGCTAATGGCTACAAAATCAGCAATCAATTCATAAAGATGTAGAAACTGGTTGACGATAAGGCGGCTTATAACTATTATATTGCCTCGCAGTAAGGCAACATGAAAATGTTGAACTTGGCAAAGTTCGGAGCGTAGCGCAGCCCGGTAGCGCATCTGGTTTGGGACCAGAGGGTCGTAGGTTCGAATCCTACCGTTCCGACCAACTTATTATCTTAAATAAAGTTGGCATGTTTTAGTTGAACCTCGCGCTCGTAGCTCAGCTGGATAGAGCATCGGCCTTCTAAGCCGAGGGTCGCAGGTTCGAGTCCTGCCGGGCGCGCCAATCGTCCAATTCTGTTGTAAATCTCTCTATGGTGGTCGTAGCTCAGTTGGTAGAGCCCCGGATTGTGATTCCGGTTGTCGTGGGTTCGAACCCCATCGATCACCCCAATCTCTGAACATATTCACTTTCATCCCACGTTTATAACTTTCTTAGCGAAAACTCTGTTTTATCGTCTATTTTTGCCATTCATCATGTATTTTTGCTGAATATCTTTACTTTTATCAACTACTCTAGTATATAGCCGCTCCTTGAATGTTGAGAGGTGACTATGTCAAGCGGTAAATCTGAGGAATTTGAATTGGATGATGCTTTTGATGAAGAGTCTAGTGCTGACTTCGATAATGAAGATGTCAACAAAAGTAACAACGTTAAAAACTCATTAACCAAGCGTCGCGTCATTGACGATATTTTGGAAGAGCGTCGTTTGTTGCGTAAAATCAAGGACTATGATTACGATCTTGAAGATGATGAAGACAATAGTGAAGAGTAAGCATGATTGACGCTAGTTTTCTGCGTCAATCATCTTCAATTAAACTAGCGTGTAGCCCGCAAGGATTGCGGGGCAAACTTGCTTAAAAACAAAGACTTAAAAAATATTGGCGACTTAGATTGCTTCTAAAGCACGCCAGCGGTTAATCATTAAACAAAATAATTCTGCGGTTTTTTCAGCATCGTACAATGCTGAATGCGCTTCTTCGTTGCTAAATACCATTCCTGCACTAAAACACGCTTTTGCTAATACCGTTTGCCCGTAAACCACGCCTGCCAATGTCACGGTATCAAACACCGAAAACGGGTGAAACGGATTGCTGTTTTTAAGATTCTGGCGATCCACAGCCGCTTTTAAAAACTGTAAATCAAAATTGGCATTGTGACCGACCAAAATACAGCGATTACATTGCGCATCTCGTTGTAGTTTTTTCAGTTCGTGAAACATGCGTTTCAGCGCATCTTTTTCAGGTTCAGCACCGCGCAAAGGGTTAAAAGGGTCAATACCTGTAAAAGCCAAAGCCGCAGGGTTTAATATCGCCCCTTCAAACGGTTGAATATGCGCGTGTAAGGCAGGGAGAGGGGCTAAATCACCGTTTTCTAGCATAGTTAAGGGTACGGCTGCTATTTCCAGTAAGCCGTCCGTGTCGGCATTAAAACCGCCAGTTTCGACATCAACAATGACAGGAAGAAAACCACGGAAACGCGCAGCCATTGGATGTTTATGGTCGGTCATAGTACTCGCCAAGCAATAGATGAACCTGCACGAATCGGCACAACCACACTTTGCCCTAAATTATAGCTGTCAGGAACAGCCCATTCTTCTTTGCTCAGGGTAATGGTGTCACTATTACGCGCTAAACCATAAAAATCAGCCCCATAAAAACTGGCAAAACCTTCGAGTTTATCTAAAGCATTCATTTGCTCAAACGCTTCGGCATATAACTCTATCGCTGCATGAGCGGTATAAGAACCTGCACAACCACACGCAGCTTCTTTTGCGCCTATAGCGTGCGGTGCGCTATCGGTGCCTAAAAAGAATTTAGCATTGCTAGATGTCGCCGCAGCTAATAACGAGGCTTGATGCGTTTGACGTTTTAAAATCGGTAAACAATAGTAGTGTGGACGAATGCCGCCAACGAGCATGTGATTACGATTAAATAATAAATGATGTGCGGTAATCGTTGCGGCAATGTTGTGATTAGTCGCTTGGACGAATTGCACGGCATCATCCGTGGTGATGTGTTCTAAGACGATTTTTAACGTTGGAAAGCGTTGATGCAAGGGCGCAAGTATCGTGTCGATAAACACTTTTTCACGGTCAAAAATATCAATATCGGCATGAGTGACTTCACCGTGAACCAATAAAGGTACGCCATGCGCTGCCATTTGCTCTAAAACAGGATAGACATTTTCTAAGTTCGTGACCCCCGCATGCGAGTTAGTGGTTGCGCCCGCAGGATACAGTTTTACCGCTTGCACAATGCCTGATGCTTTGGCTTTTACAATCTCAGCAGCATCGGTATGGTCAGTGAGATATAACACCATCAACGGCTCAAACGAAGATTGAGCAGGTCGCGCCGCTAAAATGCGTTGATAATATCCTTGTGCTTCTTCCGTTGTTTTAACGGGAGGCACTAAGTTGGGCATACAAATCGCACGGCCAAAATAACGAGCCACATCGGGTACAGTATTGGCTAACACAGCACCATCACGTAGGTGAATATGCCAATCATCGGGACGAGTAATGGTTAAGCGAGTAGTCATAGTAGGGCGTATGTTGGAGGTAAAAGTGAGATGCTACTGGAACTAGCCCAGTTTTAGAAGCTGATAACGCGATTATGTTCATGTTGGCCTTGCTCATGAGCGTTAATGCTGGCACGATTCTTTCAATAATAAGTGATAAAAATAAGAGTTATAGCATTATGCAGCCAAGTGGTGATTTTTCAACACAATCAAGCAGCCAAGCGCATCCCGTCGCCGCTTTAAGCCAAGATTTACTCGCGCAAGAGCGGACGACGATTATGGGCTTGCTCACAGATCGTAAACGTCGCCGTGAACGTATGCCCCATGAATTAGAGCAATGTTATCGTGAGCATGTGGTACAACGCGCCATTACCGTGATGCAAAACAATCGCTTAGCAACGGGACTATTTTATTTGTTCATCGGTTTGCTGACTTATCAGCAAGTACATTATGTCTCGACACCACAATCTTTAGCGCACGACATGGCGATTTGGATGGCGATTTATTTGGCTGGTGGCATTGTTTTTTCAGTGATTGGTTTTTGTGTCTCGGCGCGTCGCTTTGATAAGCATTATTCCACTTATATAGGTACGTGTTCTTTTGTAGGCTTATCGGGAATTACTATTTCTGCCTCATTATTTAATAGTGAATACATCAATCAACAAGCCAGTTATTTGGTGATTTTTATTTATATGCTGGTGTATAGCTTAGGCAGTTTACGTATTGCTGCGACAGTGATTATTGGTGTTTTTTCCGCGTTGTTTTCGATGGCGGTGATTATTACCTTCAACCTCAAAGTCGATTTTGGCCAATACACACACTACACGGGCTTGTCGAATGTCATTGGTTTGGTTATCGCTTTTATGATTGATCAACGTGACCGTCGTGCATTTTTACAATCCCGACTCATTGAGATCGAAAAACAACAATTGAATAAACTCAGTCAAGAAATGGCGCGTATTTCTCAAGAAGATGCCTTAACGACCTTAGCCAATCGTCGTCATTTTAATGAAACCTTAGCGCGTGAGTGGGGCGTGGCGGAGCGAGAGAAGCATCCGATCTCCTTAATGTTTATTGATGTTGACCATTTCAAACCTTATAACGACACATACGGCCATTTAGAGGGCGATAAAGCATTAAGTCGAGTAGGGCGCACGTTAAAGAAAATGGCGACACGCCCAGCCGATTTAGCGGCGCGTTATGGTGGCGAAGAGTTTGTGTTATTGCTGCCGAATACCGATAGTGAAGGGGCATTTGTGCTTGCTCAAGAAGTGCAAAAAGCGATAGATGCGTTAAATATCCCTCATCGTAGCTCTAAAGCCGGCAAAATGTTGTCAGTAAGTATTGGTCTGGCAACACTCACGCCCGACGACAACAACAGTATTACGCTGCTAATCGATAATGCTGACCAAGGCGTTTATGCCGCTAAAGAAGCAGGTCGTCATCGGATTCGTATTTGGCCAAAGCCTAAAGCAGTGTCATCGAAAAATGCGCCCCAAGCGAAAGGGGAGTCTTAACGTAAGGGCGCATGTTTGTTTCGTGTGATATTAACCCAAATCAAAACGGTCTAAGTTCATCACTTTTGTCCACGCGGAGACAAAATCGCGGACAAACTTGGCTTGTGCATCTTGTTGAGCATAAACCTCGGCAATGGCGCGTAGTTGTGAGTTAGAACCAAAGACTAAATCCACCCGTGTCCCTAACCATTTTACTGCGCCTGTTTTACGGTCACGACCTTCAAATAAATCCGCTTGTTCAGATGTAGCTTGCCAAACGGTGTTCATATCCAACAAGTTAACGAAGAAATCATTAGTGAGCTGGCCTTGGCGTTGAGTAAATATGCCATTCGCTGAACCATCTGTGTTTGCCCCAATTACCCGTAAACCACCGACTAAAACTGTCATTTCGGGCGCACTAAGTGTTAATAATTGCGCTTTATCCACCAATAACTCTTCAGCACGTACCGTAAATGCTTTTGATTGATAATTACGGAAACCATCGGCTTGTGGTTCTAAGCCCGCAAAAGACTCAACGTCGGTTTGTTCTGCAGAAGCATCGGTACGGCCTGCATGAAACGACACAGTGACGCTAGAACCAGTCGCTTGCTCAATAGCGATATTTCCCCCTAACACGATCAAATCCGCTAACGAAACTTTTTTGCCACCCGTTTGAGCGTTATTAAAGCCTTGTTGAATGGCTTCTAAAGTGCTTAGCACTTTAGCAAGCTGTGCGGGTTGATTAGCTTGCCAGTCTTTTTGTGGAGCTAAACGAATACGCGCACCATTTGCGCCACCGCGTTTGTCTGAACCTCTAAAAGTCGAAGCTGATGCCCATGCCGTTGACACTAATTCGGTCACGGTTAAACCTGAAGACAAAATTTGTGCTTTGAGTGCAGTAATATCTTGCTCATCAATTAAAACATGGTCAACGGCAGGAATTGGGTCTTGCCAGATTAAATCTTCGCTCGGTACTTCACTGCCTAAATACAAAGTTTTTGGCCCCATATCGCGATGAGTTAATTTAAACCATGCACGAGCAAAAGCATCGGCAAAAGCGTGTGGATCTTGATGAAAACGACGCGAAATTTTTTCATATACGGGGTCAAAGCGTAAGGATAAATCAGCGGTCGTCATCATTGGTGGGTGTTTTTTTGATGGATCGTGGGCATCGGGAATCAAATGTTCTGATTTGCAATCTTTAGCCACCCATTGATGCGCCCCTGCGGGACTTTTGGTCAATTCCCATTCATAGCCAAATAACATATCAAAGTAGCCATTATCCCATGTCGTTGGGTTGGGTTTCCATGCCCCTTCAATGCCGCTGGTTGTCGTATGTGCGCCTTTACCTGTGCCTAATTGATTAATCCAACCTAAACCTTGAGTTTCTAATGTTGCACCTTCAGGGGCAGCTCCCACCAAACTAGGGTCACCTGCACCGTGTGCTTTACCAAAGGTGTGACCACCAGCTACTAAAGCAACGGTTTCTTCATCATTCATCGCCATACGAGCAAAAGTCTCGCGCACATCACGTCCCGAAGCCACAGGGTCAGGATGACCGTCAGGCCCTTCAGGATTGACATAAATTAAACCCATCTGTACCGCAGCTAAAGGATTATCGAGCTGACGTTCGCCTGAATAACGGCTGTTTGCTTTATCACTAGTCGCTAACCATTCTTGTTCTGCGCCCCAATAAATATCCTCTTCAGGTTGCCAAATATCGACCCGACCACCGCCAAACCCAAAAGTTTTACAGCCCATGGATTCCAGCGCGACATTCCCTGCCAAAATCATCAAATCAGCCCATGAGATTTGATTGCCGTATTTTTGTTTAATCGGCCATAACAAACGGCGAGCTTTATCGAGATTGCCATTGTCTGGCCAACTGTTGAGTGGCGCAAAACGCTGATTACCTGTGCCAGCACCGCCACGACCATCCGCTGTACGATAAGTACCCGCACTATGCCATGCCATTCGAATAAACAAGCCACCATAATGCCCCCAATCGGCTGGCCACCAGTCTTGTGAGTCGGTCATTAAGGCGGTTAAGTCTTGTTTTAAGGCTGCGAAATCAAGATTTTTGAACGCTTCGGCGTAGTCAAAATCTGCATCCATAGGATTAGCGGCGGGCGCGTGTTGATGCAAAATGTTCAGATTTAATTGTTTTGGCCACCAGTCACGGTTGGAGCGAACACCTGCGGTGGTCGTTTTGTTTTGCGTTGCAGCAAAGGGACATTTAGATTCGTTGCTCATGATAAATTCCTTTATAGCTTGTTGTAGGTCGGTAGAAAAATCTTAGACAATCCTTATGCCTATCGCCAATGACTTAATACTATGATGACCATAGCGTTTGACTATGGGACTTCTCTGTCGTAGCACTATAGGCTTGATATGACTTAACAGTAGGCTTTAGTTGTATCTAAAACTCTCATAGTCAATAACCTTCTAAATAACGTAGAATAGCGCGGTTTTTGCATGGCTTATTTAAAGGTTAACGAACATGGCAGACATTAAAAAAGTTGTTTTAGCCTACTCAGGTGGTTTAGATACCTCCGTGATTGTCAAATGGTTACAAGAGAATTATGGCTGTGAAGTAATTACCTTTACGGCGGATATTGGTCAGGGTGAAGAAGTTGAACCCGCACGCGCCAAAGCCCTAGCGATGGGCGTAGAAAAAATCTATATCGAAGATTTGCGTGAAGAATTTGTCCGTGACTTCGTATTTCCAATGTTTCGTGCCAACGCCGTCTATGAAGGCGAGTATTTGCTAGGTACTTCGATTGCCCGTCCGTTAATCGCCAAGCGTTTAGTAGAAATCGCCCAAGAGCAAGGCGCAGACGCTATTTCTCACGGCGCAACAGGTAAAGGTAATGACCAAGTACGCTTTGAGTTAGGCGCTTACGCCTTAACGCCCAATGTGCGCGTTATTGCTCCTTGGCGTGAGTGGGACTTAACCTCGCGTGAAACGCTGATGAATTATGCCGCTGAACGTAATATTCCCATTGATTACAACAAAGCAGGCAAAAAATCTCCTTATTCGATGGATGCTAACTTACTGCATATCTCCTACGAAGGCGGTGGTTTAGAAGACCCATATTGGGAGCCAGAAGAAGATATTTGGCGTTGGACAGTTAGCCCAGAAAAAGCACCAGACCAACCAGAATATGTTGAATTAAGCTATCGTAATGGCGATATTGTTGCTATTAACGGCGAAGAATTAACACCCGCACAAGTATTAACGCAATTAAATGTCTTGGGTGGCAAACACGGTATTGGCCGTTTAGATTTAGTCGAAAATCGTTATGTCGGCATGAAGTCACGCGGTTGTTATGAAACACCGGGTGGCACGATTATGTTGCGTGCGCATCGTGCCATTGAGTCCATTACTTTAGACCGTGAAGTCGCGCATTTGAAAGATGAACTGATGCCACGTTATGCCAGCTTGGTGTATAACGGTTATTGGTGGAGTCCAGAACGCCAAATGTTGCAA
Organism: Agitococcus sp.; assembly: GCA_030646715.1. GTDB lineage: Bacteria > Pseudomonadota > Gammaproteobacteria > Pseudomonadales > Moraxellaceae > Agitococcus. The sequence continues at coordinate 112,426 of JAUSLJ010000013.1, forward strand.
GCGATGATTGACCAATCACAACATTATGTTAATGGTGTGGTGCGAGTTAAGTTATACAAAGGTAATGTCTATATTGCAGGTCGTAAATCTGATGACTCAATTTTTGATGCCAATATCGCCACGTTTGAAGATGATCGCGGTGCTTACAATCAAAAAGACGCAGAAGGCTTTATTCGCTTAAACGGTTTGCGTTTGCGGATTGCTGCGGGCAAAGGTCGTAAATTGTTGTAATAAGCCGTAGGTGCGATTCACGAATCGCCCTGACTGAAAAAAAACGGTATTTGCCTGTGGTAAATGCCGTTTTTTTATGAAAGAGCATTGAAAAATGAATAATGATAAAAAAATAATTCTTTTAGTCGAAGATGACGAGGCCATCGCTGATACACTGATTTATGCCATGCAGCGTGAAAGTTGGCAAGTGCAATGGTTTAGCGTGGGATTACCTGCCTTGGTCTATTTAGAGCAGCATGCTGTTGATTTTATTGTTTTAGATGTTGGTTTGCCCGATTGTAATGGCTTTGATTTATGCCGACAAATTCGCCAGCAGCATCAAACGCCGTTATTGTTTTTAACGGCACGTAACGAAGAAGTTGAGCGGATTATTGGTTTAGAAATTGGCGCGGATGACTATTGCGCCAAGCCTTTTAGTCCTCGTGAAATCATTTCCCGTATTCGGGTGATTTGGCGACGTTTTGCGCCTGTTTTACCCGTTGCCACGCCTGTTGTATTGGCTGAAAGTATGTCAACGCCACGTGTTTGGCAGTATGATACCGAAAAAATGCAAGTCAGTTATTATGGTCAATTGTTGTCGTTAACGCGTTATGAATATCGGTTGTTAGAGGTATTATTAAAACAGCCTGAGCGCGTATGGTCACGTTATCAATTGATGCAAGCCGCGTGGGAAAATCCCGATCACAGTGTCGAACGTACTATTGATACGCATATCAAGAGCTTACGGCAAAAACTGCATCTTATTAACGAGCAAGAAGTCATTCTGACTCATCGTGGTGTCGGTTACAGTTTGCGTAAGATGTAATCATTATGTCGATTTTTTTACGGATTTGGGCTGCGTTTGCTATCGTGCTATTGGTTGGCGCGTATGTCACCATTAATGCCCTGCAAGACCAAGTTAAACCGAGTGTCAAACAAGCGATTGAAGATACCCTTGCGGATAATGCCAATTTAATTTCCGCGTTGGTTGTCGATGATCTTAAAAATCAACGCCTACAAACACCTGAGTTTCAAGAAAAAATTGCTCAAATCCTTGCTCGGCCATTACGTGCACGTATTTGGGAGCGCGATAAAAATAGCGTTTCACAACAACTGTACATCACGGATGATCAGGGCATTGTCTTATACGACTCACAAGGGCAGGCGACAGGTCAAAATTACTCACAATGGAATGATGTCTATTTAACTCTACAAGGGCGTTATGGCGTGCGGTCAACACGCAGTAATCCCGAAGATGCTAACAGTTCGGTGATGTATGTCGCTGCGCCGATTATGGACAAACAACGCATTATTGGTGTCGTCAGCTTATCAAAAGCAGGGCGAGCCATGCAGCCTTTTATTGAGCGTGCGCAACAGCAAATGCTCAAACAAGGCGCGATTGTTGTGGTGTTATCGTTGTTTTTTAGTGCTTTGGTGGCGTGGTGGTTACGTCATGCGATTTATCAAGTCGCACAATACGCACTGACCTTATCGCCATTACAGCGTAAGCCATTGCATTTTTGGGCGGCTCAAGAGTTAAACCAACTGATTACTGCCATCGACCAGATGCGCCAACAATTAGAGGGTAAAGAGTATGTCGAAAACTACGTTCATACCTTAACGCATGAACTGAAAAGCCCTTTAACCGCCATTCAAGCCAGTGCCGAGTTATTGCAAGATGCATTGCCTACCGAAGACCGTCTGCGTTTCTGTGACAATATTCAACAGCAAACTGACAAGCTAAAACGGCTCATTGAGCATTTATTGTTGTTAGCACGTTTAGAAAAACAGCAAGTATTGGTGAAAACGATGGTTGATTTGACGGTGGTCATGCAGAAAGTATTAGCCGATAAAGCCCCGCAATTTCAGCAAAGACAGATTCAATGTCAGCTAGATTTACCCAAACATTTGCTCATTGAAGCGGAGTCTTTTTGGCTAGAGCAGGCATTGTCGAACCTTGTTGATAATGCCTTAGATTTTACGCCAGTTGGTAAAAAGATACTGATTCGTGGTGAGCAGCAAGCAACAAGCATTATCTTGACGATACAGAATCAAGGCCAACATATTCCTGACTATGCGTTAACACAACTTTTCAACCGCTATTATTCTTTGCCTCGTCCTGACACACAACGCAAAAGTACAGGCTTGGGTTTAACTTTAGTCAAAGAAGTCATGCACTTACATCAAGCAACGGTTGTTATTACCAATGTAGAAGAAGGTGTGGCCGTTCGGTTGTGTTTTCCTGTGCTCATCGAAAAATCACCTTAAGTTCACATTCAGCTGACGCTTAGCACATCTCACATCGTCAAACTTGTTTATAGATTCATTGCTATCTATAAAGGGGTTTCACCATGCAACGCGTACTCAGTTCTAAAATCATGATGATCTCGTTACTGATCGTCTTATTCTTAATTGCTTTTGCTATTATTCGCGGCACAGTATATGAACGGCAAGGCAACTATCAGCGAGTCATCCAAGATATCGCCCGCAATAACGTCAACAGTCAAACGGTGCTGACACCGTTTATTATTGTCCCTGTCACCACGACGTTTGATTGTCCTAATGATAAAAGCAAAATCTGTAGTAAACGCAAACAGGTAGTCATTAGCCCAGAAACAATGGAATGGAAAAATAAGGTAGAGGTCGATGACCAAAGCTTTAAGCGTGGCATTTATCGGGCAATTAGCTACCATAACCAAGCGATAATGACAGGGCGGTTTGTGTTAAGTGACAAGCTACTTAGTCCTGCGGCTAATCAACAGGTTGATTGGTCAAATGCCACAATGCGCATATATCTGTCGGATTTGCGCGGCTTAAAAAGTCCGCCCGTGTTGACCATTAACCAGCAAAAATTTGCTTTTGAGTTTCCGCGTGATGAAGAGAGCAATCCTTTAGCAGCGACCTACACCCATATTAGTTTGCATGACTTATCGAAAAGCAATCGTTTTGATTTTACGGTGACGATGGATATCACAGGAACAGGCAGTTTACAGTTTTTACCTTTGGGTAAAGAGCTGTCATTAGCGATGGTGGCAAATTGGCCGCATCCTAGCTTTTTTGGTGAGTCATTACCCACTAAGAATATCACCAGTAAAAGTTTTAATGCGGATTGGAAAAATACCTATGTCGCCAATCGAAATAGTCAACTGTTGGCAGCTTGCATGGATGCCAACGCTGAGTCGTGTACGCAGTTGCAACAGGCATTTCAGCGTCAACCTAGTTCAACGACAAGAGGCGAATATAGTCAAGGAAATGCAAATAATCCGACTGTTGCAGGGAGCTTTGGTGTCAGCTTTATCCAAGCTGTCGATAGTTATTTAATGACGGATCGTGCCATTAAATATGCCGCCTTATTTTTAGTCATCACCTTTGGTGCATTTTTTCTCTTTGAGATTTTGAAGGATTTGCGTATTCATCCGATGCAGTATGCTCTAGTCGGTGCGGCGTTGGCGGTGTTTTATGTCTTGCTGCTGTCGTTTAGTGAGCATATCAATTTTGCGCTAGCCTATGGCGTGTCGAGTGCCGCCTGTATCAGTCTGATGACTTTTTATGTCAGTTATGTCTTAAAAAGTATTGCTCGCTCGTTGTTGTTTAGCACGATTCTAGCAGCCATGTACGGCACGATGTTTGTGATTTTGCAGTCCGAAGATTATACCTTGATGTTAGGTTCAGTCTTAGTATTTGTATTGATAGCTGTAATGATGTTTTTAACCCGTCATGTCGATTGGTACGAGTTAGGACAGAAAGCTCAGCCACAAGAATAGCAGACTAATAGCGAGAAACTGCTCAATAACTCAGGTGAACATGATGTTCACCTGAGTTTATTTTTAAGCCTTGAATTATTTGGCGGTAGCGGCTTTATTGGCTAACCAAGCTGCAAACGCTTGGCGTTCGGTAGGAGTAGCGCGCAACCAAATATCTTGGAGTAGCTGCACATTATCTGATTGTTTGGTGCTCGTTTCTTCGTTGTTTTGGAACGCTTTACCAATAGTATCTACCAAAGATGCTTCCGCATAAGATTTAACGGTGATTGCTTGTTGACTTGTACCTGTGCGTTTATCAATCAATTTAATATCAGGCTGTTTGGCAAACTCTTTAGCAGCATCGTAACGCTTGGGCGGAGTGACACTGAGTTGATACGTCTTTCCTGCTTCTGCCACAAAACGAATTGCCATCGGTTTAGATTTCAGAATGTCATGTTCGTCGGCGTTGAGGTTGAACAATTGCGTATAACGCACACTTAACACATGCTCACCAACAGACAGTTCTTGCACACGGCTACGGCCACCTAAAAAGTTACTATAACCTTCTTGGCCATCAATACTTAAAACTTGAACTAATTCAGGTACTTCAAGTAAGGCTTTTTCAGTAACTGCTTGGCTTGAGACTTCCAAGGCCAAGCAAGTTGTCGGAGCGACAATAAATATGCCACAACAATATATCAAAAGTGAACGAGATAAATTAAGCAACGTAAGATTTCCTAAAACGACGATAAAACGCCAAGCCACCTAAGCCTAACAAAGAGAACAGACCTAAGCTACCTGAATTGTTTTCTTCATTAACACCTGTTTCGTTAATGATAGTGACGGTAGCTTCGTTAGACGCAGCCTTGTCTATATCATAAACAACATAAGTGAATTTATCGTTAAAAGGGGATAAAGCATTATTGGGGCGATATTTGATATGACCGCCGTAACATTTAAATTTATTACCATCACTATAATCAGGACAATTACCAGTTCTTTCGGCTTCAATCACACCAAGGCTTGGGGAGGCAACAACTCTAATATACAAGCCATTACAAGTAACGTTGTTGGTATCCGTACAAAGACCACCATAAATACCGTCATTTTTATCGTTATCGTTATTCAATAAATCGAGAGATATTTTGTCGCCGCCGCTAGGTAAAGTATAAGTGTCGTCCGTAGCAACGGGTAATTTATTGTCAATTCTGAATTTTAATGTCGCTGCATTAGAGACATTCCCATTACTATCTTTAAATGTATATTTACAAATAAATGGGGCTTGATTTTCTAAAAGAGGAATCCCTTTATTGTCAAAACGTATTAAGGGTCTTTGATCCTCTGTGCGATGATCAATGCTGCATCTATTGTTGGCTGTTTCAGTAAGTGTAACAAGGTATTGACCTGTTGTTGGATCCTTGCCAAAGCCACCAATGGCTGAGTCATTTTCACTGGGGATGTCATTATCTAAAAAATCAACTTCGGCGATTCTATCGGAGTCAATTTTATTAGTTATCACTTGAGAATCGTCAAAAACAGCTACGGCAACACGTCTTTCCACGGAGCCTACATCACAATTATTGGCTGCCGTATTGGTTGGTGAGGAGTTGCCACGTTGATCTACACAGAGACTATCAAGTGTTCGATTGAGGATATATTTTGATGTTGTCTTAGGGAGATAACTATCAGTATAGCCGCCATAATTAGCTAAAGGGAGTAACTCTGTAGCAAAATTAGCATCAGAGTTGCTTGGATCATTTAAATTAATATCAGTTCTTAATGTTGTTGTTGTCGAAGTACCATAGACAAGAGGACAGTTTTGCAGTGTGTTATAGCCGCCTGCTGGGTCACCACCATTATATTGCGTTGTACTATTATTTGTAGCAGAGCATCCACGGTCATTAAAAGCGATAATTGAAGAGTTTAATGACAAAGAGCCCAGTTTGCCGTAGCTAAAAGTGGATGCTATTTTATTTTCAACTATAGTGACGTGCAGCAGTTGTAATGAGCTTAAACTATCAATGTTATCAACAAAATATAAGATGCCCCCAGTCGTCTTGGCTGTGTTTTGTGCAATCGTAGTGGTCTCAATAGTTATATTTACTTGGCCGCATCCATCAATAACACTATTATTTTCGCCAGTGCCATTGTTAATAATACTACTTTTGGATATGGAAATACTGCGGGCAATAGGGTTTAAGTAGTCAACACAGGACATACCCAACACAGCCGCTCCTTTGTCCGCTTTGTTTTTTGTGAAAGTACTGTTAGCTGTGGTCAGAGTCGCATCCCGACCACTGAGATAAATTGCTCCACCAGATTCTGTAGCTGTATTATTGATCAAAATAATGTTTTCAAGAGATAGTGTACCACCGACTAAAATACCACCGCCTAAATCAGCTTTGCCGTCAGTTATAACAAGATTTTGCAGGGTAAGAGTCGCATTTTTATCATTAGCGGTGTTAAATATTCTTTTTAAGTTACCATTGATGACAGTGGATGGCGGTAGGCGCTTGGGTTTGCTGAGTGTAACATTATCAATTAAGTCTTTGTTGTCAGCACTAATTCCAGCAACTGTTAGATCATGAGTAACGACGATCTCTCCTTTATTGAGGATGTATGTCGCATTTTCTAGAGCAATAATGTTTGTGCCAAAGCGTTCACCAGCGTTGCAACCACCAAAAGCTTGTTGATTATTTACGGCTCGTACCGCTTCTCGTAATGAGCAGTTTGATGTGTTTTCACCATTTTCATCTGTTGTTGTATTAACATTAATTATAGTTCGAGCATGACTTTGGGTAGCAATAAAAAAGCTTACCAGAAAAAGAGTATGAAAAGTTCTCATTGTTATTATCCTCAACGTGTTCGACGCCATACCATTAGCAGGCTTAGCATGATTAAAGAAAGTATGCTTGTTGCGCCAGTATCCAATGATTTATCAGATAGCGAGTTGTTTGGCTCCGAAACCACTTTGACATTTACTGCGACGGATTGATTATTTTCAGCATCGCTAAAACGGCTGATTGTTGTTGTTATTCCATAGGTGAATTTATCAAAACCATGAAAGTCATCAAGTGTAGCGGTGTATTTCACTTGGTGATTTATGTTGTCAAATTCGACGAAGCCTTTAGTGGGAGGATGTAGAAGGCGCACACAGCCATCCTTATATCCACCCGTTATTGTGCCGAACAAAGGCTCACATTGATCAGCAGGTAATAATTCACCGTCACCAATAACACCATTAGAACCTAATAAGTCAAAGGTCGCTTTTTGTCCGTAAGTAATATCACGTCCTTGACTGGCAGAAATCAAACCTTGTAATTCAACGGCACCAAGATCACAAATTGTCCGAAGCATCGCGCGTTGATCGGTGCTAGGGCAAGTTAAGATGCTGGTGGGGGCACCTTGATTAACGATTGGTGACTCAGCTATGGTCTTATAACTGACGAGCAATCTAGGTTTATGTGTTTGTGTCAATCCACCATTATTTGCTAGTGGACATAATAATCCTTTTGCTGGTGGAAGGGCGCATTTGCCCTCTGTATCTTTACCATTAACGTCGGTATCAGCAATTATTTTTTCTGTTAGGGAAAGTTTTACATGGTGAGGATTATTTGTTTCGATCGCTGCCAAAATGGGGTTTAACTCACAACCTGTTTGATAAACATTATGTGCTACATAGGTGCCAGAATCATTGGGAATAACGCCAAAATTAATACAGTCTTTTTGAGTATTGTTGGCGATAATTGAGTTATAGAGAAGTGGTGACTCATTGTTAAAGTTCAGTCCATTGGTATTTAAAACAACAGTTAAGTTTTTTAGTATCACTGTCGAACGTGCTGAAATAGCTGTACCTGTATTGCTAGAAAATGTGCTACTTATTATTGAGGGAATATTACTATCAATAAGTATTGGTGTTTTATTGGCGAAAGTAACAATACCCTGCGTATTGGTAGCTGTGTTATTTGTGAATAAAGAGTTGGTAATAAAAGCGGATGTGTTTTCGCTATAAACGGCTGCGCCGTCAGTTGCAAAACTATTTTGAACTTGTAGCTGATCTGCTGAGAATAATGCATTACTAAAATTATAAATAGCACCCCCAAAAGATGAGGCCCTACCACCTGAAATATTACTATTCTTGATAGTTAAATATTCTTTGTTGTAGAAGATGCCTCCATTCATTGCACAAAAGTCAATATTGCAGCCTAAAAAGTTAATGTCGCTAAATGTTGCAGTAATATATGTGAGTGGAGTAATTGGGTTGTTGTCCGCATTATTATCTACTCCATCATCAATAATAAATAGTGGGTGACTTCCAGCCGCTTTAATTAATGTGACAGTCTCCGCATTTTCGGAGGTTATTTTAATATTAGCAGTAATATTTATAGCATCTTTTAACTCATAGGTTATCAGCGTGTTTCTCAATTTAACGGTGTCATCGTCTTCGCTAGATAGACTGAAGCAGCCATTAATACCTTTGGCGCGATAAGCTGATAACTCTGTCTGTTTGGCAGTAATTTTATTTTCTATATCAGAAATCTGTTTTTTTAAGCCAGTATCTCCGTCTATTTCTTGAGTAAGAGAAGCAATTAATACCTTGTTTTGTTCGGAAGCAGCTTTGCTTTGCTCTTGAGATAGTTCAAGTTGCTTTTTTGGAAGTTCATTTTTTATCGGCACCAATGTCGAGTTAATAACGGCTACTTCTGCTGCATTTGCTATTTTTTTAATGTTTTTTTGTTTTACATAACTAACAGCTTCACGAATAGAGCAACTTGCATCATCAGCAGTTATATCAGCCGTTGTATTGACTAAAACGGTATCTGCCCATGTGCTTGCAGAGATTGCTGACAGAATTAAACAAGTGATAAGGCGGCCTTGAGAAATAGGCATCGGAAGAGTCTCCAAAAGGCTTGTTGTTTTTTGTTTTGGTTGTATATCTTAAAGCAAAATTAGCACGTGTTCTTGTGTGTTTCTGTTGCCGTCAGTGCGAATTACATTAATTGACAAATGTACCATGAGTGACAGACTTTACGCTAGTTAGCAGATGTTAATTGGTTTATACAGGTTTTGGTGCTTTGTTATGGATATTTTGCATAATAGAGTCCAAACGTTCACCAAAATAATTGTTAATCGCTAATTCCATTGCCCGAGCCACCTCAGCATCAACGGCAACATCAGCCAAAGGACGCATTTTCCAAATAATTTCAGCCAAATGCGCTGTTTCTTCACGCGAAGGAATATTGTTTTTTCCCGAAGTATCAATAAGGCGAGCGATGACTTCCACAAACATACTGGCGACACGATTGACGTTATCACGCAGTCCATCAATAATAAGGAGAAGTTCTTTGAGTGGCAGTCCGAGTGCCACTAATTCTTTGCCAACATGTAATAAACGCGGGCTGGCAACGCGAAAGCGAGTGCCATCACCAACAAATTCAATAATACCGAGTTGACAGGCTTGAAGTATTTCTTCTTGGGTTACATCTTTACCAAAAAAAGAAAGTAGTTCTAACGCTTCATAATAACTAGGTGTTTCATCTGACCAAGGGCTGGTAATAGCGGATTCTAAACCTAAAAGTTGACTGACATCTTGGCCTTGTTCCCACGCGGCAATTAATTCACCAATGTTGGCAATGCTATAACCACGGCCTAAAAGTTGGCCAATCATGCGTAAGCGCGCTAAGTGGGCATCGGTATAAATGCCACTACGTCCACGTCGTTCGGGAGGAGGTAGAATTCCTCGATCTTGGTAAGCACGAACGTTACGAACGGTAGCACCTGCGACCCGCGCAAGCTCGTCTATAGAATATTCGGCGTGATGTTCGGACGATGTCATCTCATTGTCGCTCATATTAGGTGCGCATCTCTATAATCTGTTGAATATATTAGCTTAATAGTGGCTCAGTTAATTGTTTGACAAAGCTCAGTGTCAGTTTTTTTCGTTGTTGGACGGCGGCTTCTTCAAGGTACGCTAAATGTTTTAGCAACAAGCCCGTATAAGATGGCCCTTTGTCGAGCAAGTAGCGTATGACATCGGCTTCAAGTGTGATGCCCCGACGTTCTAATGCCGCCAGCAGTATAGCATGACGGTCGGCCTCGTCTTTGCCATTAGGAATATGGAAAAAGACGGCTTTGCTCAATTGTGAGTTTAAGCTCAATAATTGTAAGCCTAAGTCGGCTGGCGAGGTGCGTGCGGCTAATAAAATGCGCGTTTGACTTATTTTGGCACGACTGAGCAAGTTGAATAAGGCTTGTTGCCAATCTTCGTGACCATTAATGACTTCTACATCGTCTAAAGCAATGAGCGTGAAGTTTTCTAGGCTTTCTAGCAAATCGGGAGATTCACTGTCTAATAAGTCGCGAAGAGATAATAGCAGCGTAGTGTAGCCTTGCTGTGAGTAAGCTTCGCAAACGGCCGCTAATAGATGCGTTTTGCCTGTATTGGGTTCGCCATAGACAAAGCAGTTTTTTGATGAGCCGTGCAATAAATCATCAATGGCAGCAATAACGGCTGTCCAATTAGAGCCAGCAAAATCACTTAAACGCGCGTCTAATCGGGGGCCTAAATTAAGGACAAGCTGATTACTATAACGAGAAGTCATGAGTTGCCTGATTCAGTACGTTGATAAAATTCACTTTGGCGATAGCGCGTATGGGCATGATGGAGTAAGACCATAATAATCGCTGCCACAGGTAAAGCCAATAACATCCCGACAAAGCCAAATAATTGACCACCCGCCATGACTGAAAAAATCACGCCAACTGGTGGCAAGCCGATTTTGTCACCAATCAAATAGGGCTGTAAAACCCAACCTTCTAAGATTTGACCAATTGCAAAGACGATCAACACACCTAATATTGGGTCAAAAGCCATGCCATGTTGAAATAAGGTTGCAATCGTGGCACTAATGATACCAACAATAAAACCGAAGTAAGGAATAATGCTCGCTAAACCTGCCAGTAAACCAATAATAATGCCTAATTTCACCCCGACAATTTGCAAGCCAACAGCGTAAATAATGCCCAGCAATAACATGACGATCAATTGGCCGCGTAAAAATGCGGACAGTACATCATTACACTCCATGCTCAACTGTGTCACTTTAGGTTCAAGGTGGCGGGGGAGTAACTCTTTGATATTGTTAATCAGTTTATCCCAATCCAGTAGTAGATAAAAAGTCACTACAGGGATAAGAGAAACAAGGCCAATAATACTAATAATGTCGAGGCTAGACTGCATCACTTTGGTCATTACATGACCCGCGGCAGTACCTGCTTCTTGCCAATAAGAGGTCAGCCATGAGCTAATTAAATCCATATCTAAACGGTCAATATCAACTCGAAAGGTTTTTTCGAGCCACGGAATACCTTGTCGATTCACCCAACGTAGTAACATCGGTAATCGAGACTCTAAATACATAAACTGCCGCCATAAGACGGGAATTAATAAAATAAATACCGCTGAAATGCTTAAAAATAATACACTAAAAACTGCCGTTACTGCCGTCACTCGTTTCAGTTTCCATTGAGTTAGCCGATTAACGAGAGGGTTGCATAAATAAGCGAGTAATGCGCCTGCAAAAAAAGGCATTAAAATAGATTGTAATGCGTGAATTAACCAAATAACAACGCCAATACCTAACCACACTGGCCAGCGATTGATTAAATTATTCATCGTGATCATCCTAATTATTGTTATCGCTAGTTAATGGTTAATAAAAATCACGCCACTGATAGCTCATATATCGTTGTGCCAATTGTTGCCCCATCAAGACATTTTCATCTAAGCCTAGACTCAGTAAGGGCTGAGCGAGCAGTTGTGGTGTTAGTTTGAATTTTTCAGGAATTAAGTTGTTGGCACTTTTACAGGAGAAGTAAACACTTTGAGGCAAGACTTGTAATACTTGCAACGCAGTGCAGCCTGTTTTTAATGTGCTTTCGGCAGCTTTGAACTGTGTTAAGTTTTTAATGCCATTGATATGAATCAGAATATTATTTTTTAATTCTGGCCATTGATAAGCAAGGGCTAAATTTTCTGACCAAATATGGGGTAAGTATTTTAACCCGTCCATCGCCATTGTGCCGACAAAACGTTGGGACGGTGAGTTTAATTGCCACGAATAATTATAATTATTATTGTTTTTACTCAGCACGACTAAAACATCGCTGCGCTGTGCGCTGAGTAGATTTTTAAGGGCGTTGCTTTTCGGTTGTGCTAATGCTTGTTGCAGTGGGATTTTATCTGCTTCACTAATGGTGCTATTGATTAATAGTCCACGACGATTCGCTTCATTTTCCAGCGTTTTATTGTTAGGAAAGGCTAAAATTTTATTGTCGATGCTTTGTACCAGCCAAATTCGTGCACCTGCCCACGGTTTCATGCCTGTTTTTTGGAGCAACTGTCCTAAGTCGGGTGATTTTTCATTTATTAGCGCGTTTTGGACAGCAGTTGAGTCAAAGGCAACGGCTGTCCCTGTTAGGCTTAAAAAGTCTTCGCTCCAGCCATTGGCATAACAAGACATGGCACTAAGGCTCAATATTCCCGCTAAACTTAATCGTGCGCTTAAACGATAAAAATCAGCCATTACATCCAATTCCTGAGAAAATCGCGCTAACCATACGCAACTCTTGCGCTAATTTCTAGGCTTTATCGGTCTAGTTGGTTAAATACCCTTTAGCATCGCCGCGTAAACGGCTAAAATGCGCGCCCATTACGCTTTATTTACCTTGGAAATCACCATGAGCAACGCAAAACCTTCCTTAAGCTATAAAGATGCTGGCGTGGACATTGATGCTGGCGATCATTTAGTGGAGCGCATTAAAAGTGTTGCCAAACGCACTAAGCGTCCTGAAGTGCTCGGTGGTTTAGGTGGTTTTGCCTCGTTGTGTGAAATTCCTGCGGGCTATAAACAACCCGTTTTAGTATCGGGCACTGACGGTGTGGGTACTAAGTTACGTTTGGCTTTGCAATTAAATCGCCATGAAAGCATCGGCATTGATTTAGTGGCGATGTGTGTCAATGATTTGGTGGTCTGTGGCGCTGAACCGTTATTCTTTTTAGATTATTACGCAACAGGTCATTTGTCGGTTGATACGGCTGCAACGGTGATTGCGGGTATTGGCGAAGGTTGTTTACAAGCAGGGTGTGCGTTAGTGGGCGGCGAAACTGCCGAAATGCCCGGTATGTATGAAGGCGAAGATTACGATTTGGCGGGCTTTTGTACGGGTGTGGTAGAAAAGTCGGAGATTATTGATGGCTCAAAAGTCAGCGTCGGTGACGTGTTAATTGGTATCGCTTCTAGTGGTGCACATTCTAATGGTTATTCCTTAGTGCGTAAAATTATTGAAGTGGCTCAAGCTGATTTACAACAAGTCATTGATGGCAAAACGCTTGCCGATTTGGTAATGACACCCACGCGTATTTATATCAAACCAATTTTGTCGTTAATTAAAGCATTACCTGTTCATGCGATTGCTCATATAACAGGTGGTGGTTTACCCGGTAATTTACCGCGTGTACTGCCCGCAGGTTGTGATGCGCGTGTGGATGAAAGCTCTTGGCAATGGCCAACTTTATTTCAATGGTTACAACAACAAGGCAATGTTGAGCGTTTTGAAATGTATCGTACCTTTAACTGTGGCGTAGGTATGGTTGTGGTTGTTCCTGCCGATCAAGCTGATGCAGCAATTGCCCATTTACAAGCCAATGGCGAACAGGCGTGGCGTTTGGGCGAGATGATTGCCTCAACGCACAGCGAGCCAACGGTGGTTTTTGCTTAAGTGATTAATATTGTTGTTTTAATTTCTGGCTCTGGCAGTAATTTACAAGCGATTATGGATGCCTGCCAGTCAGGCATGATTACAGGGCGAGTGGTGGGCGTATTATCCAACAAGGCCGATGCTTATGGTCTTGTTCGCGCTCAACAGGCGGGTATTGCCACGACGGTGATCAATCATAAGGAGTTTGCTAATCGCGAAGCTTTTGATGTGGCCATGCAGCAACATATTGATGTTTGGCAGCCCGATGTCGTGGTTTTAGCAGGCTTTATGCGTATTTTAACGCCTGCTTTTGTCCAGCATTTTGCGGGTAAGTTAGTCAATATTCATCCTTCTTTATTGCCCGTTTATAAAGGATTGCATACGCATCGACGTGTATTAGCCAGTGGTGATAAACGTCATGGTTGTTCAGTGCATTTTGTTAATAACGAACTAGATGGTGGCGCAGTCATTGCTCAAGCGGTATTTGACGTATTGCCACAAGATAACGAACAAACGCTTACCGAACGTGTGCATAAATACGAACATCTATTGTATCCGCAAGTGCTAAGCTGGCTCGCCAATGGTCGTTTAAGTTATCAACAAGGGACTCCTGTACTTGATGGACAAGTATTGGGTCTTCCAATTCGATTGCTATTTTAATGATATCTGACCATATTTGCTCTCAAAGGTGTTTTATGAAAATTGCCACGTTAGTTGTCGCTTGTTTAGCATCCTCCGTCAGTTATGCCTTTGATTTAGTTCCCTATACTGCAACTTATCAATTTAATCTCAATGGTCAATTATCAGGTACGGCGACTCGAGTATTAAGCAAACAGGCCGATAATCAATATCGTTATCAATTCAATGCGGCTGCCATGATTGCGAATGCCAATGAGTTAAGTGACTTTAAATTCGATGGTCAAAAAGTACAGTCTTTGCATTATGAAAATACAAAGCAAGTCTTATTTAAAACGAAAAAATCGACGGTTGATTTTGATTGGTCAAAAAACCAAGCCAATGCCCAACGTAATGGCGAAGCACTACAATATGCTCTAACAGAGCCAGCCACCTTAGATCCCTTAAATTTAGAAATTCAAATTCGTCAAGATTTGAGCAAAAAAAACACGTTGAAAGGTAAGTACAGTTTAGGAGATGCGAAGGGCTTAAATCCTTTAGCGTTTGAGTTGCAAGGTGAAGAAAAAATAACGACACCTTACGGTGAAATTGACACCATTATGGTCAGTCGGGTGCATCAGTCTAGCGATAGAAAAACTCAGTTTTGGCTGGCCAAGTCGTTAAATTATTTACCTGTGAAAGTGGTACAAATAGATGATGGTGCAATGTACACCATCGAATTACAAAGTTATCAGCAGGGTACTGTGGCTGCTACAACGCCCCTTGTCCCCGTGGCTGCGCCTTAACCACTTTAGAACAGCGTATCAATAGCCATGACGCTAATCCCAACTCCATAAAAGCAAGGATTTGTGTAAGGCCAGTGGCAAAACAGTTCATCGTCGCAAAGCCCATATAACCCAGTAAAATCAAGGTCAAGGTCAGTAAGCCGTTGCCTTTTTCGTGCCACACCGCATAAGCAAAAATTAACACAGGTACGGTTTGAATCGCCATCATAATGGCAATAGCAGACAACGGTGCATTTTGTGGTTTTAGTAACAGCGTACTAATCATCAAAAATATTAAAAAGCTGATATAACTGAGACGTAACTGGAAAGACACGTTATTTTCTCGCAAATTGAACTAAACGTTTACCTAAAGCCAAGCACAAGGCTTGCTCTTCGGCAGTTAGAGGTTGTTTGCCGTCGCTTCCTGCCCAATGTGATGCGCCATAAGGTGTGCCACCACTTTGTGTGCTATTTAAGGCGGCCTCGCGATAGGGAATACCTAATAGCACCATGCCATGATGTAATAAAGGCAACATCATGGTGAGTAGGGTGCTTTCTTGGCCGCCATGTAAGGAACCTGTCGAGGTGAAAACAGCGGCAGGTTTGTCGCATAACGCGCCATTCAACCACAAACCTGCTGTACCATCTAAAAAATATTTCATTGGCGCGGCCATATTGCCAAAACGCGTTGGACTCCCTAGCACTAGACCACTGCATTGCGATAAGTCATCAAGACTGCAATATAAATCACCTGTTTCGGGGATGCTGTCCTCCGTGGCTTCACAAACGGTAGAAATAGGCGGTACAGTGCGTAAACGTGCTTTCATCCCTGCGGATTCCACGCCGCGAGCAATCAGTTTTGCCAACTGACGTGTGCTACCATGACGACTGTAATACAACACTAAAATATAGGGTTCGGACATCACGGCTCCAAGCTCCAAAGAAAACTAATTGTACCCGAAAATGGAAGCATGACGATGATATGGCGTACGCGTTGGAAAAAAAGTATATCGTTTAGTCGTTTTGTGATACGACGATTTCTAGCAGATGATTGTCGGCAAAATGCCGCGTCTTTAACCTATACCACATTGTTTGCAGTTGTTCCGATGATGACGGTACTGTTTACGCTTTTGGCGGCTATTCCTTCGTTAAAACATATTAGTGTTGATATTCAAAACTTTATTTTTAGTCATTTTTTGCCCGATACAGGGGTAAAAATTCAAAATTACCTCAGCGATTTTTCTACCCAAGCCAGTAATTTAACGCTGGTGGGTGTATTCATGTTGTTTGTTACAGCGTTAATGATGCTAGTCACCATCGAACAAGCATTTAATCAAATCTGGAAAGTCAAACAACCCCGTCACAGTGTCGTTGGCTTCCTGCGTTATTGGGCGGTACTTAGTTTAGGGCCATTTTTGTTGGGTGCTGCCTTTGCGGTGTCTTCGTACTTAACATCGTTAAAAGTGTTAAGTGATGCGGAGAATTTGGTCGGCTCGGTGTTTCCGGGCTTACAAGTGGTGCCGATATTATTTACGTCCTTGGCTTTTAGTTTGTTATATATCGCGGTGCCCAATTGTCGAGTGCCTGTCAAAGCAGGATTTCAAGCAGGTTTTTTTGCGGCATTATTATTAGAAGTAGCGAAAAATATATTTACTTTTTTTGTCAGCAATTTTTCCTCTTATCAATTGATTTATGGGGCTTTTGCTGCTTTTCCATTATTTTTGTTATGGGTGTATTTGTCATGGGTGATTATTTTATTGGGTGTGGAGGTGTGTCGCGCTTTAACACTGTATAAAGAAGAGCATCAAAACAACCGTCATCCTGTGTTAGCTTTATTGGATGTGTTGCAGTTGTTTTATCGGCGGCAGTTAGAAGGTCGCACCGTTAGTGATATTGAGGCCATGCAGGTTTTAGGCAAGCATGAAGTGGAAACATGGGCATTATTTGTCAATATTCTACTGACTCAGCGGATTGTCCAAAAAACAGAACTAGGCACTTATATTTTAGCACGTAATTTGGATAAAGTGGATTTTTGGTCGTTTTATCAGACCTTGCCGTGGCCATTACCACAACCTAAAGATTTTGATAATTTGCACGAAGATGATAATTGGGCGCGGGCATTAGCACCACGTTTGTTAGCGGTGCATGACTATAGTCGTCAACAGCTTGATTTGTCATTATCGGAGATTTTGGCGGTGGAATAAAGCTTAAACGTTCGCAAATAAGCGATAAGCGCGTAAGTCCTATAGAGTGCTATAATCGCGCCACTTTTAGGCAAGCCCCTGCCAGCTTTTAGGAGAGATTCATGACCATTATTAAACAAGATGATGTCATTCAAAGTGTCGCCGATGCACTGCAATATATTTCTTATTATCATCCTTTAGATTTTATTCAAGCTATTAACGCCGCTTATGAAAAAGAGCAAAGCCAAGCCGCCAAAGATGCAATGGCACAAATTCTCATTAATTCGCGGATGTGTGCTGAAGGTCATCGCCCCATTTGCCAAGATACAGGCATTGTCGTCGTATTTGTGAAAGTTGGCATGAATGTGCAATGGGATGCCACTATGTCCCTTGATGACATGATTAACGAAGGTGTGCGCCGTGCCTATTTGAATCCTGATAATGTCTTGCGTGCGTCGATTTTGCGGGACCCAGCGGGCAAACGTCAAAACACCAAAGACAATACGCCAGCGGTGATTCATTATGAAATCGTCACAGGTGATAAAGTCGATATTACCGTCGCCGCTAAAGGCGGTGGTTCAGAAAATAAATCGAAAATGGCGATGTTAAATCCCTCGGATTCTATTGTTGATTGGGTGTTAAAAACCGTGCCGACGATGGGCGCAGGATGGTGTCCACCGGGTATGCTTGGTATTGGTATTGGTGGCACGGCTGAAAAAGCAGTGTTGTTAGCGAAAGAGTCGTTAATGGATCCTGTTGATATTCAAGAGTTAATTGCTCGTGGCGCACAGAATCGTGTTGAAGAATTACGCTTGGAATTATACGAAAAAGTCAACGCACTGGGCATTGGCGCACAAGGTTTGGGCGGTTTAACGACAGTGGTTGATATTAAAATCAAAGATTACCCCACTCACGCAGCAAGTTTGCCTATCGCTATTATTCCGAACTGTGCAGCGACTCGCCACATCCACTTTCAATTAGATGGTTCAGGTGCCGCCGAATTTACGCCACCAAGATTAGAAGATTGGCCGCAAGTCACTTGGGATTCAAGCTCTGCGCGTCGTGTCAATTTAGACACCATTACTCATGAAGAAATCAAAACATGGAAAATGGGTGAAACCTTATTGTTATCGGGCACGATGTACACAGGCCGTGATGCCGCGCATAAACGTATGGTCGAGATGATTGCCAAAGGCGAGCCATTACCTGTGGATTTAAAAGGCAAGTTTATTTATTACGTTGGCCCAGTAGATCCTGTGCGTGATGAAGTCGTTGGCCCAGCAGGCCCAACAACGGCAACACGGATGGATAAATTTACCGAAACGGTACTTGGTGCAACGGGTTTATTCGGCATGATTGGAAAATCTGAACGTGGTGTCACGGGTATTGCGGCGATTAAAAAGCACGAAGCCGCCTATTTAATGGCCGTTGGTGGGGCAGCGTATTTGGTGTCAAAAGCCATTCGTAAGGCCAAAGTCGTGGGTTTTGCAGATTTGGGTATGGAAGCAATTTACGAGTTTGTCGTCGAAGATATGCCTGTTTCGGTGGCGGTAGATGTTTATGGTAACTCCGTTCACGATACCGCGCCTAAAATTTGGCAAGCTAAAATTGGTAAAATCCCTGTCGTTTAAGGTTTGTTTGGCAAGGGGCGGGCTCTAAACCTGCCCCTTGAAGCAAAATAGCCGCCGTAAGTTATAGACAAGAACAACCGTTGCCCTTATCATCACGCCCCTATTATGTCAGTCACTTCATTACCCGCCGCGATAGAGCCTTTTAAATGGGCAGACAGAACTACACAGGTTGTAGTCGATGTTCCATTGGCAAAATTCAGTCGTTTAGCTGCCGATTTAGTCCATACCAACGGCACGGTAAAACTGGATTGTCGCTTTGAGCGTGATGCTCAACACGTGGCGTATTTGCGTGGTGAGGCTTCAACGGTGGTTGCGCTGATTTGTCAGCGTTGCCTAGAGCCGATGGAGCTTCCTGTACTAGCAATCATTGATTTAGCACTGTTACATAAAGAAGAACACGCTGAAAGACTTCCTGAAGATACCGACTATTTAGTGGTCGAAGAGCAGGATGTTGTTTTAGCAGAGATTGTTGAAGACGAGCTATTGTTGAATGTTCCTTTTACGCCGATGCACGATGACTGTGATTCTTTGTCGTTTGAGCAAGCCGAAGAAGTCGCAATAGTTACAGAGCCCGTTAAAGAGAATCCGTTTTTGGTGTTGGCAGCTCTTAAAAAGCCGTCAGCGTAAAAGAGTTGGATTTATGCATTTTTATGCGTAAGTCTTAAGAAGAACCTAACCTAGTTGTTATTTGGAGTTTTCAAATGGCCGTCCAGCAAAACCGTAAAAGCCGTGCTCGTCGCGATATGCGTCGTTCTCATGATGCCATCACTGGCCCTACATTGAGCGTTGATCAAACGACTGGCGAAGTTCATCGTCGTCACCATGTGACTAAAGACGGTTTCTATCGTGGTCGTCAATTGTTCGCAGTTGCTGCTATCGAAGAATAAGTAATTTATGGCCATCACACTTGCTGTTGATGCCATGGGCGGGGACTTCGGTCCCCGCGTTACTGTTCCTGCTACATTAGTTATTGTTCGTGAAAATCCCCATCTTGTTGTTATTCTTGTTGGTCAAGAAGCCCTCATTCAGCCATATCTTAAAGACTTAAATCCTCAATTAGCGTCGCGTATCAGCATTGTTCATACAGATGAAGTGGTGACGATGGATGATAAAGTTGCCGTTGCTCTGCGTAATAAACGTAATTCTTCGATGCGTTTAGCGATTAATTTAGTGCATGAGAAAAAAGCGCAAGCCTGTGTCAGTGCAGGTAATACGGGTGCGTTAATGGCGGTTAGCCGCTTCGTCCTTAAAACGCATGCCAATATTGACCGTCCTGCCATCATGTCGGCATTGCCCACGCAAAAAGGCCATTGCCATATGTTGGACTTAGGCGCAAATGTTGAGTCAGAAGCCCATCATTTAGTGCAGTTTGCTCACATGGGCAGTATTGTCGCACAAGCATTGGAAGGTATTGAACGGCCAAGAGTAGCACTGTTAAATATTGGCGAAGAAGAAATCAAAGGTAATGATTTAATCAAACAAGCGCATCAATTACTAAAAGAGTCTTCATTAAATTATATTGGTTATGTTGAAGGCGACGGAGTTTTTAAGGGTGAAGCCGATGTTGTCGTCTGCGATGGCTTTGTTGGCAATATTGCCTTAAAAACCACCGAAGGTGTGGCCAAAATGATGGCGAGTTTTATTAAAGAAGAAATTCAACGCAATTGGTTAACTAAAATTACAGGCGTGATTGCTTACCCGATTTGGAAAGGCTTAAAAAAACGTATGGATCCGGGTTCTTACAACGGTGCAAGTTTGGTTGGCTTAACAGGCATTGTCGTTAAAAGTCACGGTAGTGCTGACATTGCTTCGTTTGCTCAAGCAATACGGGTTGCGATGAAAGAAACAGAGCAAGATGTGCCGTCACTCATTGCGGCAAAAATGACCATACAATAATTTCTTCACTCCAGTCAGGAGTCAGCAATGCGTTATCTGTGTTTCGTTTTGGCGTTGTTCAGCGGTTCAGCTTTTGCCTTAGATAAAATCACTGATGAAGCGATTAAGCAGTTGTTGAGTCAGCACAGTACCTTTGTCATGCAAAAAGAGCCAGAAAAGCTGATGGCATTATTTGCCGATAAATATCAGCAGTTCAATAAAAAACAACAAGCTACCATTGGCAAAGATGAGCTGAAAAAAATTTATAACGGCAATTTTTTGGTTGCCAAACTCATTATCAATACCATTCAATTAACGGACAGTAAAATAGCTGATGGCGGCCTTCATGCGCAGATCAGTACCCATGTTTTTAATCGTTATTTAATTGAATATGCCGAAAAGCAAAATGTGCTTACACAAGAAGAAGATTGGCACAGCGAACTAGTTTTGGAAAACGGTCAATTGTTGTATCTTAAAACAGAGAAATAATAGTTTAAGAATCAAATAACTTTTATAGGAAACTCAAATAATGTCAAAACTAGCTTTTGTATTTCCGGGTCAAGGTTCGCAACAGTTAGGCATGTTAGCCGATGTTGCCAGTCAATATCCTCTGATTCGTCATACCTTTGGCGAAGCATCTGACGCACTTAATCTCGACTTGTGGAAATTATGCCAAGAAAACGAATCGGCACTTAATCAAACCGAAAACACTCAACCTGTGTTATTAACCGCAGGTGTAGCCTTGTGGCGTGTTTGGCAAGCTTTTGGCGGCGCACAACCGCAATACTTGGCAGGACATTCGCTTGGTGAATATACGGCATTGGTGGCTTCTGGTGTTATTTCCTTGGCCGATGGTGTTCGTTTGGTTGCGTTGCGTGGCCGTTTAATGCAACAAGCTGTCCCCGTTGGTTTAGGCGCAATGGCTGCTATTTTAGGTTTAGATGATGCTGATGTGATTGCAGCTTGTCGTGAAGTGGCCAATATTGGTGTGGTTGAAGCGGTGAATTTTAATGCCCCAGCTCAAGTGGTAATTGCGGGCGAAGCTGAAGCTGTCCAAGCGGCGATGAAAAACGCCACTGAAAAAGGCGCAAAACGGGCGTTGATTTTGCCTGTTAGCGTTCCCGCACATAGTTCATTAATGCGTCCTGCGGCGGCACAATTGGCCGATGCTTTAGAGGCGATTGAGTTTCATCAACCGTTAATCCCTGTGGTGCAAAATGTTGCCGCGCGTGTCGAAGCCGATAGTAAAGCCATACGTCAAGCCTTAGTCTCGCAACTGTACAGTCCTGTGAAATGGGTAGGTACAGTGGAGTGGTTAGCAACACAAGACGTGACTCGTGTGATTGAATGTGGGCCAGGAAAAGTATTGTGTGGCTTGAATAAGCGGATTAGCAAAGGCTTAACGTGCGAATCTCTAGAGTCATCAAGTAGTTTAACTGCCGCCTTAGCTGTTTAAACAGAGGATAAAAAAATGTCATTGCAAGGTAAAGTTGCTTTAGTCACAGGTGCAAGTCGCGGTATTGGTAAAGCCATTGCTCAACAATTGGCCAAACAAGGTGCGACAGTGATTGGTACAGCAACAACGGCAGCAGGTGCAGAAGCAATCAGTGCTTATTTACAAGCAATGGAGGCCAAAGGTGCAGGTATGGCATTAAATGTCACTGATGTTGCCGCGTTGGATGGCTTTTTAGCACAAGTGCAAGCGGATTTTGGCGCGCCTGTGATTTTAGTCAATAATGCAGGTATTACTCGCGATGGTTTACTGTTAAGGATGAAAGAAGATGATTGGGACGCAGTCATTAACACTAATTTAAGCGCGATTTTTCGTTTATCTAAAGCTTGTCTCAAAGGCATGAGCAAAGCACGTTGGGGGCGTATTATTAATATTAGCTCTGTCGTCGGCGCAATGGGTAATGCTGGGCAATGTAACTATGCCGCAGCCAAAGCTGGTTTAGAAGGTTTTAGTCGTGCTTTAGCCAAAGAAATGGGCGGACGTGGTATTACCGTTAATAGCATCGCACCAGGCTTTATTGCCACCGATATGACCCATGCTTTGACGGAATCACAACAATCAACGATGTTGGCGCAAATTCCCGCAAATCGTTTGGGTCAGCCTGAAGATATTGCACATGCTGTCGTATTTTTAGCCAGTGACCAAGCAGGTTACATAAATGGCGTGACCTTAGCGGTTAATGGCGGTATGTATATGTAACTGTTTTCGTCAAAATACGGCTTAGTAGTTGCGATTGTTAGCATTGCTTCATAAACTACGGCCATTGTTTGCAGGTTCAAAGTATTGTACTGTGCAATTGTAGAATCCAACCTCAGGAGAAGAGAAAAAGTGAGTAACATTGAAGATCGTGTCAAAAAAATTGTTGCCGAGCAATTAGGCGTTAAATTAGAAGATGTGAAAAACGAGTCTTCTTTTGTTGACGATCTTGGTGCTGATTCTTTAGACACTGTTGAATTAGTCATGGCTTTAGAAGAAGAGTTTGAAACTGAAATTCCTGATGAAGAAGCTGAAAAAATCAATACAGTACAAGCTGCCATTGATTACGTTACTGCCAACGCAAAATAATTGGTATGTATTAAAAAGCCGCATCCCGTTACCGCGGGCAGTGCGGCTTTTTTTATGAATTTTTACAGTTCATCTTAAAGCAATAAATCAAGTTAATAATTAAGACTAAATACAGGATTTAACAGGCAGATAAAAATGGTTGTGCTAGTTAAATCATCTCAATGTGAGGAATAGCTTATGAGTCGCCGTCGTGTTGTGGTCACAGGTTTAGGTATGGTGACCAGCTTGGGTGTAGATGTTGCCAGCACTTGGGCAGGCATTATTGCAGGTAAAAGCGGTATTTCTAATATTGACTATTTTGATACCAGTGCCTATAAAACGCGCTTTGCAGGTTTAGTGCGTGATTTTAAGGCGGAAGATTATATGCCTGCCAAAGAAGTGCGTCGTTATGACACCTTCATGCACTATGGCATCGCCGCTGGTTTACAAGCTTTTAACGATGCTAAATTAACAGTGACGACTGAAAATGCCGACCGTATTGGTGTGGCATTAGGTTCGGGCATTGGTGGTTTAACCTCCATTGAAGACGGCCATAGTACGTTATTAAAAGATGGCCCGAATAAAATTTCGCCTTTTTTTGTACCAGGTTCAATTGTCAATATGGCGGCTGGTTTATTGGCCATTCGTTGTGGTTTAAAAGGCCCTAATTTTTCAGTAGCGACAGCTTGTACCACAGCAACACACTGTATTGGATTGGCAGCGCGTTTAATTGCTTATGGCGATGCCGATGTCTTTGTGGCAGGTGGCGCCGAAAAAGGCTCATCACCCTTAGGTATGGCTGGTTTTTCCGCAGCTCGCGCCTTATCTAGTCGCAATGATAATCCGCAAGCAGCAAGCCGTCCCTTTGATAAAGACCGTGATGGCTTTGTTTTAGGTGATGGTGCAGGCGTGATGGTGTTAGAAGAGTATGAACATGCCGTTAGTCGTGGCGCACATATTTACGCTGAGTTAGTTGGTTTTGGCATGAGTGATGATGCTTTTCATATCACTTCACCAACAGAAACTGGTGAAGGTGCCGCCGCCGCCATGCGTAACGCCTTAAAAGACGCACGTTTATCGCCCAGTGAAGTCGATTACATTAACGCTCATGGCACAAGTACACCTGCGGGTGATGCTGCCGAATCACAAGCCATTGAGGCGGTATTTGGTGATCATGCACTGAAAGTTGCCGTTAGTTCTACTAAGTCAATGACAGGGCATTTATTGGGTGCGGCAGGCGGTGTTGAAGCGATTTTTAGTGTATTAGCCATTCGTGACAACATTGCACCACCAACCATCAATTTAGATAATCAAGATCCTGCTTGTCGTTTGGACTATGTGCCGAATCAAGCTCGTTCGATGCCCATTAATGTTACTTTATCCAATTCCTTTGGTTTTGGTGGTACTAATGGCACGTTGATTTTTAAACGTGTGTAATGGATTAAGTGCATGACGCTGAATGCTTGCTGGCATAATGGTCAACCCATTCAGCAGCTATCACCTTTAGAGCGCGGTTTGGCTTATGGTGATGGTGTGTTTACGACGATGGCGGTAAGGCAAGGTCGAGCCGCATTATTGGCTTATCATTGGCAACGGTTAGAGCATGGCTGTCAGCGTTTAGCGATTAACACGCCTAATTTTAGCCAATGGCAAGATGACTTTCGGCGGTTTTTGATCTGCTATCCTGAGATGACAGCCAAAATTATCATCACCCGTGGTGAAGGCGGACGTGGTTATCTTCCTGATCTGCTGGCGCAGCCGAATTGTTATTTTTATGCTTTTCCTGTGGTGAGCTATCCTGAATCTTATCAACAAGTGATAAGTACAGATTTTCTTCATGGTCGTTTAGGTGTTAATCCGTTATTAGCGGGCATCAAACATTTAAATCGTTTAGAACAAGTGTTATTACGGCAAGAGTTAGCGCAAACGTCTTATCCTGAAGCCTTAGTTTGTGATGTCACAGGTAAGGTAATTGAAGGCGTTTTCAGCAATGTTTTTATCGTGAAGAATCATCAATTATTAACGCCTTATGTCAATGAAGCTGGCGTTGCTGGCGTGATGCGCCGCTATATTTTGCAACTTGCGGCTGAATTAGGCATTATCGCTCACGAGAAAAACCTGATGCCTGCTGATTTTTTAGCGGCGGACGAAGTCTTTTTTTGTAATAGTCTTTATGGTATTTGGCCTGTCGCCCAAATCGCAGGCACAATGCTTCCGAGCCATAGCTTGACGCAAAAGTTGCAATCACAATTAGAACAACGATTATCTTATGTCTGAACTTCCTCCCAAAAAACCAGCGCGTAAGCCCTCGGTAAAAAAAACAACAGCAACAAATGGCAATGCTACGCCTGTAAAACCACGCAAGCCGCGTCAGCCTAGAGCAAAAGCTCCGTCTACAACTGCGCCGAGTCAAGATCAAAAAACACCTAGACAAACAACTCCTAGCCAAAGAGTGCCCAGCAAAAGAACGATAGTCACCAAAAAAACAAGTCAGCCGAGCAAAAACTCAATGAAATGGCCTGTATTAATGATTCTTTTGGTGTTGCTGCTCTCTGTGGGCGGTTGGGGTTATTGGGGATTATTGAAGCCACTAAGTTTGCCCAATACAGGTTATAAACTGACGATTACGCAGGGCGCAAGTTACTACGAAACCATTGAAAAGATGGACAAAGATGGCGTGATTGCTAGTCCATTATTAGCGAAATTTTATATTCGCTTGACGAATCCTAAAGCCTTACAGACAGGAACATATCTGTTTAAAGCACCCATAACACTGATGAAATTATTAAGCCAGCTTGCCAAAGGCGAAGGCATAATGATGAATAAAATGACTGTCATTGAAGGCACAACCTTCAAGCAATTACGTGCGCAATTAGCTAAAAATACGGACGTTAAGCAAACGTTAACCGCTAAAACCGATGCCGAAGTATTATTGGCTTTGGGCTTAACGGAAACGCATCCCGAAGGTTTATTTGCACCCGACACCTATATTTTTCCACCGAATGAAACGGATGTAAAAATTCTGAAACGTCTGTATCAGCAGCAGCAAAGTATTTTACGAAAAGCATGGGCAGGCCGTGCCGCCAATTTGCCCTATAAAAGTGCTTATGAAGCCTTGATAATGGCTTCGATTGTTGAAAAAGAGACAGGTAATAAAATTGAACGGGCGCAAATTGCGGGTGTTTTTGTCCGTCGTTTACAAGTGGGTATGCGTTTACAGACTGACCCTACGGTGATTTATGGGATGGGGGATAGTTATAATGGCAATATCCGCAAAGCAGATTTGTTGACGTTTACACCCTATAATACCTATAGAATTAATGGCTTGCCGCCAACACCTATTGCTTTACCGAGCAAAGCAGCAATCGAAGCGGCGTTGCATCCAGCTGAAAGTAACGCAGTCTATTTTGTTGCGAAAGGTGATGGCAGTGGCACGCATAATTTCACCGATAATTTAGCGGCGCATAATCAAGCGGTACAAGCCTATCTGCAAGCTCGAAAAGGAAACCCATAATGCCTTTTTTTATCACCTTAGAAGGCACAGAAGGCGTCGGTAAAAGCACGGCTTTAGCGTATATACAAAGTTATTTAGCACAGCATCAAGTGCCCTTTGTCACCACGCGTGAGCCTGGTGGTACGCCGTTAGCAGAAAAAATTCGCACGTTATTGTTGGCAAAAGATGCCGAGGCTATGTCGTCTACTACTGAGTTATTATTAGTATTTGCCGCGCGTGCGCAACATTTGGCGCAAGTGATAAAACCTGCATTGGCGGCTGGACAATGGGTATTGTGTGACCGTTTTACCGATGCCACTTACGCTTATCAGGGTGGTGGTCGTGGTTTGCCTAATACCGACATTGGCTTATTAGAAACTTTAGTGCAAGGCGAATTAAGGCCGACATTAACCTTATGGTTGGACGCTCCTGTAGAATTAGGGTTAAGCCGCGCGGCTGCGCGTCAGCAATTAGACCGTTTTGAAGAAGAAAAAGCGGTGTTTTTTGACAAAGTTCGCGCCGTTTATCAACAACGTGCCGAAACTGAACCGAAGCGTTATCGTCGTATCGATGCTAGTTTGTCGATTGACGAGGTACAAGAGCAAATTCATCATGTATTAGCGCATTTCTTAGCTGTCCGTACTTTATGAATATCAGTGTTGTCTTGCCGTGGCAACAAAATATTTGGCAGTTATTGCTGCAAAGTCGTGCGCGCCAAACCATGCCTCATGCTTTTATTTTTAGTGGTTTGAGTGGCGTCGGTAAACTACATTTTACTCAAGCCGTGAGCGCGTGGCTGTTATGTCAACAGCCGACAGATTTGGGTGCTTGTGGTCACTGTAAAAGCTGTCAGTTATGGCAAGCAGAAAGTCATCCTGATTATCGGTTTTTGCAAGCCACCACAGATGAAAAAACAGGCAAAACCAGTCGTGTCATCAAAGTTGACCAAGTGCGTGAATTAGTCGGTTTTCTCAATAAATCGGCACAGTTAAACGGTTATCGAGTTGCGGTGATTCAACCTGCCGATATTTTGAATCATAATGCCGCCAATAGCCTATTAAAAACCTTAGAAGAGCCAGGCGCTCAAACAGCGATTATTTTATTAACCGATCAACCTTTAGCGTTATTGCCGACAATTCGTAGTCGGTGCCAACAATTCACGGTATCCGTACCTTCGACACAACAAGCCAAAGAATGGTTGTTGCCGCAACTCAAAAATCCAGCACAAGCCGATTTATTGCTTCGCCTTAGTGAAAATGCACCACTGGCAGCACTGGCCTTGCAAGAATCCGCTGGCTTTCAGTGTCGTGCAGAATTAGCACAAAGTATGGTGGCAGTAGTGGAGCGCAAGGCATCGCCTTTACAGACGGCACAACAGTGGCAAAAAAATCTCAAGCCCGAAGAATTATTGCCGTCTTTACAATTATTGCTTGCCGATGCGTTATTGAGTGCATTAGGTCAAGACAGTGCTATCAAAAATAGTGATTTGTTGCCTATAATCCGTATCTTAGGGCAGCGTCTTAGTCGCACACGGTTGTTAGAGTTACATAGCGATTGTGTTGAAAGCCAGCGATTGGTCGCGGCAAATATTCAAGCTAATTTATTATTAGATAATTTCTGGCAACGCTTACAATAAAAAAATCTACAATTAGCAGTAGATTTAACTGAGGGCAAAACGATGGGATTACCTCGTGGCGCAGGTATGATTAACCTGCCAATTAAAGATAAAGTCGCTTTATACGCAAGCTACATGCCTTTTGTGAAGGGCGGCGCATTGTTTGTACCTTCTACTCGCCATTACAAATTAGGCGAAGAAGTGTTTGTGATTGTGACTTTACCCGATGATGCCGAGCGTATGCCGTTAACGGGGAAAGTGGTTTGGGTCAATCACCGTAATCAAGGCCAACGTCCCGCAGGTTTTGGCGTGCAATTAGGCGGCGGTGAAGGCGGTGACGCATTACGCCGTAAGATTGAAGGGCAACTAGGCGGTGCATTAACGGCTGATCGTCCGACCTATACTTTGTAATTGTTTGGACTTACGCATTTCATCGAAATTATCGCTTATTTGTTTACTAAAAATCGTTGAAAACGATTTTTAGTAAACAAATAAGCGATAACCGCGTAAGTCCTAATTGTTTGAGTGAAGATGGCTTATGTTTGTTGACTCGCATTGTCATTTAGATCGTCTAGAACTGAAAAACTACGACGGTAATCTTGCTGCGGCTTTAGATGCGGCGCGTGCCGAAGGTGTAAGCCATTTTTTGACCGTCAGTGTTGATCTAGCCGACTTGCCAAACTTAGTGACGATTGCTGAGGCTCATGCTGATGTCAGTTTTTCGGTCGGTACACATCCCTCAGATGTGCCGACAGACCAAGAGCCAAGCGTCGAGTTATTGTGCCAATTAGCTCAGCATCCTAAAGTAGTGGCTATTGGTGAGACGGGCTTGGATTATTACTATACTGCTGACCATGCCTTGAGCCAACAAGCAAGTTTTATTGCTCATATTCACGCCAGTAAACAAACTAATAAGCCGTTAATTGTCCATACCCGTGATGCACGTGCCGATACCATTCGTATTTTACGCGCTGAAAAAGCCGAAAAGGGCGTATTACATTGTTTTACTGAGGATTGGGATACTGCCGAAGCCGCAATGGAGCTAGGCTTTTACATCTCTTTATCAGGCATTATCAGTTTTTCCAGTGCCAAAGACTTGCGTGAAGTCGCTAAACGGATACCCCTCGAACGTTTGCTGATAGAAACGGATTCGCCATATTTAGCCCCTGTGCCATATCGTGGTAAAAAGAACGAACCGCTTTATTTACCTTCAGTTGCTAAAGCCCTAGCTGACATAAAAGGCATTTCTGTCGAAGAAGTTGCTACCATCACGACCCGTAACTTTAGTCAATTATTTGGCGTTTCTGTATGAGTCAACAACGTGCCATCGCTTTTCGTGCTCGTGAACAAGCCATTTTGAATGCGGCTGAATATTTGCTCTTAGAATTAGGTGACGAGTCGATTACCATTGAGATGATAGCCGAGCGCGTTGGTATTGCTAAAGGGACGATTTATAAGCATTTTCAAAGTAAAGATGAACTGATTCTACAGTTGTTAATCGCGTATGAATCAGAATTAGCGGTGACGATGTTAGAAGCGGCAAAAAGTGATGATATTGCCCAAATTATTCAAGCCTATTTTTCTTTTCGTTTGTCAGCTCCCGAAAAACATTTGTTATTTGAGCGTTTAGAAAACAAATTGGCCGCTACGCGCCGTACCTTGCGTCCTTATTTTGCCCGTTTATATTTTATTCGTAAAAGTTATTTACGGCAGATGTTGCCCTTTGTCACCCGTCACTTGGCTGAACAAAATAGCGTTATGACCGCCCGTGATTATTTAAGTGCAGGTTGGGCATTAGTGCAAGGGACAGCCGCTATTTTACATTCCAGTTTTTATCAGCGTTATTTAGGTGATAGAGAGGGCTTGTTAGCGGCATTATTGGAGGCGTTGCAGGGCTTGGGGAGTCAGCCGCAAGCGAAGTCTTAATATAAAGAAATGTCTCAGTGTTGTCGCTTGGTCTCTAAGCCCAAAGTCATGTTTTAATTCATCTACGGTATTGGCTTTATCAGCCAAGCTACGAAAGTGATAAAAATTCCCCCTAGACAATCGTCACTGAGTGCGTATCATGCGCGACAGTTCAATATCCCCCTGTTTTGCTATTTATGCCTAGATAGTAAAACACCTTTGTCAGTTAGCAGTTAACGGACAAAGTTCACGCCTTCGGAGTCTGGCATGATTGCAGAGCTCGGTCATTTTGCATTAGTTCTTGCGCTCGTGATTGCTTTATTACAAGCCACTTTACCGTTGTATGGTGTTTATGCAGGTATTCCTGCGCTCCAGCGTTTTGCCCGATCTTCGGCGGTGATGCAGTGTTTTTGTTTAATCCTGTCTTTTGCGGGATTGATTGTCGCGTTTTTGCAAAATGATTTTACGCTCGATTACGTCTCTCGCCAGTCCAATACCTTGTTGCCGTACTATTACAAAATATCGGCAGTTTGGGGCGGACATGAAGGTTCTTTATTGTTGTGGGTCTTAGTGCTGTCACTATGGGGTGCAGCCGTCTCGTTATTTAGCCGTAGTTTACCGCTGGAAATGGTAGCGCGAGTATTGGCTATTATAGGAATGGTAGGTGTGGCGCTGATGGCCTTTATTTTAATCACCTCTAATCCTTTCAATCGTATTTTGCCTGACTTTCCTCTAGATGGTGCGGACTTAAATCCTTTACTACAAGATATTGGTTTGATTGTTCATCCGCCGATTTTATACATGGGTTATGTCGGCTTTACTGTGCCGTTTGCCTTTGCGATGGCCGCGTTATTGGGTGGGCGTTTAGATTCGGCATGGGCAAGATGGTCGCGTCCGTGGGCAGTAGCAGCGTGGTGTTTTTTAACCGTTGGCATTGCTTTAGGCTCATGGTGGGCATATTACGAATTAGGTTGGGGCGGATGGTGGTTTTGGGATCCTGTCGAAAATGCCTCGTTTATGCCGTGGTTAGCGGGGACGGCATTAATTCACTCCTTAGCGGTCAGTGAAAAACGCGGTGTCTTTAAAGCATGGACAGTGATGCTGGCCATTATTGCTTTTGCTTTAAGTTTGTTGGGTACATTTTTGGTGCGTTCAGGGGTGTTAACCTCTGTTCATGCTTTTGCCTCTGACCCTGCTCGCGGCTTGTTTGTGTTAGCTATTTTGACGGTGGTGATTGGCGGTTCGTTATTGCTGTTTGCTATACGCGCTAGTCATTTGAACAGTGAAAGCCGTTACGCCTTAGTGTCACGTGAGTCATTTTTATTAGTCAATAATCTGTTGTTGATTACCGCCACTACGGTTGTGTTATTAGGCACGTTGTATCCTTTAATTGCCGATGCCTTAGAACTTGGTAAAGTGTCCGTTGGTGCGCCCTATTTTAACGCCTTGTTTATGCCTTTAACCTTTGTGCTGTTAGTGTTTATGGGTATGGGCTCTTTAAGCAATTGGAAGCGATACGATATTCACTTATTTATCCCATTGTGGAAAGTGCTGGCGATTGCTGTCGTGTTGGGTGTGGCATTACCGTTATTTTTCTTTGGTACCGCACCGATTAAAGTGATGATGAGTGTCAGCTTGTGTGCGTGGGTGTTGTTATCTATTGCCCGTGACGTATGGTTAAAAGTTCGCACCGCTAAGCAAGGTGTCTTAGCAGGGTTTAGTCGTTTATCGCGAAGTTATTACGGAATGCAATTAGCGCATATTGGTATTTTAGTGATGGTTTTAGGGGTGACATTTACCTCTAATTACAGTGTTGAACGTGATGTGCGTATGGGTGTTGGCGATAGTGTTGACGTTGGCTCGTATCATTTTGAATGGCAAGGTATTCGCGAAATTCAAGGTGCAAATTATCGGGCGACACAAGCCGAAGTTAAAGTGTTTAAAGATGGCGAGTTAGTGAGTGTTCTTCATCCCGAAAAACGTATTTATGTTGTGCAGAATCGTTCGATGACTGAAGCGGCGATTGATAGTGGTTTTTTTCGTGATCTTTATGTGGCAATGGGTGAGCCTTTAGATAATAACCAATGGGCGGTGCGCGTGTATTACAAGCCTTTTGTTCGTTGGTTATGGCTGGGTGCGTTAATGATGGCGGCAGGTGGCGTGTTGGCGATGTCTGATCGTCGTTATCGGATTGCCGCACGTCAAGTGTCACCTGTAGTTAGTCAAGGAGTGACCGCCAAATGAAAGCACGTCCTTTATTATGGGCTATTCCCTTAGTTTTGTTTTTAGGTTTGGCGGCCTTGTTGATGAGTCGTTTAGGCACAGACCCAACGGCATTGCCATCGGCACGTTTAGGAAAGCCTTTTCCTGAGTTTCAGTTAACAGATTTACTGACCAATAAGCCGCTAACCGTGGCTTCGATTAAAGGTAAACCTGCGATTGTTAATGTCTGGGCTTCGTGGTGTCCATCGTGCAAAGAAGAACATCCTACTTTAATGAAATTAGCCCAGCAAGGCGTGCCTATTATTGGTTTAAATTACAAAGACTTGCCGGAAGATGCTAAAGCATACTTAATGCAACGTGGGAATCCTTTTCAAACTATTATTGCCGACACCGAAGGTGATTTAGGGTTGGATTTAGGTGTGTATGGCGCACCTGAAACCTATTTAATGGATGCTAAAGGGAATGTGGTTTATCGCTATGTTGGGGTTTTTGATGAAAAAATTTGGCAGAGTCAATTAGCACCTTGTTATCAGCAATTGTTGACAGGTGGGGAGGCGACTTTATGTCAATAAACCGTTCAGTCAATAGTCAGCTGTTAGCAGCTAATCAACAGACTATCAATTTTTCCGTTCACCCTGAGCTTGTCGAAGGGTTTATTCGTGGTTTCGACAGCCTCGCCCTTCGCGGTCGAGTCGCATTGTTTTTTCTGTTTTTATGCGTGTTCAGTGCCTCTAGTCATGCCGCAATTGACGTTTATGAGTTTAAAACACCTGTCGAAGAGCAACGCTTTCAAGCGTTAATGGGCGAGTTGCGTTGCCCTAAATGTCAGAATCAAAATTTGGCGGGTTCAGATGCCGAGATTGCCAAAGACTTAAAAAAACGCACTTATCAGTTGATGGAAGAAGGCAAAAGCGATAACGAAATCCGCGACTATATGATTGAGCGTTACGGTGATTTTATTACCTACAAGCCGCCCGTCCGCGGCAGCACCTATTTGTTGTGGTTTGGCCCTTTTGCTTTGTTGATGATTGTTGTTATCGCCTTAGTGTTGATACGCCGTCGTCAAGTGGCTCCTGCTCCTTCGTTAACGGCTGAAGAATCAGCGCGTTTAACCGAATTATTAAAGCGTTCTACTCATGACCAGTAATCCTATTTCTATCGCCTTTGTGCTCTCAGCCTTAGGCTTGTCGTTATTTGTTGCATTAGTGCTGATTTGGCCTGTGTTGCGAGCAGGTCGTGAGCGTCAACATTCGTTACTAGACCTGAATGTTCAGGTATTTGAAGAACGTTTACACGAGCTTGAACAAGATAAAAGCGAAGGCAAAGTTGATGCAGAAACGTTTAATGCCCTTAAAACGGAATTAGAGCGCCAGTTGCTTTCTTTAGCAGCACAACCCAAGAGCGCAGAAACGGTAAAACCTGTGGGTCGTCTCACAGCGATTGGTTTATTTTTAGTAGTGCCAGTTTTAGCCGCGATTGCCTATGGTGTATTGTCTTACAAGCCCGAGTTATGGCATTGGTGGCAAGTACAAACGCAAACAGGGCCAGTAGTCGATAAGCTGTTTGTTGGTATGCAACCCACTACAGAAGAATTAGAGAAACAAAATTTAGCTGACTTTGCGCGTGTGATGCAGTTGCGCCTACAAGAAGAGCCAAAGAATCCTGATGGTTGGTATATGTTAGGTATGGCGTTTTTGCAAGGTGAGTTAGTTGACCAAGCGGCTATTGCCTTAGGCCATGCCAATCGTTTAGATCCACAACGTGATGATATTGCTTTATCTTATGCCCAAACCTTAGTATTTTCGCAGCGTGGCCAATTGAGCCCATTAAGTCGCGAATTATTAATGCAAGTATTAAATAAAAATCCTCAGCATGAAGGCGCATTATTGTTGATGGGTATGGGTGCATACCGTTCGGGTGACTACGCAAGTGCTTTAGTGTTTTTACCTAAATTGCGGGAAGTGCATATTGCACGGACAGGGGATAGCCAATCCACAGCGATTCAAGAAGTAGACCAAGCGATTGCCCTAGCTAAACAAGGTGGTGAAAAAGTCGTTGCCGCAGGTGGCGGTATTCGCGTCACCTTGACCGTGACGAAAGAGTTGCTTGGTAAAATACAGCCAACCGATACCGTCTTTATTTTTGCGCGTGCCTTAAATGGCCCGCCTATGCCTTTAGCGGTGGTACGTCAAGCGGTGGGTTCTTTCCCCTTGACTGTGGAATTAAACGATACCCAAAGTATGATTCCTGACATGAAGTTATCCAAATTTCCGTCGGTTGTTGTTAATGCACGGATTAGTAAAAGTGGTACGCCTCAAGGTGCAAGTGGTGACCTAGAGGCGGTGGCCGTACCTTTGACGCAAGACGGCAAGTTGCAACAGGTTGAGTTAATCATCAATCAAGTCAAGCCATAGTAAAAAATGCTTGTACTGTGCCAGTTGCGCGTGTATTTTGCCGATTAAGTTTAACTGGCATATAGCTTGCTTGTAGATGGCGTATTGCGTAAGTCCTAATACAGAGCGCGTCTGCGCCAATAACTATTTTTTTTCTAAACTAGGGAGCATTTCATGCGTATTATTCTTTTAGGCCCACCCGGTGCAGGCAAAGGTACTCAAGCTCAGGTCATTACTCAGCAATTTCAAATCCCGCAAATTTCGACGGGTGATATGTTGCGTGCGGCCGTTAAAGCAGGTTCTGAATTAGGTGTAGCCGCTAAAAAAATCATGGATGCAGGTGGTTTAGTTTCCGATGAAATCATTATTGGTTTAGTAAAAGAGCGTTTAACTCAGCCTGATTGTGTCAATGGTTGTTTATTTGATGGTTTTCCACGCACCATTCCTCAAGCGCAAGCATTAATCAATGCGGGCGTTAATATCGATCATGTCGTTGAAATTGCTGTGCCTGATGCCGAAATTATCAGCCGTTTGTCAGGTCGTCGTGTGCATCCAGCTTCAGGCCGTGTCTATCATATTGACCATAATCCACCAAAAGTGGCGGGCAAAGATGATGTCTCAGGTGATGACCTTGTACAACGTGATGACGATAAAGAAGAGACAATTAAAAAACGTCTTGAAATTTATCACGCTCAAACCGTACAGTTGGTTGGCTTTTATCAACAATTAGCTGCCAGTGGCGATACCACTGCACCAAAATATGCCAAAGTTGAAGGCGTAGGTTCTGTTGAAGCAATTAGTGCAAAAGTCACTTCTGTATTAAGCTAAGCAAAATACAATAAAAAAGGCCGTTAATTCGGCCTTTTTTATTTATCGTCTGTTCAATTCCGTCGTACTTGTAATTTTGTTTAAATAAGTTCTTGTCATTAACTTTTAGGAAAAACTGATGTTACCCAAAAAAACGGTCGGCTTAGGTGTGGTATTAGTCAACTTAGGCACACCTGATGCGCCAACACCCGATGCAGTACGTCGATTTTTACGTCAGTTTTTAAGTGACCAACGTGTCATCGAAATACCTAAATTTCTCTGGCAAATCATTCTCAATCTTTTTATTTTGCCGTTTCGCCCCAAACGTGTCGCTAAGCTGTATGCCAGTGTTTGGGATACTAATGGTGATTCACCCATGCGTCGCATTTTAAATGAGCAAGTTGCCGCTTTAGACCAACATCTAAAAGGTATTTTGCCTGCCAATATTCATGTTCGCGCCGGCATGTCTTACGGTAATCCCAGTGTACCTAGTGTCATGAATAGTTTGCGCGCCGAAGGTGTTGACCATATTGTTGTGGTGCCGATGTTTCCACAGTTTTCTGCTACCTCTAGTGCGCCTGTTTACGATGCTGTACAACAATGGTGTACCACACAACGCAACTTACCGACCTTGACCATCCTCAAAGATTACTTCGCTCATCCAGCTTATATTCAAGCCTTAGCGCAAAGCGTCATCGACTATCGTGCCGAGCATGGTAGCGCGCAAAAGTTGTTAATGTCATTTCATGGCATTCCTCAACCGTATGCTGATAAAGGTGACCCCTATCCGCAACGCTGTCGTTGTACAGCAGCACAAGTGGCACAATTATTAGGTTTAAAAGAAGATGAATGGGCCATCAGTTTTCAGTCACGTTTTGGTAAACAGGAATGGGTAAAACCATATACAGACAAGCTGTTGGCTGATTGGGCAGCCGCAGGTGTCGAGTCGGTTCAAGTATTGAGTCCTGCTTTTTCTGCCGATTGTTTGGAAACCTTAGAAGAGTTAGCGGAAGAAAATAAACATCTCTTTTTAGAAGCGGGTGGTAAGCACTATGCTTATATTCCTGCACTTAATTCTAGAGCCGATCACATTCAATTATTGGCCGATTTAGTTACGCCACATTTGCAAGCATTTTGGCAAACAATGCCTTATTATCATTCGGATAAGAAGTAAAACTATTAAGGTTTTGACCATGAGCGATGATAAACACCATTCGTTTTTTCCTGAGTCATGGGAAGAATTAGAAAAGATGTTAAGACAGAAAGCAGAGCAAACTTTAGAAGGTTTAGAGCAAGCACGTCAACGTTTAGATGATGCTGTTGAACGAGTTAAAACTGTTGGTCAAGATTCGGCTCGAGATGCTGCACAACGCACGGTTTACGAGGCGCGTGAAGCCTTTAAACGGGCGAAAAGTGATTGGATGAGAGTAAAAATCGAAACT
Source organism: Agitococcus sp. (assembly GCA_030646715.1). Lineage (GTDB taxonomy): Bacteria > Pseudomonadota > Gammaproteobacteria > Pseudomonadales > Moraxellaceae > Agitococcus. Next base: position 149,662 of record JAUSLJ010000013.1, read on the forward strand.
AGTATTGCCGATTTACGCACCCAAACAGAGGGGCGCTTACAACACTTTGCCGAGTCCTTAGAAAAACGTCGGGAAGAAGAAGTACAAAAAAATGTCGAAGCATTACGTCGGCGATTGATGCAGCGTGATGAAGACCGTATTGCTGCACGACGCGTTAAAGAAGCGGGCAAAGTCGAAGCTAGTGTCGAAAAATTATTAAATCGTTTAGAAACCATCGAGCAAAAAACCGAAGATTCTGTTCCTGCGGCGAGTATGGCTTTGCAGTTAGGTTTGCAGGTCAGTAAACAAGTCGGTATGGGCAAGTTGGCTCGTCGTGCTGCAAGGCAAGCCGATGAGTTTAGTTCTGAGGTGAACAAGACTTTTAGGGAAGTGATGCCTCGTCAGTCGCCAAAGAAATGGGATACGCAGTTTCCTGAAGATGAGGAGTAGGAAGTGACGGGTAGAGTGAGTAAGCCCATGTCAGGCCATATGGCTTTAATTACAGGGAGCTAGGTGTCAGCAAGCGTAGATGGGTAGAGGTACGAAACCCATTGCAATCAATGGGTTATGCGCATATTTTTGATAACCTACCGCCATTTTCAAACCGCAAATGATGGGTTTCCTCCGTCCACCCATCCTACGTTTTTTATTGGGTTGAAAAGAGGATTTATACGATAGATTGGGGGCGGGGATTCCACTACCCCAAAGCCAACTCCACCTGCAATGCCTTCTGCAACGACGGCAATCTAAAACTAAAGCCCGCATCTAATAATCGACTTGGCAAAACCCGTTGTCCACCCAATAATAAAACCGACATTTCACCCATCAATATCCGCAACACAATACTAGGCACACTCAAAAAAGCTTTGCGGTGTAATAAATGGGCTAATTCATCGGTAAAATCACTATTAGTCACTGGCTGTGGCGCAGTCAAATTAAAGACACCACTCGTTTTCGAGTTAGTCATTAAAAATAACACCGCAGACAAATAATCTTGTAATGCAATCCATGAAAACCATTGTTGACCATCGCCCAAACGACCACCCAAATTAAAACCAAATACGGGTAAGAGTTTTTTCAACATGCCACCATTTCGGCCTAAAACCACTCCTGTTCGCAAGATACACACGCGCACACCCATTTTCTTCGCAGTTAACGCTGCTTTTTCCCAATCGTGACACAGTTGATGGGTGTATTCGTCGTGTGGGCTAGAGTCTTCATCCAAAATTACACTGCCTTGATTCCCGTACCAACCTGTTGCCGAAGCCGATAATAAAACTTGAGGCCGATTTTTTACTCGGCGCATCCAGTCCACTAATTCTTCGGTCAAATTGACGCGGCTGGTATAAAGCGCGAGTTTGCGTTGCTTTGTCCAAGGTTGGTCAGCAATACCTTCACCCGCCAAGTTAATAACGACATCAAAATAATCATTGACGGTTAAGTCGGTTAAACGACGTAAAGCACGAACATTACCACTGTAACGAGTAAAAACGGTTTGCGGTTTACGGGTGATGATGGTGAGTTGGTGGCCTTCGCTTAATAATAACGCGCATAAAGCCGTGCCTAAAAAACCTGTGCCACCTGTCAATAAAATGTGCATTAACCTAGCTCCAATGCGATTAAAGCAAGTGTACGGTGAGATGAGAGTGTGGGCAAACTATACAAGGGGTGATTATTTTTATGTTATGTTATACCATAACATTTTATGATTCGGAGGATGAATATTATGTTGCCAGTTACCGTCTTATCAGGATTTTTGGGTGCAGGAAAAACGACCGTTTTACAGCATATTTTGCATAATCGTCTGGGCTTGAAAGTTGCCTTAATTGTCAATGATATGAGTGAAATCAACATTGATGCCGCACTTATCGCAGGTGAGGCGAGTTTAAATTATCAGCAAGAAAAACTGGTTGAAATGTCGAACGGTTGTATTTGTTGTACCTTGCGTGAAGATTTATTGATAGAAGTCAAGAAGTTGGGGAAATCAGGTAAATTTGATTATTTAGTCATTGAGTCCACAGGCATTTCAGAACCTATGCCGATTGCCGAAACCTTTACGTTTGTAGATGAGGAGGGTGTGTCGTTATCAGATGTGGCACGCTTAGATACCTTAGTGACGGTTGTAGATGCGGTTAATTTTTCTAAAGATTATTTTGCCGCGCAGCCCCTCGCCGAAATGGACGAAAATTTAGGGGATGACGATGAACGTACTTTGAGTGATTTATTAATTGAACAAGTTGAATTTGCTGATGTGATTTTAGTCAGTAAAGCCGATTTAGTTAGCTCGCAAGAAATGGAAAGTCTGATAGCGGTGTTGCGAAGTCTCAATACCGAAGCAAAAATTTATCCTATTCAACAGGGCAATATCGACATCAAGCATATTCTCAATACGCAGTTATTTAGTTTTGACAAAGCACAGCAAGCAGCAGGGTGGTTAAAAGAAATGCGGGGTGAGCATATTCCTGAAAGTGAAGAATATGGTATTGCTGCAACGAATTTTATGGCGCGTAAGCCGTTTCATCCGCAACGATTTTGGGATTTTTTACATCAATCGTGGCCGCATGGACGTTTATTACGCGCCAAAGGTTATTTTTGGTTGGCGACGCGTTTGGATTTAGCAGGCATGATGTCGCAAGCGGGCGGTATTTTGCGTCATGGTGGTGCGGGCTCTTGGTGGGCTGCCGTTCCCGAAGAACATTGGCCAAATGAAGAAGATTATTTGGCACGTATTGAAGCAAAGTGGGATGAAGAAGTTGGCGATTGTCGGCAAGAGCTAGTATTTATTGGCCAGCATATTAATGCACCAATGTTACATGAGCAGTTAGAGGCATGTGTATTAACCGAAGATGAAATGGCATCAGGTGTTGATGCATGGAGAGTGCTATCCGACCCCTTTCCTGAATGGTAAAAATTGTAGGGTTTAAAAGCAGCTTTGGCTGCTTTTTTTTGCATATACGTTTCCAAACTTATTTATAGAGCTAAAGACTTTTTATCACATTTATCAGTTTGAGTATCAGGCTAAAATCCATTAACATCTTGTGTTAGTTCGATGTGGTTTTAAAACAGGGTAGTTTAGTTTCAATGGTAAAGCTTTCATTTTTCTAGAAGAGTGAGAGTTTTGTATTTCCTTGAAATGAAAGGAAAAATAAAAATGAGAAGGATTTTTTGTGCGTGTATGGTGCTTTTTGCGAAACCCGTTTTAGCGGATTTTAGTGACGGAGTCCTTGCCTATCAACAAGGGGACTATGCTCACGCGGCTAATGAGTTTAAGTCGTCGGCTCAGTTTGGCAATGTCACCGCGCAATATAATCTTGGTTTTATGTATGCCAAGGGTCAAGGTGTGCCAAAAAACTATAACCAAGCTTTTTTTTGGTTTTCAAGAGCGGCCAAAAATGGTGATCCAGAATCACAGTTTCATTTGGCAGGTATGTACGAAAACGGTCTAGGTGTGCAGCAAGATTATTACCAAGCGACAAAATGGTATCGCAAAGCCGCAGAACAAGGTGATGCTAATGCTCAGTTAACCTTAGGCGGTATATATGGGATTGGTTTAGGCGCAGCGCAGAGCTATAAACAAGCTTATGCTTGGTTTAATGTTGCTGCCTTACAAGGTAAAGCCAGTGCTGAACAAGGACGAGAAGTGGCGTTTGATGCCTTGTCGCCACAACAATTACCCGATGCTCAAGCTTTTTCAGAAACTATTGCTAAAAAGTACCAAAAGCATCAGTAACAACTTATTTTTCCATTTGCCATTGCAAAAATACTTTAATCATATAGCCCAAAAAACCAAATCCTAAGGCTAAAAACAAGCCCAATGTACCAATTTTCCCTGCTTTAGATTCTTTCGCCAAGTCATAAATAATAAATAATAAAAAGCAGATAAACGCAGGAATAAGTAATTTCATGCCCCATTCGGTTAACATTTCATCAGTCATAGTTTGCTCCGCCTGCGTTAAATCATGAGTTATTTAATAAAGCACGTAAATTGGCTAAATGTGCGCCTGCAATTTGTTTCTTTTGCTGAGGTGTTTTTTGGCTGCGTCGGCCTGTCCATTCAAGTTCGTCTTGTGGCAACTCTTCTAAAAATCGGCTTGGTGTAGTCGAGCGGAAATCACCACCAGACTTTCTTCTTTCAGCTAAAGTCAGTGTTAGGGTTTGTTTGGCACGAGTAATACCCACATACATTAAGCGGCGTTCTTCTTCGACGGTATCGCTATCAATACTATTACGATGTGGTAATAATTCTTCTTCTAAACCAATCATATAAACGTGAGGAAACTCCAAACCTTTAGCTGCGTGCAGTGTCATTAATTGAACTCGGTCACTGTCATCGGCTTCGGCTTGTTGGTCGAGTAAATCAATTAACACCAATTTACGAATAATCGTTTCGATGCTTTTGTCATCTTCACTTTCGGCTTTGTTAATCATGCCTTGCACAGAGTTTAACAAAAAGTTGATATTTTCTAAGCGCGCTTCAGCCCCTTGAGGCGTAGGCGCGGTTTCACGAATATAATCTTCGTAAGCAATATCGCTGAGTAATTGACGAATTCGCGGTACAGGATCGGTACTTTCTAAAATCTCGCGAGCATGATCTTCGAGCCAACTGGCAAATTCGTGTAAATTCACCAAGGCTTTACTTTGGCCTAACGCTTGGCCTAAACCCAGCTCACTACAGGCTGTTAATAACGACACACCACGATGTTGAGCGTAACCACCTAGCTTTTCTAAAGTAACAGCACCAATCGAGCGTTTAGGCGTATTAATAATACGCAAAAAAGCACTGTCGTCAGTTGGGTTGATAATTAAACGTAAATAACACATCACATCTTTGATTTCTGCGCGTGAATAAAAAGATGTGCCGCCTGACAGTTTATAAGGCACTTGTAATTCGCGCAGTTGTGTTTCTAAGGCTTTGGCTTGAAAGTTACCGCGATACAAAATGGCATAGTCTTTAAAAGTTCGACGATTCATCAATTTATGAGTAATTAAATCATTGACGACATATTCGGCCTCGTCGCGATCGGTGGGGCAGGTGACGATGCGAATCATCTCGCCTAAACCGTGTTGACTCCAAAGTTTCTTTTCAAACACGTGCGGGTTATTGCCAATCACCGAGTTGGCCGCGTTTAAAATTCGCGCCATAGACCGATAGTTTTGTTCGAGCTTAATAACTTTTAGGTTAGGGTAATCTTTGGTTAATTCCAGCATGTTTTCAGGTCGCGCACCGCGCCACGCATAGATACTTTGGTCGTCATCACCGACCGCTGTTAAACGGCCATTACTGCCAACTAACAGTTTGACCATGAGATATTGTGCAGTATTGGTGTCTTGATATTCGTCTACCAACATATAATGCACACGGTCTTGCCATTTTTCGCGAATGGCTTGGTTTTCTTGTAATAGGCGTGTGGGTAGGGCAATTAAGTCATCAAAATCAACGGCATTATAAGCGCGAAGATGGCGTTGATAACCTTCATAAACCTGCGCCGCCACTAAATCTTCTTTGGTTTGTGCTGTACTAACGGCTTGGACAGGCTGAATTAAATCGTTTTTCCAATCGGAAATTTTTTTAATAATATATTTTAACGCTTGTTTTTGGTCTGCAGCAGGGCAGTTGTCTTTATGCAAGAGTTCGGACAATAAACGCTGGCAATCATCGGAATCTAATATAGAAAAATTGTTTTTTAAACCACTGGCGGCTAATTCGTGGCGTAACATCGTTAAGCCTAAGGTATGAAAAGTGGATACCGTTAACCCTTTGGCTGCTTGTCCGTTAACGAGTTTGCTGACCCGTTCTTTCATCTCCCGTGCGGCTTTATTGGTAAAAGTTACCGCGTAGATTTTATGGGCTTTAATGCCACATTCTTCTATTAAATAGGCAATTTTACGGGTGATTACCGAGGTTTTACCTGAGCCTGCGCCTGCTAACACCAGCAGAGGGCCATTGATGTATTTAGCGGCTTCTTGTTGACGAGGATTAAGATTGTTCATGAGGACAGCAGCAGATAAGAAAAAGCGGCCTCATTGTACGAGGAAGGATGGAGGGGTGCAATTGATTGTGGTTTTGATTTTGAATTCATTCCCTCCCCTGATAAGGGGTAGGGTTAGGGTGGGGTTCTGCGTCGTAGCAAATAACCCCCTCCCAGCCTCCCCCTTATCAGGTGGAGGAGTTTTTGTTGATGGTTAAGAACGTTTGCCAAACTTATCCATTAAACGATAACCCACTTTAAAAACCGTATCATAATGATTCGGCAATAAGCGTTGAACGGCATCTAATACCTTAGCATCAGCACCAATCAATAAGCGTTTTTGATTTTTTTCAATGGCGCGGACAATTTGACGAGCTGCTTCTTCCGCTGAAGTCGAGGCCATTTTATCAAAATCAGCCGCCAATTTTTGTGGGCTAACCGCATGGCCGCTAATATCGTTATGAATACGCGCATGACGAACGATATTGGTTTTAATGCCACCTGGATGTACACAAGTAACGTGAATTTTAGAGCCGTTTAACTCTTGACGTAGTGACTCAGTAAAGCCTTTAACGGCAAACTTGCTGGCGTTATAAGCAGATTGAGACGGCACACTGATAATGCCAAAAATGCTAGAAATATTGACGATGTGGGCATCACCTTGTTGTTTGAGTTGCGGCATAAACGCTTCACAGCCGTTAACCACGCCCCAAAAGTTAATGTTGAGTACCCACTCAAAGTCTTGACGGCTCATAGTGTCAACATTTTGCGATAGAGCAACACCCGCATTATTGATAATGACACTGGCATTACCTAAGGCACGTGAGACATTATCGGCGAAGGTTTGAACTGCTTGGCGATTAGCGACATCAACGGTTGCGCTGTAGACTTTTACGCCATGAGCAGAGGCAATATCAACGGTTTTTTGTAGGTTGTCGGCGTTAACATCACACAAGGCTAAATGTGCGCCTTGTGCCGCGAGTTGTAGGGCTAGGGCACGACCAATGCCTGAACCTGCGCCTGTTACCACAACCACTTTATTGGCTAAACTTTTCATGAAAACCCTCATATCTTTATATTAGGAGTGACGGTGTTATCGTCTTGATCGTCAAGCATGACTGCACGACTTAAATTTTTTCTATGTCGTTTTAGAGTATCAATCTGGCGACAAAAAGCTAGTACCAACGTGCAAGATTTTAGTGAACGCAGCGTCACTGATAAAAAGGGCTTTTGTCCTGTCAGTTTATGTAGTGGCATGACGCTAAAATGTGTAAAATACGCGCCGCAAAACTGGAGAGCCTTATGGGACACAAAACCGCACTTTACGGCGAACATCTCGCCCTCAATGCTCGCATTGTTGATTTTGGTGGTTGGGATATGCCTGTACAATACACGTCGGTATTGGCAGAGCATCATGCGGTACGCCGCTCCGTCGGTATGTTTGATGTCTCACACATGACTTTTTTAGAGTTGACAGGGCCTGATGCAGTTGCCTATTTGCAACGTATTTTGGCGAATGATGTCGCTCGTCTAAAAATCGCAGGTAAAGCATTATATTCAGGCATGTTAAATGAACAAGGCGGCGTGATTGACGATTTAATCGTTTATGCTCCTACCGTTCAACAGCCTAATATTTGGCGTGTGATTGTGAATTGTGGCACGCACGATAAAGACCTCGCGTGGATGCAAGCTCATGCAGCTAACTTCCGTGTCAGTTTAAAAGAGCGGACTGATTTAGCAATGTTGGCCGTCCAAGGGCCTAAAGCCTATCGTGTGGTCAGTGATATTTTAGGTGCAGAAGCAGGCGCAATTATTCAATCGTTAAAGGTCTTTCAAGGCCGTGAATATAACGACTGGTTTATTGCTCGTACAGGTTACACCGGTGAAGAAGGTTTAGAAATTCTTGTTCCTGAAGCCGAAGTTGCCGCCTTTTGGCAAAAATTATTAACCGCAGGGGTATTGCCTTGTGGTTTAGCCGCGCGTGATACCTTGCGTTTAGAAGCGGGTATGAATTTGTACGGAAATGAAATGACTGATGATGTATCGCCCTTGACCGCTAATATGGCATGGACGATTGCTTGGGATCATGATTTTATTGGCAAAGCAGCCTTGTTAGCCGAAAATGAAGCGGGCGTTAAAGCACAGCTTGTGGGTTTGGTCTTGCAAGATAAAGGTGTATTGCGTTCCCATCAAAAAGTGATTATCGACGGTGTTGGCGAAGGTGAAACGACTTCAGGTACGTTTTCACCAACGATGGAAAAGTCCATTGCTTTAGCCCGTATTCCTGCTGGTGACTATAACCAAGTGTGGGTAGAAATTCGCGGTAAACGTTTAGCCGCAACAGTCGTCAAGCCGCCCTTTGTGCGTCTTGGTAAAGTGTTAGTGTAACAAAATATCAGTTCCTCCCCCTGTTTTAGGGGGAGGCTAGGAGGGGGTTGGTCGCTGTGACACAGAACCCCACCCTAACCCTCCCCTAAATTAGGGGAGGGAATATCTTTTAATCTGTTGAAGAGAGATAACCATGAGCAATACTCCTACTGACTTAAAATATGCCACTAGCCACGAATGGGCACGTTTAGACGGCGACATTATCACCGTTGGTATTACCGACCATGCCCAAGAAGCCTTAGGCGACTTAGTGTTTGTTGAGTTGCCAGAAGTCGGCGATACCGTCAATGCAGGCGACGAAGCGGGTGTTGTTGAGTCGGTAAAAGCGGCTTCCGATATTTACGCACCTGTATCGGGTGAAGTGGTAGAAATTAATCCAGCACTCGAAGATACCCCTGAATTAATTAACTCTGACCCGTACGGTGAAGGTTGGATGTATAAAATTAAAGTCAGCGATTTGGCTGAATTAGATGACATGATGTCTGCCGATGAGTACGACGCTCAAGTGTCTGCTGAGCACTAAGTAAAACGCTGTTTTACCGATGTGTCAGGGTGGGGTCACACTCACCCTCGTTTTATGCTGTATCTGTTCGTTCCTTGTTTAAGATGGATTTATCATCCTTCTCATATCTGAGCAAAGTCCCATGCCATTTATTCCGCACACGCAAGCCGATGTCCGCGCGATGCTCGACACTATTGGTGTTGACACGGTCAGCGCGTTATTTGACGAAATTCCTGCCCATTTACGCTGTCAGCCATTAACGGCTATTCCTGATGGTTTAACCGAAATGGAAGCCCTGCGCGTGATGCAAGAGCGCAGCAGCCAAGATGCAGGTGCCTTGTGTTTTATTGGTGCAGGTGCGTATGAGCATCATATTCCTGCGGTGGTGTGGGATATTGTTGCCCGTGGCGAATTTATGACCGCCTATACCCCATATCAAGCGGAAGCGTCACAAGGGACGTTGCAGGTTATTTACGAATTCCAAAGTATGATGGCGCATATTACGGGAATGGACGTCTGTAATGCCTCAGTATATGACGGTGCATCAGGTTTAGCCGAAGCGGTATTGATGGCCATTCGTGCGCATCGTAAATCAAAATCGAAACGTATTTTAGTGCCGCGTACGGTCTCCCCATTATATCGTGATGCCGTAAAATCCATTGTTGAGATGCAAGGCATTGAATTAGTTGAGTTGGATTATCAACATCAAAGTGGTGCGATTGACCCTGCTAGTTTAGCTCAGTACGAAGGCCAAGACTTTGCCGCTTTAGTCATTCCATTCCCGAACTTTTTTGGAGTTTTGGAAGATGTTGACGCATTAACGCGTTGGGCAGAAGCGAATAATATTTTTGTCATTGCTGTCGTTAACCCAATGGCATTGTCGATTTTAACACCGCCGCGTGAGTGGGGTGAAAACGGTGCAGATATTGTCGTTGGCGAAGGTCAACCGTTTGGTATTCCTTTATCGTCGGGCGGCCCTTATGTCGGCTTCTTGTGCTGTAAACAAGCGCACGTTCGTCAAATGCCGGGTCGGATTATTGGTCGTACCGTAGACTTAGAAGGCAAAGAAGGTTTCACCTTAACCTTGCAAGCGCGTGAACAGCATATTCGTCGTGCCAAAGCCACTTCCAATATTTGTACTAATCAAGGTCTCGCCATGACCGCCGCCACTATCTATTTAAGTTTGATGGGTGCAGAAGGTTTGGAGCGTGTCGCTTTAGCATCTCACCATAATATTCGTCAGTTAACTGAAAAACTAAGCCAAGTGAATGGTGTTGAAGCTGTTTTCACTCGTCCAGTATTTCATGAAACGGTCATTAAACTCAGCAAGCCTGTTGCCCCTGTATTGGCCGCAATGGCGCAAAATGGCGTGTTAGCGGGTTTTGATTTGTCGGTTGATTATCCAGAGTTGGGTAATGCTTTAGTCGTTTGTGCCACTGAAACCAAAAACGATGCTGATTTAAACCGTTTTGTGCAAGTATTGGCACAAGCATTGGCGAGTGTGGAGTAAGAACATGACTTTAATTTATGACCGTTCACAAGAAGGCCGTTTTGCGACCGCCCAAGCACCACAAATTCGTCAAGATGCCAGCGATATTCCTGCCGAATTTCGCCGTCAAAAACGTGCGTTATTGCCTGAAGTCTCTGAGTTGCAAGTAGTACGTCATTACACCAATTTGTCGCGCAAAAACTTCAGTATTGATACCCAGTTTTATCCGCTTGGCTCCTGTACCATGAAGTACAACCCACGTGGCGCACACAAAGGCGCAATGATGTCGGGCTTTTTAGGTCGTCATCCTTTAGCGCCTGTCACGCATTCCCAAGGTTACTTGGCGTGTATGTACGACTTGCAAGAAGTGCTGAAAGAAGTGACAGGCATGAAAGGCGTGTCCATGACTCCCGCCGCAGGCGCGCAAGGTGAGTTTGCAGGTGTGGCGATGATTCGTGCTTATCACCAATCACGTCAAGACGATGCCCGTACCGAGATGATTATTCCCGTCACGGCACATGGCACAAACCCAGCCACTGCCATTATGTGTGGTTATAAAGTCCGTGAAATTCCCGTGTTGGCGAATGGGGATGTTGATGTTGAAGCCTTAAAAGCAGCCGTTGGCCCACAAACAGCGGGTTTGATGATGACCAATCCTTCAACCTGTGGTGTTTTTGACCAACAGATTGATTTAATTGCCGAAATCGTCCATGAAGCAGGCGGCTTGTTGTATTACGATGGCGCAAACCTGAATGCAATTTTGGGTAAAGTTCGCCCCGGTGATATGGGTTTTGATGTGTTACACATGAACTTGCATAAAACCTTTGCTACACCTCACGGTGGCGGTGGGCCGGGTGCAGGTCCTGTCGGTGTGGGTGAGCGTTTATTGCCCTTTTTGCCGACACCAATTGTGGGCAAAGAAGCCGATGGTAGCTATCGTTGGTTAGATAAAAAAGACCTGCCACATAGCATTGGACGTATGTCTGCCTATATGGGTAATGCAGGCGTGTTATTGCGCGCTTATTTTTATGCAGCCGTACTTGGCCGTGAAGGTTTACATCGTGTGGGTGAATATTCCACGCTCAATGCTAATTACTTGATGCACAAAATGGCACAAGCCGGCTTCCAATTAGCGTATCCTGAACGTCGTGCAACCCATGAGTTTATTATTACTTTTGCTAAAGAAGCAAAAACATTAGGCGTATCAGCAATGGATATTGCTAAGCGTTTACTGGATTACGGTTTTCATGCCCCAACGACTTATTTTCCGCTGATTGTGCCTGAATGTTTCTTAATTGAACCGACAGAAACCGAAGCAAAAGATGAGTTAGATAACTTTGCCGCCGCTTTGGTATTGATTTTGGAAGAAGCCAAAAACGAGCCTGAGCTGGTAAAAAGTGCGCCTCATCGCTTGCCTGTTCGTCGTTTAGATGATGTTCGTGCCGCGCGTGAGTTGGATTTGGTGTGGCAGCCTAAAGTTAAGTAATCCGCTTTTGTCTTGCGGTGTATTTTCAGCCGCAGGCGATATTAGCCAAATTTAAAACAGCCATTTTAGAATTTTATCAAAGGCGCAACTGATTGCGCCTTTTGTTTTACAGGACAAAAGATGAAAACCCTCTCCCTAAAAAAATACGAAGACCGTCGTTTACGCGAAGGCCATTTATGGATTTACTCCAACGAAGTCGATACTGCCAAAACGCCATTAAAAACTTTAACCGCAGGTGAGCAAGTTTTTATTGAAGACTTTGCAGGCAAAAAACTGGGCATTGCTACCGTAAGTCCAACTTCTTTAATTTGTGCGCGTTTAATTAGCCGCGATATTAAACATCCGCTCGATAAGTCATTAATTGTCTATCGCTTAAATCAGGCATTGAGCTTACGTGAGCGTTTTTATGATGAGCCATTTTACCGTTTAGTGTATGGCGATAGCGATGGCTTATGTGGTTTGGTCGTCGATCGCTTTGGTGATTATTGTGTCGTGCAAACGACGACAGTGGGTATGGAATTGCTCAAAGATGACATTGTGCAAGCTTTAGTAAAAGTGCTGAATCCTGTCGGTATCTTGTTTAAAAATGATAGCAAAGCGCGAGCCTTTGAAGGCTTAGAGTCTTATATCGAAGTGGCTTATGGCGATGTGCCTAAGTTATTACCGTTGGTCGAAAACGGTGTGAAGTTTTTAGCCCCTGCTCATGAAGGCCAAAAAACGGGTTGGTTTTATGATCACCGCGAATCACGCGAGCAACTACGTCGTTTAGTTAAAGGTAAACGAGTGTTAGATGTGTTTTCTTATGCAGGCAGTTGGGGCGTGCAAGCCGCAGCGTTTGGTGCTGCCGAAGTTACTTGCGTTGATGCTTCTGAGTTTGCACTTGATATCGTCAAACAAAATGCCGCATTAAATGGCGTGGGCGATAAAGTTAAAACCTTACAAGGTGATGCCTTTCAAGTGTTAGCTGAGTTGAAGCAGCAAGGTGAACAGTTTGATGTCATTATTTTAGACCCACCTGCGTTTATGCAAAAACGTAAAGACCATGCCAATGGATTGTTAGCCTATCGTCGTGTCAATGAATTAGCGATGCGTTTGTTAGTGCGTGATGGTTTATTAGTATCGGGTTCGTGTTCTATGCATTTGACGAGAGACGAGTTGGTGGATGTAATCCGTGGCGCAAGTCGTCATTTAGATAAGTCGGCACAGATTGTCTTTATTGGTGGTCAAGGGCCAGATCACCCGATTCATCCTGCAATTCCTGAAACCTCGTATTTAAAGTGTGTGATTGCACGGGTGTTGGGAGCTTAGGTTGTAGAAAAGCAAAGGGCATCGAAAGATGCCCTTAATTTTATAAAATTTAGTTTCAGTTAGCGTAGTTGACAGTGACATTTGCACCTGATGAAGCGCAATTAGCAACGGATGAGAAAGTGTAGTTTACCGTTACTGTTCCACCACCAGCAGCACCAGGAACTTGAACGGATTGTGCTAAACCAGCCAGTGTTGAGTTACCCGAACCACAAACAGCGTTTTGTGGGAAATTGCTATAGCAGACCTTGTAGGTCATGCTGCCAATGACAGGTAAACCTGTATAGGCAATATTGGCCATACAATCTTGGCCTGAACCTGTGCCACCACCTGTACCACTTACCGTAATGACAACACTACCATTCACGATATTAAAGCTGCTTAATACTTGAGCGGTATAAACTGTATTTAATTGCATTTGGCTAACGTAGTTAGCAAGGTAAGAGTCTAAAGCAGCATTAAATGAAGAGGTATCATGACTATAGGAAACACCAACAGTCCCTTTTTTGCCGTCTAATGAACCATCACTAATGTCATCACTAAGCTTGGCTAAAACATCTAAAGCTCTTGCACCATTCTCACTGGAGCCTAAATTGGCCAAAGCAGCCAATTTTAAAGCGTAGTCATTGGCGGCATTTTTGGCGGTAATCACATTTTTAACAATCGTGTCTTTGCCAATAATGGTGGGTGGGGTAAGCAAAGAGTTCGTACCAAGTTCTTTAGCGAGCAAAGCTTTAATTTGATTGTTAGCTTGGTTGACGATATCAGCGGTATTTACTTTTGCTTCTGTACCTGCGGCTTTAACGGCGGCTTGATAGGCAAGGTCTGTTAATACCGTCACGCCAAAATTAGGAGTGTCGCCCAGACTTGGCGCAATAGCACGAATTTTTTTGGTAGCTGGTAACGGAACATTGGCGTTAGATGCTTCATCGTAATATGTAGCACCTTGTGCTCCATCTGTCCCTTGAACTTCGATGACGACGGGACTCGTTGTTTTTTGTGCGGTAAATTTGGCAATACCTGTGACTGAATCGGTTGTTCCAGAACCCAGTGTTGCACCTGTTACAGCATTACGAGCAATTACTTTGGCACCTAAAATTTTTCCTAAGGAAGGCGTAATCGTAACTTGTGTAGTAGAGGCAGCCGCAGGAGCACCGTCATCATCATTGCCATTACAACCTGCTAAAATAGCAGCCGTCAACACAGCAATACCACCACCCAGTAAATAGGTCTTTTTCATTTTCCTTTCTCCATGACACAAAAAATAATAGAGTCTTTACACTAGACTCACCGAATATACGCCTAAACTTTGGACAGACCAAGCCCCCCGAACGAGGGGTATATTAAAAAATACTGTGTTGATTTTAAAAAATTAGCATTGTATTTAGGACGTCAATATTCATTGCTGAGATATACTTGCTACGCAAAACTTCACAAGGAGGAAAGATAAATGAAAATCACTGCGCAACATTTAAAAACGATTATGCCAAAATGTAATACCGATCAATGGCTTAACCCACTGAATCAAGCAATGACACAATTTGAAATTAATACCTCTTCGCGCATAGCGGCATTTTTGGCACAAGTAGCCCATGAGTCGGCGGAAACAACTGTTCTTAGCGAAAATCTCAACTATTCCGCATTACGTCTAACACAAGTTTGGCCGCATCGCTTTTCTACATTAGCAGTTGCACAAAATTACGCCAAAAATCCTGAAAAATTAGCCAATTTCGTTTATGCAGGTCGGGGTGGTAATGGGAATAAGGCTTCGGGTGATGGTTGGTGTTATCGGGGGCGTGGATTATTTCAATTAACGACTAAAGATAATTATCGTTTTGTAGGGCAAGCACTGGCTCTGCCATTGGTCGATAAACCCGATTTGCTGTTATCACCTGAGGTTGCTGCACTCACAGCAGCACAATTTTGGCAACGCTTAGGCTTGAATGTTTTGGCTGACCATCAAATGGGTGATAATGACGAAAAAGACTTTGAGAAAATCTCCATCAAAATCAATGGCGGTAAAGTGGGATTGGTTGAACGTAAAAAATATTGGCAGCTGGCTAAAAAAACGCTGAATTAATATAGAGTAACGCGTTGACGTATAAAGTAAATTAACGTCTAGATTATTGATAATATAATACAATATTACCCTGAGATGAGAGTTATGCGTCATAAGACATTTCAATTTTTAAGTCGCGGTAAAACGCTATTTGCCCAACGTTGGTGGCCAGATAACTATCCTAAAGCCGTTGTTGTTTTTATTCATAGTTGGGCAGACCACAGTTCGCGGAGTGCTGAATTGGCGGAGCGTTTAACGCAACAGGGCTATGCGTGTTATGGCTTTGACTTTCAGGGGCATGGTCAATCTCAAGGACGAAAAGGCTACATTGCTGATTTTAATCATTGGGTGCTGGATTTAACGACATTTATCGAGGTGGTTCATTCTGAACTACGTAGTGTGCCTGTGTTTATTCATGGTTATGGTGTGGGTAGTTGCGTTGCGGCAAATTATTTACTGGCGCATACCAACGATATCGACGGGGTGATTTTTAATGGTGGTGCCTTAGCGGTAGGTAAAAAAATCTCTAAAGCCCATATTATTTTGGCATGGATTATTGGCGGCGTCATACCCCTCATTCCGATTGCACCTTTGCCACCGAATAGCATCTCCAGCGTTATTGATGAGCAAGCGGCCTATGATAATGACCCTTTGGTTTATCATGGTCAAATGGCGGCTGGTACAGGCAAAGAATTACTCATGGCAAGTGTGCATATCACCAAAAAACTAGCCAAAGTACAAACGCCATTTTTAGTATTACAAGGTACAAATGACACTTTGGTCACAGGTGGAGAGATGTTATTTGAGCAAGCGATTGCCACAGAAAAAACGATGAAACATTATCAAGGTGCGATGCACGATTTATTACATGAGCGAGTGAAAGAAGAAGTGATAAGTGATATTTGCCAATGGCTAGAGGCGAGAATGGAGAGTTTACATTGAAAGCCTTAAATCCCTCTAAACCTCCCTTTACAAAGGGAGGCTTAACCTAGCCACTCAATAGCCAAAGCAAAGAAAGTTCTCCCCTAAGTAAAAGGGGAGCTAGAGGGGATTTTGGATTGCCACTAACGTAAAAACAACTGATAAGCAGGATTATCACTTTCTTCACTAAAAGGATAGCCAACTGCTTCCAAAGAAGTGATTAACTCCTCCTTAGACTTTTTCCCCAACTGTAAACCGACCAACACTCGACCATAAGCCGCACCATGATTGCGGTAATGAAACAAGCTAATATTATGACCACTTAACCGTGATAAAAAGTTAAGCAACGCACCAGGCCGTTCGGGAAACTCAAATCTAAATAACAACTCATCATTTAAACCCGCATGGCCACCAACCAAATGACGGATATGTAATTTCGCCATTTCATCTTCAGATAAATCCAAGACGGCATAGCCTTTTTTCTCTAAAGTTTCTTTCAGTTCAGGGCGTTCTTGTGTGGCGGCGCGTAGTTGAATACCCACAAAGACATAAGCGTCTTTTTTATCGGCATAGCGATAGTTAAACTCGGTGATATTGCGCTTGCCTAAGGTTTGGCAAAAGGCTTTAAACGAACCCGCTTTTTCGGGGATAGTGACGGCAAAAATTGCCTCGCGTTTTTCACCAATTTCAGTACGTTCAGAAATATGGCGCAAACGATCAAAGTTCATATTTGCGCCAGAATCAATCGCCACTAAGGTTTTGCCTTCGCATTTTTCCCGCTCAATATATTTCTTTAAACCTGCAAGGGAGAGTGCGCCTGCGGGTTCTGCAATAGAACGGGTATCTTCAAAAATATCTTTAATCGCCGCACACATTTCATCGGTGGTACAAGTAATCACTTCATCGACACACACTTGCGCGACTTTAAACGTTTCTAGCCCAATTTGAGCGACGGCTACCCCGTCAGCAAATAAGCCCACTTGTGCCAATGTCACGCGTTCACCTGCATTAAGTGCGGCTTTTAAGCAGGCCGCATCTTCGGGTTCAACGGCAATAATTTTCACTTCGGGGCGTACATATTTAATATAAGCAGCCACACCAGCCATTAAACCACCACCGCCAACTGGCACAAACACCGCATCTAATTGTTGCGTTTGTTGGCGCAGAATCTCCATACCAACAGTGCCTTGACCCGCAATCACCTCTAAATCATCATAAGGAGGAATAAAGCAATAACCTTTGTCGATGGCTAATTGTTTGGCAAACACGGCGGCTTCATCAAAAGCATCACCATGCAAAATGACATGACCACCTAAAGACTTGACGGCATTGACTTTAATATCAGGTGTCGTCAATGGCATAACAATAATGCCTTGAATTTTTAGATGTTTGGCAGAATAAGCTAAACCTTGAGCATGATTACCCGCAGACGCACAAATGACGCCTTTGGCACGTTCTTCAGGACTAAGCTGAGCAATTTTGTTGTAAGCACCGCGAATTTTGAACGAAAAAACGGGCTGTAAATCTTCACGCTTTAATAAAATCTTATTTTTTAGGCGACGAGACAATAAGCGGGCTTCATCCAGTGGCGTTTCTTTGGCAACATCATAGACGCGAGCTTGTAAGGTACGGCGGACATAATCTTCTAAGCGAATCATTTTGACTACAAGTGAGAATAAAAACGTCATCTTAGGCAGTTATGCGCGATGTCTCAAGTTATAATTCGCACACTTTAAACTGAGAGTTCATCATGTCGCCACAAGATCAATTAAAACGTGCTGTTGCCGAAGCCGCTATTGCTTATGTTCCTAAAGGTGAAGTTTTAGGGGTGGGCACAGGTTCAACGGCGAATTTTTTTATTGATGCGCTTGCGAGTATTAAACATCAGATTCCTGCTGCCGTTGCTAGTTCGCAAGCAACAGCCGGACGGTTAAAAAAAATCGGCATTGAAGTCGTGGATTTAAACTTTGCAGGTGAGATTGGTTTGTATGTTGATGGTGCAGATGAAATCAATGGCCAACTACAAATGATTAAAGGCGGTGGCGGTGCGCTAACCCGTGAAAAAATCGTCGCTGCTGCGTCAAAAAAAGTCATTTGTATTGCCGATGCCAGTAAACAAGTCGAAGTCCTAGGTAAGTTTCCGTTGCCGATAGAAGTCATTCCGATGGCACGTTCATACATTGGTCGGGAAATGGTGAAGTTGGGAGGGAATCCTGTTTATCGCCAAGGTTTTGTTACCGACAATGGCAATATTATTTTAGATGTCTATGGTTTAAATATTAGCAATGCGCCAGAGTTGGAAGCGAAATTAAATCAATTAGTCGGTGTCGTGACCAATGGTTTATTTGCTTGTCGTCCTGCGGATATTTTATTAGTGGGCACTAAAGAGGGTGTCAAAACCATCGTGAGGCCGTAAATGAAAAAGCCGTATTTGTTGTTCATCGGACTGGTATTTTCCTCCACCGTTTATGCCTCAGCAGTACAAGATTTACGGCCTTGTACACAAAGCTCACCCTTTACGTTTGAACATAAGCTCGCCTATCAATCAATGAAGCTCACGCCGCCATTAGTGGGTTATTGTTTGGCCGTTGCGAAGAGTCCACGCGAAAAAGTGTGTATGCAAGGCAGCTATCAGTCTGAAAAAGACGAGGATGGTTCGTATTTTAAAATGAGCTACTGGCGAGAAAGTAAGCAGGTTTTAGAGTGGCGCAGTGATGGCTTTTTGATGAGTCCTGCCGATACTTTTGCTGTTGAGTTAATCAATGTCACAGGTGATGCTACCGCCGAATTAGTCGTTAGTGTGATGACCAGCGAAGGTATGGGCATGGGTGTGCAAAGTAGCGATATTTTTGTCATTGATCGGCAAAAGAATTCAGTTAGTGCGCCTATGACGGTTGAGGATTATGGTCGTGTTTCTGGGTTTTATGGTCATTCTGGCCAAACCTGTCATTTGTTATCGACTTCTTGGGAAAGTACAGAAGATAAAAAAGGCTGGGGTTTATATGCCCAAGGCACATGGTATCAATTAAAAGATCAGCAATGGCTGGAAATAAAAACATTACCTAAGTTGAGTCGTCGTTATTTGTTTAGATTCGAAAAAGAGCGTGAACAAGCAAAACAGCCGTTATTGTGGTTTTTGGATAAAACGGTGACGCAGTTTTCGTATCGAAAATAAGTTTTTTGTTTGTAAATTTGTTGTTTTTTTATTCAATGCCGAGTTAAGTTTCTGCTGCTATACTAAAAAATAATTAAAAGAGCGCGTTCATTATGAAGCGACTTTATCTGCTGTTATCCCTTGCACTTGGCTTCACTATCGTCCATGCAGATGAGTCCGACAGTATTGATAAATTGCTAGTGATGGATATTAGCCAACTCCTTGAACTTAAAGTCTCTTCTGCTTCTGGTGTACCCGAATCCTTACGTCATGCGCCCGCAGCAATGATTGTAATTTTGGCGGAAGATATACGCCAACGGGGTTACGATAATTTAGCGGAAGTGTTGGCGGATGTGCCAGGTTTTGATATCTCCGTTTCCAATGGCACGACTTACGCGGTGGCTCAACAACGGGGCTATCGCAGTCCTTTTGGTCAACGGACATTATTGTTAGTCGATGGCGTCGTGAATAATGAGCTTTGGAGTCAAGCACCTGATATTAGTCGTCAATTTCCCCTGCAAATGATTGAGCGTATTGAAATATTGTATGGTCCCGCCAGTGCCGTTTATGGTGCCAATGCCTTTGCGGGTGTCGTGCATATTATTACCCACCAAGCTGAAAACGCGAAAGCACAAGCTCAAGGGCATTGGTCGATGAGGGCGGGGAGTTATCAAACTCGCAGTGTTGAGGGCGACGTACAAAAATCGTTTGGCGCATTTAAAGTTGCCGCTGGCCTACGTGTTTTTAATAGTGATGAACCGAGCCTTGACGACTTAAATGGTCATACAGGTTTTAATACCGCTCGCTGGTTGAATGACGCGAAAGCTTGGGGGCCGATATTAAAACTCAGTCCCAATGGACGGGCTTTAGGCGGCTATTATGACCCTTCTGAAGATAGCAGCTTATTGCTAAATGTTGCCTTTCATGAATGGAAGGCGAGCTTTTTTTGGTGGCAGGCAAAGGAGGGCTATGGTGCTGAGTATGCAGGCGATCACGGTCAAACTGATGTGCCTTGGAGTCGTGAGCGTCGCCATTTTTATTTAGAGCGTGTCGATAAAACACCGTTGAACGGTTCGCTGACCAGTCGTCTATCCGCTCGTGAGAGCCGAGAATGGGGTGATTGGGCAGAAGCTGAACCCGATTGGCGACCAAATATGGGTGAGTATTCGTATGTCTCCTATTCTCATTGGAACACCCGTAGTCATGCGTGGCAAATCGAGCAAAAATTAGAGTTAGCAGAGCAGCAAGACTGGCAGTGGTTGGCAGGTTGGAAATATGAACGGCGTGTGTTAAGTCGAGCTTATGCCATTTGTGGTTACTGGGAGCCCAGTGCCTATTGTTCAGAAGACCCTAATATCAGTGTGTTTACACCAGAAGGTTTTGGCCCTTGGGTTGTTCATAGTACGGCCAATGTCATTCCAGACTCACCTTATCCTAATAGTAATATGCCTGCCGATAATCAAGTTTATGTCACCGATAGCAGTGTCCATCTGCAAGGAACATTTAACCGCAATGGTTATCGTGCCAGTCTTGGCTTATTACACGATCATCATAGCGATTATGGAACAAATACCAGTCCCAGAGTCTCTATAGGCTATGAGTTTTCGCCAGCAACGACAGTTAAAGCGTTGTATGGTCGGGCATGGCAAGAGCCGCCGACAATGCAGGTTTATGGGGGGTGGAATGGTAGAAATGCTAATCCTGACTTACAGCCAGAACGGGCAGCTAATCGTGAATTGGTGGTGATGCATTCTCTAGATAAATCCTTGCATGAATTGTCCTTATTCAGTGCTCGCTACGACAATGCGATTCGTGAGGATGCGATGAATGCCTCTAGTCGTCATGTGCATGGCGCAGAATATCGAGGTCGTTTTGATTATGATTTGCTTGATAGGCACTGGTCGGCTTATTTGTATTATACGTGGACGAAGGCAGTGGATTCCCAGTCCTATGATTTTACCACGGCAAAATGGGTGGATGGCGAAGCAGATATTGGCGATATTGCTCCGCATAAAATTCAATGGGGTATGACTGTGCCTTTAAGTACGAAGTGGGCTGTCAATGTTCGTGGTCGCTATTTGAGTGAGCGCGAGTTTTATTCGCGTAATCCTCTTCGCGCGCAACACGAAAAATTGGACAGTTATGTCGTTGGCGATTTGCATCTACAATATCGACAAGCACCTTACACAATATCGTTTTCTATCAACAATATTTTTGATGCCGCCTATGAAAATACAGGCATAGCCAGTGCAAATGCAGGAATTGATTATAATAACCGTGCTTTGGGTTATTACAACTCGCTATTACCACAAGCAGGACGGAGTATTTATACGACGCTAGGCGTGAGTTTTTAACACCTAAACTGCTGCTAACGCCTCATGTAACCGCCCAACCCCCACGACTTCCAAGCCTTCAATTTCTTGGCGAGGCACATTACCTTTCGGTACAATTGCCCGTTTAAAGCCATGTTTTGCTGCTTCGCGTAACCGCTCTTGGCCGTTAGGTACAGGACGAATTTCTCCCGATAAACCTACTTCACCAAAGACCGCTAAATCGGTGGGCAATGCTTGACCCCGTAAACTGGAAGTTACAGCTAATAACACCGCTAAATCAGAGCCTGTTTCCAAGACTTTCACACCACCAACGACATTGACAAACACATCTTGACCAATGGTATGCACACCGCCATGTCGATGTAAAATGGCTAATAACATCGCCAAACGATTTTGGTCTAAACCAATTGCCACCCGCCGTGGGTTGCCATAAGCGTCATCAACCAATGCCTGTACTTCCACTAATAATGGCCGAGTACCTTCTCGACTAACCATCACCACCGAACCAGGAATGGGTTCTTCATAACGTGATAGAAAAATCGCTGAAGGATTAGCGACTTCACGTAGACCTCTATCGGTCATAGCAAAAACGCCTAATTCATTGACTGCGCCAAAACGATTTTTTACGGCACGAATCATACGAAAACGCGAATCTGATTCCCCTTCAAAATACAACACACAATCGACCATGTGTTCCAACACCCGAGGGCCTGCTAAAGAACCTTCTTTAGTGACATGGCCGACTAAAAATAATGCCGTACCGCTTTGTTTAGCATAACGGGTGAGTAGTGCAGCAGATTCGCGCACTTGCGAAACACCCCCGGGAGCAGACTGTAATGCTTCAGTGTATAAGGTTTGAATCGAATCAATGACAGCAACCGCAGGCTTTTCCGCACGGAGGGTGGCGACAATATTTTCGACACAGGTTTCTGCCATAATTTTTAGTTTGTCGCACGGTAACTCAAGGCGTTTGCCACGCATTGCCACTTGCGAAAGGGATTCTTCACCTGTGATGTATAAAGCGGGTTGAGTCTGAGCAAGATACGTCATTGTTTGTAATAAGATGGTTGATTTACCAATACCCGGATCGCCACCAATCAACACTACCGAACCTGCTACTAAGCCACCGCCAAGTACGCGATCAAGCTCAGATAATCCTGTTTCTGTACGGGCAACCGACGCTAAAGCGACATCATCCAATATCGTTACCGTACTGGCTTGACCCGCATAATTACCCCGTTGGCGCGGATTGCCTATGGCTTCTGCTTTGATTTCATGAATACTATTCCATGCCCCGCATTCGGTACATTGGCCAGCCCATTTAGAAAATTGACTGCCACAGCCGTTACAGGCATACGCTATTTTAGTTTTGCTCATGTTAATATTGGCAACAGATAAAGAATGGTGACTAGAGTAAAATCTTTTGACGGTTCACGCAAAGCTAATACGACGGCAATTGTCGCTTATACAATAAATGAGGGAAAAATGAAGCAAAGCATCCGTTTATATAGCCTGATTGGTTTCTCGCTGTTGCTAATGGCGTGTGGACGTAGTCAACAAGAGCAGCAAGCAGAAGCTGAGCGAGTGAGTCAAGAATATCAAAAAAAAATTGAGGCGGAAGAAAAGGCATTGGAAGAGGGAGATGGTACTACGTCAACGACTCCTTTTAAGTTGCCGCCTAGACCAGAGGATACGCCTGAGCCCGTTGGCCCGCCGCCTAATGTTGAGGCAATGACCAATCCCGAATTAGTGGCTCAAGAGTTGGCCTCTAAAGATGCCCAACAACGCTTGGCAGCCGTCAAGCGTTTAGGCTTTTTATCAGCACAAAATAAAATCCCTGATGTGGCACTGCAACGGCTTATTAATACCTATAACGCTGATGCCGACGCAAGTGTTGTTGATGCCGCTGCCAGAGCTTTAGGGCAAACCTGCCATCCTGCGGCTATATTGGTATTGTTTAATAATCTACAACGCAGTATTGCAGATGTGAATGTCTCTGCCGTGGTGGTGTTGGGGGATTTTGCAGGTTTTAGGGCAAGCGAAGCTTTGGATACTTTTGTTGAAAACTTAGACGATGCAAAAACAGTGAAATCCGCGCAATTACGCACAGAAGCTGCGGCGGCAAAAGCAAAAATTTTAGCGCGTAATGGCAGTTCAATTTGCCCAAGTTAAACGAAAAACCCCGCAAAACATCGCGGGGTTACGTAAGCCTGTACGGCGAACGGTATAGGTGCGAACACCTTAAAAATTGAAACTACATTGCTGTTGAAACGGTCACATAAACTCTAATTTTAAATTCTCCTTTCAGCCAGCCTACAACTTAAATATAGATGCTGATTTTAATTCTGCAAGGCGATTTTTAACTATTTTATGCTGAAGATTGGATATTAATAGTTATATTGTATTTCAACTAAGTGGCTCCGCAAAAGTTGCCTCGTTCATTGTGAGCCCGTCGAACCATCCTTCGACAACCTCAGTGTGAACATAATAATTAGTACTTAGTTGATTCAAATGATAATTCTATTGGCGCGCGCAGTCGCTTGGCAAAATAACTCATAACTAATGGTATTGGCGGAAGTGGCCACTTCATCGGCAGATAAACCTTCCCCCCATAACAACACTTCATCCCCTCGTTTAGCACGGATGTTAGTAATATCAACCGTCATCATATCCATACTGACGCGGCCAACAATGTTGACACGCTGGCCATTAATTAACACACAAGTATCACCACCAATATGGCGCGGATAACCATCACCATAACCCATAGCGACAACACCTAAAAGTGTGTCTTGAGTCGCCAGCCACGTACCGCCATAGCCGACAGTTTCACCTGCGGCAACGGATTGTGTGGCAATTAATCGAGAGCGTAAAGTCATCACAGGTTGTAAGTTTAGCTCGTCGGCAGTGATGGCAGCAAAAGGCGAGGAACCATAGAGCATAATACCGGGTCTGACCCACTGTTGATGGGTTTGTGGCCATGCCAAAATGCCTGCCGAGTTCGCTAAGCTTTGCGCGAGCGGCGGCAAGACTTGGGCTAATTGTTCCATCACCTCTATTTGCTGTTGGGTTTTAGGCGACAATAAATCATCGGCACAGGCAAAGTGACTGGTTAAAATAATTTCTTTCACCGCAGGAAATGACTGTAACTGGTGATAAGCAGCAATTGCGGCTTGAGGAGAAAAACCTAAACGGTGCATACCACTATCTACTTTTAACCATACACGAGTGGTTAACGTGCCTTGATAGTCTTGAAGTAAAGCAATTTGCTCCACTTGATGAACAACAAGATAACATTGCGCTGATAAAGCAGCAGCCAATTCATCACTAGAAAATACGCCTTCTAAAATGGCGATAGGGCAACGAATACCCGCCATTCTTAACGCCAATGCTTCTTCTAGAAACGCGACACCTAAGGCATCGACATGAGGCGATAAGGTCTCGGCAACAACTAAAGCACCGTGACCATAGCCGTCGGCTTTGACCATCGCCAAAATTTTAGCGTGCGGTGCCGCCAATTTGACTTGGCGGAGATTATGGAGCAGTGCTGAGCGATTGATGGTTAGTTGAGCGTCACGCATTATTCATCGTCTGGTCGGTAGTATTCGGGAGCTAAATCTTTAAATGTCGTTAAATGGCCTAAAAACGCTAAGCGCGAAGTGCCAATCGGGCCGTTACGTTGTTTGGCAATAATAATTTCAGCCGTGCCTTTATCTTTAGAATCGGTGTTATACACTTCATCCCGATAAATAAACATAATCAAATCCGCGTCCTGCTCAATAGCACCCGATTCCCGTAAATCGGACATAATCGGACGTTTGTTCGGACGACTTTCTAAGTTACGACTCAACTGCGAAAGACCAACCACAGGGCAATCTAATTCTTTCGCCAGTGATTTTAACGAGCGTGATATTTCGGCTACTTCGTTGACACGGTTATTATCAAAACCGGGTACACGCATTAATTGCAAATAATCGACCATAATTAAGCCCATTTTTCCGCCATGATCCCTAGCGACACGTCGCGCACGAGCGCGTAGTTCTGAAGGCGGTAGGGCAGCACTGTCATCAATATACAATAATTTTTCATTGAGTTGGGTGATGGCAGAAGTCAAACGTGGCCAATCTTCATCTTCTAGCTTGCCTGACCGAACGCGCCCTTGGTCAACGCCGCCAATCGAAGACAGCATCCGTAGCAATAATTGCTCGGCAGGCATTTCCATCGAAAATACCAGCGCAGGTAAGTTGGTATTAAAAATAATACTTTCTACTAAGTTCATGGCAAAGGTGGTTTTTCCCATACTAGGACGCGCAGCCACAATCACCAAACTACCACCTTGCAAGCCTGACGTGCGTTTATCTAAATCGGTAAATCCTGTGCTTAAACCCGTCAAAGCTTCATTAGAATGAAAAAGCTCATCAATTTTTTGAACGGTTTTGGCTAATAACGGTTTAATTAATTGAGGGCCGCTTTGAGTGGCGCGATTTTTTTGTTGTTCGGCAATGGCAAAAATTTTGCTTTCAGCTTGGTCAAGAATGGTTGAAGCTGACTCACCTTTAGGATAATAAGCAGCCGTTGCAATATCGTTAGTGCTGGTAATCAATTGCCGTAAAATAGAAAACTCACGCACTCGTTCGGCATAAACTTCAATATTGGCAGTGGTTGCAGGCGAATCACGTAGAATTTGCCCTAAATAGGCTTCACCGCCTGCTTTTTCGAGTGTGCCTATATCTTCCATGTGTTTGGCCACCAACAGAGCATCACAGGGTTGTTGCTGCTTGATAAGCGTCGCAATTGCCTCAAAAATCATTTTATGGCGTGGCGAATAAAAATCCTTTTCGCTAATAATCGCTGCTAAATTATCCCATGCTTCTGGCTCAGCCATTAAACCCGAGAGAATTGCTTGCTCCAGCGTTAAACTGTGCGGCGGCACTTTCAGAGAAGTGACGACATCGTTATCGGCAACTTGAAGATTCGTATTCATCGTGATACCAGCAAAAAAATGAGCAAAGACAGATTATTTTAATACAGGACTTACGCATTTCACCGAAATTAGCGCGTTTTACGAACTAAAAATCGTTGGAAACGATTTTTTAGTGAAAAAATAAGCGATAACCGCGTAAGTCATAAATAGTGAAATTTGCAGTTGAAGCAAAAAATGTAGCAATGTAGAAGGTGATTAAGCCATAAAACGAATGATGAAAGTAATTTTTTTACTAAAAAGAATTTAAGTATAAAGACAATAAAAAAGCACCGTTATGTCGCCATAACAGTGCTTTTTATTTAACGATTAATTCTTATTCAGAAACAATCGTCAACGACACTTGAGCAACCACATCGCTATGCAAATGCAAAGCAATAGTGTATGCGCCAGTGTTACGAAGCGCGCCATTAGGCAAGCGAACTTCAAGTTTATCAACGGCAACGCCAGCCGCCGTTATTGCGTCAGCGATATCGCGTGTACCTACGGAACCGAACAGTTTGCCTTCATCGCCCGATTTAGCGGCGATAACCACAGCAACACTGGCCAATTGGGTAGCACGAGCTTGGGCATTGGCTAATACTTCAGCTTCTTGACGTTCTAACTCAGCACGACGTGCCTCGAAAGCTTCCAAATTGGCTTTAGTTGCAGGAACTGCTTTGCCATAAGGAATCAAGAAGTTACGGCCATAACCAGGCTTAACATTGACTTTAGCGCCTAAAGCACCAAGGTTAGATACTTTCTCAAGCAGAATAATTTCCATCTTGCACGCCTCTTACTGATGGTTGTCGGTATAAGGGAGCAAAGCCAAGTAACGGGCTTGCTTGATGGCTAATGCCAACTGACGCTGATAACGCGCTTTTGTACCTGTAATACGGCTAGGAACAATTTTGCCATTTTCAGTGACGTATTGCTTCAAAGTCTCTAAGTCTTTGTAGTCAATATAAACAGTTTTTTCTGCGGTAAAACGGCAGAATTTGCGACGACGGTAAAAACGCGCCATGATGAATCTCCTAAAGGTTAACCTTCATCAGAAGAAAGGGAGTCGTCAGAGCGTGCAGCTTTACGAGCGCGTTTTTCTTCAGCGCTTTTAGCTAACAAAGACTCTTCGGTAATAGCAGCATCGCGACGAATAATGACGTTACGAATAACGGCATCGTTGTAGCGGAAGGCTTCGCCCAATTCATCAACAATTTTTTGATCGCATTCAACGTTCAATAACACATAATGTGCTTTATGAATTTTGTCGATAGGATAAGCGAGTTGGCGACGACCCCAATCTTCTAAGCGATGGACTTGACCACCAGAATCTTTCACCGTCGCGGTGTAACGCTCTACCATAGCAGAGACTTGTTCGCTTTGGTCTGGATGAACCAGCAAAACGATTTCGTAATGACGCATGTTTGCTCCTTACGGGTTGGCAGCCCCAGCGATATTGCGGGGGCAAGGAGTAAAATCGCAACAACTAACCAAGCTGACAAAAATTATCTTCATCTGCCGTCAACACGTTGTTGGATTCGCTGTCTTCGTTGACATGCAACAAAGGGTGCGGGATTGTAAGGTAGATGGGCGTTGGAGGCAATCTAAATCCAACCTCTTTCCGCCAAAGAAACGATTTCACTGTCGCCAATCACTAAATGGTCAAGCACACGGACATCAATTAGAGCTAAAGCGGATTTTAATCGTTCAGTAATGCTTTTATCGGCGGCGGAAGGTTCGGCATGACCTGATGGGTGATTGTGAGCAAAAATGATGCTAGCGGCATGTAAGGCGAGTGCGCGCTTTACTACTTCACGTGGATGTACCGCGCAACTATCGAGCGTGCCCTCAAACAGCGTTTCAAAGCCTAATAATTTATTTTGTGTGTCTAGAAAGAGGGCGGCAAATACTTCGTGCCGTTGATGACGTAAGCGCGAGCGCAAAAAACTTTTTACCATCTGCGGATTGGTTAATAACTCTTTGTCGTCCAGTGATTGCGCTAGATGTCTGCGTCCTAACTCAAGAGAAGCCATTAATAAAGCGTATTTGGCAGGGCCGATACCTTCTTGAGCTAGCACATTTTCGGGGGCTGACTCTAATAAATGACGTAATGATCCAAAATGTTTGATTAAGTCACGACCAATATCCACAGCGGTTTTGTTAATCGTGCCTGTTCTTAAAAAAACGGCTAATAATTCAGCATCGGACAGATATTCCGCGCCACGTTGCAACAGTTTTTCGCGCGGACGTTCAGCAATAGGCCAATCTGTAATAGACACGGTATAAATCCTTTTATCAATGGGCGTAGTAATGGTATCTTTGTCGCTTTGTTTTGTCTTGTGATGATTAAGCTCAATGTTGGCGACATTAACTCATAAACGTGTGGTTCTCGGTGTCAGTGGCGGCATTGCGGCGTATAAAAGTGCTGACTTAGTTCGTCGTCTGCGTGATGCAGGGGCTGAAGTGCAAGTGGTGATGACGGCGGCGGCACAACAATTTATTACGCCACTCACCATGCAAGCTTTATCGGGCAATCCTGTACATACAGAATTGTTAAATGCTGATGCGGAAGCAGGCATGGGACATATTGAACTAGCACGATGGGCAGATTTAGTATTGATTGCCCCTGCCAGTGCCGATGTTATGGCGCGTTTAGCGCAAGGCGTTGCCAATGATTTATTAACGACATTGTGGTTAGCAACCAGAGCCAAACGTGCAGTTGCTCCCGCGATGAACCAGCAAATGTGGGCAGCGCAAGTGACCCAAGACAATGTCGCCAAACTACAAACGCATCAAGTCACGGTTTTTCAACCCGCTTCTGGCAGTCAAGCCTGTGGTGATGTCGGTGCAGGAAGAATGTTAGAAGCGGTAGAGCTTGCGCAACATTGTGCCAACTTATTTCAAACAGGTGCATTAACAGGGAAACGTGTGGTGATTACCGCAGGGCCAACCCGCGAAGCCTTAGACCCTGTGCGTTATATCAGCAATCACAGTTCAGGCAAAATGGGCTTCTCTTTAGCCGAAGCCTGTATTGAAGCGGGTGCACACGTCACCTTAATTAGTGGCCCTGTTCATCTCGCAACACCCGATCGTGTTGCCCAAGTGAAAGTGATTAGTGCCTTAGATATGTTAGCAGCCAGTCAAAAAGCGGTTGCTGAAGGCTGTGATTTGTTTATTGCGACAGCGGCAGTAGCGGATTATCGACCAGCGAACATAGCGGAGCAAAAAATAAAAAAAGTTGGCGATGCTATTAGTATTGAGTTAGTGAAAAATCCCGATATTGTCGCAACAATTGCCCAATTACCCAATCGCCCCTTTGTGTTAGGATTCGCAGCTGAAACTGAGCGTGTAGAAGACTATGCTCGTGGTAAGTTAAGTGCAAAAAAATTAGATATGATTGCCTGTAACGATGTTTCGCGCGCTGATATTGGTTTTCAGAGTGATGATAATGCCATGACTGTCTTTTGGCGTAATAATGGCCGAGTACAATTAGATAAGTCTCCTAAAGCGCATATTGCCCGTGCTTTAGTCGCGTTATGCGCCCAACAAATGAATAACCTTGATGAACAATCCAGATGAACAAGCTATGAAACTACAAGTTAAAATTTTAGATGCACGTATTGGCCAAGAATTCCCTTTACCCAGTTATGCTACTACTGGTTCGGCGGGTTTGGATTTGCGTGCTTGTTTAGCTGAGCCATTAACCTTAGAAGCAGGTGAGACAAAACTGATTGGCACAGGTTTAGCGATTTATATCCAAGATCCTGCCTACGCAGGTTTAGTATTACCGCGTTCAGGTTTAGGTCATAAACACGGTATTGTTTTAGGTAATCTCGTCGGCTTGATTGATTCGGATTATCAAGGTGAATTAATGCTGTCGTGTTGGAATCGTGGTCATGCGCCCTTTACCATTCAAGTAGGTGAACGTTTGGCGCAATATGTCTTAGTTCCTGTGATCCAAGCCGATTTAACGATTGTTGAAGATTTTGTCGCTACTGATCGTGGTGCGGGCGGCTTTGGTCATTCGGGACGACAATAAATTAGATGCTATAAGGACATACCATATTTAAGGACAAGTTCCTGAGTGTGCAGGCAAGATGCCATTAAAATAACGCGTGGCTATGCCATTGTATAAAAAGCATTCCTATAGCGGGAGAGAATAAGTTGGCAGCTCAAAAGTCGGTTTTTAAGATGGCGTTACCGTTTGTTAGCGGTATCACTATTCTTTTGTTGTTATTAATTGCCGTCATTGGTGTTATTGCTCTTGCCGATCAAAAGCAAAGACAGGCCGAGGAGCAGAAGCAATATCAGCAACGAGCTGTTGATGTGGTCAATAACTTTCTTGAACAGCAGGACGCTTTTGCAAAACAGTTGGCGAGCCAGCCTTCCGAGATTATTGTCGGCTCAATACCTGGCACATTATTAGCGCATGTGCATTTAACAGGCGAAGAAATTTCTAAGGATTTAAGCTTTAGTAATGAAGATATGTTGCGCCGTGCATTAGCGCAAAAAGGTATCGTTGAGCCTGAAATGAGTGTTTTTAACAATACACAAATTTTAGCGATTGTTAAACCTTTGGCTGACGGTAAAGGCGTGTTACTGATCAATTTACCTTTGGATTTTTTGCGTAAAAGCTTAGAAGGCTTTAGTAAAAAAGAAGGTGGAAAAATCAAACTTGTGCAAAAGCTAGGCGAAAAAGGTGAGGATACCACTATCGTCAATCTCAATGCCGATAGTTTATCTAGCCCACCATTGACAGTTAATAACCATAATTGGTATTTGCAAATTGAAGCGCCAACCAGTCAGGGTAAAATATTATTGATCATAGCCGTGCTTGGGTTGACGGGAATTGGCGTGGTGGTGGCGATGTTGCGCTTAATCAAACGTTTTGATCACACACTAAACCAAGATATGACCGCTATTCAAAGTATGCTTAAAGGCGAAACGCCTTCTACCCCGCTAAATTTCGCCTTAACGTCTGATTTACAAGGCACTTTAGTGACGCATAAAGTGGTCGTAGCGAATCAGCAAAAACGAGAAACCGAAGTAGATACCCTTGCGGGTATTGAAATGAGTGAAGTTGATATTGCCGCCCTAGCGGCTAAAAAAGAAGCCAAATTTGTTGCAGATGCCAAAGATTTAGTCGCCATTGATGAAACTGAAACGGTTGGTTTAGAAGAAGCACCAGAAAAAGAAGAAGCATTTGATATTGAAATGCTTGAGTTTAGTAAGGTCAAAGCAAAGGACAAAGAAAACAGTCAAATCCCTGCACACGTATTTCGTGCTTATGATATTCGTGGCAAAGCGCACACAGAAATTAGCACAGCATTAGCCCATCAAATTGGTTTGGCGATTGGCACTGAGGCAAAAATAAGGGGTGAGCACACGGTTGTTGTCGGTAGAGATGCACGTTTATCTAGCGTTGAATTGAGCCAATCCTTAGTGGACGGTTTAAGAGAAAGCGGTTGTGATGTGATTAACGTTGGTCAAGTACCCACACCAGTGTTGTATTTTGCCGCTAAAAACTTGAGCACGGGTAGTGGCGTGATGGTCACAGCAAGCCATAATCCTGCACCAGATAATGGCTTTAAAGTGATGTTGGCAAATCATACCCTTGTTGACACTGAAATTTACGCACTACGTCAACGCATTCTTGATAAAGATTTTAATGCGGGCGCAGGTGCTTATATTGAGCGTGAGATTAGTGAAGACTACTTACAGCAGCTGAATGACGATGTCATTTTGGCGCGTAATTTTAATGTGGTGGTTGATGCGGGAAATGGTGTCGCGGGTCCTATAGCCATCAAAATGCTGGAAGCATTGGGCTGCACTGTTAGTGCTTTGTATTGTAATCCTGATGGCAACTTCCCTAATCATGACCCAGATCCCACCAAAGCTGAAAATCTAGAAGACTTACTCAGTGATGTTGCGATTAGTGGCGCAGATGTCGGTATTGCTTTTGATGGCGATGGCGACCGTGTTGTCATTGTCACCAACTCCACCAAAATTATTCCCAGTGATAAGTTATTGATGTTGTTTGCTAAAGAGTTGTTAGCGACACAACCAGGTGCTGATATTTTGTTTGATGTCAAATGTAGCCGTGATTTGGTTACTGTTATTACCTCAAATGGAGGCCGACCTGTGATGACCAAGTCGGGACATTCGTGGTTAAAAGCAGGCATGGAAGAAACAGGTGCACCCTTAGCGGGAGAAATGAGCGGACACTTCTTCTTCAAAGATCGTTGGGGTGGTTTTGATGATGGCTTGTATGCTGCGGCTCGTTTCTTGGAAATTTTAGCGAATAGTTATGGTAGCACGGCTGATGACTTATTTGCGGGTTTCCCTGAACGTTTCAGTACGCCTGAAATTATTATTCCCGTGGCTGAGGAGTTAAAACAACCATTAATTGCTCGATTAATAACGAATAGTGCTGATATTCCTAATGCCATAGTTAATACCATTGATGGTTTACGCGTTGAATTTCCTTCAGGATGGGGCATTGTTCGTGCTTCGAATACAGGCTCTCATTTAGTAGCTAGGTTTGAAGCCAATGATGAAGCTAGCTTAGAGCAAGTAAAAGAGTTTTTTAGAGATTTGCTTCAATTAGCAGATCCTATGTTATTACCTTCGTTTTAGAGAGAGAAAGAATGACGTTATCGCGTGATGCTGCTTTGAATGTTGCTAAGGTTTTAACCGAGGCATTGCCGTATATTCAACGCTTTGCAGGAAAAACCATTGTCATTAAATACGGTGGCAATGCGATGACGGATCCTGAGTTAGAGAACTCATTTGCGCGTGATATTGTGTTATTAAAAACCGTTGGTCTTAACCCCATTGTGGTTCATGGTGGTGGGCCTCAAATTGGTGATTTATTGGCTAAAATAGGCAAAGAGTCTAAGTTTATTGATGGTATGCGCGTCACCGATGCCGAAACGATGGATGTCGTCGAGATGGTTCTCGGTGGTTTGGTGAATAAGTCAATTGTGAATCTAATTAACCAAAATGGTGGCCGTGCTATGGGTTTAACAGGCAAAGACGGTAATTTGATTCGCGCCAAAAAATTGTATATCGAAAAAGTACAAGCTGACGGCACCATTGAAAAAATTGATATTGGCCAAGTTGGTGAAGTTGCTAGTATTAAAACAGATGTTCTGGATGTTTTTATCGCCAGTGATTTTATTCCTGTAATTGCACCTGTTGGTGTCGGTGATGCGGGTGAGTCTTATAACATCAATGCAGATTTGGTGGCAGGTAAAGTCGCCGAAGCTTTAAAAGCAGAAAAATTGATTTTATTGACAAATATTCCAGGTGTCTTAGACAAAGATAAAAATATTTTAACGGGTCTTAGCACTCAAGATGTGGACGCGTTAATTGCCGATGGTACGATTTATGGCGGCATGATTCCTAAAATTTCTTGTGCCTTAGATGCCGTGAAAGGCGGGGTGATTAGTGCCCATATTATTGATGGTCGTCTACATCACGCCAGCTTATTAGAGATATTTACCGATGAAGGGATTGGAACATTAATTTCAAATCGTAAAGGGCGTAGCAAAAAAGTCTAAATTATAGGTTGGTTATATAAAAGGACTTGCCAGATCAAGTCCTTTTTTTATGTCACACAAACCTGATTTCGGCCTGAGCGTTTGGCTTGATACAGTGCTTGGTCGGCGTGTTGCATTAAAGTGGCTAAGGTTTCGACAGGGTAGCTGGGTGTAGCAATCCCTATACTTATGGTCAATGGTACGAGATGACCATCGTCTAAAATAATTTGACTGTTTTCAATATTTTGTCGTAAGCGTTCGGCAACTTCTTGCGCATTAGCAAGACTAGTTTGCACCAACATTATGGCAAACTCCTCGCCACCAATACGTCCTGCAATATCAGTATCCCGCAAGGTGTTTCTGATAATCACAGCAACTTGCTGTAATACTTGGTCGCCGATCGTATGACCGAAGGTGTCGTTAATGTTTTTGAAAAAATCAATATCACACATACATAAAGCCAAAGGCTCGCGATAGCGGCGACTTCGATTCAGCGTTTGTTCGGCTAAAGTTAAAAAGTGTCGGCGATTATTGAGATTCGTGAGTTCATCGGTTGTTGCCAGCCGAAGCAATTCATCTTCCAATCTTTTGCGCTCAGTAATATCGGTGGACATACCTAAAATGGCGTAAGTTTCACCATTGGCGCGTTGTAGCGTTACTTTTACCGACCAATAATAACGAGGCTCTTGGTCGATTAAGTGGAAAGTTTCCATGCCCGCAACTTTGCTTTTTGTCGATAACGCCTGTTCGTCGAGAGTTTTAAAATTGGCAATGCTTTCCGCCGTAAAAAACTTATCATCGGTTAAGCCGATTAATCGTTCTGGACGAACTTTATGTAATAAAGCCGTCGCGGCATTGGCATATAAATAACGACCATCGGGAGACTTCATATAAATACACGCACCGATATTATCCAGTACGGTGGCTAGTAATTCTTGATTATGATTCAGTGCTTCTTCAATTTGTTTGCGTTCAGTAATGTCGGTAGAAATCCCACATAAACCACGCACTTGGCCTGAGCTATCATATAAAGGGATTTTAACTGTCGCATAGACTCGCCGTTCAGACAAACTATTGGGGTTAAGAACTTCTTCACCTTCAATTTTTTGGCCATGGAGCAACACTTGTTGATCGTTTTGGTAGATGTTGACGACGGTATCTGCTGAAAAAAAATGGCTGTCATTGCGGCCAATAATGTCATCTAGACGACAATGAAATAGCTCACGTGCGAGTTTGTTGGCGTAGGTATAACAACCATTAATATCTTTAATAAAAACATAAGCACCAATATTATCAAGGGCATAGGTCATATCACCCAGTTTTAACTCGAAGTCATCACTCGGTAAAGCTTGAGTCGTCAACATAAATTGTTGAGCATGATGGATTAATGTTTGTTGCCAATGTTCAACAATATCTACGCGAATACCTGTCTTTTCGGCAATCGTGCTCAGGGGTATTCCTTGCATAATTTCTATGACTGAGGATAAAGGGAGGTCTATTGTAGGTTGATTATCCATTATCCTATCCTTGATATTTAACCGCGTAACAGACTTTATGGGTTAGAAAAATTCAATTATTTACGATGTGTTAAGTACATTCGCAAAATTTTCACCGTAAACAGGGCGCCTGACGAAGCACGATATGCTCAGGTCAAACGGGAAAATACACTTCATCTTGGTACTTAAATGCACATCTATTAAAGAGCATAGTTTAATTATTTAACTATGTCCCCTATACAAACTGTAGAACACTTTGTCTTTGAAATGTCATTTTCTCTTCATATTGCCGACATTTAGTTTTGCGATTCTTGGCCTATCAAAAAAGTGAAGATAGGTGAAATAATGCAAGTAAATGCAAACGTCACACCACCTGTGACCATGATGGGATATGAGGCGAATCGTAAACAACCTAAATTCGTCGCCCATTTCGCCCACACAACGGCAAGTATTCAAGCCGCACAACGATTAAGAGCAGAGATATTTTCTGCCGAGTACGGTGTGCAGTTTAATCATCCACTTGGTTTAGATATTGATAATTTCGACCAATTTTGCCAACACATCAATGTTTATGACACTACGAATGGCAGTTTAATTGCCACTACACGCTTATTAACAGGCGAAAAGGCGCAATTGGCAGGTGGATTTTACTCTGCACAGGAGTTTGATTTAAGCAAACTGTTGTCGTCGTTGAATGGTCGTATTTTAGAAATTGGTCGAACCTGTGTCCATCCTGATTATCGTTCGGGGGCAGCCATTACCGTATTATGGTCTGCTTTAGCGGAATATTTGTTAGCGGAAGATTTTGCCTACCTGATTGGTTGTGCTTCTATCCCCTTAGAACAACAAGGTGAAAAGTTTGCCGCAATTGTCGAAAGCTTAGATGAAGAGCAATTTATTGCGCCCGAGCTTCGTGTAATTCCTAAGTTAGCTATTCCCCAAATGGTGAAGCCAACAACCATCGAAAGCAAAATTCATATCCCCCCCTTGTTAAAAGCCTATTTACGGATGAATGCGAAAGTGGGTGGTGAAGCCTGTTTAGATAAAGAGTTTAACTGTGCCGATATGTTTATTTTGTTGGATGTCTCAACACTGGCAGGCCGATATGCCCAACGTTTTTTGAAAACCGCCTAATGACAGTTGTTGCGAAGACACTTAATATGCTCGACTCCATTTTATTTATGTCAGAGCCGTGGCTTATGTTGGAACGTCGCCAGATAGTGAGTGAAAAAATTAAACAATATGCAAGACTAGTGCGTGTTGGGTTGCATATTGGTGAAGGCTTGGTATTAGGCGCAGCGTCGGGAGCGATATTTTTCCCTCATCAACCTTATCAGCGGCCTGTCATACAGTTTTGGCAAAAACGCTTTTGTCAGGTGATGGGTTTAGATATTGCTGTGCACGGTAGTCCTGATCCACGTCCTGCTTTGTGGGTGAGTAACCATGTTTCGTGGTTAGATATTCCTGTCATTGGCTCAAACTTTCCTGTGTATTTTCTCTCCAAAGCAGAAGTGGGCAATTGGCCATTGATTAAACATTTAGCCAAAGCGGGCGGAACTTTATATATCCAACGCGGTTCAGGTGATGCTAACGGTGTGGCCGAGCAAATATCTAGTCATTTAAATGCCCAGCGTTCAGTATTGTTTTTTCCTGAAGGCACAACCACAGATGGTAAGCAATTAAAGCGATTTTTTCACAAACTCTTTCAAGCGGCGGTAATGACGGGTGCGGATATTCAGCCCGTTGTCATTTGTTATCGTGATGAAAATGGTGAATTACACAATGTTGCGCCGTTTATTGGTGATGATGAATTCACCTCTCATTTATTAGATGTATTGAAAGAAAAGCACATTGGCGTTGAATTGTTGGTGTTGCCAAGAGTGAGTGTTGAAGGGCGTAATGAGCGCACCTTGGCGAAAGACTTACAGGCAATGATGGCAGATGCTTTATTAAAACTGCATCATGGTGAAATTTAATAAAGGGCGGAATTTAACCCGCCCCAGATTTTTATTGATAACGTGCCAATTCAAAAGCATCGTGTGCGCTAAATAATTGCACTTCGCCATGAGTAGATTGTGCTAAGGCTTGCAAACGGTGGAGGTTATGAACACGGTCTTTATTATTCATTGCCAAACCACGTTGAAACAGTTCTAAACCAATAGGGCAACTGGGATCACTGCTCATTTGATTGTGATGGAAATAAGCATCACCACAATGTAGCAACCAGCCATCTTCGCTATTGACAGCAATACCACTATGACCACGCGTATGTCCCACTAAAGGCACCAACAAAATTTCGTCATCTAATTCAGGTATAGCCCGAATGCTATCAAAGCCGTGCCAATGTTCACCTTCTGTTTCATAGGTTACCCATTTGGGGTTGTGCGCCCATTGATGGGGCATATAGCGTGATTTTTCTCGCCAATTAGGATTCATTGCTGCACGATATTCAGGAGCAAAAATATGGACTTTTGCTTGGGGAAAGTCACCAATACCGCCTGCGTGGTCTAAATCTAAATGGGTGACTAAAATATGACGGACATCTTCAGGTTTAAAACCTAAGTCTTTGATTTGCAGAAAAGCCGTTTCACGGTAGTCGGCAGTAGGACGGACGGCCGCCATAAAAGCGTGACCTAGGCGTTTTGTGGGGTTGCGCGTATCTTCAATACCTAAACCAGTATCGACCAACACTAAACCATCATTGCTCTCAATCAATAAACAATGACAAACCATATGACCGTTGTCAGTTAATTTGCCATAACCATTAATCAAAGGCGCACCGTGAGGACACATCGTCCCACAATTTAAATGATGAATTTTTAAAGCCATTATGGAATATCCCCTTAAAATATCTATGGACTATACCATATTCAAACTTTGTCAAAACGAAGTTTTGCGTATGTCTCTAGACTAAGGCATCATACGCCACCGAATGTAGATAGAGTAATTGCTCTAAAATTGAGGCGATTAAGAATGAAGCAGTTTTATGGTAAAAAAGTATTAGTCACAGGTGCAGCCAGCGGCATTGGTCGCTTAATGGCGTTAGCGTTTGCAGGGCGTGGCGCGGATATTATTGTTGTTGATTTAAATGTCGCTGGCGCAGAAAAAGTCGTTAAAGAAATTCATGATATTGGCCGTCAAGCATGGGCGTATGGCGTAGATATTTCTAGCATTGAATCCATTCAAAGTTTGCGCCAACAAGTAAAAGCAGATATTGGTAAAATTGATGGTTTAGTCAATAACGCAGGCGTGGTGTTTGGCGGTGTTTTTGAAATGGTGCCTTTAGAAAAACATTTGTTGACCTATCAAGTTAATACCACAGGATTAATGGCTATTACGCATGCTTTTTTTACCGATTTATTAGAAAGTAATGACAGTCATCTCGTTAATATTGCCAGTGCTTCAGGTTATATAGGTTTGCCTTATGGGGCAACTTACGCGTCTAGTAAATGGGCGGTGATTGGTTTTTCGGAGTCGATTCGTTTGGAGTTGGCCGAGCGTGGTTTTGAGCAAGTGGGTGTCACCACGGTTTGTCCTGGTTATATCACCACGGGTATGTTTGAAGGCATTAAACCTCCGTCGTTATTACCGTTTTTAACGCCCGAAAAAATCGTCGCAAAAATCATGGAGGGTATTGAGCATAATGCTGCTTTTGTTAAAGAGCCATTTGCAGTGAAGTCGGTCGATATATTAAGAGGAGCTTTGTCGCAAAAGTTATGGGACAAAGCGGCGAAAGTAATGGGCATTTCCACCAGCATGATTCAATGGAAAGGTCATACGCGTTAGGTTTTTTTGGGCGGTTTTAGCCGCCCATCAGTCTTTTTGATTTAAAACGGCACTTTCCGTCCGACTAAATCTTCTAACATAACAAGTTCATCATCAGTATGATTAGTCATTCCCGCATCTGCAATTAACCCGTCTTTGCCAATGTTTTTGCCTTTATGATGTTTGGTTTCTAACTCTTCCGTTTTATCAACACTGACATTAGCCGATAAATCCACTTTGCCATAACACAAACAGACATAGCTGCTGGCCTCTTGCGCTTCCATGTACACCCCCGTGCCACGAATACCGATGGTGGCGGTTGGGGTCACGAGTTTTTTCGGGCCAGAGCCAAATACACTGAGCAATCCGCCTGTAATGAGTCTTAGCGTCGAAATAGATAAGCGCGAGTTGCCTTGTCGGGTAAATTTCACATGGCTATTTGGGCGCAGTAAAAAGGCATTATTAGCAATGACAAAAGCCGTTGAGCTATTAGCCGAGGTTTTAATGGTACTGCCTGCATGAATGCGTGTTTTTGCGTTAGCACTACGGCCATTTACCCAAACCTCACCATTTAATTGTTTAAAACCACTGGCGATACTCATGCTCGGTAAAATCAAACCTAAACCTAGAATCAGTCCAGACCCTAAAAATTGGCGGCGTGATTGGCAAGCTGGACAGCTATTATCGTGTTGATGTGAAGACATTTAAAGTTCCCTCTGTATGTTGTTGCGGGGTTAATTTCTACTTATTATTTAGAGTGGTAAAGGGGCATTTTGTTACAGCGGATTGATGCAGAAATTTATCGTTTAAACGGAAGGGACTTATCGGGATGTAGGGGTGCATGATTGCACCCCGTTCTAAATCCATCAACTTAAGCTGCTTTTGCAGGCTTATCTTCACTCGCTGTTTCTTGATATAAAGGCTCACTTAGTGTCGCCCAATCAATATCACCATCACTGACTAAATTTTCGTATTCTAAAATACCGAGTGCCTCAAATTTTGGCCGAACAGTGTCTGTTAATAAGCCGATCCGTGCCAAATTGGGAATAATACGGGTAAATAGAAACTTATTAAAATACTGCATGACGCTGGATTCGAGCATATGTTTACGCGCGGCTTCGACATCCCAACCAAACTCAGCAAACACTTCGGTAGCAATTAAACGTTCGCGCATCACCACACAGGCTTCATAGGCAAATTGGGCACGTTCTTCAATTTCGGCGGGGGATAAGTGCTGAACAATATATTCTAAATAGTTAACACCAAAAGTGACATGACGAGCTTCATCACGTGTCACCAGATAAATCAAATCTTTTAGCAGTGGGTCTAAGCAAGTCAAACGCATGGTATTGAAAGCGGCAAGAGCCAAGCCTTCAATGACAATTTGCATACCAATAAATTTTAAATCCCAACGGGCATCACTTAATACTTTGTCGATAAGTGACTTTAAGTGTGGGGTGATGGGATACATGATTTGAATTTTTTCTTGGATATAACGATTAAACGTTTCCACATGACGCGCTTCGTCAAAGGTTTGTGATGACGCGTATAATTTGGCATCAAAAGTTGGTGCGCAAGAAACTAATTGAGAGGCGACCAATAACGCCCCTTGTTCGCCATGTAAAAATTGAGACAAAGTCCATGCTTGATAATGCCAAGCAAAACTGAGTTTTTGCTCTTCGCTCATGGTTTCAAAAGGCGCATAACCTGCAAAA
This sequence comes from Agitococcus sp., assembly GCA_030646715.1. Taxonomy (GTDB): domain Bacteria; phylum Pseudomonadota; class Gammaproteobacteria; order Pseudomonadales; family Moraxellaceae; genus Agitococcus. The sequence goes on from JAUSLJ010000013.1 coordinate 190,724, forward strand.
GGATTAAATGACATATCACTAGGGGATTGATCTTTAGGATAGTTTTGATCCCAATTGAGGTCTGTTTCTTGATTCCAATTGAGTTCTTTGCCTAAACGATAAAGTTTACGAATGCGGCCATCAATACTGGAATAGTCCCAGTTATAAGAGCCTTCTAACGGTGTTTTAAAAATTTCAATAATATCTTGGAGGTTATCTTCGCTGAGCTTGGCGGCAATGTCGTCAGCATCAGGAAAATAGCGCACTTCGTTGGGGGTATGAGCAGCCACTTGAATCGTCATTATTGTTCTCCGCCAGTGTGGTGATTATTGTGTACGTTAGTACCAACTTATTAGAGTATATACTCTAGCCTTTAAGAAAGTGCAAATACTTTTCAGTGACCATTTATTCATCTTCAAACATAAATAATGCGATAATGCGCAAAATGTATTTTTTGCGCCTCATCATTGAGAAAATCATCATGCAACGACAACAGCTCATTAGCAGCCGTATTCAGGCCGCATTAGATTTACAACATTTAGAAGTGATTAATGAATCCGACAATCACAGTGGCCCAGCAAACCGAGAAACGCATTTTAAATGTGTGATAGTTTCGCCCGATTTTATTGGCCGACGTTCGGTGCAACGTCACCAGCAAATTTATGCTTTAGTACAAGATGAAATGGCTAAAGGATTACACGCGTTGGCATTACATACATACACGCCAGAAGAGTGGTCGGTGCTGCAACAAGCTCCCGCTAGCCCTGTCTGCCACAGTAAAAAATAGGATTACCCTTCAAGATGACTAGTTATATTGCTTTAAAACACTTACACATGACAGCTGTTGCGTTAAGCGGATTATTTTTTCTCATTCGCGGCGGTTGGTTGTTGCAGAACTCGCCACAGCTACAAGCAAAATGGGTAAAGATTAGCCCTCATATTATTGATACCATTTTGTTGTTATCGGCGATTGGCTTATTAGTGGTAGGACAACAGTTTCCTGCTTGGGTACACGTAAAAATTACGTTATTGATTGTGTATATTGGTTTGGGTGTGATGGCCTTTAGAAAGGCGAAAACGACCAATCAAAAAGTGGGATTTTTGGTATCGGCGATGCTGGTGTATATGTTTATTATTAGTGTGGCGATTGCCAAGTCGCCGTTGGGGTTTTTTAGTTAAAGCGAATCTCCCCTAACCCCTCTTTTAAAAAGAGGGGAACTCCCCCAGTATTAAATGGGGCTATGGTTCGGCTCATTCCATATTTTTACTAGCCAGCCATTCCGTCATTTCTTCGTTTTTGACCCGTTGATAAATTTCTTCTACCGTCAATGTTAGTCCAATAGATTCAAAAGTGACTTCATCGCCCAAATAGTAGCGCATTGGTTGCCAGTTTTCGCTTTTACGCACAATTTCAATTTTGACAAAGTCTTGTTCAATTAAGACATATTCTTGGAGCGTGGGGATTTGTAAATAAATCAGACGTTTTGTTGTTTCATCCATACGTCGAGTGGATTTAGATAATACTTCCACCAAAATAATGGGACTTTCGGTGAAGTAATCGTCAACGTCCGAACAGTCCACCAAAACATCAGGATAAAAATATTTACTGCCGATTTTGACTTTCATGTCGGAGGCGTAAGGCTGACAGGGTTTGCCTGTTAAGTGGTTAGCAAATGCTACAGAGAGATTCATCGAAATACGATTATGATTCGCGTGTGCGCCTGACATGGCATAGACATAGCCGTCGATATATTCATGTTTAACGTCGGAGATTTTTTCGCCCGCTAGGTATTCTGCTTCGCTAATAAACGGTGTTTGTTGAGCGGTTGCCATAACAAAACTCTTGGGGAAGAATGAACGTAATCTGTGCAGCTTACCTTCATCTTCCCCAAGAAACAAACAAATTACCAATGTTGGCCTTGTAAGACATTGGCCATAACAATCGCGGCAGTCGATGGTTTTTCGTCTTTGGCACCACGGGCAGCGGCAGATGATGGGAACAGTTTAAAGCCCAAACTTAACACCGCATCATTGATTTTTGGCCATAAGGCATAAGAAATCTCCGCCGTTTGTCCAAGTGGTGTTTTAATGCGTTTAGGTTTGCTAACAATGGCTTTAATAATCAAGTTAGCCGCTTGGTCAGGGGTAAATGTGGGCACATAGTCATACATCTTGGTTGGTGCAATCATTGGTGTTCGAACCAAAGGCATATAAATCGTGGTGATGTTGATGTTGAATTGATGAATCTCCGCTGATAAACAACGAGAGAACGCATCCAACGCCGATTTGCTGGCAACATAAGCAGCAAAACGGGGAGCATTCGCCAAACAACCAATCGACGAAATGTTAATGATTTGGCCTTTATTCGCCGCTTGCATCGACGGTAACAAACCCATAATCAAACGAATCGAACCAAAATAATTCAACTGCATGGTGCGTTCAAAGTCATGGAAACGGTCTAACGATTCAACCACGGCTCGTCGAATAGAACGCCCCGCATTGTTAATCAAAATATCAATCGTACCGTGATCGGCTAATACTTGTTGAGCAAGAGTATCAATCGCTTGTAGGTTATTTAAGTCGCAAGGGTAAATGTAAGCTTCACCACCAATTTTGCGAATCATTTCAGCTGTTTGTTCGAGCTTCTCGACACCACGCGCAACCAATAATACCCGCGCACCTGCTTGACCAAGTTTTTTAGCCACGGTTAAACCGATACCACTGGAAGCGCCTGTAATTAACACCGTTTTGCCATCGACCATTTCTAAGGCTTTACCAGTCATAAACGAGCCGCTATCTAAACTCCATTCCCAGTATTCCCACAATTTTTCGGCATAAGTTTCTAAACGAGGGCAGCTAATGCCACTGCCTGCCAATGCTGCTTGCGCGTTTTTATCGTCAAACTCAAACTTGTTGGTGACATAGGTTAAAGTCGAAATCGGTGCGCCAATGACTTTCGATAAAGTGGCGGCAAGGTTACTTTCAGCAAATTTGTGAAATAAGGCTTTCGCCGAGCTAGGCACGCGCACATCTGGAATATCAAAGTTTTTGGCAAACTCAGGGCCATGTGCGGCGGCAAACAAAATTTTCATCATTTCGCCCACGGTAGGCGCAGGATTTTGTACTAAGCAAAAGGCTTTGCCGTCTAAGCCGTCTTTATGAGCAATATAATCCATCGCGTCTGCAACATAATCCACAGGGCAAATGGGCATTTGACCGCCATTAATGCCTAACAACGGCAACCATTTAGGCACATTGTCACGGATACGTTGAATGGTTTTGAAGAAGTAGTACGGGCCATCAATTTTGTCCATAAAACCTGTTTCGGAGTCGCCGACCACCATACCTGGGCGATAAATGCGGTATGGAACTTTGGTTTCTTCACGGACGATTTTTTCAGAGGTAAATTTGCTGCGATAATAAGGATGATTGAGGGTTTGGCCTTCGTCAAACATTGACTCTTTGAATACACCTTCCCATTCTGTGCCTGCAACAGCAATCGAACTCATGTGGTGCAAACGTACTTTGCCACCGAGTTGATTAACAAAATTGACGACATTACGTGTGCCTTGATTATTAATGGCTTCGCCTGTGGCATCACTCATGTTCATGTCATAAATAGCAGCGAGATGAAAAACGTGGTCAATCGTGCCTGTTAGTTTTTTTAAGTCAGCCGCAGACACTAAACTTTCTTGGGAAATATCACCAAAAATAGGAATCAGTTGATGGTCATTTGCGCCCAATTCATCCATTAAATCATCAAATTTGTTTTTGGATGCTTCTCGGCATAATAAATACACTACCGCGTCTGGGTGTTTTAATAAACGTGACACCAAAAAGCGACCAATGAAGCCAGTTCCGCCAGTGACAAAATAATTCATCGTTTTTACCCTCTATCGTTTTAGTAAAACCATAAAATATCTATGGTTTCTGTTTGTTGCAGTGATTATAGAGGACAAAGTTGTAGAATAAGTATTCTAATTATCTGTTTTTAAAGTGATTAAATGTAAGAAGTCGTGACGAAAATTAGAGTAAAAATACTAAATAAAAACATTGGCCTGTCAGGGTGTGGCCGTTACAATCGCTGCCATTAAGAATAATCCTATGATGATGAGGGAATGGCATGAGGCGTGTTGTTTTTAACCAAAAAGGTGGTGTCGGCAAATCCAGTATTACCGTCAATTTAGCGGCCGTCAGTGCCAGTCAAGGGCTTAAAACACTGGTATTAGATTTAGATCCTCAATGTAATGCCACCCAATATTTATTAGGTGAAATAGCTGAGTACGCGCCCGATAAACCGGAGTTACAACCGAATATCGGTCAGTTTTTTGCTCAAACTTTGAGTTTAAAAGGTCGTGAAAAGCCCTTGTCAGAATATGTCCATCCAACTCGTTTTGATAATTTGCACGTCATTCCTTCTAATCCAGAACTGGGTGAAATCGAACATTTATTGCAAAGCAAACATAAAATTTACAAGCTGGCGGCCGCGTTAAAAGAAATCAGCCGCCAGTACGATAATATTTTTATTGATACACCGCCTGCGTTTAACTTTTATACGCTTTCGGCCTTGATAGCGGCGGAACGCTGTTTAATACCTTTTGATTGTGATGCTTTCTCGCGACGTGCTTTATATACGCTGCTGGAAAATGTCGGTGAGACCCGTGCCGACCATAATGCCGAGCTGGAAGTGGAAGGGGTGATTGTCAATCAGTTTCAACCACGCGCTACACTGCCTGCACAATTAGTGGCGGAGCTTCGTGCGGAAGGTTTGCCGATTATGCAAACACATTTGGGTTCGTCGGTGATTATGAAAGAGTCGCATCAACTCAGTATGCCTTTGGTATTTTTAGCACCGAATCATAAATTGAGTGAGCAGTTTGTTGAGTTGTTTGCGGAGTTAGTAGATTAGTTTGTTTTGTAATAGAGGCGGATTCATCCGCCTTTAAAACGAGTCTTTAATTCATGCTCAGTTTTTCGACATTGCCACCATACAATTTGTTATAACGTCCTAGAACACGTTTAACGTAATCTTGTGTCTCCGCAAAGGGTGGAATGCCTTTATATTTATCGACATTCCCTTCGCCAGCGTTGTATCCCGCCAATGCCAATTCTAAATTATTAAACCGCTTCATTAAAAAGCTTAAATACTGTGTACCACCTTTAATGTTTTGGGCGGGATCATAAACATCACTGACCGCAAAACGACGAGCGGTAGCAGGCATGAGTTGCATTAAGCCTTTAGCACCTGGCCCCGAACGAGCGTGTGGGTTAAATCCTGATTCGGTATGAATGACGGCTTTTACTAAGCCTTTATCGACACCAAAGGTATTGGCAGCATCGGCAATCATGGCATCGTAAGCATCTTTATTTTTACTAAAGCTTGGGCGCACGGCGCGTTCGTCACTACCCCAGTTTTGGTATTTGTGGACGTTAGTGTCAGCAAACCAAGTGACTTTTTCGAGTTTGGTATAGTTATTAAAATCTTCACCACGTGGTTTTTTGTGGCTATCGACGACATTGGTAAATAAAATGTTACCGCTGGCATCTCTGAACTTATAAATGTTACCTGCCTCAGCAGAAAGACTGCTTAAGGCAACGGCGGTAGCGAGTAATCGTCCAATCATAGGGCTAAATTCTTATGTTTATTTAAGCCTATTGTCGCTCAAACTATTGATGTACTACAAGTTTTTTCCAATACTCATTTCGCTGACTTTTTAGTCACAATTCGACATATTTTATGCTTAAAAAATAAACAGCAAAAAAAGGCATCTATTGACACCTATGAGGTCAAGCATTTTTTTATAAAAAAATGATTGTGACAGTATTGAAATACTTAAGTTATTGATTATATTGAATAAATATGATGTGTACGAAAAATAGACGATTTGACTCTAGGCATTGGTATCGTAGGCTTCTTGGGGGTAAGTAGGGTACTTGTCCGCAGACTTATCCACAGATTTTGTGGAAAACTTTTTATTGGCCGTAATTGCAAAATGGCTGAGTAAATACTGGGCGATTGCCAATTTATTTGTATCTATCGTGGCTTTTTTGAGCAATAAGTCATTGACAGGGTACTATGCAATAGCAAAAGCAAAATATAAGTGCAGAGCAAAGATTGCAGCAAATAATTTGTCATGGCACTCTGCTTTTCACTATTCAGGTCATTCGTGTTGATTTAGGGCAATACAAGCTATTTTTTGACTTTATATTTTTAAAACTCATCGTTGGATGTTATTTATGCTGAATCGTTTGTGGCCGAGTTTATTTTTATTGGCTTTTTTTAGTTGCTTGTATCAAGCGATGATGGGACATCCCGAAGTACTGGCGGCCACCATTGAAGCCAGCTTTAAAACAGCGAAGTCAGCAGTAGAAATTGCTATTGGATTAGTCGGTTTATTGTGTTTTTGGTTGGGACTGTTTCAAATTGCCGAAAAAAGTGGCTTGACCGATAAATTAGCATGGGCGTTATCACCGTTGTTTCGTCGGCTGATGCCAGAAGTTCCTGCTGGGCATCCTGCGATTGGTTCGGTGACATTAAATATGGCAGCGAATATGTTGGGGCTGGATAATGCCGCCACACCGATGGGCTTAAAAGCGATGAAAGATTTACAAAGTCTAAATCCTAATCCTGATACGGCGACCAATGCGCAAATTTTGTTTTTAGTCATTAATACGTCTTCGGTGACCTTAATACCTGTCAGTATTTTTATGTATCGGGCGCAGTTTCATGCACCGAACCCCGCCAGTGTTTTTTTACCGATTTTATTAGCGACCTGTGCTTCAACATTTTCAGGAATTATGATGGTGGCATGGATTCAAAAACTGAAGTTGTGGGATAGAGTAATTTTGGCCTATGCCGCAGGGTTTGCCATATTAATGGCTAGTTTGATTAGCTTAATTGTCGGTTTACCTGCGGAGGCGTTGGGTGAACGCTCGGCATTAATTGGTAATTTGGCGTTATTTGGCATTATCGCTTTGTTTTTGTTGGCGGGTTGGCGCAAAAATGTCGCTCTTTATGATGAGTTTATTACGGGAGCAAAACAGGGTTTTGATTTGGCCGTCGGTTTAATTCCCTTTTTAGTAGCGATGTTGGTGGCGGTGTCGATGCTTAGAGCAAGCGGTGTGTTGACGGTATTCTTGGATATTATTGCCAAAGGCATCGCTTTATTAGGTTTAAATACCGATTTTGTTCCTGCACTTACCACAGCATTAATAAAGCCATTTTCGGGCAGTGGCGCACGGGCAATGATGATAGAAACCATGCAAACCTATGGCGTTGATTCTTTTCCTGCTTTGGTGGCCGCAACGATTCAAGGTTCTAGCGAAACGACGTTTTATGTGTTGGCAGTCTATTTTGGTTCGGTCGGTATTCGTCGTGAACGCCATGCGTTAGCCTGTGGTTTATTTGCTGATTTTGTCGGTGTTGTGGCTGCAGTTTTAGCATCGTATTGGTTTTTTCATGTGTGATTTAGAAAGAGGCAAATAACGAGGGCATAATATAGTGGCGATAAAATTTTTTAATCATCAACAATATGATGCGCCCTTGTGTGCAGAAATGTTATCGCTCGGTGTACAACAAACGCGCCCGCATTTATCTTTTTTATTGGCGATACTGGCCGTCATCACGGCAGTCAAACCTTTGGCGATCAACGTCATTGTTATTTGGTTAAGTGCGGCTTTTATCACCATGATGATTGGTTTTGCTTTTAAATCATATTCTCAACAACAATTTACAGCTGCATCTCTGTCATTGCCCAAGTTACAACAACTCGAAAAAGTAGGTATGTTTTATAGTGCTTGTGTTGGCTTGTTATGGGGTAACAGCTCTCATTTATTATTAGCAGGAGAAGTTGAACATAACCTTGTTATCACCATGATTTATTTGGGAGTTTGTGCGGGGGCAGGTTCGATAGCAATTTTTGGTTTGGGACATTTTCTGATTGGTTCAATAGGAGCCTTGTGGTTTTTTATCGGCTATTTTCCCTATGTTTTCCCTCAGCATTGGTTGGAGTTGTCGGGATTTTTTATTATTTATCATGCGGTATTAATGCGGATGGCGTTAGAACGTAATGCCATTATTATTGCCAATATGCGTCTACGTCGTGATAAAGAGCAGTTGTTAGTTCAGCAACAAAAGGAAGTAGAGAAAGCCCAACAAGCCAATATCGAAAAATCAGCTTTTTTAGCGGCGGCCAGCCATGATTTGCGGCAACCTGTTCATGCTTTAATGTTATTAGGTCATGCGTTGAAATTACGACTACCCACAGGCGAAAATGCCCGTTTAGTCGAGCGGATTTTAGAAGCAGGGCAAGCACTAGCCGATCAGTTTAATAATCTCATGGACTTGTCGCACATGGAAGGCGGGATTTATAAATTAAATATCCAGCGCGTGCATTTGGCGGAGTTTATTTATCGTCAAAGTATGGGGCATCAGCAAGTTGCGCAACAAAAAAACGTGCAAATTCGCATCAAAATAGATCATCGTTTACAACAGCAAGCCATTGAGAGTGATCAAGCATTACTCGGACGGGTATTAGATAATTTTTTAGCCAATGCTATTAAGTTTTCGCGTCCACAGACTAAAGTTTTAGTGAGCTTGCGATTAAGAAATAAACACATTGTCTTGTCAGTTTACGATCAAGGTATTGGTTTTCCTTTGGCAGAAAAAGAGCAAATTTTTAAGCCTTATGTGCAACTGAATAACGTCAACCGTGACCGCGCCAAAGGTATTGGTTTAGGGTTGAGTATTGTTCATGAAGCGACGGTATTACTAACAGCGACAATAGAAGTTAAATCCATCGTGGGGCGAGGCAGTTGTTTTTCCTTGGTGTTAGCGCAGTCGCCAAGTTATACCATTCAACCATTGGCTTATGCCGCGAAGCCCGCAAAAGAGCAGCAATCTCTTGATAAGTTGCGTCATCGTAAATTGTTATTAGTTGAAGATGACCCAATGTCTGCTCAGGCATTGATGACATGGGCGCAGGATTTAGGCTTAATCGTTGATCATCATCCACAGCCTGATACCGTTATGTTGGCCGATAAGCCTGATATCATCATTTGTGATATTCGTCTGGCCAGTAGCAAAGATGGTATTGAATGGCTCAGTGAATGGTTGGTGTATTGGCCTGATACGCGCGGGTTATTGATTTCGGGAGAGTTAGCCCCAGAAACGCATGAACGTGCGGAACAAGAAGGTTTACTGCTGTTATCAAAACCTGTTGACCCTGATGTGCTATTACAAACTTTTATGGGCTTATTGCGCTAATCCCCCCATGAGTAGGGATGTAATCTACCTGCCGATCTCTATAATCGTTGTTAAAACAAGATAACTACACTAGGGACGACAATGCGTTTACTCATTATTGATGACCATCCCATGACCTGTGCAGGATTAAAAAGCTTGCTACAGGCTTGTTATCCCGCAGTACAGATTGAAGCTAAACATACGTCTCAGGGTATTGCCGACTTAGCATCTTATGCTGATTATATTTTCTTAGATATGCACTTACCCGACATGGGTTTTTTAAATATGTTGGATGTCTTAGCTCCCTTTATGTCGCGGGTGATTTTAATTTCTGCTGATCCTGAATTGGGTTTGGTGATGCAAGCGCGGAGTCGCGGTGCGCGAGGCTTATTATTAAAAAATGCCGATGTTGACCACGTATTACAGGGCTTTAAACGCATTCAAGAAGGCGAAAATGTGTTTGATGCAATAAAAGCCAACAGTGCCAATTATGTCGAGCTATTGACCGAGCGACAAAGAGAAATTTTTGATGCATTGTTAGCGGGATTATCAAATAAACAAATCGCGAGGTTACTCAATATTAGCGAATATACCGTGAAAGAGCACGTAACAGCAGTTTTAGCCATTTTTGGTGTTCGCAACCGTTTAGAATTGGTGTTAAGTCAACAAACAAAACATTAAACGGTACTTTTTATTGACGTGAAATTAGTGTAAATAATCAATAGACCCCCTCCTTAGTGGGGCAGCGACTTTACTATACGTCCTTATAATTAAAGCATTCATAAAAAGCATAGCATGAGGGAATAATGATGTTTCAACGCCAGCCATTAACAGTAGCCATCTTAGCCGCGAGCCTGGGTTTAGTTGCTTGTAACTCCAACGATCATGATACGCCTATCTCGACAACAACCCCAACAGCGACGACTACAGTCACCGTTACGCCTTCATTGGGTAAAATACTCAGTGGGCGCGTTGTTTTACGTGATGCCAAAACGGGCGCGGACTTAGCCCCACCAAAAACGTTAACGCCTGCTGATAATGGCGTAGCCACTTTTACTGTCCCTGTCGCCAAATTAGCAGCACCCATCATAGCGGCAGTATTACCTACGACGGCTGGAAAATTAGAATACGCCGATGAAGCACTTGAAAAAGCAACAACCATCACTGTTCCTGTAGCAGATGCTAGTAAACCCTTGTTACGTGCCGCAGCAAGTGTGACCCCAAATGCCAATATTGGTGTTACAGCCTTAACTGAATCGGCAGTTCAACAGGCCGAAAAAGCTGTAGGCGGTTTAATCGCCCAAAATATCAACCAAGCCAATGCCGCAGTTAAAAATCAACTCAAACTGAATTTTGATGTGACTCAAGCCCCGATTGTAATTGGTGTAGGTGAATTTGATAAGTTAGTGAATGCCGCTTTAGATGCACAACGCCGTGCCTATGCGTCGTATTTAGCGACTTTAGCGAAAGAAGCACAACGGATGAACAGTGCGAGCTTGGCACCTGCTTATGATATGGCTAAGGTTTTGGCCAGCGATCTAAGTGATGGCACGTTGGATGCGAAACAAGGCACAACGGCTTTAAGTTTTTATAACGCAACTTTCGTTAATGCGTGGATAAATTGGGTGCAAAATTTTTATGCATCTTTTGCTCAATTGACGAACATTGTTGCGTTAAATCGTTGGTATGGTGGTTTTAATATTGCCGATAAAAACAGCGTGACAAGTTTTCCTGACGCAACACCGATTCGTACAGTAAATGGTATTGAAGAATATGCGTGTAGTGGTGAAGGGCGAATTAAGTCAAGCTCGGGTGCATCCATTTATATGGACTTTGTTAATCAACGTGGCTCCAACATGAACGTTTATTGGTTAAATTACAATACGGGGCGCGTCTCGTATAAATCTAACTTGGCAACAGGTCAAACCCATAACCAACAAACCTTTGTCACCCATCCTTGGTTAATTACCGACAATACAGGCGCGTGTGTGGGCATTTATCGTCCTGTCACGGCCACCCAAAAGACCATTATGTTTAAAGCAAATGAAGTGATACTGGATTCTCAAAATGCACAGCCAACTACGTGTACAACGGGAGTTGCAACGAAGTTTGCTACAACATTAAGCAACACGCCTTATACCAATGACCAAACAGTGTGTTTTAATGCAACGACCACTTCTTTAACATTTGACAACAAAACATTAGCCAATCCAGCTAAAAACACTGTCGTTCAAGCTCCCTTTTCTGCGTATGACTTCAAAGATGGAAATTATAGTTACGAAGTCATATTTAAGAATAATGCACTTTATGAGATTAACTTATCATTGGCATCATTTCTTGGGCAGTTTACGCCCGTTGTGAGTACGCCTACTGTAGAAACCTGTGCCAGCAAAAAATTACCTGTTGCAACATTAACGAGTATTGCGGACTACAATGGTGATTATCTAACGCAAGAGAAAGTGGCTTTTAATTTAAACACAAGTACCGCAAAAGCGTCTGTTCAAGGTACAGAAGCCAATATTACTGAGGTTTGCGGCCCTACAGTATTAAATATTGGTACTAACCATGTATTAATCACCGATAAAGGCGATGTGACTTTGTTTAAAACGACAGCAGGTGTATACAGTGCCGAAGGACGAGAGTTTGCAGATAAAACTAAAGTTTTTTATGGCGAAAAAGCAAGTGTTGTTACTAACAACTGTACTTCACAAGGAGCAGATAACAAGCTTGGTTTTATAAATGCGCCAAATGATTTCTGTGGTTTTACTAGCACAACGTCCACAGCACTGAGTTCGCCCAATATTTATACATTTTTAGCGGCGGATGGTAAAACTAATACTAAAATTACTACTACCGATAATGGAACTGTTTTAAGTGCGTCGGTGGAAAATAACAAATATAGTTTTGCTTGTGGTTTAGGTGGTGAAATACCGAGCTGTTCTAATACGGTGTCAACAGCAGTTAGCGCAACACAAATAAGCTTCACATTTACTAAAACAAAGTTATCTACGCTTAGCGGCGCACAAGGTATTGTGATTGGGAGCGGCTCTTTGATTCATCAAATAAACACAAATGGTGGTAGCTCTTCGTTAACTTTCAACTCTGCAAAATGTACGCAGGTGTTTACACAAACGGCTTTTGGGATAACAGCTACTGCATATAATTTATGTGCTAGCGATGCGGTCGCTGATTTTACACTAACCGCTCAAGATACTAACACCTTCAATCCTAAACATGATGGCGTACCTTGTACAATTACCAAAGTTGGTAGTGCCATGACTTTAACTAAGGGGGCAAAAAGTTTGACGGTGCAATTTAATGGCGATACAACAGACGTAATTACTTTACGAACAGGTGCAGTAACTGATACTCAAGTAGAAAATGATATCACGGCTCGAACATCGGTCGGTGATACAGCAGGGCAAACAGTGCGTATAGAAATGAGAAAAAATGGCGTTGTTTCTTTAGCACAAGCGCAAAGCATATCAACAAATGAAGAATTTAGTTGTTTGGCTTTATAATGTGAGTCTGATAAAAAAGGCGAGTTGATCTCGCCTTTTTTTATTCTCAGCAAAAATCAGTTAAAATGAAGTCACTTTTTTGCTTTTACTGATACATCACCATGACTGTCGATATTTTCACTCCCGAATCCTTTTCTCAAGCAAAACCAGCTCTCATAGATGAGCCTGTGGTTGCTGATCCTAAAACTCGCACGGCATTTAATAAACTACAAAAAAAATTACGGCGCGGAGTCGGTCAAGCCATAGCTGACTACAACATGATTGAAGATGGCGACAAAATCATGGTCTGTTTATCGGGCGGAAAAGACAGTTATACCATGCTTGATATTTTGCTTAACTTGCAAATGAGTGCGCCGATTAAGTTTGATATTGTCGCTGTCAATATGGATCAAAAGCAGCCTAATTTTCCTGAGGACGTTTTACCTAAGTATTTGACTGAGCGTGGAATTCCGCATTACATCTTAGAAAAAGATACCTATAGTATTGTCAAAGAATTAACGCCTGAAGGTAAAACCTATTGTGCAGTGTGTTCGCGCTTACGACGGGGCAGTTTATATGGTTTTGCACAGGAAATAGGCGCGACGAAAGTGGCTTTAGGTCATCATCGTGATGACATTATGGCAACGCTATTTTTGAATATGTTTCATGGCGGTAAACTCAAAGCCATGCCACCAAAATTGTTATCGGATGACGGCAAAAATATCTTGATTCGTCCTTTAGCGTATTGCGAAGAAAAAGACATTATTGAGTATGCGCGTTACAAAGCCTTCCCCATTATTCCTTGTAATCTCTGCGGCTCTCAAGAAAATTTACAACGTGCCATGCTCAATGAAATGTTGCGCGATTGGGGTGAAAAGTATCCGGGGCGTTTAGAAAGTATTTTTACCGCGATACAAAATGTCGCGCCATCACAATTAGCAGACCGCGAATTATTTGATTTTGTCAGTTTAAAATCAACGCCAAAAGCTGAAAATGTGCCTATAAAAGACGAAAAGCGTTTAGATATGGTGAATTTACTGATTTAGCGTGGCGAGAGTGTTAGTGACTCGTGCTAGTGTGAAGCCAAATGACAAATCAAGGACAGTGACCATGCAGCAAAAACCGAAAGCAGGAAAAAAAACCTTGCTCAAGCGCACACTAAAAGCGGCTAACATCGCTACTGAAGTGGCCAAAGACCTAGCGGATATGGCGCAAGAAACAGCAAAAGCGGTAGTAAGTGTTGCCGTCGATGTCGCCTCAGATACCGCGCAAAGTGTGGTGCAAATGGCAGGTGGCGGTGCCAAAATGACCGTGCAGCTTGCCAGTGGTACGGCAAAAGCCGCGACACAAATGGCGCAAGAAGCGGCATTACAAATGGCGCAAACCTATTTTAGTAAAACGACACTGACGATTTCTTTGCCTGAAAGCCAATTGAATAAACAACTGCGGCAAATGACAGAAGGACATCCCTACTTAGATTTTATTACTGTTTCTTGCGGCTCTGACCGTTTGACGGTGGCTCTAGATGGCCATTATCAACGCTTGGTTTATACCTTGAGTCTTGATTTTGATGTCTTGGAATGCAAAGTTTCTCACGATGAGCAGTTTTTGCTATTACGGCAAGTTGATACAGGTTTAGATGCCCAATTACGCCAAGCACCTACCTTATCTAACTTTGCCTTACGTCGTGCGGCTCATGGTGTGGCTTTTGTTGCCAAGCGTTTGCCATCGGCTGTTACGCCTGCATCATTATTACTCAATAGTGTTTCGGGTGTTAGAGAGGAAGGGCCGAATTTATGGCGTGTTGCTTTACATAAAAACGTGTTGATGGAGTTACTGCATAACCGTTCATGGATGGTCGATAAATTATTAACACTGGCGGATTTAAGTGTCATACCAGGCTTATCACTGTTGATTGATAGTGAGGATATGTTATTAAGACTAGTCAATCAGTTTGAAATACGCTCGATGAGAGTGATGCCAAATCGATTAGAGTTACTGATTGGTATTAATACGTAAATATTAGCAAAACATCATTTTATTAGGGGTAGGTTATGGCAAGCACCGATAGCTCAGGCATTAGTTTTACTGCGTACTATACAGGTGAGGTGTGGCGGCAACATGGCTTATCTTCCGAGGCATTTAATACTACTCAAGGCAAAACCTTATATTATTTAGGTCAACCTTTTGAGAAGTTTGCGAGGGCTGTTGCTGGTTTTTCCACCCAAACGACGTTATTGCAACGTCACCACATGATTGATGAAGTAGTGAGAAAGGCGATTACCGAACAAGGCGTAACGCAAATTGTTGAAATCGCCTGTGGCTTGTCACCGCGTGGTGTGCGTTTTTGCCAAGAATTTCCTGATTTGCATTATCTAGAAGCCGATTTACCTGCCATGTTAGCGCACAAAGAAAGACTGTTAGCTGAGAATGGCTTGTTAACAGCGAATCATCGTGTCGTCGGCATTAATATCCTCGAAGAAAGTACGCACGATGCTTTAGCAGTGGTCTTTCAACGCGAATTAGACCCAACTCGTAAAACCTTAGTTATTACCGAAGGTCTAATTAATTACTTTGATTATCAAACCATTAGCATTTTTTGGCGCAATTTGGCTCAGGTATTAAAGCAATTTCCTGCGGGTGCTTATGTCACGGATTTATATCCTAACTTTCAATGGCATCCGATGAACCGTTTAATCAGTACCTTTATTCATGGTTTGGCGTTTGCGACGAAAAGTAGTGTCACCTTACATTTTAAAAGCCAACAAGCGATTGTCGATGGTTTTAGTCAATTAGGTTTTGCCAAAACCACTGTGCATATTCCCGAAGCTTATTATGGTGTTTTGCCTATTCCCACCCAAAGAATGGCCAGTTTAGTGCGTGTTGTCGAAAACTGGGTGTAGTGCTTAATGCACACCAAAGCAAATTTGCCTCAAAAGCTGTGTCCCGTTTGTTCACGGCCTTTTGTCTGGCGTAAGAAATGGGAAAAAGTCTGGGATAAGGTGAAGTATTGTTCGGAACGATGTCGGCGACATGAAAGCCCTAAAACTTCGTAGTCCGTCTGCAATAAGGTTAAAATTACATGACTCATACGTGTCCCGTATTCCACAAGCTACTTATTCTCAGTCAGCTCTGACTAATTATTTAATATTTTCATGTAGATAAACTATGTATTCTTGGTTCGAAAAAAGAGTTGACCCTTATCCAAACGCACCCGCTAAACCACCACAAATGGGCTTATTGCCGTTTATGTACTCCTGCACTGAAGGTTTGCGCGTTTGGATTATTGGTTTGATGATTGTCACTGCCATGACAGGTGCGTTTGAAGCCTATTTGTTTAGCATGATGGGCACGGTTGTCGATTGGCTAAACACCTTCAAACCCGATGAGTTATGGTCACAAAAACAAACGCATATTATTTTTATGTTAGGACTGATTGCCTTTAGTCCTTTAGTGGTGATGTTGCAAGCACTAATCAAATTCCAAGCTCTACAAGGTAATTTTCCCATGCGGATGCGTTGGAATTTTCACCGTTTAATGCTCGATCATAGTTTGGGCTTTTATCAAGATGAGTTTGCGGGGCGTGTTTCCGCTAAAGTCATGCAAACGGCGTTAGCGGTGCGTGATGCAATGATGACGATTGCCAATATGGTGATGTTTATTGTCATATATTTTGTCACTTGTGCTTTGGTACTGCAAAACTTCGATACATGGTTGTTAGTGCCCTTTTTAGGCTGGATTATTTTATTTGGCTGTGCGCTGTATTATTTCATCCCCAAACTCGGTAAAACCGCCGAAAATCAAGCAGATGCTCGTTCGTTAATGACAGGGCGTATTACCGATGCCTATGCCAATATCAGCACCGTAAAACTGTTTTCTTATAGCCAGCGTGAATCGGCGTATGCCAAAAGTGCGATGCAAGAATTTATGGTGACGGTGCATCAGCAGATGCGCTTAGTCTCGCAATTTGAAACGGTTAATCAAACTGTCAATATGGCCTTAGTCGCGGCAACATCGGTATTGGCGTTATGGCTTTGGTCGCAAGGTTCGGCATCAGTAGGCGCGGTGGCGGCATCTATCGCGATGGCCTTACGGTTAAACGGTATTTCTCATTGGATTATGTGGGAATTAGCCATGTTATTTGAACATATTGGTACGGTACGAGATGGCATGGGTACGCTATCCAGACCACATAATATTCTTGATGTACCTAACGCACCTGCTCTTAACATTCAACAAGGTTCGATTGATTTTCAGCACATTAACTTTGCTTATTCAGTAGATAAACCCGTCTTAAAAGACTTTAACTTGCATATACAAGCTGGTGAAAAGATAGGTGTTGTTGGCCGTTCAGGTGCAGGCAAAAGCACTTTAGTGAATTTATTATTGCGGTTTTATGAGTTAAACCAAGGCAAAATTACTATTGATGGCCAAGATATTTCCCAAATTACCCAAGATTCGCTACGCGCTAATATAGGTATGGTGACGCAAGATACCTCTTTGTTGCATCGTTCGGTACGCGATAATTTATTGTATGGGCGGCCAGCTGCAACCGATGCTGAAATGATTGAAGCAGTAAAAAAAGCACAAGCTTTAGAGTTTATTGAAACTTTAAAAGATGCCCAAGGCCGTACAAGCTTTGATGCTCATGTCGGTGAGCGTGGTGTGAAGTTATCAGGCGGCCAACGTCAACGTATTGCCATTGCACGAGTAATGTTAAAAGATGCACCGATTTTATTGTTGGATGAAGCCACCAGTGCCTTAGATTCGGAAGTGGAAGCGGCAATTCAAACCAGTTTATATCAGTTAATGGAAGGCAAAACGGTCATTGCCATTGCTCATCGTTTATCAACTATTGCGGCAATGGATAGATTAATTGTCGTTGATGAAGGACGAATTATAGAGCAGGGTACACATACTGAATTACTGGCTAAACAAGGTTTGTATGCGCGCTTGTGGGCTAGGCAAAGTGGCGGATTTTTAGGAGAGTTGTAGAGGCGAATTTATTCGCCTGTTGTTTAGGGTAACGACTGATAAGAAAGGCTCATTTGTGATTGCCAGCTATTTTTTACATTGGAATTTGTGTCACAGTTAAGCGTCCTATCATTATAAACATAGTCTTACGGCTAAAGTCGCTTAGGATTTCGACCTTAGTCAGTATAAGTTTTCTTCTATAGAAAAATATCAAGGAGTGAACTTGTGAACGATTCTGCTCCCGATAGTCATGGTACAACGGCTTTAGAGCTTAAAGCAGCCAATGAATTTATAAAAAACTTGCTCAATTCGATGCAGGATGGTTTTGTCTTGCTTGACGAACATGGCCGTTTCGCCAAAACCAACCCTGCTTTTTGCCACATGGTGGATTTAACGGAGGCCGAGCTAATTGGCCAAACAGTACCGTTCTCATTTTGGCCTCCTGAAGAAATTGCCAATATTAATGCCGCATTTCAAATGATGCTGGATGGAAAAAGCGCCACCTTTGATTTGGTTTTTATGCGCAAAAACGGCGAGCGTTTTCCTGCCTTAATCGCACCATCTGAAGTTAAAGACGATGCGGGCAATATCACGGGTTATGTCACCACGGTAAAAGATATCACCGAACGTAAACAGGCCGAGCTTGAAATTATCAATCTCAACGCTAGCCTAGAACAACGTGTTCTTGAGCGAACTAATGACCTGCAAGAAAGAGAAGCGTGGTTAAGAGCAGCGCAGCGTGTTGCTCGTATAGGAAATTGGCATTGGAATGCCATTACAGATGCTGTCTGGTGGTCGGATGAGCTGTACCGAATTTATGACAGACTTCCGAGTGCTAAGCCGCCAACCTACGAGGAAGATCAAAAAAACTATACCCCTGAAAGTGGCGCAAAATTGACGGAGATCGTTCAAAGCAGTTTGAAAACAGGATTGCCCTATGAAATTGAATTGGAGTTGAGTAAAGACACCAATCCAAGGCGATGGGTGATGGCCAGAGGGGAAGCACTGCGTAATGATAATCAGGAAATTATTGGGCTTCAGGGTACTGTGCAGGACATTACTGAGCAAAAACAAGCGCAAAAAGAGTTGCACGATAGCGAATTGAGATATCGTGCGCTGTTTGAAAATATGGATGAAGGCTTTTGTGTTGTGGAAATGATCCATGACCTAAGCGGTATCACGGTAGATTTCCGTTTTGTTACCATCAATCAAGCCTTCGAGAAGCAAGCAGGTCTTCAAAACGCATTGGGGAAAACGATTCATGAATTAGTACCTGATATTGAACCCTATTGGATTGAAACGTATGACCAAGTAGCGCGTACTGGCAAAGCGATACGTTTTGAAAATCAAGCGGTGGCGATGCAAAAGCACTTTGATTTATTTGCCTTTCGCATTGGTGGCAACGGCAGTAGTACCGTTGGCGTACTCTTTAAAGATATTACCGAGCAAAAACGAGCTGAGCTAGAAATTAAGAGCCTAAACACCAGTCTTGAGCAGCGTATTCGTGAACGTACAGCTGATCTTGAAACCATCAATAAGCTACTTATACAGTCGAATCAGCACGCCCAAATTGCTGAAGCCGCTACTATCGCCAAGAGTGAATTTTTAGCGAATATGAGCCATGAAATCCGTACGCCTATGAATAGCGTTATCGGCATGGCGTATTTGGTACTTGGTACTCCTCTAGACCAACAACAACGGGATTATGTCGAAAAAATCCATTTATCTGGTCAATATTTGTTGGCGTTAATCGAGAATATTCTCGATTTTTCTAAGATAGAATCGGGCAAGCTAGAACTGGAATGTGTCAATTTTTCACTGGATACGGTGATAGATACACTAACGACACTCTCAACAGACCATGCCTCGGCACATGGCTTACGTTTACAAATAGAGGTTGCCAACGATGTTGTTCATCAATTACGCGGGGACCCACTACGACTAAGTCAAATATTGCTCAATTTTATTAATAACGCCATTAAGTTTGCTCATGATTCGGTTGTTACTCTCAGAGTGGCCATGTTGAGTGAAACTATTGATAGTTGTGAGTTACGTTTTGAAGTCCAAGATCAAGGCATTGGTATGTCGCTAGAGCAGCAACGCAATATCTTTCAGCCATTCCAGCAAGCAGATAGTTCGACAACACGTAAATATGGCGGTACAGGGCTGGGCTTGACCATTTGTAGAAAGTTGGCACAAATGATGGGTGGCGATGTTGGTGTGACTAGTGAATTAGGGGTAGGTAGCACTTTTTGGTTTACGGCTCATTTTGATAAATCTACGACCAGTACTTCCCTGCATCACGCAGCACCCTATTCATCAGCTTCAATAGGGGATTACACTGCGCTTAAAGGGATGCGGGTATTGTTAGTAGAAGATAATCTTACCAATCAACAATTAGTAAAAGCCTTACTCAAGCGCGTGGATGCCGATGTGTTTACAGCCATCAATGGTCGTGAATGTCTGGCAATGTTGGCACAACAGCCAGTTGATATGGTGTTGATGGATTTACAAATGCCCATTATGGACGGGTTGGAGGCGACACGGCATATCCGTGCTAACCCATTGACGCAACATCTTCCTGTGATTGCGTTGACGGCGAATGCGTGGGCAGATGTGAGGGTACAGTGTTTTGCTGTAGGCATGAATGATTTTGTCAGTAAGCCTGTTAAGCCAGTGTTGCTGTATGAAACTATCACAAGGTGGGTTAAGGGGTAGTGGGCACAGTTATATTGATTTAACTTCTTGAGTTAGTGTGATTGATGGAAGTCATCCTTTTGACTCTATAAAGAATTCGACTATAAAACAAAAACCCCGCCTTGTGAGCGGGGTCTTCATCAAACCACTTTAGCGATTAACCGCCAAATTGATTCATGGTGTTTTTAGCATCATCACCAGCTTTCAAAGCTTGTTCGCCAGCGAAGATCTCTTTGTGATCATCGCCAATGTCGGAACCAGCCATCGCTTGGTGCTTAACGCAAGCAACACCTTCACGGATTTCTTTACGTTGTACGCCAGCAACATAAGCCAACATGCCTTGGTCGCCGAAGTAACCTTTAGACAACTCGTGCATATGCAATGCTGTTGTGTGGTAAGTAGGCAATGTGATCAAGTGATGGAAAATACCTGCTTCACGCGATGCGTCAGCTTGGAAGGTGCGGATTTTTTCATCAGCAGCCAAAGCCAATTCTGTCGTATCGTATTCTTTGCTCATTAACTTAGCACGGTCATAAGCAGAAACGTCTTGGCCCGCAGCAACCATTGCGTCATAAGCTTGTTGACGGAAGTTCAACGTCCAGTTAAACGATGGGCTATTGTTATAAACTAACTTGGCGTTAGGAATAACTTGCTTAACACGGTTAACCATGTCAGCAATTTCAGCTACGTTTGGTGTCGCTGTTTCAATCCACAACAAGTCCGCGCCACCTTGCAAGCTAGTGATACAGTCAAGTACTACACGCTCAATTTGAGTGTCAGCACGGAACTGGAACAAGCCAGAAGCCAAACGCTTTGGACGGTGCAATTTACCATCACGCTTGATTAACACTTCATCTTCTTGAGCTTCAGAAATGTCGATTTCTTGCGTATCAAGGAAGCTGATGTACTGAGAAGCCAAGTCACCTTTCACTTTGGAAACTGGGATTTTCTGAGTCAAGTCAGCGCCTTCGGAGTCTGTACGAGCAACGATAACGCCATCGTCAACACCAAGCTCAAGGAACGCATAACGAACAGCGTTGATTTTCGCCAAGAAGTCTTCGTGCGGTACGGTTACTTTACCTGCTTGGTGACCACATTGTTTTGCGTCAGAAACTTGGTTTTCGATTTGGATACAGCAAGCACCCGCTTCGATCATTTTCTTAGTCAACAAGTAAGTCGCTTCTTCGTTACCGAAACCAGCATCAATGTCAGCAATGATTGGCACAATGTGCGTTTCAAAGTTGTTGATTTTGTCTTCGATATCAGCAGCTTTAGCACTGTCACCAGCATCTTGAGCTTTTTTCAAGGCACGGAACAAGTCGTTCAATTCTTTTGCGTCAGCTTGGCGCAAGAAGGTGTATAACTCTTCGATCAACGCTGGAACGGAGGTTTTTTCGTGCATAGATTGGTCTGGTAATGGACCAAACTCAGAACGCAATGCAGCAACCATCCAACCAGACAAGTACAAGTATTTTTTGCTAGTTGTGCCGAAGTATTTTTTGTTGGCAATCATTTTTTGTTGCGCAACAAAACCATGCCAGCAACCCAAAGACTGGGTGTATTGGCTGCTGTCAGCATCGTAGGCAGCCATGTCTGCACGCATAATGGCAGCAGTGTATTTAGCAATGTCTAAACCCGTTTTGAAACGGTTTTGCATTTGCATACGCGCTGCGTCTTCTGGGTGAATTGCACTCCAAGTGTCGCCAAATTTTGCTTTAATGGCACGAACGGCATCAAGAGCAGAAGAGTACGTTGTCATGACGTTTTCCTATTATGCGGGTGGTTGGGGCTAAAGCTTCGATTAAAATTTAGAATAAAAGACGCTTTAACAATGGGCGCAGTCTAAGGTTTGTGGCATAATTTAGCTAATTTATCAAATCTATCTTCGGTATTTATTTTATGAATCTTGAGCGTGTTGACCTCAATTTACTGACGCATTTAGATGTATTGCTGCGCGAGAAGAATGTCACCCGAGCCGCAGAGCAGTTGGGGGTTACTCAACCTGCAATGTCGAATATCCTCCGTCGTTTACGCGTGCTATTTAACGACCCGTTGTTGATTCGCTCTAGTGAAGGTATGACGGCGACCGAACGGGCATTAGAGTTACAACCGCGTATTCGTGAAGTATTGGGCGATCTAAGTCAGATTTTAGAACCACGCGCTGAGTTCAGACCATTAACCAGTAATCGAGTCTTTAGAATCATGGCTTCCGATTATGCCGAAGCGACGTTAATTCCTGCTTTAGTAAAAGCGATGCGCTCGGAAGCACCAAATGTTGTTCTAGACTTTCTTACGCCTAGCGATGTTTCGTATCGAGATATGGAGCAGGGTAAAGTCGATATGGCGATTAATCGCTTTAACGAAATTCCCCAATCTTTCCATCAAATTTTAGTTTGGAAGGACAGTTTCTCGTGTTTGTTACATTGTGATAGTCCCATCGTTGACCATTTTAATTTAAAGACCTATTTAGATGCACAACATATTTGGGTTAGTAAAACGGGGATGGGCGTGGGGTTTGGCGTGAATCCTGAAAAGTCGGGTGGTTTAGGCTGGATTGACCAAGCGATTGCCCGTTTAGGCAAAAAGCGCAAAATCAGTATTTTTACCCGCCATTATCAAATGCCTGCTTTATTAGCCGCGAATGCTGATTTGATTGCCACATTACCAACACGAGTGGCGAAATTACAAACCACCAACCCGCGTTTAGTCATTAAAGATCCGCCTTTTTATGTGCCAGAGTTTGAGTTAAAAATGGCATGGTGTCCGCTATTGCATCATCATCCAGCGCATCGCTGGTTACGGCAGTTGATTTTGTTTGTGGCAAGGCAAATTATTGAAGATGAACGTAAACAAGCCGATAGGTTGCATACTTTGCAGCAGTTGACGGGGGGGAGGTATGAGGAGTGATATTTTGTGCTACGGGTGATTTCCCTAACTAAAGGCCTATGTCTTAATCCCTCAATAATCAGGGAAAGTTAAATAGCGCAACACCAAATTTGATTTTCAAAATCAACGTGCTACAACAAGCTTACGTTGACGGCGAAAACATTAATCGTCCTTGACTAAATACCTGAATCCCATCCTCTAAAAATGGAGCGCCGAAGGGGGTGGTGAACTTGGTGCTTACTAAATGACTTTTAAGCCGATTGCACATTTTGCAAGCTTGCAAAAAAAGACAATTTCAACTTTTTGTTTATGTGTTGCTATAAAACGATAATCGCTCGACTCTGCAATAAATTTTTGGATAAATCAAACAAATGTTAAGCGGATTATCACGTGACAGTAAACATAACTGAGTTGGTTTTCATCTTAGTTTTATTAAAAATTTATCAACATAATTTGTACTTTTACACGTATAACCCTTTAGAATCACCATTCGTCTGATGATTCTTGTGATTTTCAGTCATCAAACCCATACCTTTAAAATCAGGACTAGCGCATCGTGCTGCGAGAACAGCGTCA
Organism: Agitococcus sp.; assembly: GCA_030646715.1. Classification (GTDB taxonomy): domain Bacteria; phylum Pseudomonadota; class Gammaproteobacteria; order Pseudomonadales; family Moraxellaceae; genus Agitococcus. The sequence continues at coordinate 214,580 of JAUSLJ010000013.1, forward strand.
GTCCTAATAATAGTATTGTAGGTCTCTTGTTATGGGCAAAACCCCCGTTTTTCACCTAATATCAAATCAGATGTCACCCAATGATTTTGAAGAAGGCGATGTCGCACTGCAAACGGCAAAGCCACAATTGAAAGAGCCCTCGTTTTATCAAGTAATTTTGTTAAACGATGACTACACGCCGATGGATTTTGTGGTAGAAGTGTTAGAACAGTTTTTTTCGATGAGTATTGAGCAAGCAACTCAGGTTATGCTCGCCATACATCATCAAGGAAAAGCTGTTGCAGGCACCTATCCCAAAGATGTTGCCGAAACTAAGGCTCAGCAGGTAATTGATTTTGCACGTAACAATGAACATCCATTGTTGTGCCAAGTTGAAAAGAAATTATGATTTACGCATCTCACCGAGATTGGCGCGTTTTGTGAATATGAAATTGCTTTTGGCGATTTAAATATGAATAAATTAGCGATAACAGCGTAAGTCTTTAAAAGTTAGATTAGCTACCACTAGGATAAACGTAGATAGTATTGATGTTGACGTTTATCCAACTACTTATACAGGTGTTGCTATGTTAAGTCGTGATTTAGAAGTTTCCTTGAATTTGGCCTTTCGTGACGCACGCGCCAAACGTCACGAATTTATGACCGTTGAGCATCTCCTGTTAGCATTATTGGACAATGAGTCTGCGGTCAAGGTTTTAAAGTCATGTGGTGGTGATATCGCCATTTTACGTCGCGATTTAGCACAATTTGTCGATGACACCACGCCTAAATTGGGGCTAAAAGATACCGATCGTGAAACACAGCCGACTTTGGGTTTTCAGCGTGTACTGCAACGCGCGGTTTTTCATGTCCAATCTTCGGGTAAAAAAGAAGTTTTGGGCGCAAACGTCTTAGTGGCGATTTTTTCTGAACAAGAGTCGCAATCTGTTTATTTTCTGAAAAAACAAAATATTAATCGTTTAGACATCGTTAATTTTATTTCGCACGGCATTAGTAAAAATAGCGATGAACAGGGTGATGACTCCCGTGCCGAACAAGCACAACAACAAGATGACGATAGCGATAGTGTGCCCAAAAGTGCTTTAGAATCTTACGCGACGAATCTAAATGAATTAGCGTTAGCGGGCAAAATTGATCCGTTAATCGGCCGTGATGCGGAAGTAGAACGTGCAGCACAAATCCTCTGTCGTCGCCGCAAAAATAACCCGTTATTGGTCGGTGAACCAGGTGTCGGTAAAACTGCGATTGCTGAAGGTTTGGCTTGGTTAATCGTCAGCAAAAAAGCTCCAGAGCCATTAGAAAATGCCGTCGTTTACAGCTTGGATTTAGGCGCGTTATTGGCAGGTACTAAATATCGTGGCGACTTTGAAAAACGCTTTAAAGCAGTATTGAATGAGTTAAAAAAGCAAGAAGAGTCCATCCTCTTTATTGATGAAATTCATACTATTATTGGTGCGGGTGCGGCCAGTGGTGGGGTGATGGATGCGTCTAATCTGATTAAGCCTGTGTTGGTGAATGGTTCTTTACGTTGCATGGGTTCAACCACCTATCAAGAGTATCGCGGTATTTTTGAAAAAGATCGTGCTTTGGCGCGTCGCTTCCAAAAAATTGATATTCCAGAACCCACCGTTATGGAAACTTTCCAAATTCTCAAAGGCTTAAAATCGCGTTTTGAAGAACATCATGGCGTACGTTACACCGAAAAAGCCTTAGAAGTGGCTTCGGAGTTGGCCAGCCGTTATATCAATGAGCGTTTTTTACCCGACAAAGCCATTGATGTGATAGATGAGGCTGGCGCGTATCAGCGTTTATTACCCGTCAGCAAACGTAAAAAAACCATTGGTGTGTCTGAGATTGAAGAGGTTATTGCCAAAATTGCTCGTATTCCGCCGAAGTCTATCTCTGCCAATGACAAAGAAGCATTACGCACGTTAGAGCGTGATTTAAAAATGACGGTATTTGGTCAAGATGAAGCCATTATTGCTTTGTCTTCTGCCATTAAGTTATCGCGTGCAGGTTTAAAAGCACCTGAAAAGCCTGTAGGTAGTTTCTTGTTTTCAGGGCCTACTGGTGTGGGTAAAACAGAAGTCACTAAACAACTAGCCAAAATTTTAGGCGTTGAATTAGTGCGCTTTGATATGTCGGAGTATATGGAGCGTCATACCGTTTCACGGTTAATTGGTGCGCCACCCGGTTATGTCGGTTTTGATCAAGGTGGCTTATTAACGGAAGCGATTTCTAAACATCCACATTGTGTATTGTTATTGGACGAAGTGGAAAAAGCCCACCCTGAAGTGTTTAACCTGTTATTGCAGGTGATGGATCATGGCACCTTAACCGATAATAATGGTCGTAAATCAGACTTCCGTCATGTCATTATTGTCATGACTACCAATGCGGGCGCAGAGTCCATGACTCGTGCCAGTATCGGTTTTACTCAACAAGACCATAGCACCGACGCGATGGAAGTGATGAAGCGGATGTTTACGCCAGAGTTCCGTAACCGTTTAGATGCGATTATTCAGTTCCATGCTTTAGACCCTGTGATTATTGCAGGTGTGGTTGATAAGTTCTTAGTGGAGCTACAAGCACAGTTAGATGATAAGCACGTGGTTATTGAAGTGGATGAGTTAGCACGCAAATGGTTGGCAGAACATGGTTATGACAAGCACATGGGCGCAAGACCGATGGCGCGTCTGATTCAAGAAAACTTGAAAAAACCGTTGGCAGAAAAGATATTGTTTGGTGAGTTAGCCAATGGCGGTGGTCATGTCGATATCACCGTTGAAAATAACCAGATAGTGTTGCATGTTGAAGCAATGGAGAAACAAACGGCAACGCCTGCTTAATAAGTCCGTTTAGTAAAAACGCCTATTCACAGCTTGTTGAATAGGCGTTTTTGTTTTTGATGGCTCAAGACTTACATGCTGGACTGACAGTAGTTTTGAATGCCAATTTTTTGAATCAATTCCAGTTGTGTTTCTATCCAATCAATATGTTCTTCTTCACTTTCTAAAATGGCGACAAATAATTCCCGAGAACCATAATCACCAACACTTTCGCAGTGGGCAATAGCATCTTTAAGATCAGGATGGGCGATTTTTTCTAGCTTCAAATCACCTTGTAGAATTTCTTCAACCGTTTCGCCAATAAATAACTTATTGAGATGTTGTAGGTTCGGTAAGCCTTCCAAAAACAAAATACGATCAATCAGTTTGTCGGCATGTTTCATTTCGTCGATAGACTCCATGTACTCATGCTGACCCAGTTTGGCAAAACCCCAACTTTTTAACATACGCGCATGGAGGAAATATTGATTAATTGCCGTCAATTCATTAATTAATGCTTTGTTAAGATAAGCAATAACTTGTACATCGCCTTTCATTAAGAGTGCTCCAGAGGGATTTTTTGTGTGTTAAGCGTAGCTGATAAAATGGGGCGGGTGAGGTTTTTTTTGTAGAGAAAGTAAAAAACTACTACATAAGCAGTCATCAAAATGATTGCATCGGGCAGTATTAAGCCACTTCGCGCATATCAACAGCTAGTTCGATAAGGGTTTGATTAATTAATGCTTTGGCTTCAGGCACACAACGGCCGCAGGTTTTACCGACATTATGACAGTCACGAATTTCACGATAAGAGCAACAGCCGTTTTCTACAGAGGATTTAATTTGCTTATCGGTAACGGCATGACAGACACAAATGTACATGATGACTTCTCAATACAAATAATAATGAGAATAATTATCAATAAATAAAGATTTAAAGTCAAGCGATTGCTAAATTTGGTTTGTAGATTTTTTGATGAAGAACAGATAATAAATTAGACGTGCAGGGTAGTATAGAGAGATAAAGATGAGGGGGAGAGTTACAAGAAAAAAACCGAGGCACCATTCAATTAAGTTATTAACACTTAACTGAATGGAACTGTCTGCAAATACAGTGTGACTTAGCGGACGCGGTAAGTAATACGGCCCTTACTTAAGTCGTAAGGAGTCATTTCAACTTTGACTTGGTCGCCCGTTAAGATACGGATGTAATGCTTACGCATTTTGCCCGAGATATGCGCGGTCACGACATGACCGTTTTCTAACTGCACACGAAACATGGTGTTTGGCAAGGTGTCAATCACCGTGCCGTCCATTTCGATTTGCTCTTCTTTGTTTGACATAACAACCCTAGAACTGAAAAAAATTCGTACCGAGCTTGGCATTGCCAGCGGGTGCGGTATTCTGCACGATTTTTGTCAAAATGGCAAAGCTAAGATAGTCGCTAACGCTAAAAATTGTTGATTATTTACCAAAATCACCTTGTTTTGCTTAAAGATTAGCTTAGGGGTTTTTCTTGAAATTGGCATAAGTCACGTAATAAACAGTCAAGGCATTTAGGTTTTCGGGCAATACAAACATAACGACCATGTAAAATTAGCCAATGATGGGCATCTAATTTGAATTGGGGGGGAATGATTTTAAGTAGTTGTTGCTCAACGCCATCAACCGTTTTTGCATCAGCTAAACCTATACGATTAGCGATTCTAAAAATATGGGTATCAACGGCAATGGTCGGTTCACCAAAAGCGGTATTTAACACGACATTCGCGGTTTTGCGCCCGACTCCTGCTAAGGCTTCTAAGGCTTCGCGGTCGTGCGGTACTTGGCTGTGATGTTGCTCAATGAGTATTTGACAGGTTTTAAGAATGTTGGCCGCTTTGCTGTTATATAAACCGATAGTTTTAATATAGCTTTTTAAGCCATCAAGCCCTAATGCTAAGATCGTTTCGGGCGTGTTAGCAACGGCATATAATTTGGCCGTTGCTTTATTGACACTGACATCCGTAGCCTGAGCCGATAAAATTACGGCAATCAATAATTCAAATGGTGAGTGATAAACCAGTTCCGTTGTTGGGTTGGGGTTAGCCGCTTGCAAACGTAAGAATATTTCTCGAACTATTTTTGGTTTCATTGTGCTTTAACTGATATTGCCTGTGGTTCGCACACGTTTAGAGCCGATGACGTTGGTGCTTGTTTGTTTATTTCGATTTTTAAGCGGTTCATCGATGAAGTTTTTGCCTGCGATAATCAAGCCTAAACACAAAAATGCCCCCGGTGGTAAAATGAAAAACAAAAATTTCTTATAATGGGGAATGGTTAACGTCCAATCTTTAGCCATATCACCAAATAATAAGTGCATATTGGCAAAGAGTGTGCCGTTGCCCAATAGTTCACGCATCGCGCCTAATAATACTAATACCAGCGTAAAGCCGACACCAATCATCAAGCCATCAAATGCGGCGGCGGCGGTATTGTTTTTAGAGGCAAAGGCTTCGGCACGGCCTAATAACGCACAGTTAGTGACGATTAAGGGGATAAAAATACCTAAAATTTGATAAAGCTGATACGTAAAAGCGTGCATAAATAACTCAATACACGAGACAAAGGCAGCAATAATCATGACAAAAATAGGAATACGAATGGTGTCAGGAATATGATGTCGCAATAGCGAAACGGCGGCATTAGAGGTTATGAGTGCGAGAGTAGTTGCTAAACCTAAGCCTAAACCATTGACCACAGAGCCTGAACACGCCAATAGTGGACATAAACCTAAGAGTTGCACGGTTGCGGTATTGTTGCGCCATAAACCATCAACCGCAATTTTTTTATACAGATTTTCGGCCATGATGGTTTACTCGTGTGCTGCGACGACGGGTGAAAAGAGTGTTTGTTGATGAAGCTGATAATACAGTAAGGCATTATGTACCGCTTTCACCACTGCGCGAGGGGTAATGGTTGCCCCCGTGAATTGATCAAAAACTCCGTTATCTTTTTTGACATACCAACCGTCGGCAGAGGGTGAAAGTAAAGACTTGTGATTAAAATCTAATATCCAAGATGATTTATCGATATCAATGGCATCACCTAAGCCCGGTGTTTCTTTGTGAGCTAAGACGCGGACACCCGCCAATTCACCATTGGTATTAATGGCTACCAATAAACGTATTTTGCCACTGTAACCATCGGGTGCAATCACAGGAAAAATTACGGCAACAGGAAGGCCATTTTTACGCGCCCGATAAACCGTTTCGGGCTGTTCTAAATGCAGCAAGTCATTGTCTTGAATGGTGATTGTGTCATGTAATAAGTCATTATTATATTGTGATGATAGCACTAAAGCATTTAATGACTCAGTGAGCGATTGTTGTTGGCTCTGTAAGATTCTTTGGTCAGTTAAGGCATGAAAACCCGCAACCATGCCCGTTGCTATCAACGCAAATACGCTTAAAGTAATGGCACTGGAACGCATGGCTTGATTCATTATTTTTGTTCCTTACGCCATTTAACGGGCTGAATATCGTGGCCAAAGGTGCGCGGTTGCACTAAATGATCAATCATTGGTGCTGATAAATTCATAAATAACACGGCAAAAGCAATAGCATCGGGATAGCCACCCCACGTGCGAATGATATAGAGCAATGCGCCAATCCCTGCACCATAAATTAAGCGACCTTTCAGCGAAGTCGCTGCGCTGACAGGATCAGTGGCAATAAAAAATGCACCCATCATGGTTGCGCCACTCAACAGATGCAGTAGTGGTGAGGCGTAATGGCTGTTATCCCAATAAAAAAACAAGCTAGAAAATACGGTAAGCGTAGCAAGAACACTGACAGGAATATGCCAAGTAATGATCTTGCGATATAACAGATAAACACCACCGATTAAAAAAGCGATATTAATCGCCATCCAATTTTTTAGCTGAAAGCTATCTAACCAAAAATGATTATTTTCAATACCTTTTAGGGCGGCTATTTTGAAGGTGTCGAGCGGTGTTGCACCTGTGATTTGATCTATGACTTCGGTTTGACCACTAAACATCAGCCAAGTTTGTTCTGGCGTTGCGGTGATGTGCATTCCAGCCCAGCGAGTCATTTCCACAGGAAAAGAAACCAACAACAGGGCATAGCCAATCATTGCAGGATTAAAGGGATTACTGCCTAAACCACCATATAAATGTTTGGCAATCGGAATAGCGAAAATCATCCCAATCACACTAATCCACCACGGCGCAAAAGGTGAAATTGATAAACCCAATAACAAACCTGTGACTGCTGCGGAGTAATCTTTTAAGAAAAATGGGATAGGTTTGCCACGCATTTTTAAGCATAAAGCTTCTAAAGCAACGGCTAAAAAAATACACCACAGGACATTGAGTAAATTGCCCAAACCAAATGCCCATGTCATCACCACTAAAGCAGGTAGCGTCGCGTAAATGACATGACGCATGATGCGGCCTGTATCGGCTTTACTGGTGCTATGAGGTGAAGTGACGGTGATTAAAGGCATAAGAAATAACTACGTTTTTTCGGATGATGGAGGTGTGATACTTTGTGCTAATTGTAAAGCAGCTTCCGCATGACTGACGGCAATTTTTAATCGCTCAATTTCGGCTATTAAATCATCTGTATTTTCTTCGCTGGCTTGTGCGACAAGTAAACGCTTTTCTGCTTTTTTTAAGCTACTACGGGCTAAAGCAGCGGCGATGGTTAAGGCTTTACTGTCAACAACGGCAGTAGTTGATGTGTTTTCAGTTGTTTTAGCCGCAGCTCGTGCTGCTGCTTCTTCAGCTTTGGCGATACGACGTGCTTCTTTTTCAGCTTCTTCTTGCTCAATGCGCAGTTTGCGATGTTCAAAACGTTCACGCGCACGCTCTGCTTTTTCTGCCTCGGCTGTTAATTCGGCAATTGAGCCTTTGGCATAACGATAATACTGAACTAGAGGAATGTTACTAGGACACACATAAGCACATGCTCCACATTCAATACAATCATCTAAATGATGTTGTTTGGCTTTGTCAAATTCTTCGGCTTTGCTAAACCATAACAATTGTTGCGGCAATAACAGCACAGGACAGACAGAGGCACAATCGCCACAACGAATACAGGCCATTTCGGGTGCTGGCGGTGGAAAGTCTTTGGCGGTAGCGGCGATTAAACAGTTGGTTGTTTTAACAACGGGAATATCGGCATCGGGTAGGGTATAACCCATCATTGGGCCACCCACAATTAAACGATTGATCCGCTGAAAATCCGCCACGGCTAATTGCAATACATGACGAGCAGGTGTCCCGATACGTACTTCATAATTAGCAGGCTGTTTTACACCCAAACCTGTGACGGTGGTAATGCGTGATAACGATGGTTCACCATGAACAATTGCTCGATAAATGGCTGCTGCTGTGCCGACATTTAAACAAAAAACGCCGACATCCGTTGTTCGACCTTCCGCAGGAACTTCACGTCCCGTTAAAATATAAACAGTTTGTCGCGCTGCGCCTGAAGGATATTTGGTTTTAGTGGCTAAAACCTCAATATGGGCTTGATGTTGCGAGGCAACAGTCATTGCTTGAATAGCTTGCGGCTTATTATCTTCCACACCAACAATCACGCGTTGGGCATTGAGCAGATATTTAACAATGTTTGCGCCTTCAATAATCTCGGTGGCTCTTTCGCGCATCAACATATCATCGGCAGTAATGTACGGTTCGCACTCCATCGCATTCAAAACGACAGTATCCACTTGTATCGCATCTTTTAACGTCAGCTTTGAGCCTGTTGGAAAACCTGCGCCGCCCATACCTGCAATACCCGCTTCACGAATCATCGCTAATAAGGTTTGTGGATCAGCAAGATGATAATCGCCTAAGCCCGTATGTGCTGCCCATTCATCACGGCCATCAGGCTCAATAACCACACATAAAGCATTCATTTCTGAGGGATGGTCAACAGGATAGAAACCGATATCAATCACTGTTCCCGATGTGGACGCATGAATAGGCGCAGCAACAAAAGCATGGACTTCGCCAATTTTTTGGCCTTTTAAGACTTTTTCACCGATACTGACGACAGGCTTAGCTTCTTCGCCAATATGTTGCAGCATCGGGATGATTAAACGTTCAGGCAAGCTCGCTGGTTGAATGGCGGTGGCTGTGGACTGTAGTTTTTGTTCAGGAGGATGAATGCCACCGAACATTTCCCACTTGGCATAATTCATACTTTAAATCACCTTAGCCAATTTGTTGGATGGGAATGAGTTTTGACGATCGTACAGGAGTAGAACATACGCCTTGTGGTGCTTGCCAATGCCATGTTTTACGAGTGATGGGCACAGGAATCATATCAATACAATCAACAGGACAAGGTTCGACACACAAATCACAACCTGTGCATTCGCTAACAATGACGGTATGCGTATGTTTGGCTGCACCTAGAATGGCATCCACAGGGCAAGCTTGAATACATTTAGTACAGCCAATACAGTCTTCTTCGCGGATATACGCCACTTTTTTAACTTCGGCTTCAACCCCATATTCGCTATCTAAAGCTAATGGCTCAACACCTAATAAATCCGCAATTTTGTTGATGGTATCTTGACCACCCGGCACGCAATGGTTGATCGCTTCACCGTTGGCAATGGCCTCTGCATAAGGGCGACAACCAGGGTGGCCACATTGACCGCATTGGGTTTGTGGCAATAAGGCATCGAGTTGTTCGACGATAGGGTCGGAGTCCACTTTAAATTTTTCGGCAGCAAAGCCTAATATCCCACCAGCTAGTAATGCCAGCAAAACAACAGCAGCAATCGCAATGAAGATGGCGAAGAATGTTGACATTAGAATTTAACCAATCCTGCAAAGCCCATGAATGATAAGGACATTAAGCCTGCTGTCACCATCGCTATAGCACTACCACGAAAAGCTTTAGGCACATCAGCGACGTGAATGCGCTCACGCATCGCCGCAAATAACACCAACACTAAGGCAAAGCCCAAACCAGAACCGACACCCGTCAACAAGGCATTGATAAACGTCGGGTGAGCTTGACGAACATTCAATAATGCCACACCTAAAACGATACAGTTGGTGGTAATCAGTGGTAAGTAAATTCCTAAAACGCGATATAACACAGGACTGGTTTTGTGCAGCACCATCTCGGTAAATTGCACCGTCACGGCAATCACCAAAATAAATGACAGCGTATTGAGATATTCTAAATCAAATGGCTTTAATAAGAGCGCGTAAGTGGCATAAGACAATACCGAAGAGATAGTGAGTACAAAAGTCGTGGCGACGGCTAACCCTGCGGCAGTCTCAATTTTTTTCGAAGTGCCCATAAATGGACACAAGCCCAAAAATTGCACTAAGACAAAGTTGTTGACGAGAATGGTGCCAACCAGTAACAGCAAATACTCACTCATTATCGTATCCGTAGATGTCGTCGCTATAGGGGCTTATTGTAAGGCTATTCGTCGAGCTACTGCCAAAAATGACAAGTAATTTGGCGCAAGAAGACATAGATTTAATGCTGAATCTGCACGATAGTACACGCTTTCGCTAGTCTTCATAAAATACATCGTCCATTATACCTAACTCATAAGGAAGGTTTATGCTGTTAACACAATCCGCTTTATCGTTAGCTGCCGATATTAAAGCAAAAAAAATATCGTCAAGGGCAGTAGTTGAGGCGCATATCGCTCAAATTAAATGTGTTAATCCTCGTCTAAATGCTGTCGTTTTTGATCGTTTTGCCGAAGCCTTACGCGAAGCTGATGCCGCAGATGCCTTAATTGCCAACACGACCGATCCTGAAAGTTTGCCGCCGTTATTAGGTGTGCCTTGCACCATCAAAGATACCTTTGAGTTTACAGGGATGCCGCAAGTCGTTGGGATGGTGTCTAGGCGTGATGTCTACGGCCAAAAAGATTCTTATGCCGTTGCTGCGTTACGCACGGCAGGCGCAATTCCTTTAGGTGTGACGAATACTCCTGAATTAGCGATGTGGTACGAAACCTATAACCGTGTTTATGGTCGTAGTAAAAATGCCTATGACCGAGGCCGTATTACAGGTGGCTCTTCGGGTGGCGAAGGTGCAATCGTCGGGGCAGGTGGCACACCTTTTGGTTTGGGCTCAGATGTTGCAGGTTCGATTCGTATGCCTGCTTTTTTTAACGGCGTGTTTGGTCATAAAGCCTCACCGTTGTTAATTAATAACGACGGTCATTTTCCGAGTGCGCATGGTCAAACTTTAAATTATTTATCGGCAGGGCCTTTATGTCGTCGCGCTGAAGATTTAGAGCTGTTAGTTCGTATTTTGGCAGGTGAAAATTCAGCCAAACTGAAATCAGTAAAAGATGTTGAAATTAGCAAATTGCGTGTTATTACCATTTCTCCTGAGCGTGGCCCAAAAGCGACATTTGATATTTTAGATGCTCAACAAAAAGCTGTTGATGCCTTAGTAAAACAAGGGGCGACCCACGTCACTGTCGATTTACCATTGATTGACGATGCGTTTATGATTTGGTCGAGTTTGTTAGCCGATTCGTCTTCGCCAGAACATTCTTTTACCGCCATGATGTTTGGTGAATATCACATTAAACATCCGTTGAAAGCTTTAGCAACGATGGCGGTTAAGGGCAAAAAGTCACCGCATACGTTGCCTTTATTAGTGTTGACCTTATTGGAACAGTTTCCTAATTTGGCGACAGGCCAACGTCAGCGTTTTGTTGATTTAGGACATCAACTGAAACAACAACTGAATACAATTTTAGGAGATGATGGTGTCTTAGTGATGCCGACTTTCCCCGAAGTTGCACCGCGACATGGTATGCCGATTTTTAAACCCTTTGATTTTGTCGATTGTGCCATTGTTAATGCCATGGAATTACCGTCTACTGCTGTACCGATGGGCTTAAATTCAGGCGGCATACCTACAGGCATTCAGGTGGTATCTAACCAAAATAATGACCATTTAAGTATTGCTTGTGCTGTCGCTTTGGAGCAGGCAACAGGTGGTTGGATTCCACCGTGGCGTTCATGGTTGGCAGAATTGCCTGAAACGACTGTGATCGCGCAACTCGTTCAAGAGCCAACGAAAGCTGTTAAAAAGACAGTGACACGCAAAAAAGCAAAACTTGACTAACTCAATCATATAGATAGGTAAAAAATGATGACAACTAAAGGTGTAGCCAAAGTAGGTGATATTGAGTTGGCTTACGAGCGTTTTGGTGATGAACACGCACCCGCTGTGTTATTAATTATGGGTTTAGGGGCGCAGTTATTATTGTGGCCTGAGTCGTTTTGTCAGACCTTAGTTGATCGCGGTTATCAAGTCATTCGTTTTGATAATCGGGATATTGGCTTGTCGAGCAAGATTAAAGTTCGTAGTCCAAAACAAAATTTCTGGATGAAGATGGCGCGTTTTCAATTAGGTTTACCTAATCCATCGCCTTATAACTTGTATGATATGGCAGCCGATACCATAGGCTTAATGTCTGCGCTAAAAATCGATAAAGCTCATATCATTGGTGCATCAATGGGTGGCATGATTGGTCAAATTATTGCTGCTAAATATCCTGAACGAGTCTTGAGTTTGGGTGTTTTGTTTTCCAGTAATAATCAACCGATGTTACCACCGCCACATCCCAAAGCATTCTTTCCTCTAATCAAAGGGCCAGGTGCAAAAGCCCCTAGAGATGTGTTGTTGAATCATAGTGTCAAATTATTCACTGCGATTGGCAGTCCAGCACACCCAATGACCCCTGACGAAATTCGTGTTTTTGCGGGTGGTTTAATGGATAGAAGTTTTCATCCAGCGGGCGTAAAACGTCATTTCTTAGCAGTGATGGGCACAGGCAATATCAAATCACTGGCAAAATATATTCATGTGCCCACGATTGTGGTGCATGGTAAAGAAGATAGATTATTGCGTCCTGCTTGTGGCAAAGCTGTTGCTAAAAGTATTAAAGGCGCGAAATTCGAGTTAATTGAAGGCATGGGACACGATATTCCCAATGCATTAGCACCACGTTTAGCGAATTTGTTTGCGGGGAATATGAGCAAGGCTTAATTAAACAGGGCATTGCTCATAAAAACAAAAAGCCGACTCGTTCATAAAGTCGGCTTTTTGTCTGTCATGCACATAAAGTGCGTGACGTTAACTACGATGTCGGCACAAGCATTATATGTTGGTTGTGCTAAGCCAGTAAATAGACGAATCAAATTAAGAAAATTTAGCGATTAAATAGATAATAATTGATTGAAAAATGATCCCACCTCATGCTTTATCCTTCCCATAACCTCTTTTAAATAGTCTTAGTATTGTCAATTTGACCCCAAATAACTAATTTCTGTCCTCAAATCACCTGTTATCGGACGCTTGGCATGTTAATGTCGGTGTCGAGCAAATAAACGATAAGGTTTGAATCTATGACGTATGCCCTGAAACACATCGAGAAGGCCTTGGTGCATGAAATTGCGCCAGCCTATACCGCAAATGCTAGGAAGGCTCATCCTGAGGCTATTCGTGATTGGCGGCCGAGTGGTCAGGTTTGGCCGTTGTTACGTGAGTTGCAGGGGCGAGTCATTGGTTTGCGTAAATGTCGTATGGAAGTTGATGGTGCGACAATGGTTTGGTTAGAGGGTGGCAATCCCAATGGCGAATCAGTCGTGTTGTTGCATGGCTTTGCCTCAACTAAAGAAAACTGGCTATTACTATTACCATTCTTATCAAAGCGTTATCGTTTGTATGTTCCTGATTTACCTGCTTGGGGTGAAAGTCATTTTCGCCATGAAAAAGTCTATGGTTTAGACCAACAAGCCGACCGCATTGCAGATTGGGCGCGACAAGTAGTATCGCAAAAAGCTCATTTTGTTGGTAGCTCAATGGGTGGTGGCATTGCAGGGCTAGTGGCGGCTCGTCATCCAGATATCACTGCCAGCTTGACCTTAATGAATGCGGCGGGCGTAAAAGGCCAAGACTCTACGCCTTTTGAACGCGGACTTTTGGTAGGTAAAAATACCTTAGTGCCAAGCAGTTATGCCGAAGTAGTACGTTTGTTTAATACGGTGTTAGAGCGTAATCGTACGGCCTTATCACTGGTGTTGGCTTCAACGATGGGGCAGGAGATGGTGTCACGTCGTCATGTCAATCGTCACTTATTTCATCACATGATTGCTCATTCTTTACATTGTGAGCGTGCGGGCGTTTCGGCTGTGACTGTACCGACTTTAATTCTATGGGGCGATAAAGACCAAGTGCTGCATCATACTTGTGTGGAAACATTCAAACAGTTGATTCCTCATGCGCGTGTCCATAAGTTGAGTAATGTCGGGCATTTACCGATGGTTGATGTGCCAGCGCTGACGGCGAAAAATCTAATGCATTTTTGGCGTGAGAGCAAATAGATATAACAATAAAGTATGAGAGTTGCTTTTTACGTACTCTAAAGGATGTAATATCCCTATCAGAGCGAGCAACTCTCGACTTCTTAAGTCAATGTCAAATCATGTTTCAACGCATAAACAGCGAATTCACAACCCCAACTCCGCCAACGAATTAATATTCATAAAGGCATGTTTATCTTCAAAATAAGCAACACTATGCGCCTGACTATTAATCCATTTATATACCGCCGCATGACCCTGCTTAACGTGTTCTTCTAAAGAAGTTAATAACGTTTTATGCAGCAATAAGCATAAAGGTTGTAAATGTTCGCCGTCATGGGCAACTGCAAGTGGCGTATTATTGGTTGCTTGCCACAACTTTAATACCACATCGCTAGGTAAGCTCGGCATATCACATGCCACCACAAATACCCAATCATGCCGACAATGCGGTAAAGCGGCGGCTATACCCGCCAAAGGGCCTGCAAAGTTTGGTGCGGTATCGGCAATGGCTAAACCATACTGTTGATAATCGTCAAAGCTACGATTACAGCTAATCACCACGTCATCAACTTGCGTTTTTAAGTTTTCAATAACGTGAGCTATGAGCGGCTTGGCTTGCCATAACACTAAACCTTTATCTAAACCTTCCATGCGTGTCGCGCGGCCACCTGCTAAAATCAGTGCCGAGAACTGAGGATGAGTGATTGTCTTCATCTCAAAGAATTATCCTGTTGAAAGTTGCATGATAACGTCAATATGCGTATAAAGCGCGAGCCATTCTGAATTTTTAACTTTGGACTTACGCATCGCACCGCGATTAGCGCGTTTTGTGAATATGAAGCCGTCTAAAACGGCTGAGATGTGAACAAATAAGCGATAACTGCGTAAGTCCTAAACTAGCTGATTGCTATGCCTATACTTGCCCTCGAAACAGCCACCGAAGCTTGCTCTGTTGCCATTATCCTTGATGATGGCCAAGTGTTGAGCCATTACGAATACTCGCCACGCCTACAAACCCAATTGCTGTTGCCCATGGTGGATGAACTGTTAGCCGAAGCAGGTTTAACGGCTTCACAATTAACTGCCATTGCTTATAGTTGTGGGCCTGGTTCGTTCACAGGCGTACGTATTGCTGCGGCGGCGGCTCAAGGTTTAGCTTTTGGCTGGGATTTGCCCGTATTGGCGATCTCAAGTTTACAAACCTTAGCGCAAACGGCGTATCGCCTTGCGGGTTATGAGCGTGTAGTCAGTATGTTTGATGCGCGGATGAACGAGGTTTATGTTTCAGTCTACGAATTAGAACGTGGATTGATGCAAGCATTAATTCCTGAAACGATGTGTTCGCCTGATAAATTGCCTGAATTATCGGCTGAGCCATGTTATGTCGTCGGTAATGGTGGGATTTATGCTGATGCTATTCAGCGTCAATGGACGGTAAAAGCGATCCAAACCGATATGTATCCTCATGCCTATGATTTAGCGGTATTAGCACAAGCGGCATGGCAAAAAGGGCGAGCACAAGCACCCGAATTAGCACTGCCTGTTTATTTACGTGACAGCATTTGGCAAAAGTTAGCTAACAAAAGTTAAGAGAGAAATAGATGGATATTGTTTTATTGCTGCAAGCTATATTGATGGGGTTTATTGAAGGCGCGACCGAGTTTTTACCTGTCTCTAGCACAGGACATTTGATTGTTACGGCCTCTTTAATTAACTTTTGGACACCCGAAAAACGTCATGTGTTTGAAGTGGCAATTCAGTTAGGCGCGATTTTGGCCGTATGTTATCAATATCGGCAACGCTTGATCGGTGTTATGCAAGGTATGTTGACGGGTCAGGCGCAAGCATGGACTTTTGCTACCAATATTTTAATTGCTTTTATGCCTGCGGCTATTATTGGATTATTTGCAAGAGATTTTATCAAAGGCTATTTGTTCAATCCTGTTTCGGTCGCCACAGCCTTAGTGATTGGTGGTTTTATTATTTTATTTGCCGAAAAACGTCAGCATCAAGTAAGAATAGCAGAAGTTGATGATATCAAAGCGATGGATGCCTTAAAGCTGGGCTTGGCGCAATGCTGTGCCTTAATCCCCGGAACATCACGCTCGGGCGCAACGATTATTGGCGGGTTGTTTTTTGGTTTGTCGCGTAAAGCAGCCGCCGAGTTTTCATTTTTTTTAGCGATTCCAACAATGGTCGCGGCAACGGCTTATGATGTGTATAAAAGCCGTGAAGACTTTGTTTTGGCTGATTTTCCTGTGTTTGCGGTCGGTTTTATTGCCGCATTTATTGCGGGTTTAATAGTCGTGCGTACTTTAGTTAGTTATGTATCTAAGCATGACTTTACCATTTTTGCTTATTATCGCATTGTTTTTGGCTGCTTTATTCTAGCAACGGCATGGTTTGGCGTGATTGATTGGTCACATTAAGTGTTTGTATTGTATTTGCCTGACTACCAACCGCAAGCATATCAAATAGCTTCTAGCTTAGGATTAGAAGCTTTTGTTCTTGCTAATAACGACCGTAAAACCTTACTAGCATGGGCAGAAAAAGGTGAGTTTGCGATTTTGCTGGATGGTCAACTGAGTTTACAACCCTTAACCAAGCCATTACCAAATGCCGTAGCTGTGGATTGGGCGAATAAAAGTTTGCTCTGGCGTTTACAGCATGGTGGCGGGCGTAGTGAATTAATTGCAAAAGCGTGTGGCATTAAAAAAGACTTTTTACCGACAATTATTGATGCCACCGCAGGTTTTGGTAAGGACAGTTTGTTATTAGCATCTTTAGGCTGCTCCGTGACTTTACTGGAGCGTTCACCTTTAGTCGCTGCGATGTTGGCCGATGGTTGGCAACGGGCTCAAGCTGAAGCGTATTTGTTGCCGATTTTAGCGCGGATGTCCATTCATGAGGGTGATGCGAAAGCACACTTATTAGCTTTGACCGTTGAGCAACGTCCTGATGTTGTTTATTTAGACCCGATGTTTCCAGATCGCGGCAATAGTGCCAAAGTTAAAAAAGATATGCAGGCATTTCATGTAGCTGTGGGTGCGGATGATGATGCCGATGCACTATTAGCACCTGCGTTAGCTGTTGCCAAAAAACGCGTTGTTGTCAAACGTCCGCGTCATGCCGAGCATTTAGCAGGGCAAAAACCGAGCTTAATGTATGAAGGTGAAAGTAGTCGTTTTGATGTTTATTTGAATCATCACGCCTCTTCAACTTAAGAGACTCTTCACATCTTATTATTAATGTGAAGAGTGATTTTAAAATTTATTATTGATGAGTTTATTTGACCCAAGCAGGAAAATAACCAAGTGCTTGTTGAACCGTGCCATCATGGGCAGGTACGACAACGATTTCAGGTCGTTTTGCCATCAGGGTGCGAATTTGTTCGATGCTCTGTTGGGTATGAGCACCATCATCATCTACTAGTAAACGTGCCGCCCAAAACTTTGGGCTGCCTTTCTTCAGTGCTTGGGCATTCCATACCGCATCACCCACAAAAAAGTAACGTTTGCCTGAATCTACAGTGACAAACATACCGACTGAACCCACCGTATGGCCAAATAATGGCACTAAGACGATAGAACCATCACCGAATAAATCAACACTACGATCAAAGTTTTCATAAGCCACAGGCTTAAATTCCAGCGTTTTCCATTTGATTGTTTTCGCGGCAACTTGCGATGGCCAGCTCCCACCCACACCCGTGGTCGGATGACGAATAATAGCCATTTCTGCTTCGGGGGCTAATACGGTTGCATCGGGAAAATCACTAATGCCACTGGCATGATCCCAATGACTATGGCTTAAAATAATCGTTTTTACGGGAGCAATACCCGCACGATTAAGTTGACTGCGCGCGGAAGAAACAGGGTCATCGTATTTAAAAAATAATCGCTGCCATAGCGGCATATCTTGTTGATATTGTTCAGCAACTTTATTGCCGAGTCCCGCATCAAATAAAAAAGTGCTATCGCCATGTCGTACTAAAAAAGCAGAAAAATTACTGTCCACTTTTTTTAGTAGACTACCACCTGAAAATACTAAGCCTTCAGCAACAGGTAATTTTGCGGTTTTAATAATGGCAAAACTCACGGAGGACGAGGTTTTGGTAGGCGTAGTTGATGATTCTACGGCATAAGTCGAAGTGCTTACGAATGCGGCAATTGCCGTTAAAAATAGAGTTTTTAGCATGATCATTTCCTAGACGAAATTTTATGGAAACAGACTCTAAACAAGTCATGTTGAGTAGTTAAAAATAACCATCGAACGCAGCTTAAACCTTGGTGTATAGTCCAAGGTCAATAGGATGTTTGGTGTTTATGGTGAAAAAATGAATATTAGTGAATTGGCAAAAGTGACAGGCGTTACGACGGATACCTTACGTTACTATGAGAAGCAGCATTTGCTCGATCAGCCTGCACGCCAAGGCAATGGTTATCGTAGTTACACGGACAAAGATATGCAGCGCGTGCGCTTTATTCGGAGTGCGCAATTGTTGGGGTTTTCATTGGCAGAGATATTGGAAATTATTCCCAAATTGGTGGTTGGTACTTTTGGTCGTGCAGAAATAGAACAACGTTTGATGCTGAAAATGAGTCAAATTGATCAGCATATTATCGAGTTACAACAACTGAAAAAAGAATTGGCGATTACTTTTAACTCGCTGACCTGTAGTTTAGATATAGCACTGACAGTGACCGCATCTACGCGTGATGCACCAGTGGATAATACGCAAAAGCCCCTCTCAATCAAGCGGAATAAACGGAATTGAATATCATCTAAAAATCCCGTTTAGCACCTTCATCACACTTTTTGCAGTTGAGTATTTCACCCAGCATCGCCTGTCTTCCTTGTTCAGACGTTACCCAAGGACGATTCACCCAAGGAGGATTATGACGCGTATGTTGATTGTGGCCGCAAATTAACTCTGCGACCCAATCGTTCAACTCATCTTTATGAAAGCCAATAATTGCTTGCTGCATGAAGCTAAACCCTCACCCCAGCCCTCTCCCTCGGGGAGAGGGGGCAATGCATTTAGTCCTCTCTCCCCGAGGGAGAGAGTTAGAGAGAGGGCTTTACTTACGCTTCTTCTCTTTGCGTTCCAACTCGTCCATAGCGCTGGCAATATCTTCATCGCTGACACTGGTAATTTGTTGAATGGTATGTTGAGTTTCGACACGTAGTACTAAGTGCGCCTGTGTCGCCATATCGGCTAAACGTGCGTCAAAATGCACTAAACCTGCTTCGTCGGTGCGTAGTAAACTGACCTTTTTCAAGGTGTCTATAAAGTTACGGAAGATACCTTTATCAAAAAATTCAGGTGAATTGAATTCGTGTAACACCGATAAACGCTGTGCCAATAACGAACATAAATCTTCCAGTTGTTTTTGATTGCTACTGCCAGAGCCACGACGGGTCAGCAACGAAATAGTCATGTAATAACGTTCAATGGTTTCTTTGACTGCTTCGCCCAAAATCACCAATTGCGCGTACGCTTCAGTGTTAGGTTGTGGGCTGATAATCGTCTCTTCGTGGCTAGTTAACAACTGTGCGTCAATCAGGGCATCAATATGTTGATTCACTAAGCCTTCAATTTCGGCCAAATCCCAAGGCAAAAACAATTCGGACTGTAAATAAGGGTAGAGCGAGGCAATCACCGACACCATCTGTTCGCGTTGTAATTGGCCATTATGTTGCATTAAGCAAGCAACCAAAGACGGCAAAATAAACAAATGCAAAATGTTATTGCGGAAATAGGTCAAAAATACTGCCTGATTTTCAGCGACACAAATTAAATCACCTAAAGGATGTTTGACGCGTTGAATGGCTTTGAGCTGGACACCATAAGCGACAATGCCTGCACCGTTCAGTGGCGTCATTTCAATTAACGAGTCATAAGGTAATTGTTCGGCGATTTTCTTGTATAAATTCAACTGTTGAACCAGCACGTTTTCATCAATGGCGTGATTCGGTGTCGATAACAACACTAAACTCAACAAGGTAATCGGGTTAATAACCGCCGTACGATTAATGTTGGTATTAATTTTACGCGCTAAATGGTCAATACTACGATTTACCCACGGTAGTTTTTGTTGTGGGTCGAATACGGTATTTTGCCAGTTTGGATTTTCTGCCGTTAATAACGATTTTAAATAAATTGGCTCACCAAAGCTCAAATGCACTTTGCCAAAGATTTTTTCAATCTTGCGTGTCGTTTGCAGCACTTGCCAAATATTTTCTTTCTCTTTATCGGCACCACGTAATTCGCCGACATAGGTGCTGCCTTCCATCAATCGTTCATAACCAATATAGGTGGGAATGAAGACGATAGGGCGGCTGTTATCGCGTAAAAAGCTTTTTACCGTCATCGCCAACATACCTGCTTTTGGCGGCAATAAACGACCTGTCCGTGAGCGTCCACCTTCAATAAAGTATTCGATGGGGAAACCTTTGGTGGTGATTAAATGCAAGTACTCAGTAAATACTGCACTATAAATCGGATTACCTTTGAACGAGCGCTTCATGAAGAATGCGCCACCACGCCGTAAAATCGGGCCAACTACAGGCATATTCAGGTTAGCACCAGCGGCGATATGGGGGGGCATTAAGCCACGCGTCACGATGACATAAGACAATAATAAATAATCAATATGGCTACGATGACAAGGCACATAAATCACTTCATGGTCGTGCGCGACATCGGTAACTGTGTCAAAGTGATGTACATCAATACCATCATATAAACGATTCCATAACCAGTTAAGACTGATTTGTAGGCCACGAATCACTTGATACGAATAATCCGCAGCGATTTCATTGACATAAGCTCGCGCTTTTTCTTCTAATAATTCAGGTGTTAAGGTTTGTTCTGGCTTTTGTTGTTCTTCTTGAATGGCCGCCCGTACCGCTGTCGATTGCAAAATACTATGCATTAAATTACGACGATGGGATAAGTCAGGACCAATGACCATTTCGCGTTGGCGGCGGAAATGCACTCGCAAAACACGAGAAATTTTGCGTAAAGCCAAAGAGCTACTCATGTCTTCGGTCATTAAACTACGCACCGACAACGGATAGCCAAATTTGACTATCGTTTCATTACCATTAAGGGCAACGGTAATCAGTTGTTTTACCGCGTTAGGCGTTGTCCACGAGTCCGAGAACATGATTTTAAACAAGGAGTCTTCTTTATCGGGCGAACGTCCCCAAAAAACAATTACGGGTACAAACTGAATATCTAAGTCAGGATTTTCTTTCACTGCTTCCACTAAACGGGTAAAACGTTCAGGGTATTCAAAACGGTTTTTTTGTGCCGATTGTTGTGTAGCTTCTTGAGTAAGATAAAAGAACGCTTGTTTTTCATGCACTAAATCACTGGCGATAGTTTCGACAGGACGTGGTAACTTTAACCGTTGTGTCGCTTCATCAACGACTAATAAATTAGAAAAAGAAGGACTTTGTAAGACATAACATATCGGCTTATTGGGGTCTAAATGCAAGTCACTGGCATTCTCAGGAGAAATTTGTGGGGTGACCCATGTATTTAATGCTTTACGGGACGTTGCAGAAAGAAGACGATCAAGACCAAACCATTTTGCCATAATGATAACTGTATTTTAAAGTTGAAAATGAAAGGGTAGACCTAGTGCGAATGAGCATAAGTCTACGATATTTAACCACAATAACTGCTCATCTAGAGCGAATTTAGTCACACACTACCACGACTTAGGGACGATGACTGCTAAAGTTGTACGTCAATTGTGGCAAAACTTAACATGATTTCAATGATGATAGATAGGAAGGCAATAACATGGGGGTAGTCAATTGTGTGGCGTATAGTCGAAAAACAGGGCATAAATTTACCGATATCGCCCTAGAAAATGTCAGTGAAACCTTAGCAGCCGATAAAGATAATTTTGTTTGGATTGGTCTCTACGAGCCAGACGCAGCTTTATTAACTCAAGTACAAGACGAGTTTGGCTTGCATGATTTAGCTGTCGAAGACGCTTTGCGGCAGAAACAACGCCCAAAAGCGGAAGTTTATGGCGACTCCTTGTTTATTGTTGTTCGTACAGCGCGCTTAGAAAAAGATGACATTTGTTTTGGTGAAACCTTTATTTTTGTTGGCGCACGTTATGTCATTACCGTCAGACAAGGCGCATCGTTAACCTATTCAACGGTCAGAACGCATTGCGAAAAAAATCCCAAACAAATGCGTTTTGGGCCGGGTTATGTGCTGTATGCGCTGTTAGATTTCGTGGTTGATAACTACTTTCCTGTTGCTGAAGATTTAGGCGTGCATTTACATGCGCTCGAGCAAGATGTTTTTGCCGATACCTTTAAACGGCAAACTATTCGTCATCTTTATGATTTAAAGGCGGATTTAGTACGGTTACGCTTAGCAGCAAACCCGATGCAAGACATCTGTAATTTTCTCATGCACCATGCCGATGCGACGCTCGTGCCACGAGGTATTTTGCCGTATTTCCGTGATATTCATGACCATACCTTACGCATTCATGACGCGATTGATGCCCAAAGTGAAATGCTTCGTGTGGCCATGGATGTTAATTTGGCCTTAGTATCGGTGGGGCAGAACGAAATTGTTAAACGCTTAGCGTCGTGGGCGGCAATTTTGGCTATTCCAACGATGATTGCGAGTTTTTACGGCATGAATTTTGAGTATATGCCTGAATTGCGCTGGCATTTGGGCTATCCTACGGCGATGATCGTCATGTTATGCGCTTGTTTATGGTTGTATCGTCGGTTAAAGCGCGCTAAATGGTTGTAAAATAGCCCATGAATAAACGAAAGAGTGTGAAAATGAACCCAGTAATCGTTGAATTATTAAGCTTGTTGCAATTGGAAGCACTAGAAGTCAATTTGTTTCGAGGACAAAGCCGAAACATCGTTGGTAAAAATGTCTTTGGTGGTCAAGTGCTTGGACAGTGTTTAATGGCGGCTGGACGTACTGTTGAAAAAGACCGTATGGCTCACTCTTTACACGGA
The DNA here is from genome assembly GCA_030646715.1 of Agitococcus sp. Taxonomy (GTDB): domain Bacteria; phylum Pseudomonadota; class Gammaproteobacteria; order Pseudomonadales; family Moraxellaceae; genus Agitococcus. Next base: position 237,809 of record JAUSLJ010000013.1, read on the forward strand.
TATTTTTTGCGCGCAGGAGATACCACCGCACCCATCATTTATGAAGTTGATCGTTTACGTGATGGTAAAAGTTTTATCAATCGTCAAGTGACCGCCATTCAACATGGCCAACCGATTTTTGTGTGTTCTGCATCTTTTACTTCTTATGAAGAAGGATTAGATCACCAATCGATAATGCCAAATGTCGAAGGGCCTGAAGGCTTACCGAATGAGTATGAGTTGCGTCAGCAACTCGCGTCATTATTACCTGAAAAAATTCGTACCAGTTTTACTCAAGAACGGCCAATTGAAATTCGTCCTATCAATCCTGTAAATCCATTTGCCCCCACGAAACAAGAAGCCCACCGTTTTCATTGGATGCGCGCGCAAGACAAACTCCCTGATGATCCCTTATTGCATCAGTGTGCTTTAGCTTTTGCCTCCGACTTTGCGTTAATGGGCACAGCAATGTTGCCGCATGCGGTGACATTTATGCAGTCCAATTTACAAGCGGCTAGCTTAGATCACTCTATTTGGTTTCATCGTCCGTTTAAAATGGATGATTGGTTGTTATATGAAATGACCTCTCCGAATGCCAATAGCGGTCGTGGCTTAAACTTTGGCCGAATCTATAGTCAAGATGGTCGTTTAGTCGCCAGTACCGCGCAAGAGGGGCTAATGCGCCTGCGCGAAGTACCAGAAAAATATTAATTGATTATAGAGCGTGATTTGTCACGCTCTTAGCCAATGTATTTCTGTTTCTAAGACGGATAGAATCCGCGCCAACTTTTAGCTCTGTTCTGTGGAAAAACCATGTCTGCCCAAGCAACGGCCTTTAACAACAGCCTTTCTGTCTCGACGACTGCCCAAAAATTGCAGCAACGGGATGATGAAATTTATCAAGCCTTTGAAGCCATTAAACAAAAGCATCGTGCCGATATGGGCGAAAAAGATGTGAAATATATTCAAAAAATCCGTCGTTATTCACGGATATTTGAAGCCGTTGGCCGTACAGCTGTGATGGTGTTGCCGGGTCCTTTAGCCTTGTTGGGCGTACCGTTTGTTTTTTTACACCGTAATTTAGAAGCCATTGAAATCGGCCATAATGTGCTTCACGGTCAATATGATAGCTTGCCCGAAGTCCCCGAATTTCATTCGCATAACTTCAAATGGAAAGCACCGATTGATGAAGCGGCATGGTGTCAGGAACATAACGCCACGCATCATGTGTATACCAATGTCTTCGAAAAAGATCCCGATTTGAGTCATGGTTTTTTACGTACCAGTGCCGATGTTCCCCATACGACATGGCATTATTTTCAAGTGCCGTTTTATCTACTGTTGGCTTATCCAACCATGTTGTATAACTTTAATAGCCAAAATATGGGTAAAGGCGATAAATTTAGAGCGGAAAAATTTCCCTTGGGCAATCAAGGTTATGCCACCTTTAAAAACCCTGAACATCTTACCGATAAGCAAATCGACAAGCGTATAGATTTATCCGTTTGGCGGGTGTTAGTGAAAGAGTATGTGGTTTTTCCTGCATTAGCTTTACTGACAGGTTTTAGTTTTTGGAAAGTGTTTATTTGCAATTTATTAGCGGATTTTCTCAATAACTATTGGATTGCTTTAACTATTCAAGCGACGCATTTTACCGAACCTTTGCAGCCTGAAGATGCCATCGACAATAAAGCGAATTGGTATATTTCCCAGCTAGACTCCAGTGTCAACTTCAAAGGTACGCGCATACAATCCATTTTGTGGGGACATCTCAATTATCAAATTGAGCATCATTTATATCCCGATATTCCATCGCATCGTTATCCCGACATTGCCAAAGACGTGCAAGCGATTTGTCGTCAATACAATTTACCCTATAAGTTGAATGACAGTTGGGGGCAAGCGATTGGCAAATACCTGAAGCTCTTTTGGCGTTTTTCTTTTAAGGATGGCAAACATCCTTTTCCTACTCCTGCTTATTTATCGCAACCTGAGGCTTAATTGATGTTGAATGAATTGGCCTTAACGGTAAATCAGTGGGCATTAAAAAATGTCGGCCGTGAATGGATAGATTACTTCGCCAGTAACACCATGAATCTTGGTACGAAACGTTTAGCCCCATTTTTTTGGACTTACGATTGCCAAGCCAAAATCGTCAATATCCGCCATGAAACCCATGATACGATGACCCTAGAGTTATTGCCGAATCAACATTTTGCCCAAGCGCAAGCAGGGCAGTATATTGAAATCACTGTCACTATTGACGGTATTAAACACACTCGCTGTTATTCTTTGTCCCATCTGCATCGAGATACAGTAGCGGTGACGATTAAACGGAAAGAGGGTGGCTTAGTCTCGAATTGGCTTTTTAAACACGCGCAACGGGGTATGTGCCTTCCAATTTCTTATCCACAAGGTCGTTTTGTTTATCAAGGCCAAAAAAGCATCTTGCTGATAAGTGCAGGTTCAGGCATTACCCCATGTTATGCGCTACTGAATCAATTGCTTGCCGAGAAAAAAACGGTTGATGTGGCATTGATAGCCCAATTCAAAACAACGGAAGATGTGATTTTTGCCGATGCTTTAAACGCCGCCGCGACAAAATGCACAGTTTATTTGCCATTAACCAGAGTGGATATTAAAGCTGATGTTATTAGTCAAATAGAACAACATCCCGAACTCTTGGAGCGAGACATCTATCTATGTGGGCCTGCGGGCTTTATGGATAAAGTTGTGGCTTATCTGGAGTCGAAAAACTACGATTTAAGCCGTTTGGCGATTGAACGTTTTAATTTTGATGAGAACATTGATTTAGGCGAGCAATGTTTGTCAGAAATTTATTTTCAGTCGCACAATACTACCGTGAAAATGAACGAAGCCGACAAAGGCAAAACCTTATTAGAAATAGCAGAAGCGCATGGTATTGAACTTGAACATGGCTGTCGTACGGGTATGTGTGGCTCGTGTAAATGTCGTTTAGTGCAAGGTGAAGTGACGGGTAATAAATTAGGGGTGGCGGTGTATCCTTGTACGGCTTATCCCGCATCATCTAAAGTGGTGATTGGTTGAATCGCTCCTCCACCTGATATGGGGGAGGCTGGGAGGGGGTTTTATGCCACTACGCAAAACCCCACCTTAACCCTCCCCTTATCAAGGGAGGGGACGATTTAAATACAGCGCAGCTTTAAGCCTTTTTAAATTCCACGACATTATTGCTATAAGCTTCAGGAATATGCAGAAAGGCCTTAATGGCTTCAGTTTTTTTCATGGCATCGTCATAACCTAATTGCATTAACTCTTGGCAGTATGCACCTTCAAACAGTAAATAACTTAAAACACCCGCACCGCCACGTTTCATTGCGCCACTACCATACACAAAAGAACGAATACTGCGTGGTAAATCCATTGCATGTTTCATCGCTATTTGGTCTAAAGTTTTACTGGCAGGGGAAATCACCAACACATCGACATGGCGCAGCGTAGAATGCTGTTTACGAACATCTTCAGGAATAAGGCTAATCGTGCGATTAATACGTGTTAAACGTTCGATATCACCTTCTAAGCTATCAATAAACGAGCTATTTAAGATATTGGTGACTACTTGGGCAATGCTCGGATAACCATCAGTTTTTTCACGAACTGCTTTTTCGCCATCGCTACTGACACCAATGACCAGCACTTTTTCTGCGCCTAAATGTAAGGCAGGGCTAATGGGTGCTAATTGTCGCATCGCACCATCACCAAAATACTCTCTATTAATATGTACTGCTGGAAACAACAAAGGAATGGCGGCGGAAGCCATTAAATGCTCAATGTTAATATCGGTATGAATACCGACACGTCGTGCCCGTTTCCAACCATCCAACTCTTTTTTACCTTGAAAAAAACTGACCGATTCACCACTGCTATATCCCGAAGCCGTAATACATAAAGCATCCAAATAACCTTTATCAATAACATCACTAATACGGGATAACATTAGCTCACGTTCGAGTAAAAAATATAACGGCGTATTGTCTAACAAAGAAACAGGACGGTCTTTGTGCAGACGGCCAAAAGCCATCGTCCATAGAAATTTTGCCGCGCATCCTATTACACCAGCCCAGTCGGTTCGATAAACGTCAGCTGTTTTAAAATTAGCCCAAACATGTTCTAGTTCTGCGACAGCATCCGATAAACAATCAGCGCGACTCGCTATTCCTGCAGCATTTAAACCGCCCGCAGAAGTGCCACAAATAATAGGAAAGGGATTACAGCAAGGCGTGTCGATCAACTCACTAATCGCTTTTAAAACACCTACTTGGTAAGCCGCGCGTGCACCACCACCCGACAGGACAAGGCCGATTTTCTGAGCAGGTAGGTGATACATTTTTTATCTCCTAAAAGAATTTTTTGTGTAATATCTAAGATATTATTTTAGTTTTAAAGTCAAACTATGCACAAAATGTGATGAACTAGCCAGTCAGTTTATTCGTCGGAATAAGCGTGCTATTATTTATTCGTCATTTTTTAATATTAAAGATGAACTACTATAGAAAAAAAGATTAAAAAGTGTGACATAACGCCATAGTTGGCGTGGAAATTCGCGCTAACTTATCGCGTTTTTTAAGGAAACAGGGTAAAGTCAGATTTGATATTTTTGAAATCGAATCTCGCTACGACAATGTCATTATAATGAAAAATTTACGGTAGCTTGAGTTTATAGGGAGTGATATGAATGGCAGTATTGACGGCAAGCTCGGCTGACGGCAAAGAGCTCATTATTAAAATTAAAGGCCGTTTCGACTTTAGTACTCATCAAGAGTTTCGTAGTGCTTACGAACAAGCACCCTTAGATATGTCTTGTTATATTGTTGATTTAAAAGACGCAACCTATTTAGACAGCTCAGCGTTAGGTATGTTGTTGTTATTGCGTGATCATGCAGGTGGTGATAGTTCACATGTTAAAATTGTCAACTGTAATGCTGACGTAAAGAAAATCTTAACCATTTCAAATTTCGAACAACTATTTACCATTCAGTGATGAGAGGTAAGCGTCTTGCGCCTATTGATTGCGGAAGATAATCCCAGTGATCGCATCATCCTTGCTAATCTCATTAAGCGATTAGGACATGATGTGATTCAGGCGACAGATGGTCAACAAGCAGTTGAGCTGTTTGTCGAACATCGCCCCGACATTCTTTTACTAGACGTGCTTATGCCCAATAAAAATGGCATCCAAGCAGCACGTGAAATTCGTCAAATTGCAGGCGAAGATCTTGTTCCTATCATTTTTTTAACCTCTTTGAACGAAGCCAGTGATTTAGCTGAATGTTTAGAGGCAGGTGGCGATGATTTTCTAACAAAACCCTATAATCCCATTGTTATTAAAGCGAAAATTTTAGCGTTTTCACGGATGCGTCGTTTGCATACCGAAATTCAAGGTCAACGCGAACATCTAGTGCAAGAACAAATTGCGGCTAAAAGTATCTTTGATAAAATTGCCCATTATGGCGTATTGAATTCCCCTAATATTCGTTACTTAATTTCACCAAAAGCCATTTTTAATGGTGATGTCGTTTTAGCGGCACGTCACCCCAATGGCGATTTATTAGTATTGTTGGGCGACTTTACGGGGCATGGTTTACCAGCAGCGATTGGCGCATTGCCTTTGGCAGAAGTCTTTCACGGCATGGTTTCTAAAGGTTTTGCTTTAGAAGATGTGTTGCGGGAAGTGAATGCCAAATTAAAAAGTATTTTACCTGTCGGTGTTTTTTGTTGCGCGACTGCTGTTCATTTAGGTTATCGCAATCGTAGTATTGAAGTGTGGGCGGGTGGTTTACCTGAAGGTGTTATTTACAATACGTTGACCCGTGATATTAAACAAATTAAATCTAACCATTTGCCTTTAGGGATTTTGGGGCAGGCACAATTCAAATATGAGCCTGCTTATTTTGAAATGGCCAATGATGATGTTATTTATTTGTGGTCAGATGGCATGATAGAAACAGTCAATGCCGACAATGAAATGTTTGGTTTTGAGCGGTTATTAGATGTTTTTGCTAATACCTCCGATAAAACACAAGTGTTTGATGAAATTCTACGCAGTGTGCAAGATTTCGCCGTCGTCGATAGTGAGCAAGCCGATGACCATACTTTAATTGCGGTCAGAATGCAGGATGCACCAGAAATTGCTTTAGAGCAAGCTTTGCTCATTAAGCCTAAAATAGCACATCGTGGTTTGGCGGACTGTACCTTGACTTGTGAGTTAGGTACGGAGTCGTTAAAGTTATTTGATCCTGTACCATTAATGACACATTTTATTAATCAAGTGCAAGGACTAAAACCTTATACCAATACCTTAAACACGATTTTGGCTGAACTATATTCCAATGCCTTAGAACATGGTTTATTAGGTTTAGATTCATCGTTAAAAAATAGTGCTCAAGGCTTTGCCCGTTATTATGCATTACGCCATGAACGGTTATTAGCTTTGGTGGAAGGAAGCATAAAATTTGAAATGACGCATGAGCCATCAGAGCAGGGTGGTAGGCTGATATTACAGGTAACTGATAGTGGCGAAGGCTTTGTTATTCCTACAGCGCAAAAGCAATTAGGGGCAATAAGTAACTATCATGGCCGTGGTATTCGTTTAATTGAAACATTATGTCAGCGATTGGAATTTCTGCCACCAGGCAATAGTGTGATTGTTGAATTTGATTGGAAGTGGCTTTAAGGGTTTAAGGAGTTAATGAAAATGATGACGATTCATCTGAATTTAGAGCAATTATCTGAGCTTAAAGAAGTACTTGAAGATGAATTTTCGGTATTGATAACAACCTATTTGCAAGATGCAGCACTGAGGCAGCAAATGATTACGGCTGCAATTAATGCTAAAGATTATGATGCGGCACGATTGGCGGCGCACAGCTTAAAAGGCGCAAGTGCCAATTTAGGTGCGCTTATGTTGGCGGAAATTTGCGAGCATTTAGAGCATGATTGCCGTGCAGGGCGTTACGATAATTGCGAGCTGTATAATCAGCAAATTATGGAAGAGTTTATCGTGGTTACAAAGGAACTTACTAAGCTAAGTTAGTGACAGCACAGAGTGAGGATTAGAGAGTGTTTTTTGCGGGATGCAAGTCGAATCAAATCAAAAAAATAAAGTAAGCGTCAACAGGTGTTAGCGCATTGGTGTAGGTAGGTACTTAGCTTCTACGTCTCCTAATGTGACACTTTGGCGAATCTCCCATTGGCTAACTGAGCTGCCTGCATTGGCCGCTGACATGGCGACAATGATTTTTTTGCCAGCTAAATGGGGACTGACGTTGTTATTTTTAAAGGTAAAAACAATGCTGCAAGTAGAGGTAGGAACTGCAGCTAAAACTTCACCAAATTCAGCTTTTTCGATAAATCTGCCTGCATAGTCAGCTGCTGAACCAAAGCCATTAACACCATTGATTGGGCAAGAGCCTAGCTCTCCATAGTAACTGGTGAAGTCCACTTTGAGCCCCGATAACTGGCTGACGGCCTCATCTGCCTGAGCTTTGGCGATATAAGTTTGATAGGCGGGCATGGCGATAGCCGCTAAAATACCGATAATAGCCACAACAATCATGAGTTCTATAAGTGTAAAGCCAAGCTGAGAGTGACCCATGATGATGTTCCTATGTGTTGGTTCGCTCCATAAACCACATTAAATAAATAATGTTTACAACAGCAAAAAAAAGAGAGTTAATTTTAAATTTTATTATTAGTTAGGACATCAAAATAGTGTGACTTAAATATAATGATATACGTCGGCAATTGCTAAGCTTAAGAAAAAACAGCCCAATAAAGGGCTGTTTTAAACAGCCAAAAATTAGCTGCTTTGGATGGCTTTAGCAATATATTTAACGTCTAAAGTGCCGCCAGTTCTTTGAAGAGAACCAGCCCCAGTTACGGACATAATAAGAGTCTTGCCTAGAATAGCACCAGAGACGCTAGTGCCAGCAGAGTTAGCACCTGCGACACCATAGGTAGCTGTCACAGTACAGGCACCAGCAGCAGTAGGTGCAGCTGCAGCTATGACGACTTGAGCATATTTACCAGTCTTGGAGTTTTCAGCAGCAGTGGTTAAGTTGGAGCAATTACCATTTTGAATGTTATCGTTGATTTCTGTTTTTAAGCCGCCAGCCAAGCTCACGCCTTCAGATACTTGAGCACGAGCAATGTAGTCTTGGTACGCAGGGATAGCAACAGCAGCCAAAATACCGATAATAGCCACAACAATCATCAATTCAATGAGGGTAAAACCCTTTTGTACAGTTTTCATAGTATCTCTCCGGAGATGGTAGTCTATAAGTTATCTTTTGCTTTTCGACCAATGTGACTTGGCACTGATAAATATAATGCATGAGCTGTGCCAACTTTTATGTTGTTGAAATCATTGATGTTTTGTTGATTCATCTAAAGGAATGTGACATAAATTGTCAGTTTTTGACTCATCGGGTCGGTTGATGCGTTAAACGTTAGCCTTTCTTAGTTCCTAATGAGGGCTAAATGCAGACTAAGTGCGCTGGTGTAAGTACCTACACAGAAGTTTCACCGTTTATGGTGAGCTTGTCTCCCAAGGGGATTTCCTGCGGGGCTCGAACCACACTTCGACAAGCTTAGTGCGAACGGAAAATACCAACAAACTTACGTTTATGTACTTAGTTATTTTGCTATATCTATATATTGTCGCCACATTTCGTAAAGCATATTTTCAAAGTGGTGGGCAAAACGAGGTGCATTCATTAAAGGCGAGTTCTGAGTTTGTGCTCTAAGTCTGTGTCTTAAGCTTGCTAAATAAGAGATGTCATTGGTCATGGAAATCGCTTTTTCAAGATATTGATCTTCGCTATCTGCAACCCAATTTTCCAGTCCAGTCGTGGTAAGAATAGACTGACCTTGTTTTTTTAAGAGGGTGTTTCCTGTTAGTGTGAGCGTAGGTACGCCCATCCATAAGGCTTCACAGGTTGTTGTTCCGCCAGGATAGGGGAATGTATCAAGCATAAAATCGACTTGTGCATAAGCAGATAAATAATTGGAGCGGGAGCCACCTTCTTCAAGAATAATGCGTTCCAAGCTGATGTTGTGCTTTTTAAACGAGCGCAAAAACGAGAGTTTGACCTTTTCGTCTTTTATTTGGTGATTTTTAAATAAAATTTTACTATGCGGCGTGTGCTGTAAAATTTTTATCCACAAAGATAATACGTCATCGTTAATTTTACTAAACACTTGGAAGCAGCCAAATGTAATATAGCCATTACGTAAGGCTGGCAGAGGTGATACCTCTTGGGTAACATGCGCGGCTGGAGCTGAAAAGCAGAGACGTGTTTCAGGTAATAGCCAAACTTTCTCAGTAAAATGTGACAATGTTTCAGGTGGGCTGGACAAAGTATCTGAAACAAAATAGTCCATACAGCTTAAGCCAGTGGATGCAAAAAAACCCAACCAGCTCAATTGTATTGGCGCAGGCTTATAGGCAAACAGTGCCAAACGATTGTTGGCAGAATGTCCAGATAAATCAATAAGAATATGTATGCCATCCTCATGTACTTTTGCGGCTGCTTGTTTATTGTTGAGTGAGCTAATATCGTGCCATTGATGAAAGTGGGGTTTAATTCGTGCGGTTAAATCGTCATGTTGAAAATAGTTAGACGTATAGGCAACTGCTTGTATATTGTTGTGATTAAGATGCGTCAAAAAACTTTCTAAAAAATGACCTACAGGATGATTATAAAAGTCTCCTGAAACCAAGCCAATCCGCAAAGGGGAATCACAAGTTACGGGGCTACAGAGCCAATTTTGGTATGGGGTTGTCTGTTTTTGTAACGCTTTATCAAAGTCATGAGCCGCTTTTAAGTAGTGGATAGGAAATTGTGCATCACTGTAAGATAAAGCTAGAAGTAAATTTTGGTGATGAGTAGGCAGATTTGGGTTGATGGCGATGGCTTTTGAAAACCACTCAATAGCTAATTTGTCATCACCGATATCGTTATAGCAGCAGGCTAAATTTCCGATAAAAGTATCGTTATTGGGTGCGATTGAAATGGCTTTACTAAAGAACTCTATGGCTTCGTTATAACGATGAGTAGCTCGCATCGCAAGGCCGAGATCATTATAACCTTCGGCATAAGCAGGGTTGAGCTCAATGCTTTTATAGAGGCAGGCGACGGCTTCATCCTGTTGATGTACATTAGAATATGCAATGGCAAGGTGGTGAAAAAAAATGGCGGATGGGTTTAGTTTGACTGCTTTGCGCAGGTATTCAATGGCCATTTGTGGGCGATGACTAGATAAGGCAATAACACCAATATTGTGTAAGCTGTCAATGTGTTTAGGATTAATAGCTAGAATTTCTAAATACAGTTCTTCGGCTTTTGTTGCATCGCCTTCGGTAAACGTTGTATAGGCTTTTTTAAATAATTCAGGCACATTTTCTAATAATCTAGCTTTGGCTGCAGGGCTATTTGCAGACTCTCTTGATTGGCAACATTGTTTATATTTTTTACCACTGCCACAAGGACATGGGTCGTTGCGACTAACTGTTTTATGGTTCATGTTTTTTGTATCTTGGTGAGAGTTTATTTTTGCCATATTCGGTTGTTGCAAAGCAGAAGCAAAACGTCTCAAGATGATTTATTGGGAGAGTAATGCGGTCTCTCTTAAATAAGTAAAAAGTTTTTGTTTGGCTTTTGTTTCATCAGGAGTATTCGTTTGTTCATGCAGTGCGGCACGCAGGCATTGACGTAATGTATGTCGATCGGCGGCAGGAAACTGGCGGACGGCATCATTAACAGCAGGGTCGCCTTGAGTCATGATGCGCTCAACCCATAGACTTAATTGACGCTCTAAATTAGGTTGTTGGCGTTGATTTAATGCTTGTAATAACGTGTCTTCATCTTCGTGGCGCATTAACTTGCCGATAAGTTGTTTATGACGGCGCATTGCTTCATGACTTTTAATAAGCTGAAGCTCTTTTAGTGCGTCACGAAGACCTTCGCTAATAGGTAGTTTTTTTAGTTGATTTGCGGATAGTTCAGCCAATTGTTCGCCAATTGCTTGGAGGCGATCCATTGCTTTTTTTTGCTGGCTTTTGCTAACAAAGTTAGGGTCAAACTCGTGTTCTTGGGCAGAGTTACGCATAATGTAAAGTTTAATGATGAGTTATTTTGAAATGTCATTGTAGCAACTTTTTTCAAAGTTGTCGTGATTTGAAGACCAAAATCGGGGATTTATATCCTCAGCAATAATGCTAGTTTTAGGCCTTGATTGATAGCACGAAAGGCTTTGATAGTTAATCGCTGCAAATACACCTGCATAAATGAAAAGACTTAATCGTATGGCAGTACATAAAAATATATTTTTTGGGATGGTTTTTTCTTCATAAGGTGAATGATGTGAGATAATTAAAGCAATGACCAATATAATATAAAGTTGGCTTAGGGGATAGATGTGATTTCCTCCGAATAAACTGTTTATAACGCAGGCAAGTAAAGAAATACTGAGATAAATATAGTTAACGCTACTATTGTCAATTTTGGTTAATTGAGAGAGTTTATTAAACCAACGATAGAAAAGTACAGAAAACATCAAAAATACGATCAAAAGTACAATAACGCCATATTCAGACAGTATTTGTAAGGGTAGGTTGTGTGGGTGTGCGCCTACTAATTGCTTAATATTAGGTATTTTATAAAAGCTGTCACCACCAGTGCCCCATATCAAATGTGTCGATGCCGATTGTAAGGTTTTTAAATATATATCAAGCCGCCCATTGGAGTAATCGTTTCGCCTAAAATTGTTGAAGTCCCAAGGTAGGATTGCTTGCACAATAAAGTTGCACAATAAGCATGCGCTAATGACGAGGAAGTATTTTTTAATATGAGTGCTTTGGGATGGGCTGATTAAATAAACCATGATGACAGAAAAAAACAGACTGAGAATTTCGGCTCTACCCCCCGAAAAAAACAATAAAAAATGACTAACTGCTGTATATAGCATGAGTGACTTTTGGTTTTTATTGGATTTGATTGTTATTAAAAATATAAGAGGTAAAAATATAATTAAAAAATCGCCATAAATTCTTGGGTTGTTAAAGTTGTTATACCAACTTGTAAAAACGCTTATATCTTGTATGCTGTAAGCGGACAGAAACTGCGCACTAATATTTATTAAGAAAATAATATGTGTTAAAGAAATAAAAAAAATGATTTTGTTTTGAGTGTCCTCTACTTTGCTAAAAATATAAGCTAGGGGGATAGTTGCTAAAAATAGGCTGATAATTAAAGTGTTGTCACGAAGAGCCCGCAAATGATTGTCAGATATTAGTGATGAGCAGAGCGATGTAAAAACAAGTGCAATAAATAAGTAAAATATAGGGGGGCTTATTTTTGTTTGCGCATAATTATAAATATTTCGGTTTATCGAAAAAGATAATAAAAGAAGTGTGAGTTGAATTACTTCTAAAGTGCGCCACTCATCATAGGTAAACTCCATTTCTATGGTGCGATAACCACTAAATGCAAGAAGGGGTAATACTAATAAGATTGATATAAAGCTATATTCGTAGTGTTTTTTTATGATGTCAGTAATTTGGGTGACCATTGTTACTCAGCTTCATCAAACCGACGATTAAATAAATCAACAATCGCTTGATGGGCAATGGCATCATCATCACCTTCAATCATTAAACGCAAGGTCGTCCCTTTACCTGCGCCCAACATTAATACCCCCATCATATTTTTTGCGTCCACTGTTTTTGCACCTTTAGTAATGCGAATAGTCGAGCGAAATGATGAGGTCAGCGAAACCAGTTTGGCGGTTGCGCGGGCGTGTAACCCGAGCTTGTTGATAATGCAAATTTCAGTATCAATCATTTTTTTCGTATTAATTCCCGATGTAAAATTTGAATGTGCGGTAAAACAGTGCTCAAATAACTGCGTAAGCGTTCGACCATATACACTGAACGATGTTGACCACCTGTACAGCCAATGGCGACAGTTAAATAGTGTCGATGATCGGCGGTTAATCGCGGCAACCATTTTAATAAAAATTGACTAATATCGGTATAAAGTGCTTCAACTTCAACATGACCATTTAAGAACTCTTGAATCGGCTGATCCAAACCTGTGAGCTCACGTAATGTTGCCTGCCAATGTGGGTTGGGCAAACAGCGTACATCAAAAACGAAGTCAGCATCCAAAGGAACGCCGTGTTTATAGCCAAACGATTCCAACAAAATAGTAATGTGATTATTGCTTTCTAAACGGACAGCCAGCGTTTTTTGTAGCTGGTGAATATTAAGATTACTCGTGTCTAAATACAGGCTAGCACGCGAAGAAATAGGTTCAAGTAAATCTTTTTCTTGTTCAATGGCTTCATTGAGCGAAATCATCGCATTGCTTAGAGGATGGCGGCGGCGCGTCGAACTGAATCTAGCCAATAAAATATCATCACGGGCATTCAGAAACAGCGTGTCTGTTTGAATACCTAAACTATCCACTTCTTGCAAAATTTCGTCAAAACGATTTAGGTCATCTGGCAAACTACGGACATCAACACCCACACCAATGCGGATAATATGTGCTTGTTGTTGAAAGTGTTTGATTAACGAGGGCAGTAAGCTCAAGGGCAGGTTATCTATACAGTAATAACCCAAGTCTTCCAAAATGTTAAGCGCGGAGCTTTTGCCCGAGCCTGAGCGTCCACTGACAATAAGTACACGTTTCATAGGGTGAGCTTTTGAATAATAGTAATTGCTAATAAGTATTGCTGAAGATTGCCACGCCATTGATGTCATCGCAATGACAAAAAGCAGCTTCTTCCATTTTATTTTCTTTAAAAACAACAAACCCGACATTAAGGGTCGGGTTTGTTGAGTGTTGAGTCAGTTTTTAATGATGACTTTTGATTTTCTCTTTGTGACGAACGATCTGTCGGTCTAATTTATCGGTGAGTTGGTCAATCGCGGCGTACATATCCTGAGACTCTGCATTGGCGAATAACTCAGCTCCTGAAATGCGGATGGTGGCTTCAGCCTTTTGGGCTAATTTTTCGATACTCAAAATGACTTGCATACTGGTGATATGGTCAAAGTGACGTTCTACTTTGGCGAGTTTGTTATGCACGTATTCTTTTAAGGCTTGGGTAACTTCGACATGGTGACCACTAATAATCATTTGCATAATGACCATTCCTCATTTTGTTGTGACACACAAATAAAGACTTACGCAAAAATACAAAGTTGACATAAATGTTTTTAATAAATAAATATAAAAAACAATAAGTTAACAGCGTAAGTCCCAACAAGAGAGAGCCTACTACGGGGTCGGGCGGTCAGATTTCTTGACCGTTCGGCCTAACGAATAAACTCTCCGCTAAAAGCCAATATCCCTGATTTTTGCGCTACATAACACCCTAAAAGTGTGGTTGTTATGTACAGCATATTTCAGTTCTGTCACTTGAATGTAGTCCTATTGCAATACTTAAAGCAAGCGTTTTCTATCGCTAGATGATGGAATGTTGAGCGATTCGCGATATTTAGCGATGGTACGGCGAGCGACCTCAATTCCTTCTTCTTGGAGGAGGTCGGCAATCTTATTATCGGATAAGGGTTTACGTGGATCTTCTTGGCTCACGAGCTTTTTAATCATCGCGCGAATTGCCGTAGAAGAGCATTCTCCGCCTGAGCTAGTACCCACATGGCTAGAGAAAAAATACTTTAACTCAAAGACACCACGCGGCGTGTGCATATACTTTTGTGTGGTGACACGAGAGACAGTCGATTCGTGTAGCTCAACTTCTTCGGCGACATCGCGCAGCACCAGTGCTTTCATTGCTTCAGGCCCTTTTTCTAGAAAGGCACGTTGATGTTCGACAATGCAGGTCGCCACTTTTAATAGCGTCTCATGGCGGCTTTGTAAGCTTTTTAGAAACCAACGGGCTTCTTGAAGATGGTTTTTTAAGTAGGTGTTGTCAGAGCTATTGTCCGCTCGTCGTACCATGCCCGCATAAGTGTTATTGATGCGGAGTTTGGGCGCGGTGTCGGGATTGAGTTCAACACGCCAACGGTCGTGCCGTTTGGTGACAATGACATCAGGCACAACATAGTTCGATTCATTGTTACCAATATCGCCACCCGGATAGGGATTGAGTTGTTGAATAAGACCCACAGCAGCAAGTAGTTGGGACTCGCTGAGTTTGGTTTTTTTCATCAATGAGGCTTGGTCTTGGCTGCCTAATAATTCCAAATGCTCGCTAATAATCATAATGGCATTAGCGCGATGTGACGTGGATTCGGGCAGTTGTTTGAGTTGAATCAATAAACATTCGCGTAAGTTACGCGCGGCGACACCCGAAGGTTCAAATTGTTGTAGGCGATGTAGAACAGCAACCACTTCATCTAATTCAATATCGGCATCGGGCAAGATGTTTTGCGATGCTTCGAGAATTTCGTCTAGTTCGGCGGTTAAATAGCCGTTATCGTCGAGACTGTCGATAATACAGACGGCTATGGTGCGGTCGGTCAATGAGAAGTGTGTGAGATTGACTTGCCATATTAATTGGTCATACAGAGTCTCAGCCACCGTAGAGCGGGACTCAAAACCTTCATCGTCTTCGTCTTGAGAGCCTGAGCTGGTGCTGCTACCTGTAAAAACATCATCCCAAGCACTGTCCACTGGTAAGTCGTCAGGCATATCGGTATTGGTGTTGATATCGAGTGTCGCTGAGGCTTCGGTTTCGTAGTCGTCTTGTTGGTGGTTGTCGGATGATGTTTCGCTACTGCTTTCGCTTGCCGAATTAGCGGCTGTCGTTAAGGTATTATGGTCGTCATCGCTGACTTCTAACAGTGGATTAGAGTCTAAGGCGTTTTGTATTTCTTGCTGAAGTTCAATGGTCGATAATTGTAATAAGCGAATAGCTTGTTGTAATTGTGGGGTCATCGTTAGATGTTGACCCATTTGAACATTAAGCGATATTTTCATAACAATGGCTAATTTGATGAACGATTAGCAGAAAGTATATAACGCTCTGTCGTATCTTGCTATGCAAAAAATAGGCCGTTTAGCTGATAAAAATTGTTGGTCGTCGGTAAAGTAATAAATGGTAATCATCCCTTTTTTAACCGAAGTTAAAAGTAGAGGTTAGGCTATTAGAGCCAGCTTTTGCTTTGGTGGTATCCCACCATTAGCTTTGTTCGGTCGTTCATGGTTGTAAAACCATAGCCATTCTGTCGCATGTTC
>JAUSLJ010000028.1 GCA_030646715.1 Agitococcus sp.
GTTCACTGCCGTACAGGCAGCTTAGAAACCACGACGCACCAACATCCCCCAGCCTTCGGGGTTCACTGCCGTACAGGCAGCTTAGAAACAAAAGCCTAAGCAATCCAAAATTGCGCGTAAAGTTCACTGCCGTACAGGCAGCTTAGAAATTTAGCATTGCTTGGTCGCGGCGGCATGGGCGGTTCACTGCCGTACAGGCAGCTTAGAAAACTCGATGCGAAGCGCAAATTGTTTAGTTTTAGTTCACTGCCGTACAGGCAGCTTAGAAAAAAATCAGACAAATTCTGCGAGGAAGGCTCAAGTTCACTGCCGTACAGGCAGCTTAGAAAATTGCGATTGCAATAACTCGACATTGTTGTTTGTTCACTGCCGTACAGGCAGCTTAGAAAGTTTGCAGTAATGTAAACTTTATCAACTAAAAGTTCACTGCCGTACAGGCAGCTTAGAAAATGAGTATTGCTTTAGAGTTAGGTTTGCCGCCGTTCACTGCCGTACAGGCAGCTTAGAAACACAGTATCGCCGCTACTGTCAATGTTTGCAAGTTCACTGCCGTACAGGCAGCTTAGAAAGTCAAATGTTCATACTGTGCCTACTTATGCTGGTTCACTGCCGTACAGGCAGCTTAGAAAAAAAGCGGACGCAAAGCGGCGAATGTTGCCGAGTTCACTGCCGTACAGGCAGCTTAGAAATCACGCGCCGTTGCTGGCATAAATTGAGCGATGTTCACTGCCGTACAGGCAGCTTAGAAACGCTCGCTGTCGTGCCGCCCTTGCTGTCTATCGTTCACTGCCGTACAGGCAGCTTAGAAATAAATACTCCTTTGCTGTTGCTGGCATGAACTGTTCACTGCCGTACAGGCAGCTTAGAAATGAAAAAGCCATAGACGGGGCGGGAAAGTATCGTTCACTGCCGTACAGGCAGCTTAGAAATCACTAAAATGAGACTTAGAACACGCTTTTTTGTTCACTGCCGTACAGGCAGCTTAGAAATAGAATTATCAAAACGCACCGCGCTTAGAATCGTTCACTGCCGTACAGGCAGCTTAGAAAATTTACAAACCAGTTTTTATTTTCTTGCTTTGTGTTCACTGCCGTACAGGCAGCTTAGAAAAATTAGCGCACGGGTTTTCTCGCCATCGGCACGTTCACTGCCGTACAGGCAGCTTAGAAAACAAGTGTCACGCACTTTTTAGCCAAAGCGTTGTTCACTGCCGTACAGGCAGCTTAGAAATTTTGTGTACCCAATGCACTTACAATGTTTGGGTTCACTGCCGTACAGGCAGCTTAGAAATATTGATAATACTGCTGATGGCAGAAAAGTTAGTTCACTGCCGTACAGGCAGCTTAGAAACTGAAAACGAGTGGGTATATGCTGCCGCAGCTGTTCACTGCCGTACAGGCAGCTTAGAAAATGAAGTCATCACAGTCTATATTCATAAGCAAGTTCACTGCCGTACAGGCAGCTTAGAAATGCTTACTCTTGCGGCAGTTTATGCCGTTTTTGTTCACTGCCGTACAGGCAGCTTAGAAACGAACCAGAGCCGCCCGAATCAGGAACACAAAGTTCACTGCCGTACAGGCAGCTTAGAAATACTTGTGTAGGCGATCCGATTAACTGCGCGAGTTCACTGCCGTACAGGCAGCTTAGAAACCGATGCTGAATGTTGTTTCGCCGAGCTATAAGTTCACTGCCGCACAGGCAGCTTAGAAAGTTTGGTCGTGTTGAAGGGGCGCAAATACCGAGTTCACTGCCGTACAGGCAGCTTAGAAATGTGACGCTGCCCTCGACACTCCGACAATCACGTTCACTGCCGTACAGGCAGCTTAGAAAGTTTAATAAAGCCCGAAAACGCAGAATATCCCCGCGTAAGAATATTGCGCCTGATCCCGTCGCTGATAGCTTCAAAATAATGCCGTGAAAGGACATACCGAGCGGCAAATCCAATGAGGTTGTACTATTTGGTGCAAGGTTTAACCATGCAGGCAGCGTTTAAAATTAACCATGTGAGTTAATCTACTGAGTGCTGGTGATTAACCGAAAATGATTTTATTAACGGGTTCGATTTTGCGAGCAATAAACACGGCTGCTAATGCAATAGCGGCTGTCATAGCGATTTTTTAGCGTCCATGTTGGACTCCGTTGCCTATTAATGATTTTTTGCATTTCGGCTTGTGATCTCACATTGACAAAGAAAAGGACGCATGACAAACAGGACAAAATCTAATAATTATCTGATTTAAATAGATTTTTTAGTTACAAGCGGATAACAAAAAAGCCGCGATTAGCGGCTTTTTAGGGTAGTTAATGACTTTGTTTTAACTCATCCAACATGGCGAGCCGCAATATCTCGTTTATTTTAGTTTGATAGCCCTTACCTTTAGATTTTAGCCATGCTTTGACATCGGCATCAATACGGACTGTGGTTGCTTCTTTGATAGGTCGATAGAACTTACCTCTCACCGCACCATCCCAATCTTTGGCGGTAGTACGCGGTATATCACTAAAATCTATGGTGTTATCAGGCAAGGCAGCCAATGCCGCAAGCCGCGCCGCTTGTTCACTTGATAGCGTGTTCTTCATACGTTTTACGCTCCTTTCGTTCTGCACGTCGTGCCGAAATAATACGCACAATTTCTTGACCGTCACTGTCAATATGAGTATGTGCAACCAGTAAAATCACCGCGCCGCCCGCCTTGCCTAAGGTTTGCCAACGCGCCTCGTTACCTTCTACCCTATCCAAACGGGCATACTGATAAGGGTCATCAAACACTAAGGCAGCATCCTCAAAATAGACACCGTGTTTTTTAATGTTGGCCGCTGCTTTGCGCTTGTCCCATTCTATTCTCATACTTTAGCCCTGTACATACAACAATGTAACCACGTTTAAAACTTCAACAACCCAAAATCTGTGCAATTAATTCGCATATCTTTATGAATAAACGCCAACTTACTTCGGTCAAGTATCATTTGTTGTACTGTCATATCTAATTCAGCCGCCATATACGCCCTATCGTTTGCCCATTGCATATAACAACAATGAATCACATGACAGTTACCAAAAAGCGTTTTATCGCTCTCTGCTGGCCGCTGAGTAATGCCATAAATATTCGCGCCATACTTTCGACCACGACGAACCAACATACCCCAGCCTTCGAGGGTTCACTGCCGCACAGGCAGCTTAGAAATTGATAGCTAGACTATTTACGATGCAGTCGAAGGATGAAACTTTAGCCCAAATGCTTAATTATCATTAAGTGCAACAAACCCATCACCGCTCCAAGAGAAGACTTTCCAACCGTCTTTGAAATTTACATGACCATAATCCTTGCCAAAGCTTTGCACATGAATTAATCTAATCTAAATTAGATTAATTCATTTAGGGTATTCCCATGGCCAGACCCAAAAAAATAGCAGGTGCGCCCGATACTCGGGAGCTAATCCTCGATGCAGCCTGTGAAGAGTTCGCTGTGACTGGCGTTTCCGCTCGATTGGAAGATATTGCTGCGCGTTGTGGCATCCGCAGTGCTTCCCTCATGTATTACTTTCCGTCCAAGCAGGAGTTGATGGACACACTCTTTGAGCGGGTAAACAATCTGCTTATCGTCCGTTCGCAAGAAGCCTTTCGTCTCACCGAAGGTAACTATGCCGCCGCTATCCGCAGTGTCACCCAAGCTATCCGCCAAGTTGTGGAAGAACAGATCGGCACGGCCAATGTCATGCTGCACGGACTACTGAGCGAAGATAGCCACGACGTACTCAAACAGCATCTGCAAAAGTTGCTGGAAATCATTACTGGGCTTGCGATGAGCGCAGGAGCGAATAGCTACCATTCCCGCGAAACCGTTCATGCCGTCATCTCCCACATATTTATGGGGGAACTTATCCGAGTCGCTTTGGGTAGCAAAGCAGAACGCTACTGGGGCAATGAAGATGCTGTGATGCCCCTGATTGAAGAATTTTTTAAATTAAAACCAGAAAGAGGCAACTAAAATGGGTTCATTAACTGCCAAAACAACGATTGACCAAGCCTCTACAACCTCTTTGTCAGAAGACTTGCAAGCACTCTATGATGAGACTCGCGCCTTTATGGGTGAAGAGGATTTAGCACATATCCGCAAAGTAGCCGCCTATTCGCGTGCTATCAAAAACCGCAGCCGAGAGTTGATTCAGAAAGGCGGAAGTCCGGACGCACTCAAGCATGGCATCGTGCTTTATATGATGCACACCTTGCTGGAGTTCTCGGAGCTTGGTCACAATATTATGCATGGCAGTTACGATAATCTGCCAAACGTCGGTGAATTCCATTCGGATAAGTGGGAGTGGGATTTTGTCACTAGCATCCAAGAATGGAAGGTGATGCATCACCAAAACCACCATCCTTTTACCAATATCGTTGGCAAAGATCACGATTTGGGTTATTCCGTTTTGCGTCTTTATCCAACGCAGAACTGGTATGGCCACCACTCATTACAACCTGCTTTAATGTCAGTGTTTCTTTTGCACATCTATCACTTCAGCCTCTATACCGCAACTTCCGCTGCTCGCGTAGAAGGCCGCAAGGTGTTGAGCTTTGAAACTTTTCGCGCCACTTTTGATCTAGCGCGAAAACACGCCCTACAAAACTATTTAAAAGAACCGCTAGAAGCAGGGCCTCGATTTTTGCAAACGCTGGTCGGCAACTATCTGGGAACTACGTTAGGCTATGATCTGACTTTCTTGATTTTGGCATTAGAGCACCATTCGCCTAATGTGCAGGTTTTTCCAGACCCAGGCCCTACAGAATCACGAGATGGTTATTTCCGTCGGCAACTGTTGGGTACAACTAACTTTGTACCTATGCCAGAACTGGACAGTTTCTTCGAGGCTATTCTGGAGAAAGAGGTGGACTTTCCTGATCGGCCATCTTTTGAGGTCTTTTATGGCGGTCTGACCACGCATATCGAACACCATCTCTTTCCAGATTTGCCCTGCAACCGTCAGCGCGATATTGCACCCAAGGTGCGCGAGATTTGTGCAAAACACGATTTGCCGTACAACGTCACGACCTTTGAAGTCATTGTTCCAGAAATCCTCCGCAACTTTTTCCGCTGGGCAATTCCTGTTAGTGATGTCGAGCAGCATCGCCCCTCTTTGCTGTTGAAAAAGCCACGTGAGCTATTTTCGCGCGTTCTAAACGGATTACGTTATCGTAGCCCTACCCCAACTACCTATTTCAAAGCACCCAGTTACTTTAATGTGCCTGCTAAAGTATTAGCGGCTACGCCTGCCGCCAATGGTCAGGCATTGTCGATCACATTGGAGAAGCCATTCGGCTGGGAAGATGTTCGCTGGGATGCGGGCGCATTTATCTCGGTACGTCTTAATGTCGATGGTAAAGACTTGGTGCGTCAGTACAGTCTCACCACCGATAGCCAAGGCAGTGACACGCTGGATATTACCGTTAAGCGGGTTCGTGATGGTCGTGTCTCGAATGCTATTAACGATACCTTGCACAAGGGCAGTTATCTGACATTAGTCGGTGTGCCGCAAAGTGACGGCAATTTCATCATGAAAGCATTGCCTAAGCGTCCCGTTTTCATTGCCGGTGGTGTTGGTATTACACCGATCATCAGCATGATCCGCAAGCTGCACCGTGAAGCCCCCAACACCGAAGCGACGTTGTTGTAAGAATCCATCATCTTCGAGCAGGATTTACGGGTATTGGAAATGCAGACAGGTCTTAAATTACATCTGATTTGCAACCAAGCACCGTCTTCACGCCGAGAATTGGTACAAGCATCACTTTCGCACGCCTTATTAGAGGAACGCATCGGTGAACTGGCCGATGCCGATGTCTACGTTTGCGCACCGACTGGCATGATCGCTGCGGTAAAAGGGCATTTGTTGGCGATGGGTCTACCCGAAGCACGTTTTCATACCGAAAGCTTTACCTTACCCACGTTGATTCGCCCCAAAAGTGATGGCAGCCGCCACAGCATTCATTTTGTTCGCTCCGGCCTAAAAGTGACCGTCGATGGCGCAACCACCTTGCTTGAAGCGTCGCGTCAAGTGGGTGTGCATGTGCCTACGGGTTGTGAGCGTGGCCTCTGTAAAGCCTGTGTTTGTACGAAAGTGAAAGGCGTGACCCAACAGGACGAGCAGTCCGACATTCCATTAGCGCGTATTACAATGTGCAACAGCCTACCACGCTCTGACATAGAGATTGATCTCTAATCATGATGGGGTATATGGGATTATGCGAGCCTAGCAAGAAAACCATTGATAGTAGCTGTCATTACTGAGATATTGACAGCGATACTAACTTTTCTATTACATCTCTAAAAAACAAAAAACTGGAGCAAAAATATGTTGCAACGTCAATTTTGGCGATGGATGGCATTGGTATCAGTACTCATGCTTCATCCAACTGGCGCATTTGCCGCTAATGATGATGATGGCTTGGATGGATTACAGGAACGTGTTCAACGGAATACATGGATCAAGATTCGCGATGACCGTCGCGCGAATATTACGGCTTGGTACAAGATTGAGGATGGAAAAGCAGTTCGTTCTTTTAAGTTAGAAGCGATTATGGACTCTTCGCTGGAAAAAGTAGCCAAGACTATTTTAGTCGCCGATAATTTACAGCGCTATTTTTGGGAGTGTTATGAGTCGCGGCAAGTGAGAAAAATTTCCAACACCGACCTTATCGCCTACCTCAAAGTGAATGTACCTAATCCTGTACCTGATCGTGACATTGTTATGCACCTCCATGTCACACCCTACTCAAAAAAGCGTGGTTATCTTTTGTTTGATATTAAGGCTGCACCAGACATCGTGCCTCTGGTGTCTGGCTTAGTGCGCGTACCAGAATTTACATTTTGGGTTAAATTGATTCCACTAGGCGCAGACGAAACTAGGCTGGAAATGGAAGGGACGATTAACCCTGGTGGCAATATCCCCGTATGGGCAATCAACTTTATTATGCGCAATGCCCCATACGCGTCCGTATTGGGTATGCGTCGCTTAGCTAAATCCAGTAACAACACATTTGAAGAGCCGTTTCCCTATCGAGTGATTGAGGACTGATACTTTAATCTGCCTACCCCATCTCAACCGTTTGCTGCTCGTTCAAATTGAATACCAAACGATTTGGGTCTCTCTTTTGTATGCTTGCTTTATGCCTGATAACGCACAGACAAACACGGTTGACTTTGCTTTCCTAAATAGCGTCAGCAAAGCGAATGACAGCCTACCCCATTTTTCAGCACTATCAGCCTATACCCAGTTCAGAGGATAACGATAATGACACAAACGTTTATGGGACAAGCCCAAGGTTTCGGCCTCGCGATTCTTACCCAAATGGCCAGCAGTGAATGGCCAGATAAATTTAAACTACGCAAGCCTATCGAAAAGCTGTTGTATCGCGGCAGCAAAACAGGCTTTCAAGTGATGACTAAAGCCGCGCGTCAATTTGCGGGCAACGGCAAAACGGGCGGCAGTGCGTCACGCTTAAAAACCAATGCCGAAAAAGGTATTTTTGACTTAGCGTTGAGCGAAGAACAGCAAATGATTCGTGACAGCTTGTCACTATTTGCTAAAGAGATGATTCGCCCTGCCGCCCATGATTGTGATGGCAATGCTGCGATTCCTGCCGAGCTACTCGCCAAAGCACAAGAATTAGGTTTGATTTATTACGCAGTACCTGAAGCGTTTGGCGGTATGGCCAGCGAAGATAACATCAGCACGCAAATGTTGATTTTAGAAGACTTAGGTTATGGCGACTTAAGCATCACTGCCGCGTTATACAGTGCTGTCAGCGTCGCGAACACTTTGTCACGTTGGGGCAGTGCCGAACAACAAGAAAAATATTTACGCGCTTTTGCCAGTGAAAATCCGCCACAAGCGGCATTAGCGGTCACCGAAAAAACACCGTTATTTGATCCGAATAAACTGAGTACTCGCGCTCAATTAAAAGACGGTCATTACATTTTAGATGGCGAAAAATCCTTAGTGTTAGTCGCTGCGGATGCCGAGTTGTTTATTGTGGCCGCGCAAACCGAGACGGGTGTTGGCTTATTTATTGTTGAAGGTGGCACTGCGGGTTTAAGTTTAACTGCCGCACCTGCGATGGGTTTAAAAGCTGCGACCACCCATACGCTAACTTTAAAGCAAGTACGTATTCCTGCAACTAATCGCCTACCAGCCAGTTTTGATTATCAAGCGTTTTTAGACTTAGGCGCGTTAGCATGGTGTGCCTTAGCGGTAGGTTGTGCGCAAGCGGTGATGGATTACATCGTCCCTTATGTTAATGAGCGTGAAGCTTTTGGTGAGCCTATTAGTCATCGTCAAGGTGTCGCCTTTATGGTGGCCGATATGGCGATTGAAATTGATGCCATGCGGTTAATGACATGGCGCGCCTGTGCCTTAGCCGAACAAGGTAAACCCTTCCATCGTGAAGCCTTTTTAGCGCGAATTCTGTGTACCGAAAAAGCGATGAAAATTGGCACTGATGGCGTACAACTGCTAGGAGGACATGGCTTTACCAAAGAGCATCCTGCCGAGCGTTGGTACCGTGATTTACGGGTTTTGGCCGTTATGCACAGTGGCTTACATTTATAAGAGGGCAACATCATGTATTTAGAAAATCCGAAAAAATTTGGCATGTTGGTCGAACAAGCTCACCAAGTTGCCTTAAATGTCTTGCGCCCTATTTCGCGTAAATATGACAAAGCAGAACACGCTTATCCGAAAGAACTCGACATGCTCGCCTCGTTATTAGATGGCATGAACGAAGGCGCACCGGGCAGTGCAGGCGCAACCAGTGCCACTGGTGGTAGCTCAAATAGTAATGCAGGTGAGGTTAAAAACGGCTCAAATATGTCCACCGCATTGGGCATTATGGAAATGTGCTGGGGCGATGTCGGCTTGTTGTTAGCCATGCCTCGTCAAGGTTTAGGTAATGCAGCGATTGCTGCGGTTGCTAATGATGAACAGTTAGAACGCTTCAAAGGCACTTGGGCGGCAATGGCGATTACAGAGCCAAACTGTGGCTCGGACTCGGCAGCGATTCGCACTACTGCCGTTAAAGACGGTGATGACTACATTCTTAATGGCGAAAAAATCTATGTTACCTCAGGCGCACGTGCTGATAGTGTCGTGGTATGGGCAACTTTAGATAAAAATATTGGTCGTGCGGCGATTAAATCGTTTGTCGTTAAACACGGCACACCGGGTATGGAAATCGCTCGTTTAGAGAAAAAACTCGGTATTAAAGCCTCAGATACAGCAGCTATTAACTTTACCGATTGTCGTGTCCCTGCGGCTAACTTACTAGGTTCGCCTGAGATTGATGCGCACAAAGGTTTTGCAGGGGTGATGCAGACGTTTGACAACACTCGGCCATTAGTCGCGGCAATGGCGATTGGCGTGGCTAAAGCCTCTTTAGACCGTACTCGCGAATTGTTGAAAGACCACCTCTCCTCTAACTATAACGTTTTACCGTTAAATGGCTCTCATGCCGAAGCCACGTTAAATCGTTTAGAAGCGGAATGGGAAGCTGCACGTTTATTAACGTTAAAAGCCGCTTGGTTAGCCGACAACAAAATCCCGAACTCTAAAGAAGCGTCGATTGCCAAAGCCAAAGCTGGCCGTGTTGCCAACGAAGTGACGTTAAAATGCGTGGAGTTATGTGGTGCATTAGCTTATGGTGAAGATGAGCTTTTAGAAAAATGGGCGCGTGATTCCAAAATTTTGGATATTTTTGAAGGCACACAGCAAATTCAATTGTTGATTGTTGCACGTCGCGTGTTGAATAAGAGTTCGGCTGAGTTGAAGTAGATCCCTTTGATTAGAGCGCAGCCTATCGTCACAGCACACCTGTGACGATAGGTTTAGTTCTACTACTAGAACTGTTATGTTTTGTGCCTTTCCCGCTTGATTTTCACTTCTTCAATCATCCTAAGCCTATACTGCTAATCACCCTATCATCGCTGATGATGATTTTTCATGTATTACTCAAACAGGATATAACCCCATGGACACCAGCAAACACGACCTATCGGCATTTTTTCAGCAACTGGGCTTACCCCATAGTCCAGAAGAAATAAATACGTTTATCGTCACCCATCAACTCCCCGCAGGCGTTGCCCTTGCTAAAGCTCATTTTTGGACTCCTGCTCAAGCGGCTTTTATTAATCAGGCATTATTACACGACTCCGATTGGGCAGAAGTCGCCGATGATTTAGCGGCTCGTCTCACGTTTGTTGCACCACACTAAAAGACAACTCTTTGCCTTAAAGTCATTTTTCAGCTAGAATCTCATCCTCTATTGAGGGGTGCTGCACCAGCCGCAACAAAGGCTGCTAGGCTCAATAGACTCTTAAAATTTTTTTAGTTGCCAACGTCACCCATCCTACACAACAGGAGTCTGTCATGACATCAATGACAACCGTTGGCGACTACAAAGTTGCCGATATGTCCCTTGCCGATTGGGGACGCAAAGAAATCATCCTCGCCGAAGCCGAAATGCCCGCCTTAATGGGTTTACGTCGCACGTATGCGGCTAAAAAACCATTAGCAGGTGCAAAAATCATCGGCTGTATCCACATGACCATTCAAACCGCTGTTCTCATCGAAACCTTAATTGATTTAGGTGCAGAAGTTCGTTGGTCGTCATGTAATATTTTCTCCACGCAAGACCAAGCGGCTGCGGCTATTGCTGCTGCGGGCGTTCCAGTGTTTGCATGGAAAGGCGAAACCGAAGAAGAGTTTTGGTGGTGTATCGAGCAAACCGTATTAAAAGACGGCAAGCCGTGGGATGCCAACATGATTTTGGATGATGGCGGCGACGTCACTTATATCGTCCATGAAAAATATCCTGAAATGTTAAACAGCATTCATGGTATTACCGAAGAAACCACGACTGGCGTTCATCGTTTAATCGAAATGTGGAAAAAAGGCACTCTCAAAGTACCTGCGATTAATGTCAATGACTCCGTGACTAAGTCGAAAAACGACAACAAATACGGTTGCCGTCACTCGCTCAATGATGCGGTAAAACGTGGTACAGATATGTTAATGGCAGGTCGTCGTGCCTTAGTCATTGGTTATGGCGATGTGGGTAAAGGTTCTGCTCAATCCTTACGTCAAGAAGGCATGATTGTTCGTGTCACTGAAATTGACCCGATTTGCGCCATGCAAGCCTGTATGGACGGTTATGAAATCGTCTCTCCGTATATCAATGGTTTGAACACTGGCTTAGATGCAGACATCGATACCCGTTTGTTGGGCGAGACGGATTTATTGGTCACCACCACAGGCAACATGAATGTTTGTGACGCAGCGATGTTACGTGCCTTAAAAAATGGTGCTGTCGTCTGTAACATTGGTCACTTTGACACAGAAATTGACACGGCCTATATGCGTGCTAACTGGCATTGGGATGAAGTGAAGCCACAAGTTCACAAAGTCTATCGCACCGCTAAAAACAGTGTCGTCAATCCTTCTGACAGCAACTACTTGTTATTGTTATCTGAAGGTCGTTTGGTGAACTTGGGCAATGCGACTGGCCATCCATCACGCATTATGGACGGATCATTTGCTAACCAAGTGTTAGCGCAAATGTACTTGTACGAGCAGAAGTTTGCTAACCATTCGCCTGCGGTACAACAACGGATGTTAAAAGTCGAAGTGCTACCTAAAAAACTCGATGAAGAAGTCGCCGCCGCGATGGTTGCAGGTTTTGGTGGTGTACTCACGCGCTTAACCAATAGCCAAGCGGAATACATTGGCGTGGCCGTTGATGGCCCTTATAAGCCAGAAAGCTATAAGTACTAAATAGCTCTATCTCCTCCCCCTTGCTTTTTAAGGGGTAGGCTGGGAGGGGGTCTCGAACGGATAACCGCTCAACCTCACCCTAGCCCTCTCCTTTCTAAGGAGAGGGGACTCACCCTAGCCTAAGCTTAGGACAGATTGTCATGTCTCGAAACATCCCTATTAGTTTTGAATTTTTTCCGCCCAAAACAGATGAAGGCGCGCAAAAAATCCTGCAAGTGCATCAACAGTTATGCACCTTAAATCCGTCATATTTTTCCGTGACTTATGGCGCAGGCGGTTCAACTCGCGAACGTACTTTATCGACGGTTGATAATATTCAACAAGCCTCAACGATTGCTGTTGCGCCTCATTTATCGTGTATTGGTGATAACAAAGCCGAAGTTTCCGCGTTATTACATCGTTATAAAAATCAAGGTATTAAGCACTTAGTTGCGTTGCGTGGTGATTTACCTTCTGGCCAAGTCGGTTTAGGTGAAATTCCTTATGCCCGTGATTTGGTTGAATTTGTGCGTCACGAAACTGGCGATCATTTTCATATTGAAGTCGCGGCGTATCCTGAAATGCATCCACAATCTGCCGACTATCAAGCCGATTTAACTAACTTTATTAATAAAGCCAAAGCAGGCGCAAATAGCGCAATTACGCAGTTCTTTTTTAATCCTGATGCTTATTTTTACTTTGTGGAACAAGTGCGTAAAACGGGTGTCAATATTCCGATTGTGCCGGGCATTATGCCCATTACCAACGCCAGCAATTTAATTCGTTTTGCCGATGGTTGTGGTGCTGACGTTCCCCGTTGGATTCGTAAACAGTTAGCGGCTTATGGCGACGACAGTGCCAGTATTAAAGCCTTTGGTGAGGAAGTGATAGCCAAACTCTGTGAAACTTTGATTCAAGGTGGCGCACCGAGTTTGCATTTTTACACCATGAATATGGCACAACCGACCACACGTTTATGCAAGATGTTAGGTTTGGGTTGATGTTTGATTGGTGGGCGACAACCCACCCTACTTTTCGTTTTTAGGATTTTCCCATGAGTGATTTACCGTCTTGTCCACAATGTAGTTCTACTTTCACCTATGAAGATGGTGACATGTATATTTGCCCCGAATGTAGCCATGAATGGTCAAAAAACTCAGCGTCTAATGCCGAAGAAACCAAAGTCATTCGTGATTCTAATGGCAATGAATTAAAAGATGGCGACACAGTCACAGTGATTAAAGACTTGAAGCTCAAAGGCTCGTCGTTGGTGATTAAAGTCGGTACGAAGGTAAAAAATATTCGTTTAGTCGAAGGCGACCATGATATTGATTGTAAAGTCGATGGTATTGGCGCGATGAAATTGAAGTCAGAGTTTGTGAAGAAGATTTAACTCTTTAGGACTTATGCGGTTATCGCTTATTTATTCACATTTCAGCCGCTTTAGGCAGCTTCATGTTCACAAACCGCGCTAATCGCGGTGCGATGCATAAGTCCAGAGATTTATCTTAAACGATACGCCTGTTATTTGCAGATTAGTTTCTGTACGATAATAGGCAACTCGCTCCTATTTGAGGTACGCCATGAGTCCTCCCGCCAAAGATTATTTACACCATCACATGACAGAGCAAGCTTACCTAGACAGTGAGCCATACTCAGAGTGTCGTCGTGAATATATTGATGGTTATGTCTATGCGATGGCGGGAGCAACGGCTGCCCACAATCGTATTGCGGGCAATGTTTATAGACACATCGGTAATCATTTAGAAGGCAAACCTTGCCAACCTTATATGTCTGATCTGCGTGTAAAAGTCGGTCGTCAATATTTTTATCCTGACGTTGTAGTCGATTGTAGTTCTCTTTCAGACCAAAGCACTTACAGCGAAAGCCCGACGTTGATTATTGAAGTGCTATCGAAATCGACACGTCAAACCGATAAAACTAAAAAACTGTTGAGCTACACCCAAATGGCCAGTTTAGAGGAATACGTCCTCATTGACTCGGAAATCGTTGAAGTTGAAGTATTACGGAAACAGGCAGGTTGGCGACCTGAGTGCTACTATTTGGGCGATGAAGTGACATTTAATAGCATTGGACTCACGCTTAGTGTCGAAGCCATTTATGAGCGTGTGCAACATCAAGATGTGGCTGATTGGTTGGCAAAAAAAGCACAAATGGCTGCTGAGTTATCGGCTGAAACGTAAAGTTTTGTGCTGAGTTATGAGCCTTAGTCCACCATACGAACGAATAACAACTTGGAATACTCAAACATATATATGGATATTTTCACTATTGAAAACCTGCTATTAGCTGAAGGCATCGGTGTAATTTTCGCACTACTTGTCGTCTTTCAATTAACAATCAAACTCCCACCTCGTGATGACCAAAATAATAAAAGAAGTCGCTCCTCTTATTATTTAATGACACAACTGATTGTTGCCATCTTGGGTTGGCCTGCGCTTCTCAGTGCATTTCAAGGGTTGATTAATATTCAATTTGGCGTACAAGGGGCAAGTTACGGATATTTCGTTTTATCAGTCACGCTTATCACCTGCATAGTCATTGGTATACGAAGAATCAATCGGCTATATAATGATTATGATACTCACGCTAAAGTGCTAGAGCTAATCAGTAATACTTTTTTCAAATTTTTCGGATTTTGTGCGCTCTGTCTTTTGCTAGTGTTCATTTTTAATACCTCACTAAAAAGCGCGCTGTTTTTTTGCGACCCTTGTGCTTACCCAGCAAATGCAAAGTTGGACGCACCCGCCAAGTATGTTGAGGATGTGAAAGTAAGAACTAAAAATGGCAGTTATCAGTATGCTGAATATACTTACACTCTTAAATATATTGACATTAATGGTCAACAACACTCTTCATCCTACAGCGTACCGTACAAAAATGTCCCCATGCCAATTCTACTAGCCGAACCTTCAGAAACGATTCCTATTTACATCAATAAATGGTTTGCGGATGAATATAGTCTAAAGAGAGGTAACTTTGGTTGGAGTTTTCTATTTGGATTGGTAGCAGTTGTTATCATTTTGTTTGGGGTGATTTTTCTGATTGGTAATATTATTTACTCAATTTTAGACTACAAAAACATTCAAGACGAATAAATACGCAATTAAAATCAACTACTCACCTACGCCCCTTATACCGCCTAATCAACGCATTCGTCGAACTATCATGCGTCAAAACAGCATCGCCACTACTAGCCACTTCGGCTGAGGTTCTTCGCGCTAACACCTTACCTAACTCCACTCCCCACTGGTCAAAAGAATCAATATGCCAAATGACACCTTGAACAAACACACTATGCTCGTAAAGGGCAACTAATGCCCCCAGCGCATGAGGATTTAAACATTGCGCTAGGATGGTGTTACTCGGTCGATTACCCTCAAATGTCCGATGAGCAACCAGATTCTCAGCAACCCCTTGATCGCGTACTTCCTGTGCATTACGACCAAAAGCCAAGGCCTCACTTTGAGCAAATAAATTCGCCATTAACAAATCATGCTGCATACCTAAGCGATTAAACGATTGGCAAAAGCCAATAAAATCACAAGGCGTGAGCGGTGTCCCTTGATGCAATAATTGAAAAAATGAATGTTGGCTGTTTGTGCCTGCCGCGCCCCAATAAATCGGACTGGTGGCATAATCAACAGCATTGCCATCAATGGTGATGTGTTTACCGTTACTTTCCATCGCCAATTGTTGCAAATACGCAGGAAAAAGCGACAGATATTGTTCGTACGGTAAAATAGCCAGCGTTGGCGCGCCGAGAAAATTGGTGTTCCAAATCTGCAATAATCCGAGCAATACGGGCGCATTTTTGGCCAATGGCGCATGACGAAAATGGCTATCCATCGCATGAAAACCCGCTAACATCGCGTGAAAATTTTCTGAACCTATGGCCAACATCGTTGATAGGCCAATGGCTGAATCCATCGAATAACGGCCACCGACCCAATCCCACATGCCAAACATATTGTCAGATGCTATACCAAAACGCTCAACCGCTACTTGGTTGGAAGATACCGCCACAAAATGATTTGTCACCGCCTGCTCTGCCCCCAATTGATTGACACACCAGTCGCGGGCAGCCTGCGCATCAACCAGTGTTTCTTCGGTGGTAAAGGTCTTCGAGCAAATAATAAATAAAGTTTCATCTGGTTCAAGATCACGCACCGCTTCAACAAAATCCGTGCCATCCACATTCGAGACAAAACGAAACACTAAATTGCGACGACTATAATGACGCAGTGCTTCAAATGCCATTTCAGGCCCCAAATCAGAACCACCAATACCGATATTAATAATATTGCGAATGGGTTTTCCCGTATAACCAAGCCAAGTACCACTTCGAACTTTATTGCTAAATTCGGTCATACGGTCAAGGACAGCTTGTACTTCTGGCACGACATCTCGCCCTGCCACCCAAATACTCTCGCTGATGGGTGCGCGCAGTGCGGTGTGTAAAACGGGGCGATGTTCAGTGGTATTAATCAACTCACCACGAAACATGGCTTCAATACGCTCATGCAGACCACACGCTTCAGCCAATTTCAGTAGCAGCTCAAGCGTTTCGTCCGTGACGCGTTGTTTGGAATAATCAAGATACAAACCTGCCGCCGACACTTGAAGACGCTCACCACGTTCAAGGTCGTGGGCAAATAATTCGCGCAAATGATGCTGACCAATTTGCACGACATGATGTTGTAAGTCCTGCCATTCGGGCTTCTGCGTCAACGGGATAGATTCACTCATACACTACCCTCACGCGATTCGTCACTGGCAAGATAGAGCCGAAGGTCGATGTAATGATCTTTCTGATCGTCTATGAGAGTGAGCACATCGCCTGACTGTTGCACACCATCCAACAGCAGTATCGGCAATCGTTTTCTATCATTCACGGCTAACTGTTTGACGACGATGCGATAGATGGTTTGCCCGTAACGATAACTCATCGCGCAGCTCGGCCAGTCTTTGGGCAAACAAGGGGTGAGGGTGAGTTGATCCGCCTGTCGATTTAAGCCCAATAAAGACTCAGTGATGAGTCGATAGAGCCATCCCGCTGAACCTGTGTACCACGTCCAACCGCCTCGCCCCGTATGCGGAGAAACGGCATAAACATCGGCAGCCACCACATAGGGTTCTGCTTTGTAAATAGCGACACTTTGACTATTACGGCTATGGTTTAGTGGGTTGATTAAGCCCAGTAGCTCCCAAGCACGGGCATTATCGCCGAGCTTGGCAAAAGCCATTGCTGCCCATATTGCTGCATGGGTGTATTGGCCACCGTTTTCACGCACACCCGCGACATAACCTTTGATATAACCCGGATTCATTGCGGATTTATCAAATGGCGGATCCAGTAACTGCACCAATCCTGCCTCACGACGGACAAGGCGCGCATCTAAAGAGTTCATCGCCTGCCGTGACCGTTCGACATCACTCGCACCAGACAATACTGACCAAGACTGAGCAATCGAATCAATACTGCATTCAGGATTCACCGACGAGCCTAGCGGTGTGCCATCATCGAACCATGCCCGACGATACCAAGCACCATCCCAAGCGTGTTCGGCAAGATGTAGTCGTAATTGTGCGGCTTGCTCTTGGCATTCTTTGGCAAAAGCTAAATCGTGTTGTCCTGTGGCAATATCGGCAAAGGAAATCAGTATGTCGTAGAGAAAAAAGCCTAACCAAACGCTCTCGCCTTTCCCTTCAATACCGACCAAATTCATGCCATCGTTCCAGTCGCCTGAACCCATTAGCGGCAAGCCATGCTCACCAAAACGCAAGCCATGACGGAGCGCACGAACACAATGCAGATAAAGACTGGCTCGTTCGCGTGAACAATGTGGAAGGTCGTAATAAGACTCTTCCTCTGCGTCTAATAATCGCCCCTCTAAA
Organism: Agitococcus sp.; assembly: GCA_030646715.1. Classification (GTDB taxonomy): domain Bacteria; phylum Pseudomonadota; class Gammaproteobacteria; order Pseudomonadales; family Moraxellaceae; genus Agitococcus. The sequence goes on from JAUSLJ010000028.1 coordinate 17,716, forward strand.
AAATGCGCTTCTTCCGACAGAATGGTGACATCGCCCGTACAACTGATATAACGACAGACGGCTAAAGGCAACCATAAATAATCATCGGAGCAGCGCGTTCTCACACCTCGTCCCACAGGGGGATGCCACCAATGTTGCACATCGCCTTCAGGATATTGACGAGACGCACAGAGTAATAACTGTGCTCGTAATAGTTGTGGCTCTACATTCACTAAAGCCATCGCATCTTGCAATTGATCGCGGAAACCAAACGCGCCACCTGATTGATAAAAGCCACTCCGCGCCCATAAGCGGCAAGCCAAGGTTTGATAAACCAACCAACCGTTAGTCAACACGTTCAACTCAGGATTAGGCGTTTCAATGTGCAGCACATCTAAGGTGTTACGCCAAAATTGCTGGACTTTTTGTAATGCGGTTTCGGCGGCTTTCGGTTCATTTAAGCAGCGTAACAAATCACGGGCGGCATCCATATCTCGTCCTGCGCCCAAACAAAAGACGATTTCTCGCTCTTGACCATCAGCCAGTTCAAACGGCACTTGGATGGCGGCGCAAGGGTCAAGTGCGGCACCGACACGCCCCGAAAGTTGAGCGCGTGACAAGGCATCAGGGTTGGCAATACAACCGTTACGGCCAAGAAATTCCGTACGATCAGCCGTTACTGAGTGCAGCACATCGCCCACCGCTAAAAACGCGACACGGCCTTCAAACTCATTGTTATAGGCGTTACTCGCCAACAATGCGCCGCTGTCAGACTCATATTCGGTGACAATGTGCATCGCCGATTTCGGTCGTAAGTCACCTAGCACCCATTCGATGTAGTTTGTTGCCGATAACCGTCGAGTACGGCCTGAACCATTGCGTATTTTCAATACCGAAAACTTAACTGATTCTTTAATATCAACGTAAACCCATAACTCCGAATGAATACCACCCGCCGTATGTTCAAAGACACTATAACCAAAACCATGACGGGTGCGATAAGGCATTGCGCCGCTACAGGGCAATGGCGTTGGCGACCAAAAATGGCCATTTTCTTCATCGCGTAGGTACATGGCTTCGCCACCTGACGCACTGACAGCATCATCACTCCACGGCGTTAAGCGAAATTCATGGGCGTTTTCACTCCATGTGTAGGCTTGGCCGCTCTCAGTGATGACCGTACCAAAATCGGCGTTAGCCAACACATTTACCCACGGCAAAGGTGTTCGTTGGGTTTGAGTACTGGTGATGACGTACTCGCGGCCATCCGCCGAAAAACCACCTAAATTATTAGCAAGAATAAGGTCTGGCTCAGGCAGCGCGGAGTCTGCGGGCGGGTCGATGCGATGTGAACGTGCGGTCGTCAATCGTGGCACTTTTTTGATCGGAAAATCCTGCCGGCGCAGTTGTTCTTCGAGTGTACCGCCTGTATCGGTGATAATGGCACGCGCAACCGATTGCAGTAAAATACGATCCTCGTGCGAAATCTGTTCTGCCGAACGAACAAAAATGCCCCCTGCACGATCAATATGATGAATTTCTGAGCCTGTGGTAATCAACGCCAAAATCTGCTCTTGCAGCTGTTGTCTATAGCCTGCGTGATCTTCATTCCAAATCACTAAATCAACCGTTAGGCCTTTTAAGCGCCAATAGGCATGACATTGAATCAATTGGTGCGCGAGGTCGATATGGCTGGTATCGGCAATTTTTAGCAACACAATCGGTAAATCACCCGAAATAGCATAACCCCACAAGCCTGATTGCCCACGTCTATTTTGCCGTAACAGACTGGCATCGGCGCGCAATGAGGCATTGGCGTACAGCACGGAACTGGCCAAACTACGATACATTTGCGCATCGGCTTCACTGGCATTAATCTGTCGCAACGTCACGCCACTGTGTGTACCTGCCAACTCAAAAACGCGATTAGCAAGATGTCGGTCTTGGTATTTATCGACTAAAGCCAAACACGATTCTTTGCTTTCTGTTGCGCCAAAGACCCAATCAATAGTGGCTGATTGTTCCGGCTCAAGGGTGATTAAACAGCGAATGGCAACGATGGGGTCAAGTACCGAGCCTTGTGTCCCTGAGAGGCTATTATTGCTGGCTAAAACCTGAGGCATGGCCAATGTCCGACCACGGCCAATAAAACGCATGCGATCCGTTTCGTAAGACACTTCGCCCAATTGTGTGCCATTCGCTGCCATCAAATGAAACATCCACGGCGTATGCTCACCCTCCGAGCGCGGACGGCGTGTGCACAAAATGGCGCGACTAGCGGCCATAATTTCGGTTTGCACAAACAGATTACCAAACGACGGTTGCACATTATCGGCTGCGGGTAGTGCCAAAACCACTTCGGCATAACTGGTGACTTCAATGGTGCGGCGAATGGACGAACGATTGGTGACTTTCAGCCGCCGTAGTTCAATATCATCTTCAGGCGAAACCACGATTTCACTGTACGTTTCTATGTCATTATCCCGACGACGAAACTCTGCCCTACCCTCCGAAAACATCGCAGCATAACTACTGGCGCGTTTCAGCGTCGGCTGATGGGCTGCTGACCAAAAATCGCCACTGATGACATCACGCAGGTACAAAAACGTGCCCCAGTTGTCACAGGTACTATCTTCTCGCCAGCGTGTAACCGCTAAATCGCGCCAACGACTATAGCCACCACCCGCATTGGTAAGCATGACGTGATAACGACCATTGGATAATAATTGCACTTCGGGAATAGGCGTATCGGCAACAATCATGGCTTGAACGGAAGGACTGGTCGCGTCTAAAAAGTCTTGGCCAGCCAAAGGTTCACTGATGTCTCGATGAATAATCGCTGTTTTAGGAATACGTTCCTGCAATAACAATAACGAGGCTTGAATCAAAGGGTCGGATTCAAAGCGTCGCTGCATGGGTCGATTCAGTAATAAATGGCCGATGGCAATTAAACTCATCCCTTGGTGATGTGCCATAAACGATTGCACAACAACACCCGTTTGCCCACGCGCTAAACGCGATGGCGTATAGTCAATGGCTTCATAAAAGCCATAACGTCCATCTAAACCTAAAGTAGCAAGTCGTTGGAGATTTTCGCAAGCTGCTTCGGGTTCGACCATTAACGCCAATGCCGAGGCATAAGGCGCAACCACAGAATCCTCAGATAAGCCGCGTTTTAAACCTAAATCGGGTGTACCAAAGGCATGATAACGATAATTAAGACTGGCATCGACGGCATTGTAGCCCGATTCAGAAACGCCCCAAGGCAAACCCCGCTGATTGCCGTGGGCAATTTGCCGCGCCACCGCCGCCCGACAGGTCTGTTCTAATAATGAACCTTGATAACTAGGCGTTACCAACATTGGCATCAAATATTCAAACATAGAGCCGCTCCATGACATCAAAATCGGCTCCCCCCCCGCCGTCGTTAACAAACGTCCTAACGCAAACCAACTGTCTTGCGGTAACTGACCTTGAGCAATGGCGACAAAGGTGGATAGCCGCGCTTCAGAAGCTAATAAATCGTAGTAACTGCTATCACGTCGTGACTCATCGACGTTATAACCAATCGCCAGTAAATGCCGTGTTTTCACATAGAGAAGACCGTATTCCATGAGTGCAAAATCAGCGGCCTGTCGCGCCAATTTTTCGACGATTAATAGGCGTATCATGGCGCGCTCGCTGGCTAATACCAATCGTTGACGTTGTGCACTTAACCAATCTTGCTGCACCGTGTTTATATGCGTTTGAATACAAGCATCCAAAACGGGCAACCACCGTAAAGCCAGTCGCGAAAGCTCATTCAGTGTTGGTATATGGTCTAGCTCGGCACAGGCCGCTAATTCAGGTGAAGCAACAGGCATATCTAACCATGGCACTAAAAAGGCCAACTCCTCTTGTGCCACCTGACATTGTCTTAACAGGTTATTTGCCCATTCTTTGCCTTCCACAGCCATATCAACAGAAAGCTCTTCCACTAAAGCAAGGGCATATTCACATAAATCGTCTAAAGCCAATCCTGTTTTAACCAGTGTCATCGGTGGCCGAGCGCAATATTCGGTTAATAGTATTTCTAAGCGGGTAAAGGCAACAGGGCGATTTTCGGGGAGGAAGTCGGCAAGCACATTTAAAGTATCACTCAAGCCAACAAACAAGCGCGTAGAGACAATAGGCTGATCGGCAAGAGCAAGTAGCCCCATCCGCAAGGCCAACAAATGCCCCGCCAGATTGCCGCTATCAACGGCAGAAATATAACGTGGCGGCAATGGCTGTAAGGTTTGGGTATCGTACCAATTATAAAAATGTCCTTGATGACGCTCTAAGCGTGACATGGTCAAAAACGCATTTTCAGTACGAGTTAACAAGGCAGTTAGTGGGATATAGCCAAAATCATAAGCCGATAAATTTGCCAATAAGGCCAACCCTAAATTCGTCGGTGAAGTTCGATGAGCAATGACGGAACAGGGACTTTCTTGAAAGTTATCAGGCGGCAACCAATTATCTTCGGCGACAACAAACTTCTCAAAAAAACCCCATGTTTTGCGCGACATTCTGCGTAAAAACAGCACTTGCTCGCTACTGAGCACCACTTCTCGCCGTGCGATGGGCTGACTCATCCACCAAACAAGGGCAGGTGCAGCCAACCATAAAGACAAAAATGGCAACATCACCCCGAAATCGCTCATGCCAAATTTGCCAATGACCAGCGTGATGAGCGCAGCAAAAGGGGTCACCCACATCATACGGTAAGTGGTTAGCAGCGTCGTTTTGGCTGGTGATGAATGGGTCGATATGCGCCATTCTAATAAACCTTGATGCGTCACCATCATCCGCCACAGCGAGCGCAAAATCGCCTCTACGCTAAACAAGGCTTCATGCGGTAAACACGCCAAGCGAAAGCCTGCTTGCGCCAAATGCCGTCCTGCCGTGGTCATCACCGTCGTCAAATGCTGCGCGAGGACAATATCATGCGGCTTACGCAACAGCTCATAGATCGTCATAAACGTCGGGGGAAGCAGAAAAACACCGACCAACGCCAATGTCCACCAACCCGCTTGTGGTAATAAACACCAACCCGTCAGTAATAACAGCATCATCGCTGCTGAGACTAAACTTCGGCGTAAATTATCCAATATTTTCCAGCGCGATAATGTGGATAAAGGATTAACGACGCTTGAGCCAGTCGGGCTAGGCACTCGCGGTAACAACCAGTGAAGAATCTGCCAATCCCCGCGAATCCAGCGAGATTGCCGACCCACATCGGTCATATACCGTGTCGGATGCTCTTCATACAAATGCAAATCACTTAATAAACCTGAGCGTGCATAACAACCTTCTAACAGGTCATGACTCAAAATTTGATTATCGGGAAAACGTCCTTTTAATGCCTGTTCAAAGGCATCGACATCATAAATACCTTTACCAATAAACGAACCTTCGCCAAAGACATCTTGATAGACGTTGGACACAGAACGGGTGTATGGGTCTATACCTGACTCACCGCCAAACAGTTGTGCATAAGGTGAACGACTTGCCCCTGCGAGACTGGAAGCCATACGCGGCTGCATAATGCCGTAACCCGCTGTCACGCGTTGCTGTTGCTCATCAAAGCGTGGCTGATTCAGTGGATGCGCCATCGCCGCAACAAACTGCCGAGCAGACTCTCGTGACAGTTGCGTATCGGTATCAAGGGTGATGACATATTTGACCTGCGTTAGCACCTTTAAATCACCGACAATCAATGAGAAAAACGCTTCACCTTCGCCACGCAATAAACGATTAAGCGCGGCTAATTTACCCCGTTTACGTTCGTAACCCATCCATAATTGGTCTGCCGATTCCCATTGACGTGGCCGATGGAAAAGAAAAAACCGATCCGTTCCCGTGCCTCGATATTGCTCATTGAGCCGTTCAATACCCGCCCTCGCCTGCTTCACTAAAGCCGCATCGCCGTTTTGCACTTCTTCTTTGGCATCAAGAAAATCCGTCAATAAGGCAAAATGCAAATACTCGTCTCGATTGCCTAAAAACCGTACCTCTAAAGCATCAATTAGCTCACTGACCGTGTCAGCACAATCCAACATCGTCGGAATGACCAGTAAAGTTCGCCGATTGGCTGGCAAACCTTCGCTAAAATCCATACGCGGTAAACGTTCTGGAGCGATAATTAATGTCGCCAGCCATCCCGTTAATGCTGACGCTAATTGGCTGCTAGGTAATAACAACAAAGCAGACAACAGCACTAAACGCCAACCTGCTACGCCCTCAGCACTCGCTAACAGGGTCATGACCGAAGTAAAAACCAAGGTCATCAGCAGGATACTTCCCAAATAGAGCGTCAGTGGAAAATCACTTATCTTGCGCCGTAAAATATCCGCGACAGGCAAACGCATGGCTGCTAGCGTTTCTAATTGTGCCAAACCCTCGCCAATCAAATAAAAACCGACGTGCGCCGCAGGATCGTCGCCACTGGCATGAGGTAGTGCAAGATTTATTGCCGTACGAGCGACTTCACTTTCTGACAACACACTGTATTTAGCAATGCCTGCTACAACATGGCGATAATGGTCACGCGTGGCAAAATCCATCGCCATGTAAATACCGCCGACATCTTCGCGTAGTACCTGCTCGACAAAACTGACTTTTTCGACAAACTCGCCCCAATCAATCGCCCCTAAGGAGCGCAAACTGCCAATAGTATTGCTAATCGACACTTGTTCCGATGCCTGTTGTTGGTTTTCCGCCAACACCATCTGCTCAATGGTTTGGTTAGACTCGGCCAGACGTTGTTCTATCCACGTCAATGGCAAGGCTAATGATGGCCCATGCCCTTTTAATTGACGTGTCAGTTCCGCAACAAATGAACTGACCATCGGCGGACGCGAGCGTGCCATATCAGCAATCACCAGAATTAAGCTTTTGGGGTCACTTTCCGCGACCTCCATCATTCTTTTTGCCCAATCTTGTGCTTGATTAAGATGGATTCTTGCAGTCATCACGCGTACACCGACACGGCGCAAATTTTCAATCAATGCTAACCGTAACATAATGGGAATTGCCCATAACTCGCCTAACATTAACGGGCTAACGGATTGATATGCCATGACATAACGGTCAAGGGTTTCAACATCAACACGGCCATCACCATGAGAAATGGCTTCTAAAGCAATGTCATAGACACGCGGTAAATGACAAGAAGCTCCAGCGGCCAAACGAGGCAATTCCTGACTATAGCCTTTGGGTAAATGTTTTTTAGCGGTGCGAATCTGTTCTTCAATGAGGTAATAATTATCTAACAACCACTCTCCAGCGGGTGCTATCCGTCGTTTCGCGGTAATCGTTGAGGTCAGCAGCGTACAAGTTTCAAAAATGATAATTTCATTGTCATCCAATCGTTTGAGCAAACGATCAGGCTGTTTAGATTGTGCCAATTGATGCTGAGTTGCCAACCATTTACCGTGTTGCTCCATTTGCGAATCACTAAATAAGTCCGCTCGTAATGGTGTTTGATCGTCAGTCTCTGGAGGGTTCGCGCAAGGCTCTTGACCGAAAGCGAGTTGCATAATGGTTTTTTTTAGACGAATTGACCGACCAAATGCGGTGCTACTTCTGATCGTGGGTTTGGGAGTATTCAATAGAAGCTCTTTGTAAGAATGCCGCGCTTTGAGGCTTAAGCATTGTTACATTCACGAGCGAATTTGGTCTGTTCGGTAGAGTACGGAGTGCTGGACTAAAGCTTCATTTATCGTACGCGTAGGGTGCGCACCGCGCCCCACATGGGTTAATCGTCAATTCAATAATGGTGCGTGGTACGCACCCTACGAAACTTGTTTTTTGACTTACTTCCAAGACCAGTTGAGTGGATGCAGAACTTTTTTGCTTCTACGCTCTTCTAAAAAAACAACCTCACCATTATCTAGACCAATCACTTTATTGATTTGATTCACATAACCACTCACAAAAAAACTTAAATCTGTCTGCTTACTTTCACGGATAGGGCAAGGCTCATGGCCATTATAATAGTTACCATATAGCTGTTTAAGCAGCCATTTTTCATAAACATTTACCCCCCAGTGCCAAAGATGGCCAGTATCATCCCATGCGATATCGGCATTTATTTTTTTAATATGGCTTAGGTTTTTTATGCGAACAAAGCCTTTATAGGGCTTATAATCACATTGCCCTAATGAGCCAAATTTATTCATTCCTAATGCCCATACCGTGCCGTCTTTTCTTAATAGAGTATAAAGTGCCCCCGATACTATGCTAATATCAACCACATCATTAAAAGGAACATGATAAATACGATATTCTTTTGGAACGGATTGCCGAGTGACATCATCAAACATCTCCTCAGTAAGTGTTGGAAAAATAATAGCACCACCATTAGTAAATATAATGGCTGTATCTCTACCTCTCTCTGTAACTATTTTGGCAATATTTTTATCTTCATACACAACCTTGGGGGCTTTTTGTATTGCGTTATCAAACACATTTTTTAAGATATATGCTTCACTACCCCATCCCCATACCCTCCCCTGTTTATCTAACGCTAATGAATAATTACCACCTGCCGCAATGCTCACAATATCCTTTAAATCAGGTATTTGTTTCGGTAATTTTTGAAAAGCTCTGTAATAATTTGGCTCAATATGACCATCCTCTTTATAACCTAATTGCCCTTTTTCATTATTACCCCGGTAATCGTCCCTATAAATAACCTCTTTGAAAAGTAGAATTTTCTCGTAAGATAAACGCAGGAGATTTTGCATGAAAACATCGAAATTTAGTGACAGCCAAATCATGGCTATTCTCAAACAAGCTGAAGCAGGGACACCT
>JAUSLJ010000029.1 GCA_030646715.1 Agitococcus sp.
CAACAATAGGCTGTTATCACCATACGCTTGCAGCGTGTCTTCTCCTGCTCCGCCTGACAAATAATCGTTGCCGTCGTCACTGCTTAAACTGTCATCACCTGCTTCGCCGTACAATTGATCACTGCCTGTGCGACCATACAAGCTGTCGTTGTCCGCTCCCCCGTGCAAGCTATCATTACCACTACCGCCGTCTAAATAATCCTGTCCGTCGCCACCGTCTAAATAATCGTCGCCTTCTTCGCCACGTAACCCCCCAGCAAAAACTACTCGTTTATAATTAACATCATAAAAATAACCATCATCACCCGTACCGCCAAAAATACTGTCGTTGCCTGTACCACCTAAAATATTATCGTTACCGCCATTGCCATGTAACTCATCATTACCAAAATCACCAAACAGTACATCGCTACTGTCTTGTCCCATAATCACATCATCACCAAGACCGCCGTCTATTTGGTTTGGGGCTGTCAAACCCACCAAAGTATCATTACCGTCCTTGCCCATATATGTACCCGTTCTATCCAGCAAACTGGCATCAACGGTTTGATTAATATTGGCAGCCCTGTCGCCACCCAACGTGATGTAATGGCTAAAATCTGAGCCATTGAACTGGCTAAGATTAGTATTTTTGAAAACGGCAATATCTTGAAAGCCTACGCCGTCTCTTGCGCCGCTTTTGTCTACTTGCAGCTTGGTATCCGCCCCGTCTTGAACCAGTCGTAACCATTCGCCAATGTTGCTAGCATCAAAACCTCTGGCACGTAAGTCTTGCAGCAAATGGTAGTTATCCATACTGTCTTCTGCGCCACCAGCGACAAAATCCGTTACCTCATAAGAGCCATAAAGCGTTGGTGGTATTAAGTCAACGCCAAATAAATCGTCACCCGTACCGCCTGTTAAGACACCACTACCAACAATCCAGTCGTTACCGTCACCACCCGAAATATTATTTAAGTTATCTGCTGCTTCAAGGTAGTCATTGCCTGCGCCGCCGCTAATAATGGCACTGCCCCCCGTACGCACATCGTCATCGCCATCTCCTGCATCAACATAGTTGGAAATACCGCCACGAATGGTGTCATTGCCGCCATTGGCGTACACAACATTTGCACCTGTACCGCCGTCAATATCATCGTTGCTATTGCCTGCGATAATAATGTCGGAGCCTATACCGCCGCGAAATGTGTCAGCTTCAAGATCACTGGTAATTATTTGATAGGTCGTTTGAGAGGAATTAGTATTGATATTCACATTAGTGACAGCAGCATATAAACGATCGTCACCTTCGTTACCCTCTAAATAATCTGCTCCTGTGCCTGCATCTAGTGCGTCTTCATCAAGGCCGCCATACAACTGGTCATTGCCTTGCTCGCCTAGTAGATTATCTGTGCCCGCTTCGCCAACTAATATGTCTCCACTGTCGCCACCCGCCAACGTGTTACTGCCACTGTTGCCGTTTAGCGTATTATTTAATTCATTGCCTGTGCCATTGAGATTAGCAGTGCCTGTAAGAATGAGGTTTTCTAGATTTGCTATTAGGGTGTAATTCAGATTCGTTTCGACAGTGTCTATTCCCTCTTCAAGGTTTTCAACTATTACGTCGCCCACATCATCTATGACATAGGCATCATCGCCAAATCCACCAATGAGAGTATCTTGCCCTGATAGGCCATTCAGACGGTTGGCGTAATCATTACCCATCAGTACATTATTTAAGGCATTGCCTGTGGCATTTATATTGCCGACATTTAATAAACTTAGATTGTCAACATTTGCAGGGAGTATGTAACTGACTTCCGCTTGTACGATGTCTGTACCTGCGTCAGGGTTTTCGATAATGGCATCGGCCGAGTCGTCCACAAAATAACTATCGTCGCCAGCACCACCGATAAAGGTATCAAGATTTGCCATTTTACTATCTCCCTAAACGCAAGAAATTGTGCTGACTACACAATGATTATTTTTTTACTACGGTAATTTATGCCAGTTTTTTGGACTAATCAAGTTGGCTTGGTGAATACTTTATAGTCATAATTTGCCTAATACTCCATTTATCCACATAATTTAAATAATAAAAAAGCCCCGTCATCTTGTGAATAGCGGGGCTTATTTTCGTCTTGGATAAAGACTAAAAACTGTTGTATAAGGCGAATAAATTCGCCCCCTACATTATTAGAACATCAGACACGTTCAATAATGGTCGCGATGCCTTGGCCTAAACCAATACACATTGTCGCTAAACCAAATTGTTGGTCTTTCCACTCCATCACGTTAAGCAATGTTGTAGTGATACGCGCACCTGAACAACCGAGTGGATGGCCTAAAGCAATCGCACCACCGTTCAAGTTCACTTTTTCTTCCATCACGCCTAACAAACCTAAGTCTTTCAACACAGGTAAAGATTGAGCAGCAAAGGCTTCGTTTAATTCAGCAATACCGATATCAGCAATGCTTAAACCTGCACGTTTTAAGGCTTTTTGTGTGGCAGGAACTGGGCCATAACCCATGATTGCTGCGTCACAACCTGCAACAGCCATGCTACGAATACGAGCGCGTGGTTTTAAACCCAATTGTTGGGCTTTTTCAGCACTCATAATCAACATTGCCGAAGCACCATCAGACAATGCTGACGAAGAACCCGCAGTTACCGTACCACCTTTAGGGTTAAACGCAGGCTTAAGAGCCGCTAAACCTTCTAAAGTTGTTTCTGGACGAATCACTTCATCGTAGTCACACAATACTTTAAAGCCATTCGCATCATGGCCTTCAATCGCCACGATTTCATTTTTGAAGCGACCTTCTACAGAGGCTTCATAGGCTTTCATGTGTGAACGTAAGGCAAATTCGTCTTGTTGCTGACGGCTAATACCGTGCATCATGCCTAACATTTCGGCGGTTAAGCCCATCATGTTAGAGGCTTTTGCGTAGTATTTGGACGCGGCTGGATTAAGGTCGATACCGTGAGTCATTTGCACGTGACCCATGTGTTCAACACCACCGATAACGAAAATATCGCCATTGCCAGTCATAATTTGCGCGGCAGCGGTATGCAAGGCTTGCATCGACGAACCGCACAAACGGTTAACGGTTTGACCCGCAACAGTACGTGGCAATTCAGCCAACATAGCAATGTTACGCGCTACGTTCATACCTTGTTCTAGCGTTTGGTTAACACAACCCCAAATCACATCTTCCACTTCATTTTGGTCGATGCCGAGGTTACGTTGAAACAACGCTTTAATTAATTCAGCAGACATCGAATCTGCACGCACATTACGGAATTGGCCGTTTCTGGAGCGTCCCATTGGGGTACGTACGCCATCAACAATAACCACATCACGAGGATTGAGAGTCATTTTTCGCTCCTAATTAGCCAAAGAACTTCTTGTTAGCGGCAGCCATGTCTAGCAACAATTGTGGTGCTTCGTATGCTTTACCTAAGTAAGCATATTTTTCACACAATGCGACATAGTTAGCGATGCCCACTTGGTCAACATAACGGCAAGCACCACCACGGAATGGAGGGAAACCAATACCCATAATCAACGCCATATCTGCTTCAGCAGCACTAGCAACAATGCCTTCTTCTAAGCAACGAGCGATTTCATTAACCATTGGGATCATGCAACGGTCAATCACTTCTTGGGCTTCAAACTCTTTACGAGCCGCAACCACAGGAGCAATCAAGTCATACGTTGTTTGGTCAACGACTTTTTTAGGCTTGCCTTTTTTGTCTTGTTCGTACACATAATAACCTTTGGCTGTTTTTTGGCCGTAACGGTTATTTTCGAACATGATTTCTGTGCCGCTCTTGTAGTCTGGCTTCATACGGTCAGGGAAACCTTCAGCCATGATTTTGGCTGCATGAACGCCTGTATCCATACCCACAACGTCTAACAAGTAAGCAGGACCCATCGGCCAGCCGAAACGCTCCATCACTTTGTCAACGGCTTGGAAGTCAGCTCCATCACGCACTAACATGTCAAAGCCACCAAAGTATGGGAACAACACGCGGTTAACCAAGAAACCAGGGCAATCGTTAACAACAATCGGGGTTTTGCCCATTTTTTGAGCCAAAATCACCGTTGCAGCAACAGCAGCATCAGATGACTTTTCACCACGAATAACTTCAACCAAAGGCATCATGTTAACGGGATTGAAGAAGTGCATACCGACAAAGTTTTCTGGACGCTTGAGGCTTTTTGCCAAATGCGTAATGGAAATTGTTGAGGTGTTAGACGCTAAAATCGTGTCTTCATTCACCAAGCCTTCCACTTCGCTTAATACCGCGCCTTTAACTTTTGGATTTTCAACAACCGCTTCGATAATGATATCAACGTTGCCGAAATCGCCGTAGTTCAAGGTTGGACGAATACGGGACAAGGTTTTAGCCATATCCGCTGGGGTCATACGACCACGCTCAACTTGCTTGGACAATAATTTGGACGCTTCGCCCATGCCCAAATCCAATGCTTCATCACGAATATCTTTCATGATGATTGGCGTGCCTTTGTAGGCAGCTTGGTAAGCGATACCGCCACCCATGATGCCTGCACCCAATACCGCTGCTTGTTTAATTTCTTTCGTCGCTTTGGCTTCGTGCTTTTTAGAGGCTTTTTTCACCGCTTGGTCTGCCATAAACAAACCGACTAACGCCGTTGCTTGTGGTGTCACAGCCGCTTTAGCAAAGTTTTTGGCTTCCACTTTCAATGCGTCGTCACGAGTCAAACTGGCGTGGCCTTGCATTGCTTGTAACAGCAATTTTGGCGCAGGATAGTTCGGGCCTGCTTTGCTCACAACCATTGCTGTCGCAGTGTTAAACGACATCATTTGCTCAAGCATATTGAGTTTGACGGGGTTTAATTTTTCAGCACGTTTGGCTTTCCAATCAATTTTACCGTCAATACATTGCTTCACTAAGGCAACGGCTGCTTCTGTTAATTGCGCAGGCGCAACAACCGCATCAATAGCACCATCTTTTAAGGCTGCATCTGGACGCTTTTCTGCGCCTGTGGCAATCCATTCAACGGCATTATCAACACCAATCACACGTGGCAAACGTACTGTGCCACCAAAACCGGGGAAGATACCTAATTTAATTTCAGGTAAGCCCACTTTGGCAGATGTGGATGCAACACGGTAATCACAGACTAAGCACATTTCAAAACCACCACCGAGCGCAATACCATTAATGGCGGCGACAGTAGGGAAAGGTAAATCTTCAAAGCTGTTAAAAATTTGATTTGCAGAGTTGACCCACTCAACAATCGCGGCTTCGCCTTGAGCGAAACTGGAGACAAACTCCGTAATATCAGCACCGACAATAAACACGGATTTGCCACTGGTGACAACCATGCCTTTAATGCTGCTGTCTGCTTTGACCGCGTTAATCGCGCTTTGTAAGTCTTCCAATGTTGCACGGTTAAACTTATTGACCGATTCGTTGGCGAGATCGAACTTAAACTCAGCAATCCCATCGCCAAGGGCTTGGACGCTGATGGCAGTTCCCGAATAAATCATGCCTAAATCTCCATCATTTTTGGTTAGTCGGCACAGGCACATGGCAATGTGCCGCAGGCGTTACGCAGTGCTCTGGTGCTTAAAGAAGTGATAGTTTAATCAGTTCCGAACAGCCAAAGCAAAAGCTGGCTAAGTGTATTCTAGTGTCAACAATTTGTGGCAATTTTTTGTGGATGAATAGTCGCAATTTTTACGCTGACAAGATATTAAGAAATAGCTAGTAACTGCGTTATTAGCTCTACGACATTAGAGCCTAAATTTAAGTACGATACTTTTATTTTTTCCTCATCGTAAACTGGCAACAATACCTACAGCAAACCTAGCGTAACGCATAGCCAACATCTTCTCCCCCTTCATCACTTTATTCAAATCTGTCCCCTAATCACCAATTTTTGTCCCGTAATCACCTGTTATCGGACGCTTGGTATGTTAATTTTAATGAGACACTAAAGACTGTTTAGATTTGGCGATAGCTTCTAGATTTAGTCCATCAATCGTTAATGCAAGGTATCCATCATGACCGTAAGCACGTTACAACACGCCATTATCAAAAAACTACCGCTCCGTAAACACATTAAGATTTCTGATTACGCCAAAACAGGTGCTATGCCCATTCGCCATTTCAATTTTAATTTTGATGCCAAGACCTTTGACGATCGGTTTTATTTACAAAAAGAATGGGCGAGTGCCTATTTTTATGCCCTGTCGATTTTTTTGACTTATGGTGAAGAATTGGTGATTGAAACGGCTCGTTATCATCGTGACTTTATTACTGATCCGATTTTAAAACAGCGGGTCTCGGCGTTGATTGGCCAAGAAGCCTTACATTCTAAATTTCATAATGAATACAACGATATTATGAAACCACATCATTTGCCTGTCGGCTTATACCGTTTTTTAGCCGAAAAAGTATTTGAATATACTTTTCTGAAATTTCCTCAACCGCTAAAACTGTCAATGATGGCAGGTATTGAACATTTTACCGCTGTGCTTGCTGAATACATGATGAAACACGAAGACCATTTTTATCATTCCGATGATGACAAAGCACGTGCTTTATGGATGTGGCATATGCTCGAAGAATCTGAACATAAAGACGTTGCTTATGATGTTTACCAGACCTTATCTGGTAATTATTTGTTGCGGGTATCGGGGTTTATGATTGCATTTATCACGATTTTAGGTGGGGTGTCACTGGGTGCATTGTTACTTCCCTTCTTACGCAAACCCAGCAACCTTGTCAGTCTAAGTTTTTGGAAAGAAGCTAAATCCAGTGCCAGTTTGCTATTTGGTTATGAAAATGGCGTGTTCGGCAGCACCACAGGTCATATCTTCGATTATTTCCGTCCTGATTTTCATCCCAACGACCACGACACCAGTGCTTACCTTAAATATTACAAAGAGAAGTTATTACACCCCGAAACTGGCGTATTAACACCGTTCTTTGTTAAAGAATTTACGCCTGCAGTACGCGCGGCTTAACCCTCTTTTTTTGGAAGTAGATCATGGGTTTATTTAAGAAAAACGTCAAACCGAGTCAACAAGCCTACGCGGTTGTCACAGGTGCAGGTAGCGGCATTGGCCAAAGTTTTGCGTTGGAATTAGGCAAACGTGGCGGCACGGTGGTCTGTGCCGATATTAATTTAGCGGCAGCCGAAAAAACGGTAAGTTTATTAGCCGAACTGGGTGCTAAAGGTTTTGCTATTGCTTGTGATGTTGGCGTGGCCGAACAAGTTGCTGAGTTAGCAGAACAAGCAGAACAACTGATGCAACATCCTGTCACCTTAGTTATCAATAATGCGGGTGTTGGTTTGGGTGGCAAATTTGATGAGTTATCACTCGAAGATTGGCAATGGGTGACAAATGTTAATTTGTGGGGCGTGATTCACGGCTGTCACTACTTTGTCCCCAAGTTTAAAAAACTCGGTTATGGCGCGATTATTAACGTCGCCTCGGCGGCTGGTTACACGGCAGCCCCCGAAATGACAGCTTATAATGTCACGAAATCGGGCGTATTAGCCTTATCTGAAACGCTGTCCTCTGAGCTGAAAAAAGCCAATATCAAAGTCAATGTGCTTTGCCCTACTTTAGTCCCGACCAACATTATTAAAAATGGCCGAATTCCTAGTCGTTATTCGGGTCTAGCGGATCATGCCTTAATGAACTTTGCCATGACTACTAGCGATTCGGTGGCCAAACTGACGCTTAATCGCCTTGATAGAGGCAAGCTGTACACCATTCCACAACTGGATGCCAAATTATTTTGGCTGATGAAACGTGCATCACCGACCTTGTACGCCAAATTATTAGGCTTTTCCTACTCGTTTTTTAAATAGCCTAACCAGACCATATATCGAGATTTATCATGACTCAACACACGCACATTTATGACACTTTTATTGTTGGTGCTGGCATTTCTGGCATTGCTGCCGCTATTCGCTTGCAAAAAGTGGGTTATAACAACTTTAAAATTATTGAAAAAGCCAGCCGTGTTGGCGGAACATGGCGTGAAAACACATACCCCGGTTGTGGCTGTGATGTGCCTTCCGCGCTGTACTCTTACTCCTTTGCCCCCAGTGCCAAATGGAGTCACCTATTTGCTCGACAACCTGAAATTTTGAATTACTTAGAAGAAGTCAGCGAAAACTTCAATATCAAACCGCTGATTCAATTCGATACATCTTTAGAAGATGCACGTTGGGACGAGAGTCGTCATTTGTGGGTCTTAGAGACAAATCAAGGGCAATATTTGGCTAAAACAGTAATTTGCGCCACTGGCCCAATTACCGAACCACAAACGCCAAAACTAGACGGCTTAGAAAGCTTTACAGGTGAAATGTTCCATTCCGCTAAATGGAACCATGATTATGACTTAACAGGCAAACGCATTGCCGTGATTGGCACAGGTGCATCTGCGATTCAATTTGTGCCACAAATTCAGCCTAAAGCGAAAGAATTGTATGTATTTCAACGGACTGCACCGTGGGTATTGCCTAAACCTGATATGAATCTGAACGATTGGGGTAAGTCCATCATTGCCAAGTATCCCGCTATTCAGCAAACGTGGCGTAACAGTGTGGCTCAGTCATTAAATGCCATTAACTTTGGTTTGCGTAATCCTATTGCCCTCAAACCGCTGAATGTTATCGGTAAACAGTTACTCAAATTGCAAGTGAAAGACCCTGTATTGCGTAAAAATGTCACTCCGGGTTTTACGGTTGGTTGCAAACGCATCTTGTTTGCCAATAACTACTACCCTGCTCTACAAGCTCCTAATACGCATTTAATTCCTCATGGTTTAGTCAAGGTCGAAGGAAATACCGTTGTCGCAGCAAATGGTGAACGCCATGAAGTGGATGTGATTATTTGGGGTACTGGTTTTGAAGTGTCTCATCCACCGATTGGCAAAAAAATTCATAATACTCATGGCCAACGCTTATCTGAGTTATGGAAAGATAGCTCACCCGAAGCCTATTTGGGAACAAACCTCGAAAACGTGCCGAATGCCTTTTTAATGTTAGGCCCGAATGTCTTGGTTTATGATTCGTTTATTGGTTTGGCCGAAGCACAACTGGATTATATTGTTGATGGTTTACAGCAAATCAAATCTCAAGGTATTAGCAAATTAATGATTAAGCCCACAGTATTACGTCACCATAATCAAGAAGTGCAAAAGCATTTGCAAACCACCGTCTTTAATAGCGGCGGCTGTAAAAGCTATTACTTAGATGCCAATGGTCGTAACTTTGCAGCGTGGCCTTGGTCATTGGCAACACTGAAAAAACGTTTAAGTTCGTTGAATTTGCAAGATTATGACCTGAGTTATGGCGCACCTGCTCCAAGCACTACGCCAGAAAAACGTAAAACAAAACAGAAAGTCGTCGCGGCTTGATAAAAAATAGGCGGTGAGCATAAATACTCACCGCCTTCACTAAATTATGGTGTACCTCTTAAATCAATAAACGGTGTTGCTGAGCCTGTCACTTGCGGCAATTTACCATCCCATTTTTCTATCGCCCGTTGCTGCATTTCAATTTGTCGCAACTTAATCAAATTTTCAGTCACATTCTCTTTTTGTAACCGTAAAGACTCCGCTTCGGCTTGGGCTTGTAAAATCTTTTGCTCAGCTTCAATGCGAATGCGCTCTAAATCACGCTCAGCTTTGAGTTTTAATTGCTCAGCAGTGGTTTTCGATTCAATCGCATTGCTAAATTCGCGTGAGAAAGCAAAATTGACAATCGAAAAATCATCGACAATCACGCCATAAACCGCTAAACGCACTAATAATAATTGACGGATTTTTTCGCGTACTTCTTGGCGTTTAGAAATTAATTCTTCAGCGGTATATTGTGCTGTAGCCGCTTTGACCGATTCAGAAACCGCAGGCAAAATAATACGCTGACCTACTTGGTCAAATGTGCCAATGGTTTGATAGACATGGGCAACTTTTAATGGGTCTAAATGATAGTTAATAGCGACATTAGTCGTCACTTGCTGTAAATCTTTTGAAGCTGCATCTCCTTGACCCTCACCTTTTTGTACTTGCACATTCATAATCACCACTTTTTGCATAATGGGCATACGAATATGTAAACCTTCGTTTAATATCTCCTTTTGTACCGCGCCAAAATTCATCACTACCCCACGCTCACCAGCCCCGATCACAACAAAGGGATTCAGTGTTAACACAAGTAGTAATGCGGCGAAGGCAATAAACGCGTATTTTATTAGACCAGTATTCATGGCAACTCCCTAGTTCTGATTGAGGCAAACGTGTTGAAGCTAATCATATTTATTGGGCAATTACTACTTTTGCTTACCCTACAGCAAGTAAATGCTGAAGAGTTAAAACGTTTTGGCACAAGTAACGCAACGCTTAATAGCAATAAAACAGCTCAATTTTTACCTGCCGAACAAGCCTTTCAAATACTGGCTGAGCAAAAAGACCAAGAGTTAACGTTACGTTTCACTATCACCCCCGATTATTATTTATATAAAGACCGTTTCAAATTTCAGGTCAAATCAGGCAACGCTATTATTGGCCAAGCATTTTACAGTGCTGAACCAGAATGGAAAGACGATGCCGAATTTGGTCGGGTGCAAGTATTTCACGAAAGCATGACTGTGACATTGCCTGTAAATGGCAGTGGAGAATTAAAAGTCTCTTGGCAGGGTTGTGCTGATGCAGGCTTGTGTTATGCACCACAAAGCCAAGCAGTTATTATTAATGGCAAAAACTCGCAAAACACGATAGTTAATAATACCGCCATCACAACATCCGAACCTGAAAAAACGCTTTCGGTAACCAAAGAAGAAATCAGCATCCCCATTCCGACACTCATTCCAACGGTCAGTTATGAAATAGTTGATGAAGAGAATCCCAGTAAGACCATTACTCAAACCAGTAGTTTATCCCCGTTAACTAGTGCAACGACAAACCAAATCGTTGTGACTAAAACGCCAACAAACGACCCTTTTGATTTAAGAAACAATCCCTTTTTAGCCCTGTTTACCTTATTTGCCTTAGGCATTGGTTTGGCATTTACGCCTTGCGTACTGCCGATGTTGCCGATTGTTGCGGGTATTGTTGCCCGCCAACACGCCAGTAATGCACGACAAGGTTTCTTTTTGGCGTTTGCTTATGGTGTTGGTGTTGCTTCTAGTTATGCCCTACTTGGGGCGTTAGTATCGTTATTTGGTAGCCAAGCTAATTTGTCGCTATGGCTGCAACACCCCGTTGTTTTATCGGCATTTAGTGCGTTGTTTGTTATTTTGGCACTGGCCAGTTTTGATGTTTTTCATTTGCAATTGCCTAGCAGTTGGCAACATCAATTAGACGCACTGAGCAAAAAAGGCAAAGCAGGAAGTTTTGTTGGCACTTGGTTGATGGGCTTTTTCTCGGCACTTGTGGTTTCTCCGTGTGTTTCTGCCCCATTGGCGGGTGTTTTACTGTCTGTTTCGACGTTAGGCAATCCGCTCATGGGTGCAATGGCTTTATTTGCGCTCGGTTTGGGTTTAAGTACACCGTTAATGATTTTAGGCGCGAGTGAAGGCCGATTTATGCCGAAAGCAGGTTTATGGTTGAATCGCGTTAAACAATTATTTGGTGTGATGTTATTGGGTGTCGCCGTTATTTTGATGTCACGACTGATACACGGTTCTGCGATTTTAGTGTTGTGGGCGATATTAAGCGTAGGTACAGGTTTTTGGTTGAATATGTGGGGCGGAAAATGGCGTTTAGTGTGGCGTAGTGCTTCCTATATTTTCTTAATTTGGGGTGCGACTTTATTGGTTGGGGCAGCCACAGGGGGAACGAATCCCTTGCAGCCTTTAGATTTTATTAGAACACCTAGCGCATTATCGGCAACACCATCCGCCGTGACAACATCAAGCCAGATTCCTATTGCTCACTTTCAAAAAATTCAGAGTGTCGCTGAGTTAGATGCCGCTGTTGCAGCCGCTTATGCCAATAATCAAAAAGTGTTAGTCGATTTTTATGCCGATTGGTGTGTCAGTTGTAAAATTATGGATAAAGAGATATTTGCTCAAGCCGATATTCAACAACAGTTAAATGGTTGGGTATTGTTACGTGCGGATGTCACTGATAACACTGACGCAGACCGCGAACTCATGCAACGATTTCAAGTATTTGGCCCTCCTGCGATTCTCTTTTTTGAGCAGGGGTTGGAGTTAAGCCAAGCGCGTATTGTGGGTGAAACCACTAAAGCCGCGTTTAGGGAGCATATTGGTAAAAATTTTGAGTAAGGGCGAATTAACTCGTCTAAACATTTACTGATAAGGCGGTTAAAACCGCCCCTACACTTTTGGTTAAACTTCTGCTTAACCTTTGTAATATCGTCTCTCACCCAATAACGCATTATGGTATTGCCATCATTAAAATCAGAGAAAAACATCATGGCAACCATTGCAATTATCACAGGTGCATCAGGTGGCATCGGTCACGCTCTCGCCCTAAAGTTAGCATCAACAGATACGCATTGTGTTTTAGTATCACGCCAAACCGATAAATTAACCGCCTTACAAGCCCTCATCCCCAATAGTAGTGTCATTGAAGCCGATGTCACCACCGCCGATGGTGCAGCGTTTGTTTGGCAACAATGTCTGTCAACCGTAGGTATTCCAACACTATTAGCACATTGTGTGGGTAATACTCATATTGCCGCACTGCATAAAACGCCACTCGCGATATGGGAAGATGTTCGACGAGTGAATTTGGACAGTAGTTTTTATGTGCTGCAACAATTTACTAAATGCCTTGTTGCTGAAAAAATGGCTGGCTCAGCAGTATTTGTCTCTAGTGTCGTCACTCAGATTGGAGTCGCAAACCACGAAGCGATTGCTGCCTCCAAAGGCGGCATTGATGCACTGGTGCAAAGTGCCGCTGCCACTTACGCCTCTTTAGGCATTCGTATTAACGCCGTTGCTCCAGCATTAACTGAAACACCATTAACCGCGACAATGCTGAAACATGAAGCCATGCGTCAAGGTGCAGAAAAACAATACCCCTTGGCAGGAATCAACACAGCAAGTGAAGTAGCCGATGTCATGTCGTGGTTGTTATCGGTACAAGCACAACGCATCACAGGCAAAACCATTGCTATTGATGGCGGTTTTAGTCGGATTCGGCCTTTAGTGCGATGACTGGCACAAACATAATGGCAAGCTGCTTTGCCATTGTTGATTAACTTGTGTTAATAAACATTGCTGACGAACTAGCTCTAATTTGAATTGATTTGGCTTATCTACCACCATGCCATCTTTACGCGTTCCATCGGCATTACGCTGCACAACTGGCTCTAAAAACATCGTTGATGATGTCGAAAAAACCGTTGGCGAAACATGGACAGGGTGGTTAATTGCCTCGCCTAAACGCAATGATAACTGTTGAAAACACGCCTCTCCATTGTTAGAGGTAAATAATGCAGGCACAGGTTTATTGATATTCACTACGATGGCCGCTGGCTCACTTTGGCATGCTGATAGGCTTAATATCCATAAAGGGAAAAATAGCTTTTTAATCATGTGATGCTCTTTTTTGTTATTTGCTTGAAGGTGGATTAGTTATCATATTACTACGCCACGGTGCGCGATAAACCTCTTTAACCGTACGAGGCTGCACTATTTTTGCTGATTGCGTCAATGACGTTATCGGGCAAGTACCATGCTCTTGATAATACAATGCTGTCGATAACATACTTTCCATTGGATTGCCCAAAGGATTATTCAAGTCTTCGTTAGCGGCACACGTGGGTGCAAAGCCTGCGGTGGGTACAGTTTGCCCAAGCGCATTTTTTCCTTGAAAGTCAATGGCAAAGTACGCCGAACCACAATTATTTTCTTGGTGAAAGCCATAAGGTTTACCACAGGTTGATGAACCTATACGAATCACTTCTACAAACGGCGATAAGGCATTAATGATTGCTTCACTAGCGGAGCAGGTCATATTCGATGTCAGTACAAACACACGTTTTAAGGTCAACAATGGCAATACTGTCCCGTTTTCGTAGGACGTGCGCTCAAAGAAATAAGGCTCATCTTTTTCAGGATGCTTATCGTTGAACTCTAAGTAGGTGAATAACCGATTAAACGTTGCGCTTCCGCCTAACATTGATGCTAACTCATCGGCAACATATAAAAATCCGCCACTGTTATAACGTAAGTCTAAAACCAAATCGTCAATTTTAGCGTTTTGAAATTGTTTAACTGCAGTAATTAACGGAGTAGTTGCCGTGGCTATATGCTCGTTAAAAACAAGGTAACCTATTTTTTTACTATTCACTGTCAGTGTTGAAGTTAGCGGTACAGGACTGCTAACGATTTCATTTGCGGTTAATTGAACTTGTTGACTGCCATCTCTCGTGATTATTTCAAAAAAATGTGCCACGTTTTTTTGAGAGGGGTATAACGCATCAAAATAGGATTCATCTGTCATCTCCCACAAATTCACTCCATCAACACGCCATAAATAATCACCCCGCTTCAACCCTTTTTTTTCCGCGGGTGAATCAGGTTCAACGAATGCAATTCGAACATAATCACCCTCACGAACCCACTTCACACCGTATCCGAGGTTTATACCCGATTGATAAAAGTCATTAACTTCCTCTTCACTCTGGGTAAAACTGAACTTATCTTTGTCTTTTATGAGAAGGGCGTTGAAATAGCCTTGCGGTGTGTTGTAGTTTGCGCGTGGTGCATTCTCATCCTTAATTTCGTTGTACCACAAGTAAGTATCATCTAAATAAGCGCGCACCCACGTTTTTTCGGTTTCCGTTTGGCAAATATTAGCTACCGAAACGCACACACCACTTTGCAACACTTTCGGCGTAAGACATTGGGTAACCACCGTAGGTGGTGTTGGCTTGAGATTCGCCGATGTAGAATTACTATTATCTCCACCGCCGCCACACGCTGTTAATGCCATAACAAAGGGCATCACTCGCAAAAAAGTCTTCATCTTATTATCATCCTGAAAATAACGCTCCATCATTTAGACTTCAACACTGTTATCGTCTTTGTTCGGCTCTGCTTTTTTAGTTTTTTTGTGCTTTTTATTTTTCTTTGGCTTATCACCTTTATCAATCTTATGCCAAAGTTTGAGCTGCGCGAGGACACGGTCAATAATCGAATCTTTGGGATATTTACCTTTGCCGTTAGCAACGCCCATTGGCTCGCCTAACAATAACTCCAAAGCTTGTTCGGCATGATTAACCGCATAGATTCTAAACAAACCTTGTTCCACGGCTTGTAAAATTTCCGTACGCAACATCAAATGACGCACATTTTGTTGGGGAATAATCACCCCTTGCGTGCCTGTAAAACCCTTCAATTGGCAAGCGGCAAAGTAGCCTTCAATTTTGGCATTGACACCACCGATCGGTTGAATCTCGCCCATTTGATTCATTGAGCCTGTAATCCCCAGATCTTGACGAATTGGTAATTCAGTAATCGCCGAGACCAGTGCGGCTAACTCAGCCATTGTTGCACTATCACCTTCGACACCACCATAGTTTTGCTCCATGGCAATACTGGCAGAAAAATGAATGGCGCGGTCACGACCAAATTTCGCTCTTAAATAACTGGACAAAATCAATACGCCTTTGGCATGGAGTGAACCACCCAAATCGACAGTACGCTCAATGTCTAAGACATCACCGCCGCCTTGATGTACGGTTGCGGTAATGCGTGAGGGTAAACCAAACTCACTATCGGCATAATGAACGACGGTTAAACCATTAATTTGGCCAACAACACTGCCTTCACAATTAATTAACTGTGTGCCTTGAGCAATATCTTCCATATAGAGTTCGCGCAATTGGCCACGACGACGCTCTTGCCCCGCTAAAGCATGACGAACATGATCGGCAGTCACTTGTTTTTGTTGATGATTAATCGCCCAGTAATGAGATTCACGCAACAAGTCACCGACACTCGCCGCATGTAAGGACAGCTTTTGTTGATCTTCAGCAGTACGTGCGCTTTCTTCAATTAACGCCATTAACGCACTGCGGTCAAAAGGCAACAGCTTTTCTTTAGCGACACAATCCGCTAAAAAGTGCGCGTACTTTTGTTCGTTTTCAACAGTACGAGGCATGGCACTAGCAAAATCAGCACGAATCTTAAAAAACTGTTGCAGTTCTGGGTCGTATTCTTGCAAAAGATGAAAGGTTTCTCGATCACCCAACAACACAATTTTGACATCTAAAGGAATCGCATCTGGCTCTAAAGAAATAGTGCCTGTTAGCGTCAGCATTTGCTCTAAAGACGACAGCTTTAACGAGCGCGAACGTAATGCCCGCTTTAAACCTTGCCATGCATAAGGCTGTTCTAAGACTTGCTCTGCCTCTAACAACAAATAACCGCCATTGGCGCGATGTAATGCTCCTGCGCGAATCAAAGTAAAGTCGGTTGCGACTGTACCCATATACGTGACTTGTTCGACGTGCCCCATCAAGTTGTAATGCGTAGGCAAGTCTTCGAAAACAACAGGTGCGCCTTTTTTCGGGTTATTACTGACAATGACATTAAATTGATAACGTGACGGAATGGCGTTATCACTGCTGACGCTGGCAACGGCATCAGGCTCTAATTCTTGGCTATTGAGAATTAAATCAACATTTTCAATAATATCCTGTTGATAGGTTGATAAATAATCAACCAATGGTTTTAAATCTTCGTATTGTTCTTTCAGTTTTTTGATGAGCGGCTCAATAGCTGCTAACGTCACTTCGTCATTTAATTTTTGGACTTGGTCACGATTTTGGTCTTCCATGCGCCCTAGACGGTCAGCAAGTTTTTGCAGACGTTTTTCCATGTCGTGCATGGCCGTTTTACGTTGTTGTTGGTCATCAATAGTCAAGGCATTGAACGCATCAATATTCATCACCTCGCCTTCCGCCGTAATCGGCGAAAAGCCATGACCACCCGGTGTGCGTAACACTAATTTTAATTGACGTTTTTCAGCCTCTAACGCTAAGTCTTGCAGCTCGTCTTGTTGCGCTTGTGTCAGTGTCGCTTTTAAGCCTTCAACGCGGCCAACATACGACTCATGCTGAAAGGCCGTTTGTACGGAGCGGCTGAGCGCGCGCCACAATTTCGTCATACTTTTTTGTACGACTGCGCCTTTACCTGCGGGCAACTCTAAAACAATCGGATTACGTGGTTCGACAAAATTATTAACATAACACCAATCACTGGCCGCTTCTTCTTGTTGAGCGGCTTCAGCCAACAAACGCTTAATCATCGTGCGTTTACCTAAGCCATTTTCGCCAATGGCAAAAATATTGTAGCCATCATGGGGCATTTCCAACGCCATTAACACCGCTTCTTTGGCACGCTCCTGTCCTAAAAAGTCATTAAAGGCTTTTAAGCGACGAGTCGAAGCAGGCAAAGAATCCGCCATTGCGGGTTTGTAAAGTTGGTCAACCGTCAAAGGCTTAGCTGTCATATATCGTCCTAACAAAAATACTTAATCAAAATAAAATACAGAAAATTGGCTCGTCAATCCTATCACGCACTACGCGGTAAAGCGTATGTCCCACTGGCGTGCGCGACTAATTGTTGTTGGCTATATAAATGCACCGTCAGCACCACACTGCGCTTACCTGCTTTTAAAATTGTCGCAGTGGCGTGCAAATCTGTGGCAGCGGGTTTAGATAAAAAATGAATGCTAAAATCTTGGGTCACTGCTAATAACTGCTCGCCGTAATGCGCTAATACCGCCGCATACATAGCTGCATCGGCTAGGGTCATCATCGTTGGCCCTGATAACGTCCCACCAAAACGCAATTGGCTGTCATCATAAATTAAGACACATTCGGCAGATTTTGCATTGACATTTAATACCGTAAACTGCCCTTGCTCGGCACTCGGTACAGTGCCACGAATCAGTGTCGTAATGGTGTGTGCAGTTAACTTAGGCAAATTATTCTCAATGCAGAGGAAGCAAGCGCGTGATTTTAGCAGTTAAAAGCTCCTTGTAGGCACTTTGCCGCAATTTCTCGCTTTCATTATTTACTGATTACCCACTAAAATTACCACCATTCTTATTTTTTGAGCTTGATCACCATGCGCGCCAGCCGATTTATGCTTGCCACCCTTCGTGAAACGCCTTCCGATGCTGTGGTTATTTCCCATCAACTGATGCTTCGTGCGGGCTTAATTCGTAAAGTCGGCACAGGTTTATACAACTGGCTCCCCTTAGGCGTGCGGGTACTGCAAAAAGTACAAGCAATTATTCGTGAAGAAATGAATCGCGCTCATGCTTTAGAAGTATTAATGCCTGTTACTCAACCAGCGGAATTGTGGGAAGAATCGGGGCGTTATGTGCAATATGGTGCAGAACTATTGCGCTTTAAAGATCGTCACAATGCCAACTATGTCCTCGGCCCAACGCATGAAGAAGTGATTACCGACTTAGCACGTCAGGAATTAAAATCGTACAAACAACTGCCAATTAACTTCTATCAAATTCAAACCAAATTTCGTGATGAAATTCGCCCTCGTTTTGGCGTCATGCGCTCACGCGAATTTATTATGAAAGATGCTTATTCTTTTCATAGCGACATGGCTTCACTACAAGAAACTTATGACGTCATGTACGACGCTTACTGCCGTATTTTTAGCCGTATTGGTGTCGATTTCCGTCCTGTGCAAGCCGATACAGGTTCTATTGGTGGTGATGGCTCTCATGAGTTTCATGTCTTAGCCGAAAGTGGCGAAGACTTAATTGCGTTCTCTGATAGCTCCGACTATGCCGCAAACATCGAAATGGCGGAAGCTATTTGCACCACAATACGCCCTGCTGCTACGCAAAGCTTGCAAACTGTCGCTACGCCGAATGCTCATAGCATTGCCGAAGTATCGACCTTCTTAAATATTCCTGCGGCACAAACGGTTAAAACCTTAATTGTTCGTGGTCAAGCCGACGACAAAGGTCACTATGGTTTAGTGGCATTAGTATTGCGTGGCGATCATGAGCTCAACGAAATCAAAGCCGAAAAACTCGCACAAGTGGGCGCACCATTAACGATGGCCAGTGAAGCCGAAGTTTTAGCGACGATTGGCTGCAAAGTAGGTTCTATTGGCCCTCAAGGTTTAGCGATTCCTGTCTTGGTTGACCGCAGTGCCGCCGCCTTAGCGGATTTTGTTGCGGGAGCCAATGTTGATGGTCAGCACGTTACGGGCATGAATTGGGAGCGTGACGCACAAATTACCGCTATTGTTGATATGCGTAATGTTGTTGCAGGCGATGACTCACCTGATGGTCATGGTCAGTTAGTGTTAAAGCGTGGTATTGAAGTGGGTCATATTTTCCAACTCGGTCAAAAATATTCTGAAGCGCTGAACTGCACAGTATTAGGTGAAGATGGCAAACCCTTTGTCGTAACGATGGGTTGTTATGGTATTGGTGTCACTCGTGTTGTCGCTTCCGCTATTGAGCAGAATTACGATGACAAAGGCATTATTTGGCCTGACAGCATTGCCCCCTTTCATATTGCCTTAGTACCCATGGGTAATGCCAAATCAACACGTATTTTAGAAGAAAGCCAAAAACTGTATGAACAACTAACCGCCGCAGGTTATGACGTTTTCTTTGATGATCGTAATGACCGCGCAGGTGTCAAATTTGCTGATATTGAGCTGATTGGTATTCCACATCGTTTAGTGGTCGGTGAAAAGGGCTTGGATGCGGGAACGATTGAATATAAAGGCCGTCGTGATAGCGAAACCACTCAAATTAACATTGCTGATTTGATGGTGTTTTTGGCGGATACGGTTAGGAAATAAAAACTAACCACTCATAAAAAGCCCGCTACATCAGTGGGCTTTTTTATTTTTAATCAAGCAGTTAATACGGATAAAACACTCTCAAATCAACTCCAATTACTACTGCTTTTCGACTCGTCAAAAACCATCTCCATACTCATTATTAGTGTCCTAGCGAACAGAAAAGCTTATTAAAACACAGCAGAATGTGGCAACGCGGCATTATTACCGCCCTCAAAAAAACAGGTATAGACATGAAAATTCAATTGGCAATCTTGGTTATGGCACTCAGTTTAAGCGCTTGTGATCGACCAACTACAACAGTGGTTGCCGTGCCAGGCCCAGCAGGTCCACAAGGCGAAACAGGCGACCAAGGCAATAAAGGTGCTACAGGCTATACAGGTCAACAAGGCGAAAGCGGTATGCAAGGTAATAAAGGCAACACAGGATATACAGGCGCACAAGGAAATACAGGAGTGCAAGGCGAGACGGGTGATACAGGGGCAACGGGTGACACGGGTAAAACAGGCAACAATACCGTCATCATTGTTCCTTCCCCAGAAGAAGAGAAACGGCTTTAACAGCATCAGCATTTTGCAACTTTTCTAATGAAACTCGGCCGGTTGCACATACAAAAAAGCCCGCTAAATTAGCGGGCTTTTTGTTAACAGCAACGGGTTATTTAAAACCAAAAATCAACTGCAACCATCCTGCCAACGCACCTGTTACCCCACCCAAAACAATCAAAATCCATTCATCCTCTTGAAAGGCAGGACGTAATAAGTTTTGGAATTCCGCAGGCGTTAACTTTCTCATCCGATCTAAAAACAACTCATTGACTTTGGCAGCTCGGCTTTCGTTTAAACCCGCGTCTGAAATCGGCACCATGGTAGCGGCAATCGACTTATCAATAATCGTGTCTTTCAGTTTGGCGTATTCATCCCAACCCATCGTCATTTGAATCGCGGTACGGACAATCGGGCTATCTAACATTTTACCGACATGGCGTTTAATGACTTTCCGAGTTTTGTCGGCTTTAGGGCCAAACATCATTTCCGTCATAATTTGTTTAATGGTAAACAATTCACGAGTGCTGATATGAGCAAAAACTTCGGTGACTTCATCTTGACGACGCATAAACGCGCCATGAAAAGTCATACCCATAAATTTTTTTGGTTCAATGGGATTAAACACCATCCAAATCGCTAACCAGTTCGTTAATAAGCCCCATAATGCCGCCCAAAAGACCAAAGTCCAATGCCAAGGGACGACTAACCATACACCCATTTGAATAATGCCGAAGAACAAGCCAATTGCGGCACTGATATGCCAAATAAAATTAATTTCTTTTTGACCTACACGTAAAAACATCCTGACCATCATCGCACGGTCATTTTCCATTTGAGAAACAACCATTTGCCGCATATCGACTAAACTTTCGACATTAAAAGTCAGCTCTGTGACCAGCCCATCCATAATGGAAGGGACTTGTTTACGCACATGCTGATAAATACGGCGTTTAATGCCGAGTGGTAAATTTTCCCACAGTGTTTTATTCCGCTCGCCCATCACCTCATCAATAAACTCTTCGACATTCTCCATCAGTGTTTCGCTGATGAATTCCGCCATCTCATCAGGCTTCATCTCGCGAAAGAATTCATCTAATGAACCAATTTTAGAGATAGACTGATCAACTAAAATGCCAGAAATTTTCCCGGCTTTACGCGGAACAATTCCCTGCCAACCCACAGGCAAACCCGCCACATGAAAACCCCAAAAGCCGATGGGATAAAACACCATTTTCAGAGCCATCCACACATGTAGCCACGTGACTATCGAAGCGACCAAGGGAATACACATAAATGGCACGAAATCGGGACGGGCTTGAATCTGTTGCCAAAACTGAAGAAGTGCGTCAATCATTAGGATAGGCTACCTTGCGAGTTTTCAATGATGAGGACTTATGCCTGAGCTACACAAGTCTTAATATTTATTAGCCGTACGGCTAAAACCAATCGCTAACTATTGCCTATTTTAACTAGACAATAAGACAGCTTCTGCAAAAAAAGAAACTTATCATCTGCAATTTTGCTAATACTACATTTTCAAAGCAGTGCTAAAACTAAAAAACACTCTTGGGGCAGCAGGTTCTAGCTCATTGGCAACCACTTTTTCACTAAACCCTGTACCAATACCCACACTAATAATGCTACGCGTGTATTCACCCACCCAGTGATAACTCAAATCCGCGCCTGCACCTAAGCGATTGTAATCTTCGCCTTGACGTGATGCACCAATCACATGACCAATAAAAACGCCAGCGAAATAACCAGAATCATCACGGCCATTGGTAATAGGTGTACGCCAACCGACATTAGCAGCAATATCACGAATGTCAGCTTCCATAAACTTTCCGACGCGTAGATAAAAATTACCTGCATCAGTGACAGTTTCAACATTCGCATTCAACATATCGTCAAACAAACCAAGCCCTACATAAGTAGAAACTGGCTTCATTTTTGCCAAGTGACCGTGCATTTTTTCACTATAGGTTTGAGGCTTTTGCTCGACAGGCTCTTCAGTATCTGCAAGCGCATGAGCCGCAAATAATACTAAGGGAATAACGGCTAAAATATGAAAACGACGAGCCATACCAAAATCCTCTCACTATTGTTCTTATCAAAACGCTAATCATAAGCAAATAAGCCACAATTAGCGTGTTTTTTATTGTTGCCCACCGACTTTTTGCTCTTGTGAAGCAATAAAAGTGGGGGAAAGTGCGCCAACAACCATCCCGACAATCGCGGCAATTAAACCTGCTAATTGAGGAGGCCATAATCCTTCAGGAGCCGTTGCCTCTAAAAACACCCATACACTTACGCCCAAAACCATCGACACCACCGCCCCTTGAGTATTAGCTTTCTGCCAATAAACCCCCGCAGCTAGTGGTACAAATGCCGCCACTAAAGTGACTTTGTACGCATTTTCGACCATTTCAAAAATAGATGATTCCGAGTTTAGCGCAAATAAGGTGACAAAAACGCCAAAAATAAGCACGACACCCCGAATAATATGCAGAAACCGCTGATCTGGCACACGTCCTAGAAAAGGTTTTAACACGTTTTCAGTAAAAATGGTGGACGGTGCTAATAATGTACCTGAAGCTGTACTCATAATCGCTGATAATAATGCACCAAAAAACATCACTTGCGCAAAAACAGGCGTATGTTGCATGACCAGTGTCGGCAGCACCAATTGGCTATCGGTCTCTAATAAGCCTGTAACCATTTTTTCATCAATCAAAAAAGCAGAATACGCTAAAAAGATGGGAATAAAAGCAAAAAGAAAATACAAGCTGCCACCCAATACCGCTCCACGCACCGCTGTATTTTCATTTTTAGCCGACATCACGCGTTGAAAGACATCTTGTTGAGGAATAGAACCGAGTGCCAAAGTCAAAAACGCACCCAAGAAAGCTAAAATGCCCGCCAGTGTCGGTTCAGGCCAAAAATTGAGTTTCCCTGAGTTTTCTGCATGTTGAATCACTTCTGCTACGCCACCGTCTAATTGCCCCGTGACGATATAACCCACATACAACATCCCTAACACGATAATAATCATTTGAAAAAAGTCAGTCATCGCCACCGACCACATACCACCATAGATGGTATAAATAATGACAATGATCGCACCAATCACAATGCCCACATCAGTACTAATTGCACCCTCTGACAGCACATTAAAGACCAAGCCTAAAGCACACATTTGCGCAGACACCCAGCCCAAGTACGACAACATAATGGCTAAGGAAGTCGCCAACTCCACACCGCGACCATATTTAATGCGAAAGAAATCGCCTATCGTCAGCAAATTCATACGATAAAGTTTACGAGCGAAAAAAACGCCCACCAGAATCAAACATAAAGCAGCACCAAACGGGTCAGCAACAATGCCGTGTAAACCTTCTTGGATAAAGGTTGACGATGTTCCTAATACCGTTTCCGAACCAAACCATGTCGCAAAAACAGTCGCGGTGGTGATGTATAACGGTAAACTTCGCCCCGCTACGACATAATCTTGACTGCTATGCACTCGCCTTGCCGCGTATAAACCAATTGCTATTGATGCTAGTAAATATAAACCGACAAAAAAATTCAGCATGGTCTGCTCCGCCCAAATCTGGAGGCAACCTGAAGTCTAAAACTTAAGGTTAATTTAGTAAAAAATGGCTTGCGATTCTAAAAGTTTAATCGCGAAATGTCGCGGTTTTTACAACAGTAATTAAACTTATATCGACGTTTAAAGGCAAAAATCAGACCAGAAATTCTAATTTTTTTAACATCTCTATCGCTGCAACATCTTGTTGGTCAACAAACACGTGATGAGATGCAAATTGCCTACGAGGCCAATAGTGCTTACGCAACAAATCAAACGCTAAAGCCCGTTCAGCATCGGCAAGTTGCATGGTTTCGCGGAATTGCTCGTCATCATTAAATATGGGATAAGCCGCCTGAAGAACTTGTGACAACATCAGCCAAAGATTTTCATTGGGTAATGCCGTAATGACAGACGAATTGACAGGGAGAAAATCCTTTAATTGATGTTGCTGTGGTTGTGCCAAAAACTGGCATAAGGCTTGATACACTTGCTCTGTACCACGTGTCCGCCCTTCTAAGCTGTATCCTGCAATATGGGGTGTTGCCAACATCAGATGAGGGATTAGACGAGCATTAATCAACGGCTCTCCTTCCCAGACATCCAAAATAATGGCAGCTAAATGCTCAGGATTATTCTCAACAAAATTAAGCAATGCCTGATTATCAATGACCGCACCACGCCCTGTATTGAGCAAAATACTGTTAGGTTTTAACCGTGATAATGAGACTTCATTCAATAGATGATATGTTGGATATTCGCCCTGACGAGTTAACGGTGTATGCAGTGAAACAATGTCAGCCGAAGCCATTAACTCCTCAAAACTACATTGTTGAATCGTTGGGCGATTAACGAAGGGATCACAACCCAACACTTTGATTCCCAATGATTGGGCAACCGTAGCCAACAGAAAACCGACATTGCCCAAACCGACGATCCCTAATACTTTAGCGGAAGGGTCTATCTGTAAACGTGCTGAAACGGCGGCGATTGCCGTCAATACATATTCAACGACACTACGCGCATTACACGCAGGTGCCGTCGTCAGGGTGATATTTTGTGAGTCTAACCATTCTTTATCTAAATGATCCGCACCTATCGTCGCACTGCCAACAAAACGCACACGACTATTGGTTAATAAATTAGCATTCACTTCTGTGACCGAACGCACCAATAACACATCCGCGTCTTTGACTTGCTCATTTGACAACTGACGGCCTGAATAACAACTTAATTGACCAAAATCACTAAAAAACGCTTGTACCAAAGCCATATTTTCGTCTGCAACTATGCGCATCGTCATGCCTGCTCTTATTTAATGTCAGTAAGTCATTTTATCGCTTTCTTCAACAATAAATTCTTTAAACTGTCCAAAGACCATACAATAATGCAAACTCTTTCTCTTTTATCTAAAAAACACCCTTTGACTGTCAGCTTACCTTATGCGTTAATCGCAATCAGCTTTGATTTTCGTAGCGTATTTGTCTTATCATAGAAGCGCTGATATTTTTTATAACCATAGCGACTGATTATAATCATGAACAAGGGATACTCTTTATTACTCGTTGGCTGTCTCACAGCATTCACTGCGTCTGTTGCCTTTGCAGCAGGTGAGTCTAGCCTTCCCTCTGACTTACAAGACCTAAAGTCTGAAGTCTTATCACTCAATCGTGACGTGACCCAACTTGAAAGTGAGTTGTTATTTCCTAGCTCTAGCACCACAGTACTGATGGGAGTTAATGCAGGCAGCAAAATACGATTGGTCGATGTCAAACTCAGTGTTGACGATCAAATTGTCAGCTACCATGCTTACTCCGAGCAAGAAACGGCGGCTTTAGGTAAAGGTGGCTTACATCGTTTATTTATGGGTAACGTCAGCAGTGGCGCACATACCATGCAAGCTGTGATAACAGCCTATGACTCTGCTGGTAAAGACTTTCAACGCACCGTCAATTATAGCTTTAGCAAAAACAGCTTGCGTAAGATTGTTGAAATAAAAGCTGGCGATGATAACTCTAAAGTTCAACCTGCCCTATTTAACTTCCGTGAATGGGAAAGCAAAAACTAAGTATCGCCATTAGGATAGAACAATACTATGAAGCGGATAGCGTATTATACTGGGCGATGGTCGGTCATCGCCCTTGCCATTGCAGCCATCAGTCAACCTGCTTTAGCCGTTGATTTAAAGAAACGCTTAGATGTTTCTACAGATACCCGTGAGCCTGAATTTGGCCAGATTTATTATGACTATCACATGGGTCATCATTTCTCCGCTTTAAACACGGTAATCCAAGACAAAAATAAAGGTCTTTTTACCGATGACGATGCTGAAACGGAAAGTCTATTAGGTGATTTATACACCGAATTTGGCCTGCCCAGAGAGGCCGATGCCGCATTGTCACGTGTACAAGCACAAGATATTCCCTCTAGTACGCGTAATATGCCGTGGCTACGCTATGGAAAATTTTTATACCAAGTGGGCAACGATGTAGCAACCGAAAATTATCTACGCAAACCACCTGCAAACTTAACCAGCTACCAAGAGTCAGAACGTCGGGTTATTTTAGCCAATGTTTTAATTCATAAAAAAAGCTATGCCGAAGCAATTCAGCTACTAACTGACTTGCCCGCGCAAGGTGCTTTAGCAAGCTACGGTCTTTACAACCTTGGAGTTGCTTATATTCAAGAAGGTAAATTCGTTGCAGGTATTGCTAGCCTTAACAATATGATACGTGCCGCTGGTAGTGACAACGAAAGCCTCAATCTAAAAGATAAAGCTGCTTTGGCAATTGCCTATCAATATTTAAAAAATGGTAATTACGAGGACGCGCGAAACTCTTTATTGCGTGTACGTCTAGAAGGCCCTTACAGTAACTCCGCATTACTAACCTTAGCTTACTCTCATTACTTGAGCAAAAATTACGAGAAGGCACTACCAGCCACTTTGGAACTACAAAGTCGTAATCCTGCTGACCCCACCGTACAAGAAGCTTTTTTGCTAGGTGCACGTGTTTATGAAGATCTAGGGGCAAAAAACCAAGCAATTGCCAGTTATAGAATTGGTGCGCTTACCCTACGTGAGCAATTAACCCAATTAGAAAGAACCGCATTGCGTATAGACGCGGATAATTGGCCAGACGTTTTGGCTCCTGCGCAAGTTAATACCAACGATGCCGATCCGCTCAACTTAAAACCTTTGCCAGCCACAAATAATGCCATTACTGCTGGCTTATTCTCTAAACTTTTCGCTTCGCCTGCTTTTAATGAAGGCTTCAAGCAATACCAACAACTTGATCGGATTAAGAGCTTATTAGATACACGCTTACGTGATATTGCCGCACTGCAAGAAGTCGCGCAAACCTTAGAGGCACGCCAAAACCAGATACCCGATGCCGTAAGTCGCCTTAAAGTGCTACGTGAAAACTATGTGACATTGGTTAAAAAGTGGCAAGCAGTACAAATTCGCGCTAAACGTATGGGCACAAATGTCGATTCCTACAGCGAAGCGGCCACACAAGCTGAAACAGCACGTTTACAGCAAATCAATAAGTTACTGCGTAAAATAAGCAAACTTGGTCTTGACGCTAAACAAGAACAAGAAATGCAAGACCGCCTCAATCGTCTTAAAAGTTTGACGATGTTTGAAGTGGCTAGACATGCAGCATCGCGTGATGAAATTTATGAAAAACTGCAAGAATCGACTGAGCAATTACGGGATACTAAATCTCGCTTAGCCACTGTCGAAACGTTGTTGGCAGACAATCAAAATGTCTTGCAACGTAAAAACAGTCAAAAATTTCCTGAATTAAAAGACAAAGCACTGGCACTGCAAACGCAAGTTGACGAGGCTAAATTGTCGTATAAAAATCACTTGCGTACTTTGGCAAAAAGTCTAATAGAAGAGCGTCGCCAACGCTTGACGACCTATATTACCGAAACCTATTTAGGGATGGAGCGTGTCGAAAACAAGCCTAGCCCCGTTGCCCCAAAAGTTAGTGAAAAATTATGATTGCTAAGACATCTCTCTATCAGCTTACACCACTAGCGGTCGCGGTAGCATTTGTCACCGCGTGTAGCAGTGCGCCTACACCATCAACAACTGCGTATAAGCCTTCTGTTTATGTGCCTGCGCCTGTTAAAACCTTGGCCAGCTTAGAAAATACCACGGTTTCTATTGTTCCAGAGCCTTCTCCTTTTGATGATCCATCAAAGCGACTGGAAAAATTACAGCCGCGATCCAATCCTTTGGCACTTCAACCTGTAGAAGAAGTTACCGCGAATGCCTCGACTGTAGATTCGCAAATCAACGAAAAACTCAACGAATCTTTATACAACCGCCTGATTCAAGATGCTAAAGCGGCAAGAGATCCAGGTACAGCAACCGCTTATTTAAGCGTTGCTCGTCGTTTGAAAGAAGGTTCTAATAATCCAGATGTTGATAAAGCTGAGCAAGAAATGCTCACCAAAAACGTTGAGTTTTATCAGGACTTAATCGAACGTATGCCTGCTGCTGAGTCAAGAGCAGAAATTTATTATGAGCTGGCTAAAAACTACGATTTATTGACAAAAAAAGAAGAATCGATTGCCGCGCTAAAAACGCTGGCTGAAAAATACCCAGAAACGCCCCATATTACTGAAGTTCGTTTTCGCTTGGCTGAATATGCGTTTGCGGCCAATCACTTTATCGAAGCTGCTGATTATTACGGCAAAGTCCTAGAAGATAAAAAATCAGACTTTTACGACCAATCTCTTTACAAGCGTGGTTGGGCGTTATATCGCGCCTCAAACTATGACGATGCCATTCCCCTCTTTTTTGCCTTTGCGGAAAAAATTTGGATTAAACCGAAGAAAAGCAAACAAGAAGAAGATGCTTTACAAAGTGGTTTAGACATTATTAGTCTTTCACTCATCCAAATGGATGGTGCTAAATCATTGAATGCCTATTTTGATAAAACGGGCGAAAAATTCTATGAATCGATTATTTACAATAACTTAGCTAAAGCTTATATCGGCAAAAAACTCTATCGTGATGCCGCCGAAACCTACACTGCATTTATTGATCGTCATCCTTTTGACCCCGATGCCCCTGAGTTAAGTACCGCGATTATCAACACTTATGATTTGGGTGGTTTTCCCTCTTTAGTTGTCACGGCTAAAGAAGAGTTTGTCAAACATTACGACCCTAGCAGTACCTTTTGGCAACAATCCGACGCGCAAACACAAGAGAAACTCCGCCCCATCTTAGAAAGCCATATTATCGACTTGGCTAAGCACTATCATGCTTTAGCGCAACTGGATAATGAGGCGGCAGACTATCAAAAAGCAGCAACTTGGTATCGTGCTCATTTAAGCTTAAAGCCTAAAGAAGAAGATGCCATTGTTGTTAATCAACTATTGGCTGAAGTATTGTATTCTGCAAAAAATTATAATGAAGCCATCTTTGAGTTTGAAAAAACCGCCTATGACTATACTAATAATCCTAAAGCTGCCGAAGCTGCCTACTTTGCATTGTTAAGTTATCAAGAGTGGGATAAATCATTAGGTACAGACGAGGCTGCTCGCAAAGGATTAACTTCTCAGCGATTGGCAAGTACCATTAAATTTGCCGAGCACTTTCCTCAAGATAGTAATACCACTGTCGTCATGCAGGGTATCACGCAATTTATTTACGATCATTATCAAGAATATGATGATAAGGCAAAACAGCTCACCAAGGATTTAGAAGCGCAAATTACTCGTATTGTCGCCACACTGCCTGAAGACAAAAACTCTGCCTTATTATTACAAGGGCAAACCAACTTGTACTTACACTTCAAGGATTTTGATAGTGCCGTTAGATCTGCTCAAGCATTACTTGCTATCAACCCACCCGTGGATCAAACATTACGTTTAGAAGCGGCCACCGTTGTTGCTGATGCTCAGTTTGATAAAGGTAACTTGGAAGATGCCGATAAGTCTTATCAACAAGTACTAGCCTTTGATATTAAAGACACGAAGCTAAAAGCACGTTATCAAGATCGTTTGGCGACAACTTATTATCGCCAAGCAGAAAAGCTTCGTGATGAAAAAAACCCCGAACTTGCAGCACAAGCCTTCTTGAAAGCAGCTGATATGGCGGCCGATACCAAACTGAAAGCCACTGCTGATTTTGATGCGGCAACAGTATTATTAAATGCCGAAAAGTTCAAAGAAGCGATTCCTGTACTTATTGCTTTCCGCACTCGTCATCCTGATAGCCCACTCAGTCAAGACATTCCTGAAAAACTGGCTGTGGCCTATGAAAAATCGGATGATTTAGGTAATGCGGCTTTGCAATATCAAGCCATTGCCGCTCGTGACCAAAAGAAAAACCCAGCCGCCTCTCGTGAAGCGTTGTGGTTAGCCGCTGAAACCTTTGAAAAAATCAAACAACCCGAACAGGCACTCAAAATTTATCAGCAATACAGTGCCGACACCACCAACCCTGTGGATTTACGCGCTGAAGCTGTTTATCGTATTTATACTTACAACGACAAAAACAATCTCGTGACTGAGGCTCAAAGCTCCCTGAAAAATCTAGCGCAGATTTATGATAAGTTAGGCGACAAAGCTCCTCCGCGTATTCGTTACTTTGGAGCCATGGCTCATTTCAAAATGACTCAGCCTTTGTATGATAACTTTGCTGCTATCACACTGAAACAGCCATTAAAACCGAACTTGTTAGCGAAGAAAAAAGCCATGCAAGCCGCATTGGTTGCTTACAACCAAGTAGCCAATATTGGTGTTGCTGAATTCACGACGGCTGCTAATTATCAACAGGCGCAAATTTATCAAAAACTGGCCGCTGATCTTATTGCCAGTGAAAAACCTAAAGGACTCAGTGACTTAGAATTAGAACAATATGGCATCTTATTGGAAGAACAGGCCGAACCTTTAGCGAACAAAGCCATCGACATTTATACCGCTAATGCCAATTTAGTGAAGCAAGATGTTTATGATGGCTTCGTGCAAAAAAGTTTTACTGCTCTTGCTGAACTATCACCTGGTCGCTATAAAAAGAGTGAACAGATAGAAGACGCAATCGACGAGATTTACTGAGGAATTATTCATGTTTGCGCCTAAACACTTAGGATTAACCTTACTATTAAGCAGCATTTTAGCGGCTTGTAGTAGTGCACCCAAAAAGCCTGTAGCAACACCTGATGCCGCAAACGCCACCATTGCGCCAACAGAAGCCAATGAACTTGACTTAGAGAAAATGGCAAAAGAGCGTGCTGCTCAAGGCCAAACCAAAACCAAAGATGAAGGCAAAGAAAAAAATGCCGCCGCAGTCGATACCTCTCAAGAACCGACAATGGTTGGTATCAGTGACGAGTTAAAGAAACAGGCTGCACCTGTGCAAGAAGATTATAAAAAAGCCATCGTTTTGATGAAAGCACAGCAATTAGACGAAGCATTTGCTTTATTTGACGATATTCAAACTAAAGCCCCGATGTTTGCTGGCCCTGTACTGAATCAGGCATTAATTCGTATTCAACAACTGAATTATAAAGAAGCCGATTTATTACTCAAAAAAGCGGTTGGCATTAACGAGAAAAATCCTTTCGTTTATAACTTACAAGGTTTTGTTGCTCGTCAACAAGGCCAATTTGCCAATGCTCGCACAGCCTATGAAAAAGCAATTGCGATCACACCTAAATATGCGAAAGCACATTTTAATTTAGGCGTCTTGGCTGATTTATACTTACAGGACTTACCGCTCGCTTTGCAACATTACGAAGCCTATCAAACATTACAAACATCACCTGATACCACGGTTACCAAATGGATTGTTGACTTACAAAAACGTACGGGCGTATATAAAGCACCCGCTAAACCTGCCAAAGTAGAAGAAATCACGGTTGAGGAAACTCCTGCGCCCATAGCTGACCCAACGCCAGCAACCCCGACTGGAGAAGCAACAGTAAGCCCAGTCCCTACTCCTGAAACAACAGTCAATAGCGCGGCTAAAGATAAGACAACACCAACGCCAGAAACAACATCTAGCGACAAACCCCCAGCAGAAACAGTCAGTGCGGAAGCGCCGAAAACATCAACTGCCCCTAAAAACGTGAAAGAAAAGACGAAAAAATCGTCAAAATCAAAAAAGCAGAGCAAGAATGTGACTTCAGGTACTGCCACTCCTGTCGCAGAAGCCGTAAAATCAGCAACAGCAGAAAGTGCCCCTACAAGCACATCTGAGCAAACACCAACAACGGCAGCGGGAGTGCAGCCATGAAAAAGTTTTTATTTGCTTTTGTGACTTGTGCCTTTTTTAGCACCACAGCCATAGCTGCTGACAAACCATCGTCAGTCAAGAAAGAAGCAACCGCCACTAAAAATGGTAGTGTTGACATTTCTAATGGTACGGATGTTATCGGTAGTCAAGACGCACCGTTGGTGTTAAACGTGGTCTCATGGAAAGAAAAAGAGAATTACTTACCCAAAAATCCTTTGACTGCTTCTGTGTTACAAGAAAGCTTAGAGCCGATTGATCGCGATGTCGTCTATCGTGAAGTTAGCTTCTCGCACGCATTACAACAATTACCTACAACACCTTAATTTTTATTTTAAACAGGAGCAACAAATCATGATGTCAGCAATTCGGTTTATTCAAGATGGTGGATTCTTCATGTATCCAATCCTCTTAATTATGTTTGTTGGTTTAGGCATGGCCGTCGAGCGTCTTTTATTTTTAGCACGGGTAAAAAAGGCCAATAAAGCACTTTGGGATGAAGTATTTCCTTCTATTCAAAAAGGCGACACGCAAAAAGCCCTTAAAATTGTCAAAGATAATGAAACAGAAATTGGTCGAATTCTTGATTATGGTTTAACACGTAATCAATCAGCTAAAAACGTTGAAGACGTTGAAACGGCAATGGAAGAAGCATTAATGGAAGTATTGCCTCGCTTAGAAGCGCGCACGCCATTTATTGCAACTTTTGCTAACGTTGCCACATTGCTCGGCTTGTTAGGTACAGTGCAAGGTTTGATTATCGCGTTTGCCGCCATTGCTAATGCTGACCCAGCAACAAAAGGCGATTTATTGTCCAGCTCCATTTCTGTTGCTATGAATACGACAGCATTTGGTTTGATTGTCGCCATTCCTCTCTTGTTATTGTATGCCCTCTTACAAAGTCGTACAGGTGAAGTCGTAGAAAGTCTAGAAATGGCATCTATCAAACTTCTTAATGCCCTACGTCAAATTCGTAACAATGCTTAATAACGGCTCTTTTTAAGCGTTGATATAGAAGAGGAGTCGATTATGCGGTCACGTTCAAAGAACCGTGACACGAATCCGGAATTAGATATCACCTCATTCATGAATTTGATGGTGATTCTGATCCCATTCTTGTTACTAGATGCTGTATTTACCCAATTGGCGGTATTGCAGGTCTCTATGCCTAATAATGGTGGTGCAGCTTCGGCTGATGAAAAAAAACCACCATTGATATTAGAAGTTATGGTCTATAAAGATCATTTCTTAGTTGCTGACCGTCAAACAGGGCCAATGAAAACCATTGCGCTAAACGCGAAAGCGCAATTTGACTATGCTGCCCTAAACGATTACTTACGCACGATAAAAACACAATATCCACTGGTTACTGAGGCGAGTATTTTGCTGGAGCAAGACACTCCCTATGACCATTTGATTCACACAATGGATGCAGTGCGTATTATTACGAGTATGGAAACTGGCAAACCCGCTAAATATGCATTATTCCCAGATATTAGTATTGGTGATGCACCACCTGATATTGGAGGTGCAAAATGAAAGCTAAAAGTCCTCATATTAAACGTCATGAACGTTTGCAAAAGCGTATTAAAGGTCAGGCCAATTTAAGCCTAACCTCGCTTATGGATATTTTTACTATTCTGGTTTTCTTTTTGTTAGTCAGCTCGAGTAATCCATCAAAACTACCTGACGTTAAAAACCTAAAGCTTCCAAACTCAGTTGCCGAAACCGATCCAAAAGACACCTTGGTTATTATGGTGACGCGCGATGACGTGTTAGTACAGGACATGAAAGTATCTACTGTTAATGATATTAAAGCACTTAAAACTGATTTAATTCCGAGTTTAGCGGCTGAACTAAAGTATCGTGCTTCTAAAACAGTAGCGGAGCTAAATGAACGTGGTATTCCTGAACGCGAAGTGACCATCTTGGGTGATGAAAAAACCCCCTATGCCGTTGTGCGTAAAATCATGGCGACATGTAGTGAAAACGACTACGCAAAAATCTCCTTTGCCGTTGTGCGTGGAGGGAAACAATAATGTCCTCACATCTTATTAGTGGTTTTTTACCGTGGGATGAGTTACCAGAAAACGCCAATCGCATGCGCAAAATTAATATTGTCGCATTGGTATTATCTATTCTGTGTTTCGTCATTATTCCTTTTGTGAAACTGCCTCCTATTCCTCGTGCTGATGTTGTTGTTCCTGAGCGAGTTGCACGTATGGTAGAGCGTAAAGTAGAGCTTCCCCCTCCTCCGCCTAAACCGCCAGAAGTTAAGAAAGAGGATGTCAAAAAAGAGGCAAAACCTGAAGACAAGCCCAAGCCTATTGAGAAAGAACCAGTAGCGAAAGTTAAACCTACAGATAATCAAATCAAAAAAGCGAAAGAAGTGGCGCAGAAAGAAATTTCTGCGGTCGCAGATGCGCTTGCTGATTTACGCGATATGGAAATTACCGCAACTAAACCAGCTACAGGCGGCTTGCAAAAAGACAATGGTGGCCCTGCTGGTACGAGTCGTAACATGATTGGTAGTAAAGCAGGTGCTGGTTCTGGTGGCATTGCCTATAATGGCGCGTCTAGCACTGGCTTTGGTGGTGGTGTTGCTGGTGGCTCAGGTAGTAAGGGTAACTTGAACTTAGGCTCTAAAGGCACTAAGGACATGAAAGGCGGCTTAATTGCCTCTTCTGGTTCAGGCAGTGGCTATGAAGGCAAAACCCGCGGTGAAGGTGGTATTGGCAAACGCACAACCGAAGACATTCGCCGTATATTTGACCAAAACGGTGGTCGTCTCAATAATGCTTATCAACGGGCATTAAAAGATGATCCAAGTATGGAAGGAACGATCAGATTAAAACTGGTTGTTGATCCAAGTGGTAAAGTCGTTAGTTGCGAAGTTGCCTCTAGTGAGCTAAACAACTCTGAACTAGAAAGCAAAATTGTTTCTATCGTCAAAAGCTTCAACTTTGGTGATGATGATGTTGAAGTGTGGAAAGGAACATATCCTGTGAACTTCTACCCCAACTAATCTAGACTAAAATAAAAGAAGGTGCGTTTTTCGCACCTTTTTTTATTTAAAGTATTGTTCTTTAGTGACAATTTGACAATTTTAGAGTATTCTTGCCGCCCTATTGGAGGTGTGGCCGAGCGGTTTAAGGCACCGGTCTTGAAAACCGGCGAGGGTTTACCCCCTCCGTGAGTTCGAATCTCACCGCCTCCGCCAATATTTTTGTTAGCTTTAATTTTAGGCTGACGCAGCTTACAAGCTATTCTTTACCTGCTTTTATACTCACTATCAGGACACCCCTGTAGTGCATGGATGTTTTTTTAGTTGATTGGGCCTCATACCATGAGTCAAACTATTGTCAATGCTCCCGCTTTTGTCAAACACACAAAACTTATCGCTTGGGTCGCCGAAATTGCGGCACTCACACAACCCGCACACATTGAATGGTGCGACGGTAGTGCTGAAGAAAACCAACGCTTATTAGACCTCATGGTCAGCACAGGGATGATGGTTAAACTCAATCCCGAAAAACGTCCTAACTCCTATTTAGCAAGTTCCGACCCATCCGATGTTGCGCGTGTTGAAGAACGCACATTCATCT
The DNA here is from genome assembly GCA_030646715.1 of Agitococcus sp. Classification (GTDB taxonomy): domain Bacteria; phylum Pseudomonadota; class Gammaproteobacteria; order Pseudomonadales; family Moraxellaceae; genus Agitococcus. Next base: position 35,827 of record JAUSLJ010000029.1, read on the forward strand.
GCTCACAGAATCGTATTGATGCTGGCCCTACTAATAATTGGGAAGAGCCTTCAGTGATGCGCGCCAAACTCAACGGCTTATTTGCGGGTTGTATGAAAGGCCGTACGCTGTATGTTGTGCCTTTTTCTATGGGTCCTTTGGGTAGCCACATCGCACAAATCGGTGTTGAATTATCAGACAGCCCTTATGTTGTCACTAATATGCGTATCATGGCGCGTATGGGTAAAGCTGTTTATGACGTACTCGGTACAGATGGTAGTTTTATTCCTTGTGTGCATACCGTTGGTCAACCGATTTTGACTGAAGCGGACGACGTAAAATGGCCATGTAATGCCGAAAAATATATTGTTCATTACCCAGAAACCCGTGAAATTTGGTCGTTTGGTTCAGGCTACGGTGGTAATGCACTGTTAGGCAAAAAATGTTTAGCGCTGCGTATTGCTTCGGTGATGGGACGTGATGAAGGCTGGTTAGCCGAACATATGTTGATTTTAGGTGTCACCAATCCTAAAGGCGAAAAACACTACGTAGGTGCAGCTTTCCCATCTGCGTGTGGCAAAACCAACTTTGCTATGTTAGTTCCTCCTGCGGGTTTTGAAGGCTGGAAAATTGAAACCGTTGGTGACGATATTGCATGGATTAAGCCGCACAAAGATGGACGTTTATATGCCATTAACCCTGAAGCAGGCTTCTTTGGTGTAGCACCTGGCACAAACACCACGACTAATCCTAACTGTATGGCTACTTTAGATGAAAACGTCATTTTCACTAATGTTGCGTTAACCGATGATGGCGATGTTTGGTGGGAAGGTTTAACAAAAACTGCGCCTGCACATTTAATAGACTGGACTGGCCAAGATTGGACTCCTGATTGTGGTCGTAAAGCCGCACATCCAAATTCGCGCTTTACTGTGGCTGCGGGTCAATGTCCTTCGATTGATGCCGACTGGGAAAACCCGAACGGCGTACCGATCTCTGCCTTTATTTTTGGCGGTCGTCGTGGTGATACCATGCCTTTAGTGGTAGAAGCCGTTGATTGGCAAGATGGTGTTTATAAAGCAGCAACGATGGGTTCAGAAACCACGGCTGCTGCTGTCGGTAAACAAGGTGTTGTTCGTCGTGATCCATTTGCCATGCTGCCATTCTGTGGTTATCACGTCGGCGATTACTTCGCTCATTGGTTAGCTCTTGGCGAAAAACTACAAGCCTCAGGCGCAAAATTGCCACAGATTTTTAACGTCAACTGGTTCCGCACTGACGAAAACGGTAAATTTATTTGGCCTGGTTTTGGTCAAAATATGCGTGTGCTTCAGTGGATTGTTGAACGTTGTGAAGGTCGTGGCCAAGGTGAAGACACACCGATTGGTATTGTCCCGCGTTATACCGATTTAACTTGGGATGGCTCAGAGTTTAGTGCTGAGCAATATGCTCAAGTCACTAGCCAAGACAAAGACGCATGGCAACGTGAACTCGCCAGCCATGATGAGTTATTTGCTAAAATTGCCGACAAATTACCCGCAAGCTTAATCGCTCGCCGTAAAGAGTTAGGTAACAAAATTGCAGGCTAAATAAAGCCCGTATAAAAAAGGACGCTTCTGCGTCCTTTTTTATGTAAATCAAGCTCACCCGTTCGTGGTGAGCTTGTCGAACCACCCTTCGACAAGCTCAGGATGAGCGGTTGGTTTTTATCCGTCAATGCTGAGCCTATAGAATCACGACATGAGGGTAATCAGAGGCTTCCATTTAAACATACGCTTCGTACTCTTCGACATCCAATTGCTCAGCACGCAAAAAACGACTGGCGTATTTTTGCCAAACACGACCACGTAAAAATAACTGATATAAGTCCGCATCAATATGATTTTGGTCACGCATACGCTGCATAATGCTCAATGCTTGGGATATTTTCATCGCAGGTTTATAGGGTCTTTCACTCGCTGTCAACGCCTCAAAAATATCCGCAATCGCCATCATCCGCGCAGGCCAAGACATTTCGTCACGCTTCAAGCCTTTAGGAAAGCCCGTACCATCCATTTTTTCGTGATGACCACCCGCATACTCAGGCACACGCTTTAAATTTTTAGGAAAAGGTAACGACTCTAACATTTGAATGGTCACGGTCATGTGATTATTAATTTTCTGACGTTCATCATAGGTAATCGTGCCACGTTCTATGCACAGAAATGCCACTTCTTGCTCAGACAGCATAGGTTGCTCAATACCTGTATGGTCTACCCAACGATAAGCGGCAATATCTCGCACTTTTTGTTTAGAGTCTTCACTCATAAACTCACCGCCTTTATTGGACTTTTCAATAAACAGGCATTGTTCTTTTAACTCATGCAGTTGCGCTTGCATTTCTTCTTGTAAACTAGACTCGAGTTGAGGTGAAGCAATCATCTTTTTATAAAAAGCCAGTTCTGTTTGCGCCATTAATGCGCCAAAACGCGCTTTCACCGTTTCAATACCATCATTCAAAATATGTAATTTCGTCGCTTTATCTAACAAATAATCAGGCGTTGATAACTTACCGCAGTCATGTAACCACGACGCAACGCGCAATTCGTACCAATCCCCTTCATCTAAATCAAAATCTTTTAATGCACCTTCTTTAGCTGCGCACGCTGCTTCGGCAATCAATTCCGTCAATACAGGGACACGCTGACAATGGGCAGAGGTGTGTGAAGACTTAGCATCAATCGCTTGGGCGATGACTTGGATAAAAGCATCTAACAGATTTTTATGATCTTGTAATAAAATTTGATTTTCTAAAGCAATAGCAACACTGGAGGATAAGGCTGCGACAATCGGTTCTAACTCTTCAGAAAAAGTAATGGTTTCGCCCGTTTTAGGATCTTTGGCGTTAACCAATTGCAACACGCCAATGACTTCATCGGCATGATTACACAAGGGCGTTGTTAAAAATGATTTTGAGCGATAATTTGCCCGCGCATCAAACGCTTTAGTTCCAGAAAAATCTAAATGCTCAGCAAAATATGCATCTTCAATGTTTTCTACTTTTTTAGTTAAAGCAGTATGAGTGGCAATATTATTATGATTAGGCGTACCATCTTCACGATATAACGGTAAAGGTGCAAAAGGAATAGGACGACCCGATGTTCCACCTAATGTTAAATTTAATGAATTATTTCTTAAAATTTCAAACTCAAGTACTTGTTTGCCATTTTTCTCTTGTAATAAATACAAGGTACCGCCATCGGCAAAGGTGATATCTTGGGCAGCATCTAATATCTTTTCAAACAAACGTGCTTTATTACGCTCACTCGATAACGCGGTACTAATTTCAATTAGTCGCCAAAAAATGTCCTTATCTAAGGTAGTGTGTTGTTTTGACATGATAAAACACCTTCATTATCCTAAAATCCTCAGCCCAATTTAGCTCGCTTTTGGGTGAAGCATCTGCAAATAGGCTAAACACATATAAATGTGGATAAAATCACGACAATCGTCGTATGACTAAAGTCGTTATATAAACACTCTAGCACAACTCCGCTGTATAATCGCCCATCACTTTTTAAGGATTGTCACTGAAAATGACTGTCATTCGCACCCGTATTGCACCTTCTCCTACAGGGTTTCCTCATGTAGGCACGGCGTATATTGCTTTGTTTAATTTATGTTTTGCGCGTCAACATGGCGGCCAATTTATTTTAAGAATTGAAGATACCGATCAAGTCCGCTCAACGCCCGAATCTGAAGCACAAATTTTAGCATCGTTAAAATGGCTAGGTTTGACGTGGGATGAGGGCCCTGATATTGGTGGTCAATATGCTCCCTACCGTCAAAGTGAACGCAGTGCCATTTACAAGCAACATGCGGATGAATTAGTCGCCAAAGGTCATGCTTTTCATTGTTTTTGTGATAACCATCGTTTAGACGCACTTCGTCAAGAACAACAGGCGCGTAAAGATGCAGTGATTGGTTATGATGGCTATTGTTTACAACTTTCTGGTGATGAAGTCGCAGCTAAGTTAGCGGCGGGCGCAAGCTCGGTGATTCGCATGACCGTTCCGCGTGAAGGTATATGCGAAATTGACGATATGTTACGCGGCAAAATTGAAATTGAATGGGTAAACGTCGATATGCAAGTATTGATGAAAGCCGATGGTTTACCGACTTATCATTTAGCCAATGTTGTCGATGATCATTTGATGGCCATTACTCATGTGATTCGTGGTGAAGAATGGATTAACTCTGCACCCAAACATCTATTACTTTATAAGTATTTTGATTGGCAAGCACCAACATTCTGCCATATGCCATTGTTGCGTAATCCTGATAAAAGCAAACTCAGTAAACGTAAAAACCCAACGAGTATCACTTACTATCAGCGTATGGGTTATTTACCCCAAGCGGTGTTGAATTATTTAGGCCGTATGGGCTGGTCGATGCCTGATGATCGTGAAAAATTCTCATTAGCGGACATGATTAGCCAGTTCGACATTAAGCGTGTGTCTTTAGGTGGCCCAACCTTTGATGTAGAAAAGCTGAGTTGGTTAAATGGCCAATGGCTAAAAGAAATGGCTTTACCTGACTTCATGCAGGCTTTCCAACAATGGGCGATTAATCCTGAATATTTAAGCCAAGTTGCTAAACAAATTCAGCCTCGGATTCAAACGCTATCAGAAGCCGTTAATTGGGCTGGATTCTTTTTGGCAGGCACAGTGAGTGTGACGGCAGAGAAATTCACTCATAAAAAACTTACGCCCGATGAAGTCAAACATATTCTGCAATTCGCACTATGGGATTTTGAACAACTACAGGTTTGGGATCATAACCAAATCAGTTTATTACTCAGTCAGCTCAGTACGGCAATGGGTTATAAGCTCCGCGACTTTATGTTTCCGTTCTTTGTTGCCATTGCGGGAAGCCCTTCCAGTACACCAGTTATGGAGTCAATGGGCATTCTTGGAGCGGACTTAACCTTTGCTCGTTTACGTCAAGCTATTGAAGTTTTAGGTGGTTTGTCAAAAAATGAGCAATCAGAATGGAAATTGCAGTGGCAAGCACTAAAAAGTGTTGACAGCTCTGCCGCAGATCATTAGAATTTGCGTCCTCAGATGCGGTCCCATCGTCTAGCGGTTAGGACATCGCCCTTTCACGGCGGTAGCCCGGGTTCGATTCCCGGTGGGATCACCAAATCTAAAAAAGCCAGCCCTCAAAAGCTGGCTTTTTTATTGCCTGCTGTATATTATCTGGCTTAACACAAAATCATATATTAAGGAATATAAAATGGGTCGTAAAAAAGTACTTAATCTGAGTGGCGACTCTGAAAATGTCTCTTTATCCAATGTTTATGAAAAATGGCAACAGGTTTTTATTAATTTCACATCCAGTACAAATGAAGATTTAAATAAAATCCCTAACAACACTTACAATGCCATCACTCTTAAACCAAATAGCACCCCAATTAATAATCATCTCTTGCAGAATATTAATCGTATTCTCACTGCTGATGGCTTTGCTCATATTGTTATATCAACACTCGACTCATTACTAAATGAAGATGAACTTGTAAACCTATTAATTGAACAAAATTTTTATCAAGTTTACAATGGCGTGTACAATACAAACATTATTGCATTTGCCTTTAAAAGCAAACCTAATACAAGTCAATTAATTGCTTTAGGTCTTGAAGCAGCTATCAATAAACCTGCTTATTTACCTAAATATACAAAACCAAAAGAGAATGAAGTCACGAATTTTTTCTGTCCAGTTTTTTGGGGAATAGAAAACCCTCAACAGGTAGCAGAAAGTATCAACGAAATATCTCAACATGCATTGGGCGGATTTCATTTTGCAGACAATCTCTTTACATGGTTTAGAAATATGTCCATGTTTGACGACAAGCCATTTGTTACTGCATGGGAAAGTAATATTGAAAGCGTATCTGATCAAGCAATTGTATGGCGACGATATGTTTTAGCCTGTGCTGCGTACCATTGTGTACAATTAGAAGGAGATTTTGTTGAATGTGGTGCTTATACGGGTGTTGGGATAAAAACAATAATCGATTATTTAGGCGGCATACACTTTCCAAAAATGTTCTGGGGCTATGATCTATTCGAGCATAATGACTCTATGCTAAACCACGCAATGCCTGAGCATGGTGATGACTTATATGAGCGAATTCAAGAGAAATTTGCCCATTATCCTCAAGTAGAGTTAATTAAAGGCTTTATACCTGATTGCTTTGAAGATAATAGTCCTGACAAAATTGCTTATTTACATATCGATTTAAATCAAGCTCCTGCTGAAATAGCCGCTTTAGAGCATCTTTTTGATAGAGTTGTACCAGGTGGCATTATAATATTGGACGATTATGAATGGTCTGGTATTTATCGGCCTCAAAAATTAGCAGAGGATGGGTGGTTTGAACAGCGTAATTACAAGGTTATGCCTTTACCTACAGGTCAGGGTTTAGTATTTAAACGCTAATAAACACCCAAACAAAAGTTTCACCGTTTATGGTGAGCCTGTCGAACCATTGGCACAGAACACTTCGACAAGCTCAGTGCGAACGGAAGTACAAACAAACTCCGTGTATCTAATTATCTATTATCATTACATTCGGCAACCTCATCAGGGGGCTGGCTCGTTTTGATAAAAACTAATAGGGACATCCCCTTGCCACACTTCTCCCGCGCCAAAATCAAAATCTTTTACTATAGCTACCATCTGAGCCTCTAGCTTGATATTATTTAAATCACTGCGAATAACTTCACAGTGATTTACTTTACCTGTCGCTGTAACTATAAGTCTTAAATATAACTCGCCCTTCATATTTGGATAATTGCCTAACTCGCGTAAATAAACACTTTTTAATGTTAAATGATGTTGCACAAAAACACGCTGAATTTCCTTAAAACGTGATGTCGGTAATCGTGCTACTTCGGCTTGTTCGGACTTAACTTGTCTTTTGGCCATTAAATCTACGCTCTCTGACCTTTGTACCGTCGCTAAAGATCGTTGCTCTTGCATTACCCTATCGACAATAATTGATTGATTAGTGGAAGATAAATTATCGTTTACTTGATCATCAAAATGGTCTTGTTTGGCAATAACAGGTTGCGGCGGTAATGAGGTAATGTTAACGACTTCTTCTTTTATTTCTTTGCGCTGATTGTCTATGCTGTTTTGACGTGGCTCTGAGCCTAAGTCTTTTAGATCATCAACAAGTTTATCATCCATCACCACGGGTGCGCTGGACTCATCCACTACTAAAGATTTTTCTTGGGCTATTTGAGGGTGAACACTAGCACCACCACTTGATAATACGTCGCTATTTTTTTCAATAACCGCATCGCTTGCTGGGGGCGCAGCCATTGTTAATTCAGCAACCCGCTTTTCTTGTGACGAAGAAGTTGCCGTTGCTTGTTGCAATGCTTCGGGTTGTTTAGCCCAATACAACACCAATGAACCAACCATCACTAGGCTCGCAGCCATTGAAAAAGGCATTAACCAGCGTGATGGTTTTTTTATCGCTTGTTGTGCGGCAGCGAGAATTTTGGCATCTAATTCGGGGCTAGGTTGCTCTTTGGCAAACTGTTTATACCAGTGCTGTAAGCGAGGATCTAAGTCATCTGAATTATTCATCAATCCCCTCCCAAACATTGTTGCAACTTCTTTTGTGCATAACGAAAGCGACTTTTTAAAGCTTCAAAAGCGACATTTAATTGCTCAGCAATCACTTGTAAGCTTAACTCCGACTCTAGTTTTAGCACCATTACTGCGCGCTGTTCATCGGGTAATTGTTGTAGGCAAAATTGCAGCCGTTCTACTAAGCGTTGCTCTTCTAACTGTGAATGTGGCTCGTAATATGCGCAAGCGGCCATGTCAAAATCTTCGTCGAGTGAATCATTTGCCGCCAACTTTCCTTGTTGACGATAAAAATCTAATACCCGTGAATGGGCGATACAAAAGATATAGGTTCTAAAACTCGCGGTGACGGTGTAACGCTCGCGCTGACGAATCAATGACAACCATATTTCTTGATACACTTCTTCCGCTTGGCTTTTTTGCCCTAATGCTTTCACCAAATACGCAAATAAAGTCTGACGATAACGCTGATATAAACGCGCAAATGCTTGTTGGTTACCTGTTTGATAGGCGAGCATGAGATTTTCGTCGCTGTCGTCATTGTCGATTAACATATTTTGCGCTGGTTAAACACGGAGCTTGAACTGTAACAAGTTTACGAATTGTAGGGGCGAATTTATTCGTCAGTTATATGATCAGGCGAATAAATTCGCCCCTACATCAGATGGATAAAGGGCGAAAGATTTTTCGCCCCTACGCAGAAAATCACAACTGAGATTGAACAGTGTTTTTTCCTGCTAATGACTCCGCATTTTTCACCAACTGAATAAACTCGCCTTTGCTGCCCGTACTATCACTCCCTTTTGCCGCTTGAGCAATTTGTACGATTTGGCTGTACGTTAAGGCATTGACTTGTGGTGACTGTCTTAGCAATTGACCAAACCCTGCAACGGCGGTGGCAAAACGTTGTGTTTCACTGGATTTAATAAACGAAGTGATAAAAGACGGGTTAGCAATCGGCTGAGTGACTAAAATGCTTTTTGTGCCTTCAGGTTGTTTGTAGCGGATTTTCAAAAAGGCCAATTCTTGGCTATCATTGGCTTTTTTACCCTCAGATGGTGCTTTACTGACTTGATAACGTAAGGCATCAACCGCAGGAGTGGCCGTTTTGGGCGTGATTTCATAAATCGCGGTCACGCTTTTACCAGACCCGACATCGCCCGCATCCACTTTGTCGTTATTAAAATCTTCACGATTCAATTGACGATTTTCATAACCAATCAAACGGTATTCCGCCACCACATTCGGATTAAACTCAATCTGCACTTTGACATCTTTGGCGATGGTATTAAACGTACTGCTGAGTTCATCAACCAAGACTTTTCGTGCTTCATTGAGGGAGTCGATATAGCTGTAATTACCATTACCGACATCGGCGATTTGCTCCATCATCGCATCATTAAAATTACCCTGACCAAAACCGAGCGTCGATAAGGTAATGCCTGACTCACGTTCCCGTTTCACCATGTCTTTGATTTGATTGGTATCTGTCACACCAACGTTAAAATCGCCATCGGTAGCTAATAAAATTCGGTTAATACCATTAGTCACATAACCTTTACGCGCCATTTTGTAGGCTAAATCTAAGGCCGATGCGCCTGCGGTGCTGCCACCTGCTTGTAAACGGCCTAATGCCGCTTGAATATCCGCTTTTTTATTGCCTGCGGTGGGTTCTAATACCACTTCGGTACGGCCTGCATACACCACCAACGATACTTTATCTTGTGGACGAAGTTGTTGCGTCAACATTTGCAAGCTACTAATCACTAACGGTAATTTATTAAGTTCATCCATAGAACCTGAAACATCGACCAAAAATACTAAGTTTGCGGGTGGCATAGCGGAGACATGAACATCTTGCGCTTGCACACCAATACGCAATAAATAATGCTCAGGCTGCCATGGCGCGGTACTTAGCTCGGTTTCTGTGGCAAACGGATGTTGACCTGTGGCTTTGGGATATTGATAACTAAAATAATTGATTAACTCTTCCACACGCACCGCATCGCTGGCAGGTAAGCGGCCTTGTTGAATAAACTGTCTTACTAAAGCATAACTGCCTGTATCGACATCTAAACTAAAGGTTGATACGGGATCAGTGTCGACTTGTTTAATGGGGCTGTCGTTAAAGTGTTCAAATTTATCACGTTCTTCTTTGGGGAGATGATAGGAGTCCATCATTGCTTCTGAGGCGGGAGCGATGGCCATCATTTTGCCTATCACCATTGTCGAAGGTGCATTTGCTGCGCCTGCGGCATAGTTCGCACGACGTTCAGCTTTTTGTTTGGCTACTTTGGTGTAAATTTGCTCTTTAACTGTGACTTCGTTTGTCATGACTTGCGAACTTAAGTCGTTTGCTTTGGCTTCTTCAACGCTCATGTCTTGTTGAGCGGAGTCTTTTTTATCGGTCAAAACTTGGGTTGCTGATGGAGCAGGTAATAATTCGGCTTGCTGCTCTTTATGCTGGCTAGAACAGCCTTGCGCTAAAACGATGGCAATCATTAACGCGAGTGGGTGATATTTCATGGTTTGCATCCTGTTTTGTTTGAAGATGCTTAGGTAAACGTGGGGAATGGTGAAAAGGGTTAAAGGGAAGAAAGTAAATTTACAGGCTCGAAGAATCCTCTCTAGCCTCACTTTGGCCGAGGTTAGAAATTTTAGTGACTGATAAAAAAATCCCGTAATAAATACGGGATTTTAATGAGCATTAGCTGAAAAAGCTTACAACGTTAAGCCTTTAGCATTCACGCTTTTAACACCAATTAAATTTCTTGCCAACTCAATCGCTAAATTGCGCTCAGTCGTACTATTTACGCGACCGGTTAATGTCACTACCCCTTTACTGGTACTCACATTAATTCCTGAGCCATCAACACGACTGGAATATAAGAAGTTTGATTTCACTTTCGTGGTAATCCAAGCATCAGAAATATTGTGCTCTGCTTCTTTGACAGAACTTTTTGCTTTTTCAGTCACTGTCGTTTTGTTTGGGTTAATCACGAGCTGATTATCAACTGAAATCACGCCGCGAGTATTAAGTGCCAAGCGACCTGCTATCTCTTTCGCTTGCTTGCTATTAGCTGTGCCTTGTAATTGTACTTTGCCAAACTTAGTATCAACATTTGTTGCTAAGCCATTGGCATACTTACTCCACATCAACTTCGATTTAATGGCAGACGTAATGGTGGCATCATCAATAACCTCACCATAACTCCGCTCGGCTGAACGAACTGGTGCTACAGTCTGAGCTTCAATAACAATTTGATTATCGACTTCACTCACACCTTTGACACCTAAAGCCATTTGCGTGGCAAGATCTTTGTTGATGTCTTCTTCCACTTTGCCTGTTAAAGTCGCTTTACCATTATCGACAGATACGCGTAGATCATTTGCTCGCAAATAAGGGCTAAGGGCAAAAGTTGTCCAAATTTGGCTTTCTTGACGCGCTTCAAGCACATCCTGAGCCGTTTCCGCTGCTACCGTACCACTCATTAGGGTAATTGCTAATGCCGCAATACTCGATGCAAGCACGCGCTTGTTGGGTTTGTTGTGCATGATATTTTATTCCAATAAAAATGTAGCTATTCAAAGAAGGTTTCTCGAACACGCTAGATGTTGCTGAGGCACAATAACGGCTAGTCAAAAAAGTGTCAGTGCGCTGCCGCACGTTCAAGTTGTTGTTTTGGCGAATGGTTGTCTGTATTCCATGCTGACTAAACTTGCTTTCTGGACAATGAGTCTCAGCACACATTATGATTGTTTTTTAACGGAAAAGTTAAATTTTGCCAGCAAGCCTCATTCATTCGTTGTCGTTTGACTGTTGATTTATTTATCCCATAGCAAGAGGTGAACGATGGAATTAATGACGATATTACTGTTATTAGCAGGTTTGGTGTTGCTCACCTTTGGGGCAGATGTATTAGTTAAAGGGGCATCCAGTTTGGCAGGGTCGCTAAGTATCAGCCCGTTAATCATTGGTTTGACGGTGGTCGCTTTTGGTACCAGTGCGCCCGAAATGTCGGTAAGTGTGTCATCTGCATTTAAAGGTGCTGCTGATATTGCCGTTGGTAACGTCGTGGGGAGTAATATTTGTAATGTACTACTTATTTTAGGTTTATCAGCAATTGCAGCGTCATTAGTGGTACAAAAACAACTGGTACGTTTTGATATTCCCATCATGATTTATGGTTCATTAATCGTGTTATTAATGGGTATTGATGGCGTGATTAGTCGTATAGACGGCTTGTTATTATTTTTAGGTATTATTGCTTATACGATATTTTTAATTAAAGAAGCACGTCGGCAAGGCGTTGCAATTGCTGATGGTGTAGATGATATTTCGCCCCCTCAGCCTTTATGGAAAAATGCTATTTATATCGTTCTTGGCTTGGTGATGTTGGTATTAGGCTCGCAATGGTTAGTGGATGGCGCAGTCGAGATTGCTAAGTATTTTGGTTTAAGTGAGTTGGTTATTGGTTTAACGATTGTTGCTGTTGGGACATCTTTACCTGAGTTAGCAACCAGTGTTATGGCCAGCTTAAAAGGTGAGCGTGATATTGCTGTGGGTAATATTTTAGGTAGTAATATTTTTAATATTGGCGCGGTATTGGGTTTGTCGGGATTGATTGCACCAAACGGATTACCTGTCGCTCAATCGTCATTAATTGTTGACATTCCCGTGATGATTTTAGTTGCTTTAGCCTGTTTACCTGTTTTTTTAGCCAATTACACGGTGACGCGCTCTGATGGAGTTGCGTTTTTAGTGTGTTATGTAGTCTATGTTTTGTATGTCGTATTAGCAGGTCAACAAAGTGCAATGTTAACAGCGATTTTGCCATTTTTGTTAATTGTCGTTGCCCTGTGTGTTACTTGGTGGATGTTAGAGGTCGTCCGTTATTTACGCCGTCAGGCTTAGTGTTGGCTGATAATCTTTACTTGAATGACGATGCGGTTTTTGAGTGGGAAGACGAGGGAAACCCGCTGTTTTGGGTTGATCGGCGGCGATGGGATTTATAAGCGATTGATTATGATGGGTTTCGTGCCTCTAAGCATCCTACACTGGCTCTGTTAAACACGTGCATTAGTTGCACTCCACACTTGTTTCAAAACGCTGTCAACATCCGTTAGCACAACATTATTCCAAAAACGTAAAACAGTTAATCCCTGAGCCTGCAAAAATTGGCTACGAACTTCATCATACGCAGCTTGTTCTATATGCTGACTACCATCTAGCTCCACAACTAAACCTTGTTCATGACAATAAAAGTCAACAATATACGCACCTATAGGAACTTGCCGTCTGAATTTTAGTCCTGCCAGTTGGCGATGACGCAGCTTAGACCATAGTTGCTGTTCTGCTTGTGTTTGTTGTTGGCGGAGTTGTTTGGCGTTGATTAATGCTTGTGGCGTGTGTGGTAGCATGGCTTTTGTCCTTTTGAAACCCTCACCCCAGCCCTCTCCCTCAGGGAGAGGGAGTTTCTTCGCTAATATAAAATATTTGTCATTCAATGAGATAGGCTATTTTATAACAAATCTCTGCTTAGCGATGGTGTCCCCTCTCCCATTGGGAGAGGGTTAGGGTGAGGGGTAGTAGCAATAATCACAAACTCTGTTCTTGACACAGGTTTACCCCGCAATCCTTGCGGGCTACGTGGACTTTTTTACGTCTATTTCCAAGAATTTAGCTATAGGAATAGCCCATTGATAAGCAGCATCAAATGCTTCGCTCGGTGAGTGTTGAAATTCAAATTTTTTTAAAGACATCTTAGATTTATCTCCTACCAGCACGACAGATGCAAATGAACCTCGCCCTCCACCATAAGTTACATGCTCCAAAACTATATATTTTAGTTTACCTAAAACAGTCGTCTTTCTAACTTGTCCTTTTTTATTGAGGCACTCTAAAATCCCACCTGTTTTATCTATCCTTAACGAAGATAAAAGACTAAACGCATCTTTAAAATGTAAATTAAATATATATATGCTTAGCAAAAAATAACACATTAATACAATGCGCTCATAAAAAACTTCAAGACCAAGAATCATTAAAACAAATAGGAAAAAAAAGAAAGAAAAAACAACAAATAAATAATAATAAACATAAAAAGCAACTTTAGGATTTTTAATAATAACAACTACCTCTACTTCAAAGATGATTTCCTCTTCAAAAAAACTGATGAACTTTTCATATAAAAAGGCATCCTATACACAAACAAAATCAGTTTCAGAGAGTGTGTACTGCACACATGAATAATCCCTAAGGAACGCCGAGTACTTATGTGAAATTCGTAGTTATATTCTTTGATATTAACCGTTCAACTTGAGCCTGTCGAAGGGTAGTTCGACAAGCTCACCACGAACGGTAAAACTGAACAAAACCTACATTATTACTGATACCTCAACGCCTCAATAGGGTCTAACCTAGACGCTTTTAACGCAGGATAAAAACCAAAAAACACGCCCGTAGTTGCCGAAATCACAAAAGCCAACACCACCGCATCTAAAGAAACAGTCACCGACATCGACCAAATCGAGCCAACTAACTTTGCCCCTGCCATACCAAAGAGTAAACCGAGCAAACCACCCGTTATTGAAATCATCAAAGACTCTAACAAAAACTGACTTAAGACATCGCGTTGACGCGCACCAATCGCCATCCGAATACCAATTTCACGGGTACGCTCGGTCACGGAAACGAGCATGATATTCATAATACCAATACCACCCACAACTAACGAAATAGAGGCGATCGCGCCCAACAATAACGACATGGTACGGGCTATTTGCGCGGCGGAATCAGCCAACGCAGCCAGATTATTCAAAGAAAAATCCGCATCAGCCGTGGTGTCAATTTTGTGACGATCGCGCAGTAAAGCATCTATATCTAAGCCTAAATTGGTCATGACGTCATCAGAGGTAGCTTGCACTAAAATCATCCGCACCGAACTCCGCCACCGATTGCCCGCTAAATAACGTTGCGCACTGGTCAGGGGAATAATCACGGTATCATCTTGATCGCGACCATCTAAACTTTGGCCTTTACTGGCTAAAACGCCGACAACATCAAATGAAGTGCGATTAATCCGCATCGACTGACCAATGGGATTTTCATCGCCAAATAAATTCGTCGCTACCGACGCGCCAATCAACGCCACACGTCGTGAAGAACGCACATCACTGTCATCAAAGGCCGTGCCTTGAGCCACTTGCCAACCGCGAGCGATGAGATAATCAGGTGTACTGCCATAAACGTCACTGTTCCAATTCGACGCACCATAGACTAATTGCTGTTTGGCTTGAACCACAGGCGCAGTGACGTTCACACCGTCTAATTCCGCAATCGCCGTCGCATCACTGGCGGTTAAGGTATTGGATGCGCCACTGCCCGAGCGTATGCCACCTGAATTCGCCGAGCCTGCCAAAATAATAAATAAATGACTGCCCATCGAATCAATGGTTTTTTGCACTGAGTCGCGCGCCGTTTGGCCAATCGCCAACATCAACACCACCGAAGCCACGCCAATCATCATCCCTAACATCGTTAAAAAACTACGCATCCGATTAGCAGACATCGCCACCAATGCTTCATAGAGCATTTGTCTTAACATGGCCAACTCCTATTGCTAATGGCAATGTCTTCCACCACTTCGCCATCACTAAAACGAATCAAACGTTTGGCAAATGTGGCAATATCCTGTTCGTGAGTCACCAAAATCACGGTAATGCCTTCATCGTTAAGCTGACAAAATAACGACATCACTTCGGCACTGGTTTTAGTGTCTAAATTGCCTGTCGGTTCATCGGCTAAAATTAACGTAGGATTGTTGACTAAGGCACGGGCAATGGCGACTCGTTGCTGTTGGCCACCCGAAATTTGATTCGGGCGATGATGAAAAAAACGCGCCAAACCGACTTTTTCGAGCATTTTTTCGGCTCGTTGTTGCCGTTCTGCGCGCCCCACTTGGGCATACACTAAGGGCAAAGCGACATTATCGGCCAATGTAGTCCGTGATAATAAATTGAAGCCTTGAAAGACAAAGCCAATCACGCGGTTACGCAATTTAGCCAACGCGTCTTTGTCTAAGTTTGCCACCACTTGCCCTGCTAAACGATACTCCCCCGAACTGGCTTTATCTAAACAACCCAAAATATTCATAAAGGTGGATTTACCCGAACCCGACGCACCCATAATGGCGACAAATTCCCCTTGCTGAATATCCATATTAATGCCGTGCAATACAGGAATTTCTCCTGCTTCGGTATAATACGTTTTTGCTAATTCGCGTACCTCAATAAGAGTTTCAGTCATTACAAGCCTCGCATTGGAGCGGCTTTGGCGGTAGTGCTTTGGCTATCACTGACGACAACAGACGTTCCTTCTTTCAGCTCACTACCCAATACTTCGGTAAATTTGCCATCACTAATACCAGTTTTGAATTTAATGTCTTTCAACTCGCCTTGAACAACAGTATAGACTTTCGCCATGCCACTGCGGCCACCTTTACGAGCCGTTTTTACGGTATCGGTATTGGTAGCCACTGCTTTTTTATCTTTGGCGATGGTCGGTTTAAAACGTAAGGCGGCATTCGGCACTAGCAAAACGTTGCTGCGTTCTTCTAAAACAATATCGACATAAGCAGTCATACCCGGTAACAGTTTTAAGTCGGGATTAGCTACATCAATAACAACGTCATAAGTGACGACATTTTGCAAAGTAGTTGGATTTAAGCGAATCTGACGAACAACACCTTGATAGTTTTCATTGGGAAACGCATCGACCCGAAAACTCGCCGTTTGCCCAGTTTTTAACTTGCCTAAATCCGCCTCCGAAAAACTAGCATTGATTTGCATCTTCGTTAAATCTTGGGCAATTTTAATTAAGGTCGGCGTTTGAAAACTGGCAGCAACGGTTTGACCCTCATCGACGCTACGGTCAATCACTACGCCAGAGACAGGCGAACGAATCACGGTATTGGCGACATTAATGCTATCGGTTTGCACTTGCGCTTGCACTTGGGCTTTTTGTGCCATATTGGCGACGACATCTGCTTCGGCATCGTCTAATTCTTGACGCGAAATATACTGCTGCTGAAACAACTCTCTCATCCGTTTAGCTTTGGTTTGGGAAAGTGCCAACTTAGCATTAGCACTGTTTAACGAGGCTTGACTTTGGGCTAACTTCGCTTGGGTTAAATCGGTGTTTAGCTCCAACAACACTTGGTTTTCTTTGACTTGAGAATTAAAGTCAACATACAGCTTTTCGACTGTACCCGATACTTGCGTACCGACACTAACGAAACGAACAGGATTTAATGTTCCCGTTGCACTCACGGTTTGCGCAACATCACCACGACCAAGTGTTAATGTCCGATAACGTTGGCTATCAACAGGTTTTTTCCATGTGGAATAGCCCCAAAATGCTAATACGGCGACTGCCACAACCACCACCAAAGAGATGACTAAGCGTTTAGATAATTTCATGGTTGTGTACTCTCAACGGCGGAGGTAAATTCGGTAGTAGGAAGGGATTTTTGACCAAGGGCATACGCCAATTGAGTGCGCGCCACCAACCAATCATAACGAGCAGCAACCCATTGTTGATGACTATTGGCGAGCTGACTTTGCGCGTTTAGCACCTCCAACATCGTGCCAACGCCCGCATCATAACGACCAATAGCCACTTTGGCAGCTTTGTCGCTACTGTCTAAACTTTCTTGCGCTGCTTGAATGGTTTCTTGCGCCGACTGTGCACTATAAAACGCTTGCCAAGCTTGCTGCTCAATGGTCTGTTGACTACGCGACAATGCTGCTACTTTGGCATTTTTTTGGGCTTCACTTTGGCGAACACGCGCTTGTTTCCCACCACCTAAATCAAACGGCACATCAACCGTTAAACCAACACTGCCCGAAGTTTGGTTATTGCCTGAACTTTCTTGCAAACCTGTACTCGCACTGATACTCACTGTTGGTTTGTTGGCGGATTGCGCCGAGAGAATTGCCTTTTCAGCCGCCACGACAGAAGCTTGCGCGGCTTTAATCTCCGAACGATTGGCCACTGCCTGCGTTAATAAAGATTCAACATCTTGAGTGGCAAATGGTAAATCGGTAGGAATATCTTTAATGGGCGCGATGGATGGTAATAAGGTCGGTTTTAACCCCATTGCAAAAGCCAATTGTCCGCGACTGGTAGCAAGTTGGCTATTCGCTTGCACTTGCGTTAAGCGCGCTTGCGCATGGGCGGCTTTCGCTTGCAACACGTCCAAAGGCGTGCCTGTACCTACTTTATAACGCGCTTCGGCACTGCTGACGCTTTTTGTCGTTGCCAATAACGTTTGCTGAGCGGCTTCAATTTGCCCTTGTGCTTTTAAAACAGCCAAGTAAGCATTCACAATATCGCGACTTAAGGTTGCCACCGTTGTATCCACATTAAACTGTGCCGATGTGAGTAAGGCTTGTGCTTGCCCTTGTTCGGCATCACGCTGACCAAAATCAAATAACACATAGGACAGTCGAGCCTGCGCGCCTAGTGAATTGTTGCTATTACCATCAGAACGACTACTTGTGGCACTGCCCTGCACACTAAGATTGGGATAGCGACTATCATTAGCTATCATCAATGCTTGCTGTTGCGCGTTTAACTGCGCCCAAACTTCTTGGGTATTGGGGTTTTGGCACAAACCATAACTGATTGCCGCATCAAGACTTAGGTTCTTCGCGGGTAATACTGCTTGGCATGAGGGATTATAGTCAGTTGCACCAACAGACAGGCCGCTAAACAACAATGCACAGGCCAATAGGGTGCGTGTATAAATAAAACAAGTCATAACATCACGACCATTTGATAGTTACTTAGCATTGGGCTAAGTCAAATTGAGCTTGATAATAGAAAAGTGGCTGGCGGAAAGCTGGCGAGAATAATGCTACACATTAAAAGTGAAAACTTTCCGATAGAATATAATAGGTTTTGTGCGGTTTATGATGTTTTTTGTATTTTCCCGCTCTGTCTAATACTTTTTTAACCAATGGTTGCGTCTTGATGGATTACATTTTGCTGTATTTATTGTTGGGTTGTTTTTCGGGTTTTGTTGCAGGCTTATTTGGTATCGGTGGTGGCATGGTCATCGTGCCCGTATTGGTGTTTAGTTTTCAAGCACAGGGACTTAGTCCAACGATCTTGACTCACCTAGCCATTGGTACATCATTAGCAACTATCATAGTTACCTCTATCAGCGCGGTTTTGGCACATCATCAACGGGGAGCGGTGTTATGGCCTGTCGTCAAAAAATTGGCAATCGGTTTATTAATCGGCTCAGTCATTGGTGCACAAATCGCTCATGCTATTCCCGCTCGCCAACTCGAAATAATTATTGGATGTTTCGCTTTATTAACTGCCGCACAAATGTTTACAGGCTATAAAGGTAGACTAGGTGATATTCCTCTACCTAAAACCGCAGGATTAGCAACGGCAGGTGGAGGCATTGGTATCGCCTCCGCTATTTTTGGTATTGGTGGTGGCACATTTACCGTGCCGTATTTAACCTTGCATGGTGTTGGTATGGCCAATGCAGTGGCAAGTGCTTCGGCTTGTGGCTTACCGATTGCTTTCGCTGGTGCAGTGGGTTTTATTTATGCGGGATGGCACGAGGCTTTGTTACCTTCAGGCGCAATCGGTTTTGTTTATTTACCTGCGTTTGTTGGTATTAGTATCACCAGTTTAATTTTTGCGCGTGTGGGCGCAACACTTGCACATCGTTTACCCGCAGATACACTTAAAAAGTTATTTGCCTGTTTATTAGTGTTGGTTGGTATTACGTTTATTATTGGTCATTAACGACTTCATCAAAGAATATAGAAGACAGATTATGTTACTCGCTCCTACAGATAAGCCATTTGACTATCGTCAACCACCCCGTTTAAGTTTGGGATTGGCCGCTTTATTGTTGGTTTTGTTTGCTTGGTTAACGCCGAGTGACAATGAGCGTATGTCATTTCTCAATGATTATTATGCAGAACACCTGCTCAAAGTGGAATGGCCGCTTTACCCTACCCACCTGTTACAAAGCAAACAAGTCGCGACGCTCGACAAACTTAAAGCCGCCTATCAAAACAATGAAGATAAAGTATTAACAGCACAAATGGGGTTTGATCGAGACTTTACGGACAGTATTACTAACAGTGGCCGCGATTTTTTAGAGCCAGAAATATTTAGCCAATGGCAACAAGATCGCCAACAATTTAATCAACAACGCGACCAATTACGCTCAGTGGTTTTAGGTTTAGACCCTCAACGTTTTCGTCCTATTACTTATTTCACTTACGCGTTCCTCGATAATAACTCGCTTAATGTCTTGGCATCCGCCATGTTGCTATTATTAGTGGGTATGGCTATTGAATGGGCAATGGGCAGTGGTGCATTACTATCGGCATGGTTGGTAGGCAGTTTATGTGCAGGAATATCATTTAGCATCACCCACTTTTATAGTGTGACACCACTCATTGGCAGTGCGGGTGCTATTTCAGGGGTACTTGGATTAGCTTTTATGCACTTCCGTCATGCCAACAGCCTGACGGTGATGGGCACGCAGACTAAGCTCGGCGGCTGGTTATTTTTAGGTTTATTTATTCTTTTAACGGCCTTCAACTTTTTAAATAGTCAGTTTGATATGGGTATTGCCATTGGTTTAGGCGCGGCATTTATCAGTGGCATCATTGTTTGTATCGCTTACCACCGTTGGTTTACTGCCAACGAGCCAACAGAAGACCAACAAGCTCTTATTATTCACGACGAAATGCCTGCCGATGAACTATATCGTCACGAGCTGCATAGTGCTTTACAAAAAATCAGCCTCATGCAATTTACGGCTGCCGAACGCCAATTGCGCGAACTTGCAGAAAAATATCCACAAGATAAACGCATTCTAGAACACTGTTATCACTTACTAAAATTCAAACCCGCTGAATTAGAGTTTGAAGAATTAGCCTGCGGTTTGTTTGCCTTACCGAATCAACCCGCCGCTAATCATTTGGTATTGAATATTTATAATGACTACAAACGTCGCAGTAAAACTTTTGTAGCTCTAGACTCCGATACTTGCCTTCAATTAGCGATGCGCTTTGCTCGTATTCAAGCGTTTAAAGAAGCCGAAGACGCTTTTAAACGCAGTCTAGAGTCAAAACGTTCATCAACTCTACTGAAAAAAGCCGCGCTTGCCCTCAGTCAAGCCTTTACTGCCCAACAACAAGAGCAACGCGCTCAATACTACCAACGGATAGCTAATGAAGGGGTAAAGAACTCAGCAGCCAATGAAAACAGCTAGTCCATAAAGTCATTTTTAGGCTTACCACCCAATTGCCGCCAAAAATGCTCTATTTGCGGATGTCGTGGATGCTTTTTAAAACGTAAAACCAAATACTCCAGTATTTCTAAAGCGTCATGCTTTTCATTCATTTTGTCGTAGAGCAACTTTGCCAACAGCAAATAAGCTTCTGGCAAATTCGCATAATGAGGCGAGTCTTTGTGCATATCTCGCAACAAACTCACCGCACGCGGGTAGTCCTTTTGCTCGGCACACGCTTTCGCCAACTCAAAACACATATCAGGCGTTTGTGGCCGAAAATCAGGGATTAAAAACTGCAACTTAATCAACACTTGTAAGGCCAAGGAATGCTGGCCTGTTTCCAATAAAGCTTCTAAATAACTGGTCGCTTGATACGGAATTTGCTCTTTATCCTGCATAAACACTAATAACTGATAATAACGCTCTTGAATTTCAGGATTTTTCTTTTGTTTTTCGGCAACGACTTTCATCAACGCGGCCGCACGGTCATATAAACCCTCTTTAAGATAAACTTCTAAACGCGCCGCTTGATTATCGAGTTTACGATTAACGACACGTTTTTTATTTCTCTTACCCAAAACTTCAAAGTGCAATGGTTTTTGAAATTGAAACAAGGCATAACCAGTAACTGCCATCATCACCCACAAGCCATAACCGTAAAGCCCTTGTTTTAAACCCTGCAAACCACCAACGGGCAAAATATCGGCCATTAAATTAGTCACAGCATAAATTACTGCAAATAACACCACAGCAATACCTGCCAACGGTACATACATGAGTTGCATTGCACCCCAAATATGCAACCAAGCATGATGCTGCCATAACGAACTCATGGATTTATCTATGGCCACCGCCATCAACATAACGGGAGCCAAGACGAGCAATAAACCGCTAATCACGGTTGCCGCCACCACAGACTTCAACGCTAAAATTCCTAAGAGCACAAAGACCAAAGCAACGATCACACTCACTTCTAGTGCTAATTTACTGATAGATTGGCTAATATTTTGTAGCGTTGGCAACTTTAAGTTTCCTGTGGCCGTATGCTGCAATAATGCCCAACCATAAACTGACAAGACAAAATACGCACCACCAGCAATAGGCAATAACAAACCACTAGGCGCAAGCGTCGGCAACACAACCATTAACAATAGGCATAAAATACCCATCGGATTGAAAGCTAAACGCATAAAATCAGTATAATGCTGCCAAAATGGAGCAATCGCGGCACTATGACTAATGGACGTTAGTGGCTGATTACAGAGCAAACAATTGGGTGTATTTTCCATTTCTCCTGTCATGTGCGTGCAATCATCACACACACTGATATGACAAGCGGGACAATGCCACGTCGCTGAAACTAAGGGATGATACTTGCAATAATCAGTTGCCATGTTATGCGCACTTTTTTGTTGAGATAGCTCAAACAAAAATACCATTTTTACGAAGTCATTCCTATCCGTTCAACGGTCGCAGATTGTACTTTGAGACAGCCATCACTGCTTTGAGAGCCGCACCATGACCAATTCATCACGCCCACGCCTATTCATTATTGGTGGCAACTTTGCGGGACTCAGTGCAGCGCGCGCATTATCTAGTCGCCATTTTGATGTAACTGTGATTGATCCTACGCCTAATTTTGAATGGCTGCCTCACATCCACGAACTGATTTCGCGCCATAAAAAAGCCGATCAACTACGGCATGATCGTCAGCAACTCCTTGATCGAGCGGGTCATCGTTTTCTACAAGACACCGTGACCGCTATTGATAAAAGCCAACAACGCGTTCAGTTGGCTTCGGGTCAATACTTAGCTTATGACGAGCTGATCATCGCAGTGGGCAATATTAGTTTGATTGAAAAAATCAAAGGCGCAAGCGAATATGCCATTCCTTTTGGCTCGGTGAGTGATGCTGAACGTGCAGCCTTACAACTACAACGTCTGGATAGTTTGAGCTTGCCTGAACGTCCTGTCGTCATAGTCGGCGCAAGCATTGAAGGAGTTGAAGTTTTAGGTGAAATTATCCGCCGTTATCGTCGGCAATGGCGTTTTCAATTACACATTATTGAAGCGCAAGACTCCGTTATGCCGCAGTATCAAGGCATAGATAATTACTTAAAAGAACT
Organism: Agitococcus sp.; assembly: GCA_030646715.1. Lineage (GTDB taxonomy): Bacteria > Pseudomonadota > Gammaproteobacteria > Pseudomonadales > Moraxellaceae > Agitococcus. Next base: position 58,910 of record JAUSLJ010000029.1, read on the forward strand.
GAGCAAAGATTTAGATATTCGTTGGCATACAGGTCGTAAAGTCCAAGAAGTCTGCAAAGACAGCGTTGTTTTAGATAATGGTGAGGTTTTGGCAAGTCGCGTGACCTTATGGTGCGCTGGGGCAATTCCTCATCCATTACTCGCCGAAGCAGGTCTAGCTCCTCAAGGACAATACGCACCCGTTAACGCCGCGCTACAATCATTAGCAGATGATCATATTTGGATCGCGGGTGATGCAGCTTCGTTCTCTAGCGACTTAGGTAAACAAGCTTATCATGCCCTACCAATGGGGGCGTTAATTGCCAGAAACATCAACAGAGCGCGACAACACCGTGAGTTAGTGCCATTTAAACCTTTAGCTATTCCCAGTTTGATGAGTTTTGGTGAAGTGGGTTTTTTATTATCTAAATCGCACGCGCTTGCAAGTCCGAGCTTAATCGCCGCAAAAGAAGGCGTATTTCAGGCCAATTTCAACTTACTAAAACTACCAAGACACGTCAGCGAATGGTATGACTTAAAAGAAAGCCTGATGTTTAGTGCTATTAACATCGGCAAGCTGGCAAAAAACACATGGACAGAAGGGAAGTTGCTCCACGCCCGCCATTTTCAAGCGCGTTCGCGTTAATATTAACTACGCCTTACTTCACCATGCGCAAAGTGACGCTTTCGGGGCAGTTTGGTTTAAAGTTTTTGCAATCAATAAACTGTCCCAACTTGTCATAACAAACTCGTACTTCCGTGACAAAAGTCTTTTCTTGATTACTTTGACAACGCAAGTACACGCCTTTTTCGGTTAGTCCTGCATTTAATTTGATAATTTGCCCTAGCAACTCATCACGCCCAACAACTTTGTCTGAACCTTCTTGTTTAAAGGTATCGGGCAATTTTAGCTTATTGGTGTAGGCCGTAATGGTACGAAAATAATCTTGTGCCGACAGTCCCATACAAGCACCATATTTTTGCCATGCTTTGTCACGTACGGCCTCGTCTGGCATGAGTTTTTCTAATACGCGTTGTTGTACGGGGGATAACTCAGGCGGCTTTTCGGAGCAGACCTCTGCTTTTTCGAGACGTTTTTTTTCTGCTGCTGTTTTTTCTGTCCATAAACCATGAACAATAATCGAATAACCTTCCTGACATTGGCGTAATTCACGCCATTCGGGATGCAAAATACAGGCGGCAGGTGCTAAATTAATCGACAATAAATAATGATGTTTTACGGGTTGATCGCCCTCTGCAAACACATTCTGCGCGCAAAGGGATGCTACGACAGCGACTAAGCGACAAACAATCCCGCCTAATTTCATGTTAGCCTCGTATTGAGCATATATGTCTAGTCCACAGATTAAGGATGCTGTCATCAGTACAAAATCTCGTACCAACACATCGTTGATTCATAATTTTTATATCGTCGTGTCGGGGATGTACTCTACATTATAGGGCTTACGCAATTATTGAGGTCCGATGCCTAAGTTCGAGTATTTATCCCGTCTGGCAAAGGTACGCTGAAAACAGGTGTTGCATTGTTGGTTTTTGTTTATGACGTGTTGTTTTTATTTTTCTCCATGAATCACCTGTCTATTTTCTTACAACGCGTGTAGGAAAAATCCTACAAAACGCGTAGGTAAATCTGCACAATTATACACCTAAAACAGCGTATTTCCTTCGCACTTAAAATTCAACCATATGATTTTAATCAAATTAAATTCAAAAGAACTTATTGTAAACCAAAAAGCAACTGCGTTCATCTTTGCCGCCTATACTTGAGATAATTCTGCTTTCTGTTATCATAAGCACAACAAGGCAGTTGCAGGATTACTGGACAAGACGTTCTGGAAGAGCGCAACAAGGCCGTCAGGATTGGCAGGACGCTAATAGTGTAGGAAACACCAAAGGAAGCGTGAGGATAACGCTAAGGATTCGACAGGACGCGTCAAGGGATACAGGAAAGGGAATGTTGCTGAGAAGCAAGAATGGATACGGAATGGAGACACTAGGAAGTGTACGGATGCAGCGGATGGATACAAATCGGGGCAGATTATCTGCCCCGCTTGTGTTTCTGGGGTTTGAGTTTTCTTACATGACCTATCTCATATAAAAATCACCCATTAATTTCTGATAATTTCGACCTAACTCTTTTTAAATTTCATAAATCTTTTAAACATAAAAAAACCGCTAACTTAAAGCGGCTTTTTCATTAGTACTTAGATTCGTTGATGATTAACGCTCTAAATACTGCATTTTACCTTCGACACCATCCCACTCTTTAGCGTCTGCTGGTGGCTCACCTTTTTCGGTGATGTTCGGCCAAATTTCGGCTAATTCAGCATTTAATTTAATGAATTTTTCTTGACCCTTAGGTACTTCATCTTCAGAGAAAATAGCATTCGCGGGACATTCTGGCTCACACAATGCACAATCAATACATTCATCAGGATGAATAGCCAAAAAGTTTGGGCCTTCGTAGAAGCAATCTACAGGACAAACTTCGATACAGTCTTGATATTTGCACTTAATACAGTTTTCGGTAACGACAAATGCCATGTTGTCCTGCCTCGTTAAATAATAATGTCAGATAGTCTATTCTAAACTTTCTCAGCCTTTGTTGTCATGCTTTTCTACCGATTGACTTATTAGTAGTGCTTGTAAGTCATATAAGTGCTGTAAAGCAGCGCGCGGGGTTAAGTTATCAACATTCAATGCCTGTAATGCTTGCTCTACTGCGCTAACGCGTGGCTGTTCGATCACGCGTTCAACGACCCTTTCTACTATTTCAGGTTCAGAAAACAAACCCACTTGCATGGGATTCGGTTTATTTTTCGCTTTTTTAGCGATGGGGCTTTGCTCTAACTCTTGCAGTTTATGCTGGGCAGCATGAATTACCGCCATTGGCACACCTGCTAGTTTCGCTACTTGCAAACCAAAGCTTTTGTTAGCGGCACCTTCGGTCATACGATGCAAAAACACCAAGTGGTCGCCATAATCACTCGCGGCAACATGAACATTTTTTACGCCGACATAATGTTCAGGCAAACTGGTTAGCTCAAAATAGTGTGTAGCAAATAAGGTTAAGGCTTTGATTTGCTGCGCTAAATGCACCGCTGCCGCCCATGCCAACGCTAAACCATCAAAGGTACTGGTGCCACGCCCTACTTCGTCCATTAACACTAAACTTTGTGGTGTGGCATTTTGCAAAATGGTCGCGGTTTCCGTCATTTCCACCATAAACGTCGAACGCCCACCCGCCAAATCATCTGATGAACCAATACGGGTAAAAATACGGTCAACATTGCCAATAGTCGCGGCATGTGCGGGGACAAAACTACCGATATGTGCCAGTAACACAATAAGTGCCGTTTGCCGCATAAACGTCGATTTACCTCCCATATTTGGGCCCGTAATAATCAACATCCGTTGTTGGGGGTTGAGAAAGGTGTCATTTGGCGTGAATGCTGCTTTTAATACTTGCTCAACAACAGGATGACGACCTTGTTGAATATTGACGGTGATTTCGTCAGATAGATCTGGCTTCACCCAATTGAGTTGATCGGCTCGGTCACTTAAGGCGACCAATACATCTAACTCCGCCAAAGCTAAACTCATTTGCTGTAATGGCGCTAAATGTTGAAGTAAATCTGCTAAGAGTTGTTCATACAATAATTTTTCTCGTGCCAAAGCACGCGACGAAGCTGATAACGCTTTATCTTCAAATACTTTTAATTCTGGAGTGATAAAACGCTCGGCATTTTTGAGGGTTTGCCGCCGAATAAAATGAGCAGGTGCATTATCGGCTTGAGCACGAGATAACTCGATGTAATAACCACTGACACGGTTATAACCAATTTTTAAATTAGCAATACCTGTCGCTTCACGCTCTTTGATTTCTAATTGTAATAAATAATCACCCGCATTGGTGCTAATGGCGCGCAATTCATCTAACTCGGCATCAAAACCCTCTGCTAACACCCCCCCTTCACGAATAACAACGGGCGGATTATCAATAATGGCTTTCGTTAAAAGCTCATGTAGCTCAGGAAACTCACCAATATCCGTTGCCAGTAAGCGTAGTTTTTCGGTTTGAAAAACTTTCATCGACTGCTGTAACGCAGGCAACTCGGCAAAGACTTCACGTAATCGACTTAAATCACGGGGACGTGCTGTTTTTAACGCCACACGCGCTAAAATCCGTTCGCAATCGCCAATCGCCTGCAAATGCGTTTGTAATGGCTCGTAATGATAGTTCTTGATTAGCTCACTGATCGCTTGTTGTCGAGCTAATAACGTCGTTTTATGGCGTAAGGGTTGCTGTAACCATCGTCTTAATAAACGGCTGCCCATCGGCGTTTGGCAAGTATCTAACACCCACGCTAAACTATATTGAAACTCGCCAACCAGTGTTTGCGTCAACTCTAAATTGCGGCGAGTGGCGGCATCTAAATAAATAAAATCTGCTGCTTGCTCTACAGCAATGCCTTGTAAATGCGGCAAAGCCCCTCGCTGTGTTTCACGAGCATATTGTAATAATGCCCCTGCGGCAATAACCGCGGCAGGTAAATCTTGGCAACCAAAACCTTGTAAATCTTTGACTTGAAACTGCTGACACAACAGATGATTGGCTGTTTCCAAGACAAATTCCCACGGCTGACGTTTAGTGATTGGACGATTATCTAACCACTCCAAAATAGATGAGTCATCGGCAATCAAAATCTCGGCAGGATTTAAACGCGCTAATTCGGCGGCCAACGCATCCCGCGCCAACTCACAGGCTAAAACACTAAAACGGCCACTACTAATATCTAATACCGCCAAGCCTAATGTTTGTTGATGCACATGGACTGACAATAATAAGACTTCTTGTTTGGCATCTAATAAGGCTTCGTCGGTCACTGTTCCTGGTGTCAAAATACGAGCGACTTGTCGTTCTACAGGGCCTTTACTGGTGGCAGGGTCACCTATTTGTTCGACGATGACCACCACTTCACCGAGTTTGACTAATTTGGCTAAATAACCTTCTGCAGCATGAAACGGCACACCCGCCATGGGAATCGGTGTCCCTGCGGTTTTGCCACGATAGGTTAAAGTAATATCCAGTAAACGCGCAGCTTTACGGGCATCGTCAAAAAACAGCTCGTAAAAATCGCCCATCCGATAAAACACTAAAGCCTGTGGATGCTCTGCTTTGAGGCGCAAATACTGCTGCATCATCGGTGTGTGGTCGGCGAAATCTGACATAAAAAAGCCCCTGCAATGAGGGGCGTGATAGTAGCGGATTTTTGAGAAAATCGCCCGTTACTATGGCAATTTTATACGATACAAGCTGTTTGCTGTACCCGTAGTAAAATAAAGCATACCTGTTGCTTCATCAAATTTGGGTTGATTAATGGCAAAGGCAAACAATTGATATGGCTCTTTGCTTGGTTGCCAAACCCATGTAGCATTATTTTTGCTATAAATCACCTTACCGTCACCTACCGCTACAACCTGTATATTACTGGCAGGCAAGCTATATTGACTTACACCATCATTGATATTAATTTCCGTTTGGCTACCGATTGCATCTTCCCATACTAATAAATGATCAACCAACCAAAATCGCTTCATCACTGTGCTTAATATTTGTTGATTGAAGGGAGTATCAATCGAAGCAACGACTAAAGAATAGGGTGCGTTATTGCCTTGAGATGTTGGCGTTTGTTGCCATGCGATACGTGTTTTACTGGCCTGTGGATAGTAATTTTGTAATCCATTATTAGTCAGGCGTGTGGTTTCTTTGGTTTTTGTATCATATTGCAAAATATCAAAAAGCGAGCTTGTGCCTGTACCTCCCGTTTGTGTCCATGTATAAAATCGAACGGTATCCGCTAATATTACCAAACTATAACTATTATTACCCAAATACGGGGAGTAACTCGGCTTAGCAACAACATGGCTTTCTTGCGTATCGACATTATACAGATGGTAACGCTGAGAGCTTCCAGACGACCACACTATCCAGCTACCACTCATCACAGGATTTTCTTGATAGCCAGAAGACAGTTTATTATCACCTGAAATTTCAGAGATATTTTTTAATATACCGTTATCCCATAAATAGACTTGGTATTGTTTAGAAACAATATCCTGTCCTAATAATAAAACTCGTTTGCCAACGACTTGCTTGACTTGCAAATAATCTATTTTGCTCTTTTCAATAACCAGTTGTTTTTGTGCCGTTGCTGGCTGATACAAAAATACATTACCCGTATTACTCTCTGTAAACAGCACATTATTTTGATTAACGCCCTGTACATAATTACTTTCACCCAAACCATACACATACTCAGGAGTGGTCGTCGTCAGAGATTGATAATTCACCTGCACCGTTTTAGCGATACTACTTCCCGTTTTCGGTGTCACCAATAACGTCAAGGTATAACTTCCTAACGGCAATGATGACATATCAAAACTGGTAGAAAACTGCGTACCTACACCTCGATATATTTCTAAATCGCGTAGTTTGATAACTAGTAAAGGCTCTGCTTCATCATCGGTAATTGAGCCAGCCACCTGCAACATATTACCAATAATTTGGCCGTCTATTGGCTGAGTTAACAGCACTTGTGGTAGTGCATTTTTCAAAAATGCTGTAGTTTTTTCGGCTATTTCACCCGCGTTGTCTTCGGCTTTGATTTTTATTTCATGATTACCAACGTTAAGGTTAGCTAAGCTGATATTCCATTCATAAGGGAAACATCTAGAATCACCAACGCAATCCTTAGGGTTTGTGATCACTGTAAAAGGCTGGTTATCAATAAACAGTTGTAATTGCTTTACGCCTGCATCAGATGTTGCTCGTGTTCCGACTGTTAAGCTATCCCCTATTTGATTAACGGTAATGCTTGCCAAGGATAAATTAGGATTATCTACCTGTACTTGTCGCTGTATTAGCAGGTAATTATTTGGCGAAACTTCTATTTGGGCGAGAATTTGATGAACACCATCCGTTTCATTAGTTGCATTCCAAGCAAGCATAAAATCAGGGCTAGTTGTGGCACTCCCTAAGGCAAATAAGTCTTTGTAATACCTGACTGATTTAGCCGTTATGCCCGCGATTTGTACACTTAAATTGACACTACCATGTATAGGCTCTTGCTGAGAAAAAACAATAGAAGCCTTTATATTTGGCGAAACAATCAAAGACTCTGCACTACCATCAGTCAACAGCACTTTGTTTTGTTCAGGCAATCTCACAAGAACACGATATTCGCCTTGCGTGCTAATCGGTTTTTTCCATGTAATTTTTTGACCCTGCCCATCATAAGCAGGTAAATCTTCTACTACTACCCACGAAGAAGTGACTGCTGCCACTACCGACTCTACCTTTTGCTCTACGCGGTAGCCTACTTCATTAGTGGTCACGTCTTGCCACTCTAATGTCAGCATATTTGCTTGCTTATCAAAAGATGCTTGAAGTTTAGAGCCACTTTGTGTCGCTTGTGACGTTATTATCGGAGGGGATGTCGGTGGTACTGACGACTCGCTACTATCACTCCCACAACCAGCAAACAACAAAACCGCACATAAAGGACTTAATAACTTCAACATGACTCTTGCTCCCAAACCAAACATTTCCTAACATTCAAGATAGTCCGATCTGAGTATTTTTAATACGTTTATTTTGCATCACAAATTAGCAATACGACAATTTATGACGCACGACATTTCTTGACCACTAGCCAGCCGCGATTGAACCTGCCAATATATTCATACCAACACAAACACCTAGATTTAGGAGCACAAAAATGGATGACAACAAACGTAAAGCCCTTGGCGTAGCATTGGCTCAAATTGAAAAACAATTTGGTAAAAATACCGTGATGCGCTTAGGCGATCACACCGCCGAGGCGATTCAAGCGATTTCTACAGGCTCTTTGGGTCTGGATATTGCGCTCGGCATTGGCGGCTTACCTAAAGGCCGTATCGTTGAGATTTATGGCCCAGAATCTTCGGGTAAAACCACACTCACCTTACAAGTGATTGCTGAATGTCAACGTCAAGGCGGCACGGCTGCTTTTATTGATGCCGAACACGCACTCGATCCTGGCTATGCGCGCAAACTGGGCGTAGATACCGATAATTTATTGGTCACCCAGCCCGATAATGGCGAACAAGCCCTTGAAATTGCCGATATGCTCGTTCGTTCGGGCGCAGTCGATGTTATTATTATTGACTCCGTGGCCGCACTCACTCCGAAAGCGGAAATTGAAGGCGAAATGGGTGACTCCCACATGGGCTTACAAGCCCGTTTAATGTCGCAAGCCTTGCGTAAAATTACAGGTAACGCTAAACGCTCCAATTGTATGGTGGTGTTTATCAACCAAATCCGTATGAAAATTGGCGTGATGTTTGGCAGCCCAGAAACCACAACAGGTGGTAATGCCTTGAAGTTTTATGCTTCTGTGCGTTTAGATATTCGTCGTATTGGTGCGGTGAAAGAGAAAGTAGGCGACGACAAAGAAGAAACCGTGGTTGGCTCTGAAACCCGCGTCAAAATTGTTAAAAACAAAGTTGCGCCTCCGTTCCGCGAAGCCGTATTCCAAATTATGTACGGTCAAGGTACTAACCGTTTAGGCGAATTAGTTGATTTGGGTGTTGACCAGAATATCATTCAAAAATCAGGCTCTTGGTATGCGTATCAAGGCAACAAGATTGGTCAAGGTAAAGCCAATGCTTGTAAATATTTTGAAGAAAATCCTGCGGTTGCCCAAGTGATTGAAGCAGAAATTCGCGGTAAATTACTCGCCGTGCCCGCACCTGCCGCTGCTTCGGAAGAAGAAGCTTTAGACGCGTTAGCAGGCGAAGATATTTAATCGAGCACCGCTTCATACAAACACCCAATTAGCGGTAGTGACGCTAATTGGGTGTTTTGTTTTAATCTCTTCTCAATCAAAAACCGCTGTTTATGAAAACCGAACAACTGATGATTCATGGTTTGACTATTGAACTCACGCGTAAAAAAATAAAAAATCTACATTTGCGAGTTTATGCGCCGCACGGTCAAATACGAATGACCGCCCCGCTTCACGTTAAAGAGAAGGAAATTAAAGACGTTATTCACTCACGTTTGGAGTGGATAAAAACCCAACAACAAAAATTTGCCAATCGCCCCGTGATGCCTCATTTGGAATATCAAACAGGTGAGTATCACTACTTTCAAGGTCAACGGTATTTACTGAACGTGATTTATCACCCTGCCGCTCCGAAAGTCCAACTACAAGATTCAACTATTCATTTATATGCCCGTGAAGGCTGTGATGCCGCTAAACGCCAGCAAATACTTGAGGCATGGTATCGGCAACAACTCCAAATTCTCATTCCCGAAATGATTACTAAATGGCAACCTGTCATCAAGGTAAATGTCGCTGATTGGGGCGTTAAACAAATGAAAACACGCTGGGGCACGTGCAATATTCGTGATCGTCGGATTTGGTTAGCCCTTGAATTGGCTAAAAAACCTTTAGCCTGTTTAGAATATGTCGTGGTTCATGAAATGACGCATTTATTAGAGCGTTATCACAATGACCGCTTTTACGGTTTCATGACAACTTTTTTAGCTGATTGGCGAAATATTAGACTTGAACTCAATCAACAAAACGTCAACCAACAAATACTAGAGGAATAGAATTAGCTCGCTCGACGATAATGCATCGGTGACTGTCCACTCCACTCTTTAAATGCCCGAGAAAAAGCACTTTGCTCACTAAAACCCAACATCAAGGCAATTTCTGGTAATGATAACCGCATATTTTTAAGATAGTTTTTGGCCAACTCATAACGTAAATTATTCAACACCGTTTTATAACGTAAGCCTCGAGCACTCAAATAACGATATAAAGAACGCTCCGAAACCCCCATGCGAACGGAAACCGTTTTTAACTCGGGAACTTCATCTTGCAGTATCGCTAAAATATGCTGTTGTATGGTTTTCAGCAATACGTCTTGATTCGGCAATGCCATCATCAATGCTTCAGCCTGCTGCTCCAACAAACTGACCAAAAATGGATCACGGCTATTAATTGGTAAAGCCATGATCGCTAAAGGAATATGAATAGAGACAGTTTTGGCATTGAAGACAATAGGACAGGCAAAACATTGCTGATAAGGGATAGGATCAACAGGCGCAGGATGCGGCCATTCCAGCAAACAAGCCGAGACATCGACCTGCCCCGTTAAATGAGATAACACTGTCATCAAACTAGCAACAACGACTTCGTTAGAAAGTTGCGTCGATGTTCGTGGTTGCCAACTTAAAATTATTGTCTCTGCTTCTTGACGAACCATCGTCGGTGACAAATTGTGCAACAAGGGTTGAAAACGGTGAAATCGCATCAGTGCCTGCCCCACCGTTTCACAGTACATCGACAGATAACCCAAGACTCCGACATGATGAGGCCGAGTGCAACGGCCTATGGCTAAGCCTAAACCAACAATGGGCTGAAGCTGATATATTTCCTCCAGTAATGCCCACCATGTGGTAATTGGCATTCGTGGTAACGAAGCGAGGCGCGTTAGCTTCTCTCGCAATTCAGACACAGCTAGACCTTGCTGATCTAAATAACTCAACAACAAATTAGCGGTCATACCCGCGACATAAACGGTGTGCGAAGAATTGTTTGCCTGCATCTGGCAGACTATGTCAAAAAGATACAGCGTATGTCAAGATAAGCTCAAACAAGAAGCAGATAATAAGCTCCAGAAAAGCACAACAAACCGAATGAGCATTCTTCTAAGAGGTGAATACATGAACGAAATTCTTCAACCCATCATGCCGTGGCTGACTGCTCTGCTGGGGCCAGAGATTGATTGGAAACAAGTCTTTTTAATTGGTATGACGCCGATTTTTTTACTGGCATTTATGATTGAATTTGTTGTGCAAAAAAAGCGCGGACACGGTGCACAATTCTATTGGAAAGAAATTTTGGCCAACTTAGCATTAGGCGGCTCGTATCAAATTGTGGAAGCGGTGATGTGGTTATTAGTCACAGGTGCTATTTTTGGCACAGTCTATCAGTATCGCTTATTTGATGTTCCTGTGAATGGCTGGACGATTCTACCCATTTTTGTCGCTGTCGAATTATGTTATTACTGCTTTCATCGTGCCAGTCATCGTGTTCGTTGGTTTTGGGCGGCACATGTTCCTCATCATAGCGGCGAAGTCATGAACTTTACCAACGCCATGCGCCAAAGTTTGCTCAACGCGTTTACGGGTAATTTCATCTTCTTTTTACCATTGGTGTGGTTAGGCGTACCCCCTGCTGTGGTGATGTTTTGTTATGCCGTCGATTTGGCCTATCAGTATTTTGTCCATACCGAGATGGTTGGTAAATTTCCTGCTTGGTTTGAATATATTTTTGATACCCCGTCAAACCATCGCGTACATCATGGTCGTAATCCACAATACATTGATAAAAACTACGGTGGCGTGTTGATCATTTTTGATCGGATGTTTGGTACTTATGAGGAAGAAGTTGAGAAAGTGGAATATGGCATTACCGAGCAAATTCGTTCTTATAATTTCTTAGTCCTGAATGTACATGAGTTAGTAGACATGGTACGTGATGTCTTAGCCAAAGGCCCACTATCGCAACGCTTAAAACATTTATATATGCCACCCGATTGGACTCGTCCGAATCACACGCCCATACGAACATGGAAAACCGAACATAGAGAAACGCCAAAGAGCAATCAACCTCTCAACCCTATGAACTCTGGCTTGAATAACGTTTCAGCTTAAGCAAATGCCACTCAAGGCTTACTTGGAAAACAACTCACCTAAGTAAGCCTTTTTTAACTCAATGCGTTGGATAGTTCCTATGATGCGTTTGACACAGATGTTTCTACTGCTAAGCGGTATTGGCTTTATGTTGATTGGGATTAATACTTTCCGAGACCCAATCGCCGCAATGGCGGGGGTTGAGTTAGGTATTCAGTCCATAAATGCCTTAAATGAAGTGCGCGCTAATTATGGCGGAATGCAAATGGGTATTGGCATTCTCCTTTTTAGTGCTATCTGGCTTCCATGGCTGTCTCGCCCTGCTTTGCTGGCTTTATCTTTAATCACAGGTGGTTTGGTCGTAGGTCGCTTAGTGAGCATAATGCTTGACGGAATGCCCAATACAACTGTTCAAGCTTTGCTAATACTGGAGTTCGTGACCACTATAGCTGCCTTATTTTTGTTTTTTCGACACACTAAAAACGCTGAATGAATGATGTTTTTATGAGCATTCACGCTAAAATTTAGGCCGAACGCTTTATCTGTTAAGCATTCTGCGATAAATAGACTAGACAATTTTCATATTTTCGCTAAGATAGCCGCCTGTTCGGGGCGTAGCGCAGCCCGGTAGCGCACTTCGCTGGGGGTGAAGGGGTCGAAGGTTCAAATCCTTCCGTTCCGACCAATATTCAAAGGGTTAGACTTTACGGTCTAGCCCTTTTTTATTTGCTGTTTACTTGTTTATTTCCTGAGAAAAGCCATACATATAGTCATTTAAACGAAACTTCTCATATAAGTGATTTTTGACATTTGCAAATTGCGAAGCGCCATATCTGGCCAAAGCAAGTTTACGATTAGTGCCTGCTATATTTTTTATCAGAAATAATTTACTCAACGATGCATTATTCGGAAAATCAGAAATTGCTTCATTGAGCGTGTTGTCATAATTACTATCGTTAATATCCATTCCCATTAAATAACTAACCGCATACTCTTCTAAGTGAACAGTTTTCCAGCCATACTCGTCTATATGTTTAAGTTTTATTGTGTCCCCGACATCACTATATAAAAATGCAAGAACATCTAGAGTTTTTTTATCTTGTGGATACTTAATTAATCTATCTTTGAGTTGCTCTTCATAAGCCATTAAAAAATCTTTCGAACTTACTAGCTTATTTGAAGTCAACCTACTGGCAATTGCATAAACTTGAGCCGATGAAGCAGGAAGAACTTTTGTATTACCCCAAACGCCAAGACTCTCAAGCTTACTCATATAATCTTTATCACTCATTAACTCAGAATTAAGACATAAATCAAACAGCTCTTTTTCTGTTGTAGCTGGCTTAAGATGGTTTTGCGCTAATTTTAAATCAAAGTCTAAATAATCCTTTTTTTTGCTGTAATTCCACCAATCACTTTCCCAATTAGAATCTATTTGCACCAGATTGCATAATTGTGACGTATTACCATTTTCTATTTCGACTATGGTTTTCTCTCTTATTGTCTGTTGATCTGGAGTTGAAAATATTTGATACATTGCTTTTTCAATAGCGACATGATGCTTATGAAAGTCTGCCTTTGCCCATGAGGAAATTGCTTGTTTATATTGCCCAAGAACCAAATTGCAATGGGTTAAATATGCCCAAGAAATTGGGTGATTTTTTCCGATTGAGGTTTTGTGAAATCGTTTATAATACTCTGCTGCCTTACTATAATTCCCCAATCTATGCTCATGAATTCCGCGTTCATAAATGACAAATGGATTATTAGGCTCAATCTCCTCTGCCTTACGCATATATACATAACTAGCCTCTTTATTAGATATAAAAAGCATATTTCCCAAAATAAAATAATCATAAAATGATTTATTTTCATCTTTAACTAACTGCATAAGACCTTTATTTGCAATATTAGACTTACCCTCTGAAAATAATTTTTCAGTTGAAGAGCTATCTTGGTATTTTTCGTAAACTCTTGAATTTATTTGGGCATTTTTAATAAAGGTAGTGGTTGAACAACCCGTAAAAATAAGCACCAAAGCTGAAACAAATAAAACGCTTTTCATTGTGATATACCAAAAATAAATTGTATAAATACCTTTTTTGCCAACTCATGGGCAAAAAATAACTCAAGCCATTTTTCTAAAATAAGATTTAAAACTCCTTTTATACGATTTATCATTTTTGCACTTGAGCCAAAAGCTCAGATTTGTTCACACTGACGAGTGAGTTTTGCCTCAAAGCTTCCAATTTGGCTCTTGAATCCGCTTAAACTGCTCATCCAAAGAAAAACCATCAGGAATTTTTTGGCTTGGTGGCTCAATAAACTCTAAGGTGTCAACCATGTGGTTGAAGGCGGGTATGTTTTGATCAATTAAATCAACGGTATTGCCACCACCCATCGTGTGCATTAAGTAAGTAATAGTGCCAAATGTATTTCTAAAAAACACAGGACACTGCAACTCAACTAAATATTCCTTGTTGTAAATAGCCTTAGTCTGCATACAATTAATGCCTTTAACACTTTTTTGCTCTTGAGATAGAATGGTTGAGTTAGGATAAAATGCCGAAAAATACGCCGTGTGTGCTTTCTCTAAACTCACTTTGCCCGTTAGCGCATTGAGATATCCCAATAGGTGGGCATCAGGAAAAGCAGTAAGTCCTTGTCCTATGGGGTCTACATCGCGTAATTTACGAGGCGTTCTTGTAAATGCGTTTGATAGTGCCACCCAGTTTTGACTAATATAATAACCTTCATCATAACTTGACTGGAAGTCAAAGAATGATGTTGGCTGCCTCCACACAGCACCTGTATTCACGGGTGATTTAAATTGATATATTTTGATTTTATTACTTTTTAATACGACATCATTATTGTGCCCCGCAGAACCACTGCCATGACCAAACCCATATCCTAAATTGCCCTCAGCACAACCCGTTAAATACAGGGTTAGCAGTAAAACAAAAGATAATAATTTCATTTATTTAGTTTCCTCTATAGCGGAATTTGGTACGACAGGTAGTAGCAAGGCCTTTTTTTGTTTCTCTTCTAGTGATTTTTTACGCTTGTCATATGTTTTATTGGCTTCAATAGCTTTAGCCATTGATTGTTTTAATTCATCTAAAGTTGGCGTAATAGATCCATCTACCCCACATTTACCTCCACAAGTGTAACTTGAGTGTGGGGAAACCTCTTGAGCTACTTCTTTCTTATTTTTATCTTTCCCTTCATCATATTTATCATTAAAAAACAGACCCAAATTCTTCACGCTAAAATACCGTGTTGGGCTAAATAACGACTCATTGGTATTGTTAAGTTTTGGCTGTAAATCAACGTGATAAAGCCCATAGTTACCCCCTAAAAACTCCGATACAGGATCTTTAGTATTGGAGGTGGATGAGTACAACTGTAATCCTAGCTTTGCCAGTCCATTGCTAAAATCTACATTATTAACAGGCGAGCCGTAGCCATTAAACGTGAAATTAAATCGGCCATTCGTTTGCATTTGCTCTGCGGTCTTATTAATCATAAACTCAGGCAATGCTGCATTAATTAACAAATTACCTTGGGAATGTTGCGCGAAGTTGGCACTCGGTAAAAGATTGATGACTGCGTTGGCATTTTTCCCCGCCGCGTCAGAAGCACCACTATTAAACCAACTCAACGGTCTATAACCAAAGAAATCCATCCCCGCTACTTTATCAACCCCTGCTTCAAGTCCATCAGACAGATAACCTTTAGTTTGATTAAAATTAAGCGTGTATTCGACATTCGTATTTTTTGCTCCGTTTTGAGCAGAACCGAACATCTGTTGTAAACCGTTCACCATGGCTTCGGTCTTACTATTGAGCATGCCATTGACAAAGTTTTGATGCGTTGCTGTGTCTGCAGTGATTTGTACCGCTTCTTTAGAGATATAGAGTCCTTTCGTTTGGTCTTTTGATTGTTGAGGTAAATCGTTATACCCAGCCATATCTTCGACTGGCATAAACATTTTTGGGTTTTTCTTAAACTTCTCATTTTCAGAGCCGACAATCAAATAGGGCTTTTGCTGTGTATCATCTCCACCCAACACTATGGGAATTTCGCTGTACAATCCGCCATTTTCCTTAGTCGGAATACCCATTTTTATCAGTTTTGCGTCAATTTTTGCAGCAATCTTAGCGGCATCTGTTTTATTTTCCATAAAAACTTCTGCACCTTTTAAAACGCCTGTACTAATCGCATCGCCTAGTATTTCGCCAGTTTTCTGAATATTTACTCCGACCTCACCCTGCTCCGCCTTAATCTGCGCTCTCCCAGCCTCCGTAAACAACCTCGAATCCACCGTCAAATTAGCATTTAATCCGCCAACATCCTGATTCTTAGTGATGGTTGTTGCCGTATTCACATCACGATTTACGTTTGCCAAGGCATTAGCATCACTAGTAACAACTGCCCCTTCACCTATCGTTGCTTGGGTCGTCGCTTGGTAGTCATGGCCGCTATGACTAGCGTTAATGCTACTCGTACCTATGCTTTGTTCACTCTTCGACGTGCCTTTGTCTTTGGCATTATTGATGCCGACATTCACACCTAGACTTCGCTGCTCGCTCGTGGCGTGATCTTTTATATCGGTGGTCTTGATGGTTTTGGTGGTGAAGTTTAGTATTTTGTTAGTCGCTTCACCGTTAACGTTTGTTTCAACGTGGGCGATGATTCCACCATTATTTTCGGTGTTATCGACTGTGAGCTGATGCTGGTTACTACCAAAGACAATACCGCTTTGCTCGGTGGAAATAGCACTGTCACTACTGCCTGTACTTTGGTTAATGCCTAAACTTCCGCCTGAAACTCCGCCAGTACCACCACTGATACCCACGCTCCAGCCTCGGCTACTGTTGTTACTTGTGGCGGTGTTTTGTTGAGTGGTGATGTCGAGATCTTTGACGGTTAAGTCGCCAGTCTCGGCGTTAATTCTGCCACCTTTGAGGCTTAGGGTGGTTAAGTTGCCTTGGATGTCGCCTGTATTTAAGGTGGAGTTCAGTTGCTCTAAGGCTTGGGAGCTACTTTTAGATTTGCTGCCGCTGGCATTGACTCCGATATTGCCCGCACTGGATAACGATGTACTTTGCGAGTTTGAGCTACTATTACCGCTCGATGTGCTGTGGTTTGTGCCTGATGTGAGTGCCAGTTTATTGATGTTGAGAAGGAGTTGCTGGCTATTGGAGGTCAATCCTTGTGCAGTAAAGTCGTCGCCTTGCAGGTTGACAACGGCTCCGTTCAGTTCTGTGCCGTTCCATTGCCCTGTGCTTTGGGTGCTGCTGTTGCTACTGGTGCTGTGGGTGACTTTGCCATTGGCGGTAAAGCCTAGTGATGGCGCACTGTTGGCTGCTGTGGCTGCGGTGGAGCCAAGTGCGATTTGGGCTTGGACAACTCCTGCTTTGGCGGCAGCTAAGTTCAATTCATAGTCTTGTAGCGAATCAGCCGATAACTCACCGCGTGCAATACGTTCTTTGGCTTCACTCAAGGCTTCTTTGGCATTCTTGACGGCTTTAATGGCATCAACCACAGCGATTTGTGCTTGAGCCACATCAATGGCGACGTGACGGACTGAAGTGGTCAGTGTGGTCGTTTCTGTTTTGTCTGTTTGAATGTTTGTGGTGGTGTCTTCTAGGCCGCCTGCCACCGTGGTTTTGGCTCCTACCATCAACGTGCCCGTCTCTTTATCTGCATTCAGTTTGGCAGAAGTCATGTTTAATGTGCCGTCTTGCATATTGCCTAGTACACCAATGTCTTTTGCACTAATCGTGACACCTTGATGCGTTGTGGCGACGTTACTATCGGTGTGAGTGATTTTATTATCAGAGAGCGACATCACTTGCAGTTCATCTTTATTGAACTTCATGCCTTCGGCTGACAGAGTTTCTGTGGTTTGTGAAGTTGTTTGTGTACGGGTATGATTGGCTGTGTCAAAGGTAACGTTTTGGCCGAGCACTAAGGCGGTATTTTGGGCGGTGATGACTGTGCCTGTCAGTTGCACATTTTTAGCACCTACGGATACATCAGATGCGGTCATTGTGGTGACGGCTTGTAAGTTTTCGACGGTGCGTGTGCTGTCACTGCGGCCAATGGCGATGTCTGGGACTTTTGCTTTTCCTAATGAAAACGTCGAAGCGAATTGTGCTGCGACTGCCTTCACAGCTTTCATTAATTCTTTGATCGGGCCTTTGTAGCCACTTTGTGTTTCGTTCCATGTTTCGTTTTTTAAATCAACAGTGCCAATTTCTAAATTGCTCATCGTGCCTGATTCAATGATGGGTTTGCCGTTGGCATCAAGCTGCATCGCCCCTGTACTATCGGTTTTGATATGAGCATTACCGATTTGTAGGCTGTTGGTGGCATTAATTTTCGCGGCATTCAACGAAGCGCTTGCTGCTTGTAAGTTGACTGTCGAGCCTAGTAATCTGGCGGTCGCTAGCGTTTGCGTGATCGAACCTTCTTGGTGATTGCTAAACTTCATGCCATTGTCTTTGCTGGTAGTCAAACTTTCGCTGGCGGTATTGACTCCCGATTCTACCGTTAAATTACCCTCGGCATTGATGCTTAGATTTTTCGCGGAACTGACTTGGCTGGCAACAATATTAATATCACCCCGACTCATTAAGCCGATATCTTGCCCTGCTATTAATTCACTGCCTTGCTGTATCTCTTGATGGCTGGCACTGTTGCTACTGCTTTTTCCAACATTAATCCCTGCAAAAGACTTCTTTTTCGTTTCGCTAAATTGATGGTCGGTGATTTCTTTTGCCGCTAATAAGTTGACGGTTTGGCCGTAAATAGTCGTGTCTGTGCCTGTGTTAATCGTTGCGCCTACGGTACGTACTTCGCCTAGGGCATCAGCTTTGGTCACGATGCTTCCGTCAATGGCTTTGGCGGTGTTAATGTATAAACCGCCGCCTGTATTAATCGATGTGCCTTGTTGGGTTAATTCATAGTTGTTATAGGTAGTGATGTGGCGTTTACCAAACTTACCGTCACTACTGACTTCGTTAATGCTGCTGTCGAGGTGGATATCGCCTTTGGCCAGTAATTGCGTGTCTTGGCCACTGCTTAAGATCGCGCCTTGGGTGGTCAGGTTTTTTGCTGTCTCTAGGGCAATATTACCTTTGGCTTGTAAGCTGCTGACTAAGGTGTCGGTTTCTGATTTGGCATCATAACCTTTGCCATTATCAACCCATGAGCTACGGGTAAATGATTTATCAGCCAGTAGAATATTTCCTCCCGCTTTTAACGCGGCATTACCGCCTGCGCTGAGGGTAGCGGCTTCTGAGGTTAAATTACCGCCTGCGTTTAAGTTAAGATTGCCGCCTGCATTGAGTGTGGTTCTATTTTGGCCAAATTGTTGTTCTAGGCTGTTGCTCCATAACCACTTTTGATCTTGAGGAACACTCAGTAATAAGTCTAAATCTTTGCCGCTATTGAGGTTGATATTGCCGCCTGTATTCACGCCAACACCCGTTAAACTGAGATGTTGACCTGCGTCTAAGCCTAAGTTACCTGTTAAACTAATTTGCGTATTATTCAGGTTGATAGGGCCTAGTGTTTTTAAACTTAAATCTTTTTTAACCGACCAGCCGTCCGCTAAAAACTGAGTGAGGTTTTGGCTACCCATATTGGCACTGAGGCTGTTGGCATTAATCAGACTGTTTTGATTGTTGAAGGTACTGCCCCCTACCGCGACAGTATCAGCAATCAAACTGCCCGCTAAGTTAAGAGTTTTGTTGGCTTGGACATTAATGGTATTGGCCGTAATGGCTGAGTTTTGCGTTAGCGTACCTTTGCTGATTAATTGGGCATTGCCTGTGTTAATTGCGCCTGTGTTTTTTAATAGTTGTTGAGCAGCTAATTCAACGGCCGTTTTGGCGGCGAGTGCGCCGCTGTTGGTGATGGTGTTGCCGCGCATCACGACGGTATCGCTGCTGATTAACGCGCTATTATTGACGGTATTTGCGCTTAATAAGGCTTCTTCGCCTGAAATGTTTCCTGAATTATTGACTAATTCGCCTGCTTTTAACTCGGCATAATCCGCTTTAATGCGCCCTTCATTTACAATCGTGCCTTCTTGTATTTCTACTTCCTTGGTGATGGTTTGGGGCGTAGCTCGCTTACGGAAGATATTCCACCAAGATGTTGCTGGCTGTTGAACGACTTCCGTGACCATTATTTTTTTCGTTTCGCCTTCTGCACTAATAAAGGCATCATTGCTAATCGTGATATCGCCCTGATTGGTAATTTTTTGCTTAGCGGTCATTTGTCCATTTTCGGCGGTGATATCTGCGCCATTATCAATCGTGGTTGCAGCCGTTAGCATCACATCCCGCGCGGTTAGACTGCCATCTGTCGTGATCGTTTTTCCTTCTAAGGAAATGGCTTGACTGGCTAAATGCGCCTTATTGATAAGACTCTCGTACGCCGATAGCACAATCGCCTCACCCGCTCGCAGGTTGGCTTTATTATTTACTTCTTTGCCTTTCAATAAAATACCTTTGTCGCTCACCAATACGCCAACCGTTTGAGCCGTCTTTTGCGCTTCCACTACAATCTGATCTTTAGCCATCAAACTGCCATTAGAAAATACATTCTCACCTGTCACAGCGATTGATTGGGCGGTGATATTGCGGTAGTTATTCAACTCCTTTTGCGCCGATAAGGACACAATGTCGCCTGCTTGAATCACGGCTTGATTACTGATCGTTTGCCCTGTCAGTAAGGCATTGGTTTGGCTGGTTATTTGTCCATTCGTTGCTAAATGCTTTCCCGCACTCAGTTGAATATGCTGTCCTTCGAGCTTGCCATTGACGTTGGCATCGCCTGACGAATCTAGGGAAAGTGTATCTTTGGCGGTCAATTTTCCTTGACTGGTGATTTGCTGTGCCATTAACGAAATAGCACTTTGGCTCGTTAAATCCGCTTGGTTGTTGAGCGTTTTCGCTTGTAATGACAGATTTTTAGTGCTGCTCAATTGGCCAGATAAGCTCAAGTTATTGTTCGCCGACAAAGCGATTTGATCGGCGGATGTTTGAACATTTTTAAAGCTCATATCTTGGCTATTGCCAATCACTACACCCTTGGCATTAATGTCTGTGTCAGTGACTTGGGTATTCATTTCGCCAGCCAAATACACATTTTTTTCAGCCGCTAGCTGTTGATTTTCAATACTCAGCTTTTCATCTGCTTGCATGACGACAGTGTTGGCACTAATCTTTTTCGTGGCTTTTTTCTTAAGTTTAGGATTTAACGGATCGTTATCGTCAATGACAATGTTTTTAGCCTTCAGCCATAAATCGTCTTTCGCAGTGAGTTCGCCACTGAGAGCTAATTTGTCGCTAGAAAGTAAGGTATCTCCACCGCTAGTGATAGAACCTGTAGAAGTCAGGCTATTCGTGCTATCAAGTTGCAGTGCTTGCGTAGCGGCGATGGTGTCGGCATTACTCAGAGTATCTTTCGCTTTAATAATGACCACATCACCTGTGATGCTGCCTTTAGCTAGGACAATTTTTTCTTCGGTAGTTATCAGTCTAGGCGGTATTTGGTAAGGGCTAGGATAGCTAATGCGGTTTGACCCTGCGCCAAATGGCGAGCCATAACTTGCATAATACTGGGCTATGGCATCGGTATCGCTGCCAAAACCATTTTGGCTATTGGCTAAAAGTCCGATGCTTAAGGAACTACTACCCCCTGCATTCCACGAGGAATTCATCAATCTAAAGGCATTAGGCTGTTGATTGACCTGTGCCAACGTTAATGTAGGCGTTGGCGCGCTTGTTCCTGTTCCTGTTCCTGTTCCTGTGCCTGTGCCTGTGCCTGTGCCTGTGCCTGTGCCTGTGCCTGTGCCTGTGCCTGTGCCTGTGCCAACATATTTAGCGTAATCAGGCAAGATTTGCCCTGTGGGATTATTACGTGTTTGTGAAAGCGTATTGGCGACATTATTGCTAGGTAAAGCTGAGCCTTGTCCACCAATAGCATCAACACTTTGTTGATACGGCGACACGGCAGACGTATTTTTATACGAGTCTTTTATCACGGTAACGGTTTGTACCATGCCATTGGTGACATTATTGGCACTGATATAGGTTTGACTGGCTTTGATCTCACCTAAATTGACTAAATCAGTGGTATCAATGGTTAGCTGATTGGTTGCTGTAATACGTGCAGGGATTAAATCATTCTGTGAGTAATTGGTGACTGCTAATGCATGCAATATCGCATTATTTCCCGCGCTAATAATACCTGAGTTATTTAACACATCATTAGGCGAGTTAATTACGATGTCATTTCCTGCTAACAGATATCTATCGCCATCCGCATTAAATAGCCTCCTCGGTGTTGTATAGCCTTGTAACTCAATATTTCTACCTGCTTCAACTATAGCTGTATTATCTAAAAACCCAATCGAAATATCACGCCCAGCTAAAATTTTACAAGCACTACAGGTTGACCGACCATCATCAAAATCTCCCATTGTTATGGTATCTATGTTGATGTCTCTGTTGGCAATTAACTGGCTATTTAAATTTAATGTAAATTGATTATTTTCATCATAATAATCAAGAGCGGATCCTGATCTTGCATTTTTAATATTAATATCACCATTCGAACTAAAAACACTCCCAACTCCAAATTCAATATAATCAAAATTTGAAGAAACCTGAAAGACATCAACATTAATATTAATATTACGCCCAGACAAAACATGACTCAGGCCGACTTCTCTAAAATCTCCGCCACTTCTAATGCCCGCCAAAACCTTAACTGCATTAATATTAACATTACCCGCTACTTTAAATTTTGGGGCTAATAAAAAATCAGTTTTGATGTGCAAGTCGCCAGCGGCTTCAACTTGACCTACCGTGACTGTTGGGTCTTCATTGAAGCCAAGACTAAGACTAGAAACAGAGGGCGCAATCAGCGTTAAGTCGCCATCAAACTGATAATTTTTTGCTTCATAAAGAGCCAACGGCTGTAACGAATTTAACCGAGCATCCCCTGCTACCGACAATAAACCCTGCTGTGTATTTATTTCACCTGCCGTCAATAGTAAATCACCACCAGTTGCTGTAACACCGTTAACTAAACTTTCAAAAACTCTATCATCATCAATGATTAAGTCTGACTGACTATAAATAACACCATTATTTGATACCCCTGTATCTGATGATATTTTCATTCCACCTAATGCTAATATATTTCCATGATTGTTTTTTAGATAAATACCCTCATAACGACCTCCAGACAACTCGGAATTAGGGTCAATGCCATTACGAACACTTATATTCACCTCATGATTCGCCTCTATGTTGCTATTATCATTATAAAGAAGACCACTTTCTATATTTAAATCACCTATGGCACTCATATCAGAATTACGCTGATATAACTCACCATTCACAGATATTTTTATCGACTGACCACTCGCTATTAAAGAATACTTTTTCATTATATAAATCAATAATTTTATCAGAAACTTTAACGTAACTTATATTAATATTTTCGTCGGAGGCAATGACGCCACCATCATTATATAAATCATCATTTAAAATTAAATCAAGCGATTGCTGGCTATATAATCGCCCTTGATTGGTGATTTTTTTACCAATAGTCAAATTTAAAGTGCTACTAGTATCAATAGTACTGGTATTGCTAAAAGCTGAGGGAGTGAAAATAGACACTTTGCCAACCGCGTCAATTGCCGCGTTATTACTAATATCAGCCTGTGCGGTGATATTGACTTGCGCTAATGCTTTTATCGTCCCTGATGCCAGTATCATTTTTTGTTGCGCGATTAAATCGATAGTGCCACTGGCATTCAGCTGCTGGTTATTTGCCAGTAAAATATCATCGGCTCGCAAAGTCGTACTGCCTTTGGTGTCGATGATGCCATTTTGAATGATATTATCGCCTGCGCGCAAAGACATATTTTGATTTGACATCATGGTGCTATCTTGATTGACAACATTCCCGATGGCCGAAACCAAGGTTTTACCTGAACTTCCCAATTCACCTTGTTGTTGATTGATTACATGATTAGCACTATTAATATTAAGCTCCGTACCCGCGAAAATAGTGCCATTATTTATCAGATCACCCTTTAAAGTCGCTATATCTAATACAGCCTCGCTTAATATCAACCCTTGCTGATTATCAATGCTACCCATTTCTATGTGGGCATCACCTGTACTATAAAGTAACCCTTGATTATGCAAATGATGAGCACTATCAATATTTAAGGTCGTTCCTGCAATCGCCTGTCCAGTCACTACTAAATCTTGGTTACTATGTAAATCCAAACGTTTATTGGTGGCAACATTGCCTGAAATGGCAATACCTTCAGCATGAATACGCGCATTTTCACCCGCTAAGGTTTGACCTGTCAGATACGCATTATGAGTGGCACTACTCAGATCAATGTCGCGTTTGGCATGGAGATTCTTTAGTGTGATATCGCCATTGGCACTGATGTCGATATTGTCGGCGGTAGCACTGAGTTGACCATCCAGCTTTACACCTGCGCCTTGCTCATTAGCAATAATAAAAATTCGCCCTGCCGACATCGCGCCCAAAGCACTGGCATCAATCGCCAATTGAGTGCTTTGCGTATGCTGGGAATTGCTAAAATTACCGTCTTTAAAAATACCTTGTCCTGCGTACAGACCAATTCGACCACCAGCCACTAACGGTGCATTTAATATTAATTGTTTTGCCACTAAGTCTGTGGATTCAGTAAAACGTAAATCTACAGCCTTATTTTCAACAATAATCAGGCCTCTTTCGACATTAAAACTCAATTGGCCATTCTGAAACGTAGGAACACCTGTGGTTAATAACACATTAGGTGTGTTGATAAAACCTGCACCATTGGCATAAATACCATTGGGATTAGCAATGACCAACGAGGCTGATTGACCAAAGACTTCACTGTAACCTTGCAGTAATGACGTATTGAGACCTGTCACTTCATTTAAAATAAACGTGGCCGCATGACCATTTAAAGCAGTATTGGCATTGAGTTGCCCTGCTAAGTCACTTATGCCAGCGAGGGTACTATTATTAAAGATCAAGCCTTGAGTCGGTACGTTAAACTCTAAGAATTTATTGTGCGATAGACCATCAACATTAGGGGCAACTATCTCAACCACAGGGACATTATTGACAATACTAACTGACGGTGCTGCGCTCGGATGGGTACTATCGACCACCACTTCACCAGCGGCATAAGTACCTTGAGCAGTCGTGAGCGTGACGACAAAGCTCACCACTAGCGTCGATAAATCCTTGGTGTGCCAAGTATAAAGTGACATGACAAAATCCTTTTTAAAAACTCAAAGACAACTTCATAGCTAACAATGCGCTCTCTGTAGTTGATAGGGCATCATCTGTATAGAGCGGAAAACTGAGTTGAGTACGGGCATCCCAGCGGTTATCACGATAATGAAGACCGAGACCTGCCCCCATTAATTGATGACTTGGTGGCGACGATAAGTTTTTAACGATGCCACCATCAACAAAAACAAGATATTCGGTGTTTGGCAACCACAACAAACCACTAGGGCGAGTTAATTGGTTATGCCAATAAAGTCCCATATCACCGACAGCCGTTGCTGTAGTAAAACCACGAACACTCTCACTACCACCAATGCTCAACTGCTCACTACCCACTAAACCGTGTGCGCTGTATTGTGCTTTCGCTTGTGACTGCCAAAACCATTGCGCAGTCACAGGCTGACGCAACAAACCTGTAAGCTCTAATTTAGTAAACTGATGATGAGGATAGGCAGATGTAAGTCCACTTGGGTCTTTCAAAGCCCCCAAAACTCTTAAACCTTTGACTAAGGACATATCGACATAAGCTTGCCGTTGCTGATCACGATAAAGCCAACGACCACCTGCGCGCAAAGAACTCACTTTATCAGGCGTTAAGGCAATACTGTTAATATCGCGCTCATTTTCTTTGACAGCTAACTGTGCCGTCCACGACCATTGCTCGCGCTGATTACGCAAGGCTAAATACTCAACACCCAATAAACTGGATTGGCCACTGCCTGCCAAGCTGATTGTTGGCGTTAAAGGCACATCGTAAGATGAGGTACTATAACTCGCTAACAACGTCCAATAATGATACGGAATTAACGCCGATAACGATAAGGCTCTACTATCTTCTGTTCTAACAGCGGCCAACGTCCAAACATCATTCCGCTCAAACAAATTATCTTTATCAATCCCTAATAAAAGACGTGTTCGACCTACTGATTTCTCGCCATCATTATCGAAACTCACTCGACCTCGCCATGTTTTTTCATCGGTTGTATGAATGAGTACGCGTGTTTTACCAATTTCCGTGCTGGGTTCTAAAGCAATTTGCGCCTGTGCCGAAGGTGCACGATTCAGTTGATCTAGACCTTGCTCTATATCTTGTAAACGTAGAAAGGATGAAACTGAAGTAGGAAACGCGTAAGTAACACGTGCTTTATCGCTAGCACGTTTATTATCATTCAAACGAATGTCTTCAATCTTGCCTTCAATAATGCGTAATATCAGATGACCATCACTGACATTTTGTTCAGGCAAATACGCTCTAGTAGTAATATAACCTTTCGCAATATAGGCATTGTTAATGTGCTGCAACAGCTGATTGATGTCTAATTTAGTTAGGCAATGATTAAGATAAGGCTGTAACAAAGCGTTTTGCTCGGCCACCGTTAATAAACTAACATCTTCTAACGTAATGCTTTTTATAGAAATACAGTCTAATGCGGGTTCTATTTTTTTGTTCGGTTCAGCTTGCCACGGCACTAATGGCTTGATGAGTTTCCGTTCTAATATGTCTTTTTGCTGTTGTTGCTGTAATTCGACACCACTATCTTGACGAGGAATATCTTGAGCATAGACAACAGAGAATAAGCTACCGACCAGACATAAAATTAGGCCATTTTGGACAAAAGAAAGTAGTAATAATCGCAAACAGAAATAACAGGCAGCAGGAGTTTTCCCTAACATATAATTAAGCATCCAATTGTTTCCATACATTGAATATTGTTCTAATGTCAATCAGGATTCAGACAACGCTTATAGTATAGCTAAACGTCACCACCTGAATTAGTGCGGCAGGATTCTATCACATAGATAGATGTTTTTTGTATAAAATCGAAAAATTTTGTAGAAACAATCAAATTTGGGTAGTGTCGCAGAAATA
Organism: Agitococcus sp.; assembly: GCA_030646715.1. Lineage (GTDB taxonomy): Bacteria > Pseudomonadota > Gammaproteobacteria > Pseudomonadales > Moraxellaceae > Agitococcus. The sequence goes on from JAUSLJ010000029.1 coordinate 85,894, forward strand.
CATCTGATATCAGCAACTAACGAGAAGAGACAACAGATTTAGGATGCAAGCCGAAATTACGCCACAATTTAGCGGTAACATGAGGAGAAATACGCGAGAAATAAATATCAGCACGACTATTGAAGCTGGCAATTTTGCCATTAACAAGCGTTGGGTTTTTATTATTGGCAACAATAACCCAATAATAATCTTGTGGTGTCATGTATTGAGAAATGGTCGAAGTACGAAAATGTTTAACACCTTGCCAATACGGCAACAAACGTAACTCAAGATTTTTGCTTGACAATTGCTTAGGCATTTCAGTAGCAGGAATAGCTGGTGGAAAGGAGGATTTATTCATGTTCGCTCTCTTATTATGTGCGCCAAACTGATGAGATATAGTTAATCAGCCTTAGCATTTAGAGTCAATATACGCTCATCGAAAAAATACAAATATCAATAATAAACAATGAGTTATAATATGTAACTTATTATATTTCTTAAGATTGTTTTGTGACATTTTTATGAAATTTTATGCAACAAAAAAGCACCAATACACTCTTGCTTAGCACTATTGAAGATGAAGAAATTTGCCAAAAAATCAGGTGTTTTATCTAAAATCAACACCTTGCAAAAACGGTTTGACCAAAAAAGGATGCATGAGAAAGACATACGCACTGTTTGATGAAGGGAAAAAGAAGGAATTAAGGCGAAGTTAAAGCAGGGATATAAGCTTCGATAAATTCAACAGGCATACGCTTGGGTTTGCCAGTCACCATACTTACCGTGATAAAATGCGTACGACCTGTGAACACCGTTTTGTTGTCTGCCATGCGAATTATTTGATAATCACGCACTGTTGATAGCTTGCCATCGTTAGCACTAATCCACGTTGCAATGTGCAGTTCATCACCAAGATACGTCGGCAATAAATAATTGAGTTCGTGTTTACGCACCACACAACCACAATCTAATCTTTTATAAGCATCAATCGTTAAACCAAGATGATTAGAGTGTGCCCATGCGATTTTTTCTAGCCACTGTAAATAGGCAATATTATTCGTATGACCAAACTCATCTTGGTGTTGCGAGCCAACCGTCACCGTAATGATAAAAGGTTGACTCACTAACCACTGCATATCTTAAACCCGCTTCGCTAATAATAAGGCAACTGCCTCTAACTCACGAATCATATCTTTAATGACAATATTGAGCATATTTTGGCTGATTTGCGCTTGGTAAGCGAATAAGGCCATTGACTGATTGGGGACATTCTCCGCCAACGGTAAGGTTTCTTCCACTTCTTCAAACGTCGGTTTCAATACCACCGTTTCACTTTGCAATTGCAAACGCGCACCACTAATTGTGTAGCCTTGCTCGTACAACAAACTACGAATACGGCGAATCATCAACACATCATCACGTTGATAATAACGACGGTTGCCTCGGCGTTTAACAGGACTTAACTGCGGAAATTCCTGCTCCCAATAACGAAGTACGTGCGGCTTAACATTGCACAACTCACCTACTTCACCAATAATAAAGTAGCGCTTATTAGGAATTTCAGGCAATAGCGCGTTATGACTGGGTTCTAGCATAGGTATCTACTTGTTGTCTGAGTTTTTGGCCAGCCTTAAACGTCACTACACGACGTGCAGTAATAGGAATTTCTTCCCCTGTTTTTGGATTACGGCCAGGTCTTTGGCGTTTATCGCGCAAATCAAAATTACCAAAACCTGATAACTTCACCGCTTGGTTATTTTCCAAGGCCAAACGAATTTCTTCAAAGAAAATATCGACTAATTCTTTGGCTTCTCGTTTATTCAGACCAAGCTCATTAAAAAGATGCTCGACCATTTCGGCCTTGGTGAGTGCGCTCATGCCTACCTCTTGTTATTAACTAACTACCTCAGGACTGCTTGATGTTGTTGCCCTAATGCCTCAACAATCGCTTGCAAACCTGCCTTTACTTCATCGTCTTGTAAGGTACGGTCTTGATGTTGCCATTGTGTGCCTATGGCTAGACTACGCTTGCCTTCGGCAATACCTGCACCTTGATAGACATCAAATAACCATACATTTTGTAACAATTCACTGCCGACTGAACGTGCTGTTTTTAAGATATCCGCACATTCAATAGACGCATCTAAAACCACCGCAATGTCTCGGCGCAAACTGGGGAAGCGTGATAATTCGCTAAATTTGGGTAGTTTTGCTGCCAATAACGGGGCTAATAATAATTCAAATACATAGACAGCACCTTGTACATCTAGGCTTTGCTGCACTTGTGGGTGCAATTTACCGATGTAACCTAACACTTGCCCTTCTGCATTCACGAGAGAGGCCGTTTGTCCTGAATGTAAGGCTGGATGCTGCGCTGTCTTGAACCTAACTGTATCAGATGTGCCTGTAAGTGCAAGAATTGATTCAACATTTCCTTTAACATCAAAAAAGTCAATCGCTGCTGCTTTGTTCGCCCACCCCTCCGCTAAAACATCGCCTGTTGCTACGCCAGCCAACATCACTTCTTGCTGTAAAGAGCCATCAGCTTGAGGAATAAAACGGCTACCTACTTCAAATAAACGCACACGATTTTGTTGACGATTTTGATTATAGGCAACTGCATTGAGTAACCCTGCCCATAAAGTCGTCCGCATAGTAGACAACTCGCTGGATAAAGGATTTGCCAAACTGAGGGTTGCTTGTTCAGGAGCCAGAATTTTTTGAAGTTTTGGGTCAACGAAGCTAAAGGTAATCGCCTCTTGATAACCCATGCCCACTAACAATTCTTTGATTTTCTGCTCTGATACTGCTTCTGCTTGTGGCGCAAGCTCAAAAGAAAAATGCGGTTTTTGCGTAGGCAGATTATCGTAACCATAAACTCGTGCTAATTCTTCAATCAAATCGGCTTCTATAGTGATGTCAAAACGATAACTGGGTGCTGTCACTAACCAACTTTCGGCTTGTGTTTCAAGTGTCATCCCTAAACGCTGCAAAATATCAACAGTCTGTTCAGCCGCTAAGGAGAAACCTAAGACTTGGGTAATTTTAGCGACACGCAAAGTAATTGGCTGACGAACAGGCAATGATTCAGGCAAAACCGCTTCGACAATCGCACCAGCTTCACCACCTGCAATGCTGACGATTAATTGTGTTGCTCGTTCAATGGCTTGGCGTTGTAAGTTAAAATCGACACCACGCTCAAAACGATGAGACGAGTCGGTGTGTAAACCATAACTACGGGCTTTTCCTGCCAAAGCTAACGGTTGAAAGAATGCGCTTTCCAGCAAAATATCTGTCGTTTCGGTACTAACGGCTGACTCTAAGCCACCCATAATACCCGCTAAAGCTAAGGGTTTTTCGTGGTCGGCGATCAACAAACTACCCGCACGTAACTCAATGCTTTGCTTATTTAATAAGGTTAACGATTCGCCTGCATGTGCTTCGCGAACGACAATACCACCATGCACTTTGCTTAAATCAAAAGCGTGCATCGGTTGACCTAATTCCATGAGCACATAGTTGGTGACATCAATCACCACACCGAGACTGCTAATACCTGAACGCGCTAATTTAGTGACTAACCATGCAGGAGAAACCGCTTGTGGATTGATGTTTTTAATAATACGACCGAGATAACGTGGACAAGCTGACGACTGTAAATCAACGGTAATCACATCAGCATGAGTTGTATTAACCTCAGCAACGACTGGCGCACTCAATGCTAACTTATTGAAAGCACTGACCTCTCTGGCCATCCCGAGCACACTTAAACAATCACCACGATTAGGGGTAATGCCAAACTCAATAGTGTTATCGTCTAGTTGTAAATAATCACGAATTGATAAACCGACAAGCGCATCTAACGGTAATTCTAATAAGCCATCCGTCGCAGGCGTTAAACCCAACTCCTGTGCCGCACACAACATACCAAACGATTCTACGCCGCGTAATTTAGCGCGTTTGATTTCAATATTGTTCGGCAATACCGCACCAATCATTGCCACAGGAATTTTAATACCAACACGCGCATTAGCCGCGCCACAGACAATAGACAACAGCTCATGAGTACCGACATTTACCGTCGTCACACGCAAACGATCCGCTTGTGGATGCTGCTCTATGGCAATAATCTCGCCGACAACAACGTGATTAAATGGTGGTGCAATCGCTTGTAAAGCATCAACCTCTAAACCTGCCATCGTTAATTGATGCGCCATTTGTTGCACACTTAACGCAGGATTCACCCACTCACGCAGCCATTGTTCACTAATTTGCATATTCTTTATACCTTACAGAGTCGCTAATTACATCTCAAATATCTATCGCCAAATGCCAACTGATGTCACGTTCGCACAAATGAATTAACACTCTTGCCATCGCTTGCAGGTCTTCTAATACCGCTTCGGCATCTTCCAAGACATCGGGATTTTTTTCGATTATCGACATTAAGCCAGAGACAGTTTTTAAACCTTCTACGGGTGAAAACCATGTCACTTCACTGGGGTCAAAAATTTCGCCATCTTCCAGTAAGTCTTCTACTTCGTCGAGATATTCGTCCCATTCACCTTCAGGAATACTAAAAAAGCTCATCAATGGCATGACGTTGGCTTGTTCAGCTAAACGCTCTAACAGTGCTTCATCGACATCGGCAATGGCTTTACCACTGACATCAAGAAAAACTTCGTAGTCTTCATCATCTTCGGACACATTCGCACAGATGTAATAGGCAATACTCATACTGTTCTCCTTGGTGTGTAGTGGTACTGTAGGGCGAAAAAGTTTCGTCCCTAGGTGTTAAATTGCTGTAAAAACCGCAAGTCATTATCAAAGAATAACCGCAAGTCATTTACACCGTAACGCAACATGGCAAAGCGTTCTACGCCCATGCCAAAGGCAAATCCACTGTATTTTTCGCTATCAATGCCGCAGTTTTCTAACACTTGGGGATGAACCATGCCACAACCCAAGACTTCTAGCCAGCCTGTTTGTTTACAGACACGACAACCTTTGCCGTCACAAATCACACACTGAATATCGACTTCTGCTGAAGGCTCAGTGAACGGGAAATACGAGGGGCGAAAACGTACTTGTAAGTCTTTTTCAAAAAAGACCCTTAAAAAGTTTTGAATGACACTTTTTAATTGGGCAAAACTGACGTTTTCGTCAATCAATAAACCTTCCACCTGATGAAACATCGGGGAATGGGTTAAATCGGAATCACAACGATACACACGACCAGGACACACGATTCGAATCGGTGGCTTTTGTTGTTCCATCACCCGAATTTGTACAGGTGAAGTGTGCGTGCGCAACAAACGATGGGCATCAAAATAGAAAGTGTCATGCATAGCGCGCGCAGGATGATGCGAAGGAATATTTAACGCTTCAAAATTATGAAAGTCGTCTTCCACTTCAGGGCCACTGGCCACTTGAAAACCAGCATGAGTAAAAAACTCAGTAATACGATTCATCACTCGCGTAACAGGATGCAAACCTGCGGCTAATTGACCACGACCCGCCAAGGTGACATCGATACGTTCTGCTTCTAATTGACGATTTAACGCCGCTGTCGCCAATAGTTGACGACGCGTATCTAACGCTTGATTAATGGCGTCACGCACTTGATTCAGTTTTGCGCCTTGCTCTTTACGCGCTTCGGCATCTAGTTGCCCTAAACCTTTAGACAATTCGGTTAATTGGCTTTTTTTACCTAAATATTGTACCCGCGCTTGTTCTAGTGCTTGCACATCGTCGGCGGCATTAATCATCGCTAAGGCATCGGTTACCAGCGCGGTTAAATCATTCATTTATAAGTAAGTCCTGTTAAATGTTCAGCCATAAAAAAAGGGGAAGTGGCATTGAAGCCCCTCCCCCTTTTTCTAACACAATAGCTTAGGCGAGGCTAGCTTTAGCTTTTTCAGCTATCGCAGCAAACGCACCTGCATCATGAACAGCAATGTCAGCCAATACACGACGATCGATTTCGATAGCCGCTCTTTTGAGACCATTGATTAAACGGCTGTAAGACAGACCATTTAAACGAGCCGCTGCATTGATACGAGCAATCCACAAAGCACGGAATTGACGTTTCTTTTGGCGACGGTCACGATAAGCATATTGACCAGCTTTGATAACAGCTTGGAATGCTACACGATACACGCGTGAACGTGCACCGTAATAACCTTTAGCGCGATCAAGAATTTTTTTGTGACGGCGATGAGCCACCACACCACGTTTTACACGAGCCATTAATCATCTCCCCTTAAGCGTTTGGCAACATACGTTGAACTGACGGAACGTCACAGGCCGCAACCATGGTACATCCACGCAATTGACGAATGCGCTTAGCAGACTTTTTGGTAAGAATGTGGCGTTTAAACGCTTGTTTACGCTTGAAGCCATTAGCAGTTTTTTTGAACCGCTTGGCTGCACCGCGTACAGTCTTGATTTTAGCAGACATACGAACCTCGTTAAATTAAACCCTTTTAGCACAATTGATATAATTGGCCTGAGGGTAAGAAATAGTTGAGTCTCCTGACGGACTATTTCTTTTTCTTAGGGCCAATGAGCATAGACATCATACGACCCTCCATTTTCGGATGTTGTTCCACAACTCCGAACTCACCTAAGTCGACTTCCATGCGTTGCAGCACTTTCATTCCCAACTCTTGGTGAGCTACTTCGCGTCCACGAAAACGCAAGGTAATTTTTGCTTTGTCGCCTTCTTCTAAGAAACGTACCAAGGCTTTTAACTTGACTTGATAATCGGCTTCTTCAGTACCCGGGCGCAGCTTAATTTCTTTAATTTGCACTTGGTGTTGCTTTTTCTTGGCATCTTTCTGTTTTTGCTTTAGCTCAAACACGTGTTTGCCGTAGTCCATAATACGGCACACGGGCGGCTCGGCATTAGGAACAATTTCCACCAAATCCAATTGCACCGCTTCGGCCGCTGAAAGGGCTTCACGCAGTGTCACCACACCTACTTGCTCACCATCTTTGTCGATGAGACGGACTTCACGGGCGCGGATGTCCCCATTAATCGCAGTGCGCTGTTTCGCGTCTTTAGACTGCGGTTTTTCTGGCTTAATAATTGTCATTTCTCCAAAGAAACACGGCCTCGTAACGCAATATCAGCACGTAATTTATCGGCAAATTCTGGGATGCTCATGCTTCCTAAGTCTTTACCATCACGTGTGCGCACGGAGACTGTATTTTGTTCAACTTCACGATCCCCCACTACCAATAAGTAGGGAATCCGCTCAAGGGTTCGTTCACGGATTTTAAAGCCGATTTTTTCGTTTCTCAAGTCGCTAAGCACGCGAAACCCTTGTGCTTTGAGTTGATTTACGAATTTTTGGCTGGCTTCTGCTTGGTGATCGGTAATATTCATCACCACTGCCTGCACGGGTGCTAACCACGGCGGCAACAGGCCTGCATAATGTTCGATTAACACACCAATAAAGCGTTCAAAAGACCCTAAAATCGCCCGATGTAACATGACAGGGGGACGACGAGTATTGTCTTCAGCCACAAAACTGGCATCTAAGCGCGTCGGCAAATTAAAATCAAGCTGTAGTGTACCACACTGCCACACGCGGCCAAGACAGTCTTTTAACGAAAACTCAATTTTTGGTCCATAGAATGCGCCTTCACCAGGTTGTAACTCCCAATCTAGGCCTGCATCGTTTAATGCTTTTGCCATTGCCGCCTCAGCACTGTCCCATAATTCGTCACTTCCGACTCGTTTTACAGGGCGTGTAGATAACTTCAAGGCAACTTCGTCAAAACCAAAGTCTTTATAAACTTGCAAGGTTAAGGCGATAAAATCAGCAGCTTCTTTGCCAATTTGCTCTTCGGTACAGAAGATATGGGCATCATCTTGGGTAAATCCACGGACACGCATCAAACCATGCAATGAACCTGATGGCTCATTACGATGACACGCGCCAAACTCAGCCAAACGCAAAGGCAGGTCACGATAACTTTTTAAACCTTGATTAAAAATTTGCACATGACATGGGCAATTCATCGGTTTAATGGCGTAATCGCGGTTTTCTGAATGGGTGGTAAACATATTATCGGCATAGTTCGACCAGTGACCAGAACGTTCCCACAATACGCGATCCACTACTTGGGGTGTTTTGACTTCTAAATAGCCATTATCACGTTGTACTTGACGCATATATTGCTCAAGCACTTGGTACATCGTCCAGCCATTGGGATGCCAAAAGACCATTCCTGGAGCTTCTTCTTGAACATGGAACAAACCAAGTTGTTTACCCAATTTACGGTGGTCGCGCTTACCTGCTTCTTCTAAACGCATCAGGTAGGCTTGCAAATCTTTTTTGTTTGCCCAGCAAGTGCCATAGACACGTTGGAGCATGGCGTTGTTACTATCACCACGCCAATACGCACCCGCCACTTTCATCAATTTGAAGGCTTTTAGCTTGCCGAGTGATGGCACATGAGGGCCACGACATAAGTCGATAAAATCATTTTGTTGATAAAACGATAAATCTTCTTCGCCGGGAATACTGCCAATAATTTCAACTTTGTATTGTTCGCCCATGCTTTCAAATAATTTGATAGCATCGGGACGAGACATCACCGAACGGATAACTGGCGTGTCTTTGGCCGCTAACTCTTCCATGCGTTTTTCGATTTTTGCCAAATCATCCATGGTAAATGAACGCTCGAAAGCAAAATCATAGAAAAAGCCATCTTCAATCACAGGGCCAATGGTGACTTGGGCACTAGGGAATAATTCTTTGACTGCCATCGCCAATAAATGAGCGCAAGAATGACGTAATATTTCTAAAGCATCGCTATCTTTTTCGGTAACAATACTGAGTTTTAAATCTTCATTAATAATATATGACGTATCAACTAATTCGCCATTAACGCGGCCAGCAACGGCGGCTTTAGCTAAACCCGCACCAATACTCGCGGCAACATCGGCAATAGAAACAGCATGGTCAAACGCACGCTGCGACCCATCGGGCAGTGTAATTACAGGCATTTTATGTTTCCTAGTAGGCTATTTATGACTTATGCGATGATCACAATACAACGCTTAAGTCTGGATCTTTTAGCAGTGGTGACTAACACAAATAGTCACATAACGTCGAGATCGCGCCAACAACAAGACTTTTCTAAGGTTTTATCAGCATCATCACTCATACATGGAGTGTTTCTTAATACCAATTCCTTCCTAGAATCAACAAGGCGGCGAGAGGTTGCGAGTCTAGCGTAAGGAGGCTTTGTTATACAATGTGTTGCGAGAAATTTTTCCCGCAATCCTTGCGGGTAAGTATCCATCATATCAATAGGTGGGATTAATCATGACCGCCACGTTTGTCAGGGACATCACGTTTTTGCTGACGTAAAAAACCACCACGACGTGCAGGTAATGGATTTTCTTGCATTTTTTCCGCACGACGTTTCGCCAAGCCATATAAGCCTGTACCAACACGCGGTTTCAATTTGACTAAAGCGGTAATTCCGTCGATTTCGTCTTTATCTAGTTCAATCCAACGGCCTGTATGCAATTGACGTGGTAATGATATAGTGCCGTAACGAATACGCAGTAAACGACTGACGCGCAAACCTTGCGACTCAAATAAACGACGTACTTCGCGGTTACGCCCTTCTTTCACTACTACTTGATACCAACGATTAATGCCTTCACCACCCACTTCGGTGAAAGACTCAAACTTAGCCGGTCCATCATCTAAAGTAACACCATCCAATAAGGCTTGGCGTGCTGTCGGTGTGACTTCACCCATCACGCGAACGGCATATTCACGTTCAACTTCATTGGAAGGATGCATTAAACGATTGGCTAATTCACCATCATTAGTAAACACTAATAAACCACTACTATTAATGTCTAAACGACCGACCATCACCCAACGTTCGCCACGTAAGTTAGGTAGATTATCAAATACCGTTGGCCGACCTTCGGGGTCTTGACGAGAGCAAATCTCACCTTCGGGTTTGTAATAAATAATCACGCGGCGACGAGTTTCTTCTTCGAGAGCAAAATCAACCCGACGACCATCAACCCGCAACTCATCTGTTGCTTCAATACGCTGACCAATTTCGGCAATTTTGCCATTAACACTGACACGACCTTGAATAATCGCTTCTTCCATGTGACGACGAGAGCCTAAACCCACACGGGCAAGGACTTTTTGCAATTTTTCGCTCATGGCTTCTGACTTCTCACTATTTAAACAACAGTATAACTTCACTCGAATTTTGCAATCCGATACTTACGCCTCTGACCGTAGCGATGAATGCTTGATGTTTAAACAACACATCAACCTTCTGTTTTTTGTTGTTCTACGGTTATATTTTCTATCTCACGCGAAATGGACTCTAAATCGCGCACCGCCGCCAATGGCGGCAACTCTGACAAACTGCTTAAACTAAAGGCATCTAAAAATAAGCGAGTCGTAGCAAGTAACGCAGGCCGTCCAGGTACTTCACGATGGCCAACCACGACAATCCAATCACGATCAAACAATGCCTTAATAATCTGGGTACTAACAACTACCCCCCGAATGGCTTCTATTTCCGCTCGCGTAACAGGTTGACGATAGGCAATAATCGCCACTGTTTCCAGCAAAGCTCGTGATAACCGAGGCGGCTTGTCTGGCCACATTTTCGAGATCCACGGACTAAACTGCGCCCGAACTTGAAAACGAAAACCCGATGCCACTTCCACTAATTCAAGAGCGCGTAAAGCATACTCTGTTTGCAGCTCTTTAATGAGAATTTGTAGCTCTTTACGGCTTAGTTTTTCATCATCAGCAAATAAAACGGCAATATCATCAATAGAAAGAGGCATTGGACTGGCAAAAATCGCACCTTCTATGACATTTTTGACTAATTGCCGACTCAGCTTCATGCTGCGGCCTCATCATACTGACGAACATAAATGGGCTCTAAAAAGCCATTCTGAACCAACTCAATGAGCTTTTGCTTCAATAACTCTAAAATAGCAATAAAAGTAACGACAACACCTAAACGACCTTCATGAGCAGGAAATAGTTCATAAAAAATCACTGTTTCGCCAAAACTCAAACGCTCAATAATTTCTTGAAAACGTTGCTGTAAACTTAAACCTTCGTGTCCAACAACATGACTTTGTTGTAACACCGTCCGCTTCATGACATCACGCATCGCGTCTAACAACAGGGCAACATCACCGATAAAAGGTTGAGTAGGTAACAAATCCCTTACAGGTGCTTCCGCATGGGCTTCAAACACATCACGGCCTTCTTGCGGCAACTCAGCAAGGTCATCTGCCGCTTTTTTAAAACGCTCGTACTCTTGTAAACGACGAATCAGCTCGGCGCGCGGGTCTTCCTCCTCCTCATTGGCGGTAAGAGGTTTGGGTAGTAACAATCGCGATTTAATTTCTGCAAGCAACGCCGCCATCAGCAAATACTCAGCGGCCAAATCAATATTGAGCACCTGCATTAGTTCAATGTAGGCGATGTATTGACGGGTAATTTCAGCAACAGGAATATCTAAAATATCCAAGTTTTGCTTGCGAATTAAATATAACAATAAATCTAAGGGCCCTTCAAATGCTTCTAAAAATACCGCCAAAGCATCAGGAGGAATATATAAATCTTCGGGGATTTTTGTCAGTATTTCGCCATAAACACGCGCATAAGTTTCATCATTGACGGCATCAATGGGCAGAACCTGCTCTGTAATTACGGCTACTGACATAGGAAATTACCGATAATTGAGACCCATTGCCGCGCGAACATCTTTTAAGGTGTCATTGGCATGATCAGCCGCTTTTTCCGCACCTTCCGCTAATAAGCTATAAATTAACTCGGGCTGCTCTTCATATTCACGAGCGCGAATTCTCATCGGCTCTAACTCGGCGTTAACCGCATCAATAATCGGTTTTTTGCACTCTAAGCAGCCAATCCCAGCAGAACGACAACCTTGTTGCACCCATTGTTGCGTACTGTCATCGGAATAGATTTCATGTAATTGCCAAACAGGACAAACATCGGGATTACCTGCATCTGTACGGCGAATCCGCGCTGGATCGGTAGGCATACGGCGAATTTTTTGGTCAACACTATCAGGGGCTTCGCGCAAGGAAATAGTATTGCCATAAGATTTAGACATCTTTTGACCATCTAAACCAGGCATTTTGGAAGCAGGTGTTAATAAAGGTTGTGGCTCTGGCAGAATAATTTTACCGCCACCTTCTAAAGAACCAAGCAAACGCTCTTTATCACCGAGCGTAATATTTTGTTGCGACTGCACTAAGGCTTGAGCCGTAGCTAAAGCTTCATCATCACCCGTTTGTTGATACTTTTTACGCAAATCGACATAAATCTTGCTGGCTTTTTTACCCATTTTGTTAATCGCTGCTTCGACTAACTCTTCAAACCCGACTTCACGGCCGTACAAATGATTAAAACGACGCGCTACTTCCCGTGTTAATTCAATGTGCGCTACTTGGTCGGCGCCAACAGGCACTAAACCAGCGCGGTATAATAAAATATCCGCACTCTGTAGTAAGGGATAACCGAGAAAGCCGTATGTTGCCAAATCTTTTTCTTTTAATTTTTCTTGTTGATCTTTATAGGTCGGGACTCGCTCTAACCACGTTAAAGGGGTCATCATAGACAACAACAAGTGTAATTCGGCGTGTTGCGGCATTTGGGATTGCACAAATACAGTTGCCGTTTTGGGATTAACACCCGCCGCCAACCAATCAACCACCATCGCAAAAACACTTTGCTGAATGATGCGGGGGTCTTCATAGGCTGTGGTTAACGCGTGCCAATCAGCAACAAAAAAGTAGCAATCATGCTCATACTGTAATTTTGCCCAGTTTTTTAGCACGCCATGATAATGGCCTAAATGCAACTGCCCCGTAGGACGCATACCTGAAAGCACGCGATTTGATGCGGTGACACTCACCTAGCGACTCCAAACGATGTAAAAAATAGGAAGTGATTATATAACGAGTTGCTTGCATTAACGTGATTGGATTTGGTCTTTTTATCGGACGTACAACACAAGCATAAAAAAAGCGAACCCTTGCAGGTTCGCCTAAAATACAACAAAAACTACCATAAACACGGAGAATTTGACACTAGATAGCATCAAGGGTAAACCTCATCCCAAAGGCTATACCACACTGATATCCTAGCGTAGCAATTCTATGAATACAAATAAATTTTCAATTATTTACGCTAAGATTAATGAATTATTACATTTCACCTTCTAAGTTTCCAAAGCTGATTGTTATTTCACGCCATAACATAATCATCAATACGACTTTTCTATTTAAAAGCAGAACTATCACCCGCCCCTTCTCTTAATACTTGCGCACCTGCTTCTTGACTTAAATCAATTACCGTTGTTGGTATTAACGTACCATAACCGCCATTAATGACCAAATCTAATTGTTTGCCTAAACGCTCTAAAATATCGTCTGGGTCAAATAATGGATCAGTTTCATCAGGCAATTGTAAGGTTGCCGTTAATAAAGGTTCATTTAATTCCGCTAATAACGCCTGACAAATGGCATGATCTGGTACGCGTAAGCCAATGGTTTTACGTTTAGGATGCATTAAACGACGCGGCACTTCGCTACTACCTGTCAGAATAAAAGTATATGCACCAGGTGTATGTGCTTTTAGCAAACGATACGTGGCATTATCGACTTTGGCATAAGTGGCAATTTCTGATAAGTCACGGCATAACAAGGTAAAATGATGTTTATCGTCTAATTGTCGAATACGGACTATTTTCGCTAATGCCTCTTTATCACCCAAATGACAACCTAATGCGTAGGCTGAGTCAGTGGGATAAGCAATAACGCCACCGTTACGAATAATCTGCACCGCTTGTTTAATTAAACGTGCTTGCGGATTTTCAGCGTGAATATGAAAATATTGCGTCATAACTTTTTCCTAAAATAGCTATATCCTAAAACAGCCGCTAAAACATTTCCCAAACAGGCTGACAACCTGCAGGTAATTCGGCAAATTTACCCAGTTTTAACCACGGCATATTAATACCGTGATAATCACTGCCTTGTGACGCATATAATCCAAATCGATTAGCCAAAGCCGCTAAATTTAAAATCACATTCGGTTTTTCATTAGCGGTGCTGACTTCCATCGCCTGTCCACCCGCTTGCTGAAAATCAGCCAACAATAATCTTAATTTAGTTTGTGATAAGCCGTAACGCGCAGGATGAGCCAATACCGTCACACCACCCGCTGCTTTAACCCATGAAATAGCCGTCTGCATATCTGTCCACGGCATAGGAACAGCGGCAGGTTTACCATTCCCTAAATATTTATCAAACGCTTGTTGCAGCTGTTTTACACGGCCAATACTGACTAAATACTGGGCAAAATGGGCGCGGCCAACACGGTTTTCATCGTTATCAACTAAAGCCAAAACGTTTTGCCAACAATTTTCGATGCCCAAATTTTCGAGCTTTTCGGCGATTAATCGCCCTCGTTTCGCCCGTGCTTGCTGTTGCTCATGCAAACCTGCTTTGAGTATAGGTGTTTCTGGATCAATATTTAAGGCAACCAGATGAATGAGCTGTTTTTGCCACATCGCCGAGATTTCAACACCGTTAATCAAACGGATACCTGCCAACTCTGCCGCACGACGCGCTTCAGACAAACCATTGGTGCTATCGTGATCGGTTAAGGCAAGCATAGTCACCCCTGCCGCCGCCGCTTGTTCTACGAGTTGTTGAGGACTTTGGCTACCATCGGAATACAAACTATGGCAATGTAAATCTACAGAGGGCATGACAGAACATCTAAAGCTGTTTAATATGCGCACTCTACCAAATTACGGCTTATAAGTATCCTTATCCATGAAACAATGGCTTGATTTTATTCCTCTCTTTTTATTTTTCGCCTCTTTTAAAACGCTAGGGATTTTTCCCGCCACGGCGGTATTAATTGGCAGTTCCGTTTTAGTCTATGGCGCAATATGGATCAAAGACCGCCACTTAGAAAATGGACAAAAACTCACACTGGTCGCGACAATTTTGTTTGGTAGTGTCACTTTATTATTACATGACGAAACCTATTTAAAATGGAAAGCGCCCGTTATTAATTGGATTTTTGCCGCTGCCTTTTTAGGGAGTATGTATATTGGCGAACAACCTTTAGTACAACGGATGATGGCCAAAGCCTTTGATATGCCTGCTGAAATTTGGCGTAAATTAAACTGGGCATGGGTGATATTTTTTGTAGTTGCGGGTAGTGCCAATGCTTATGTTGCTTTTAATTTCCCAAAATACTGGGTGGACTTTAAAGTCTTTGGCAGTTTAGGGATGACCTTGATATTTATTATTGGTCAAATGGTTATCTTGTCACGTTATATTAAACAAGAAGAAGTTAAATAACCCCTTCATTTTAAAGAGTTAAAATTATGTGGTATGCCATTATCGCCGAAGATATGCCGAACTCATTAGCCAAACGTTTAGCGGCGCGCCCCGCCCATGTCGCACGTTTACAAACGCTACAAGCTGAAGGTCGCTTATTTGTTGCAGGCCCTCATCCTGCCATTGATAGCGAAGATCCTGCCGAAGCGGGTTTTACGGGCAGTTTAATTATTGCTGAATTTGCCAATTTAGCTGCCGCGCAAGTGTGGGCTGCAGATGATCCTTATATAGCGGCAGGTGTCTATCACCATGTCACCGTTAAACCTTTTAAGAAAGTGTTACCATGAAAATAGGATTATTGGCCGTCAGTGTTTTACTTGCATCAACGGCCTTTGCCCGTGAGGAAGACTCGCCCCTGCCGATTGAAGATGTCACTCCAACAAAAGTAGAAAAAGCGGTTGTTGTCAAACCGAGCCAGCCTGCGCTTGAAGAAGCGGTAAAGCCAAAACCAACAGCAGCTACAGAAAACACCAAAGAAGTCATCAAAAAAGCCAATTCTGCTTATGACGAACTACCGAAAAAGAAAGTGACTTCAGTCACTACGGATGAAACCGCTAAAAAGAAAACAACGACGACAAATGATGAAGTTATAAAAAAGAAGACAATTACCGCCACCGAAGAGAGTCCAAAAAAGAAAGTAACGGCCATTGTTGATGAATCGGCGAAGAAAAAAATAGCAGCAACTGACGAAACAGCCAAGAAGAAAGTGACTCCTAACAACGAAAACAGTCCTCAAAAACAAACAAGCACTGCAATTAATGACGCACCGAAAAAGAAAGTTCCCACTGTGGTAGAAGTGGTGGTGCCTAAACCACCAACGACAGTTTCCGTCTCTGCACTGGCAGCAACAACTGTAACTCCCTCTGCTGCTGCAGAACCGACTATTTCGCCACGTCAGCAACAAACTTTGATTGATAATGCCGTGAAAATTGATGGCATGAATCGAGATTTGCTCACTCAAAATGAAAAAATGCAGTTAGAAAACGAAAAACTAGCGCAACAAGTGGAACTGCTGCAACATGACCGCAGTGCCGAATATATGCGTAACGGCGCATTTTTTGTCGTGTTGGGATTGTTTTGTGGCTGGTTACTGTCAAATGCCCCTCGTCAGCGTAAAAAATGGTAATTGTCCCCGCGTCAATCAGTTGGCCCAATGGCTTGCCGTACTCGAATGATTTTGGAGATATTTATTTCTCCCTTGATGATGGCCTCGCCGAAAAAGACTATGTTTTTTTACAAGCCAATCATTTAGCTCAACGCTTTGCCGCACTGGCCGATAACGCCAGCTTTACCATTGCCGAAACAGGCTTTGGTACAGGATTAAACTTTTTAGCGACATGGCAATTGTGGCAACAAACACGCCCGAAGGGTGCTTGGCTACATTTTGTCTCCTTAGAAAAGCATCCCTTAACACCCGATGATTTATCTCGCGCCCTTGCCTTATGGCCTAGTCTTCAAACTTATGCGACCAAGCTTTTAGCCAAATATCCACCGTTGACCGCAGGCTGGCATAGGTTGGTTTTTGCTGAAGAAAACCTCACCTTGACCTTATTGTTGGGTGATGCCAATGAATTACTGCCCGAATTAGTTGCCGAAGTTGATGTTTGGTTTTTAGACGGTTTTGCGCCCGATAAAAACCCTGAGTTATGGCAATTAAACTTACTTTCTTCGGTCGCCAAGCTCAGTAAAATCAATAGTACTTTATCAACATATAGCGCAGCAGGTGTGGTGAAACGCACGCTCGAAGCGGCTGGCTTTGTCGTCACCAAACAAAAAGGCTTTGGTCTTAAACGTAATATGACCACCGCGACGATGACAAGCAAAGCTACTGCATCATTATCATGGCTCAGTCGCAACACCACACGCCCTTGTGAACAAGCTAAAACAGCAATCGTCATTGGCGCAGGTATCGCGGGGGTAAGTTGTGCGCGGGCATTAGCGTTACGGGGCTGGCACGTCACGGTCATTGAACAAGCAGACCATGCCGCTTCCGCTGCGTCGGGTAATCCTGCGGCGATAATTTATCCTAAACTCGCTCCTCCGCACTTATCGGCATGGCACTTTCAACAACAATCGTATTTGAGTTTATTGTCACAATTACGTGATGAAAAATTGGCAGATGTTTGGCAAGAAAGTGGTTTGCTGTGGCTATTAGCAGGTAATCAGCAACGCGAAGGCGATAAATTAGACCACCATCCGTGGCCATCCTCTTTAGTACGTAAAGTTGAGGCGGAAGAAGCGTCACTACTTGCAGGCCTAAAGATTGATACCGCGTGTTTATATTTTCCCCAAGCAGGTTTTTTACATCCTAAAGCTTTGTGTGATCGTTGGCTGAATCACCCAAATATACACTGTTTGTGGCAAACACAAGTCGCTCAACTCCACTATGAAAATGATATTTGGCAAGCTTTAGCCGAAGATAAAACCATTATTGCCCAAGCCTCTGTGGTGATTCTCGCTAATGCTTTAGCGGCTCAACAATTAACGGTTAGCCAAGAATTGCCATTAACGCCTGTTCGTGGGCAAATTGCTCAAATTGAAACGAATGAGATGTTAAACCCGTTAAAAAGTGTCTTGTGTTACGGTGGCTATTTAACGCCAAGCTACGGTAATCAACATTGTTTAGGGGCATCATTTTTACCCAATAATACCAATACGCAAGTCACGGACGAAGATCATCAACATAACTATCAATTACTCAAGACGTTTTTACCCGAACTCGCCCAACAAACGCCTGCTATCGCAACATGGCAAGGCCGCGCTGCGTTGCGGGCGCAAACCACCGATTATTTACCAATGGTCGGTGCATTACCTGTTTATGAAGATTTCTGTGTGCGTTATGCTGATTTTAAACACGGTAAGCAAGTGCTTGACGCGCCTACTTATCATCATGGTTTATATGTGTCGTTGGGGCATGGTTCTAAAGGCTTTTGTTACGCGCCCCTAGCTGCGGAGATTATTGCTGCCGAAATTAATCATGAGCCGTATCCTGTTGCTGAACGCGTTTTGACAGCGTTGAATCCTGCACGGTTTTGGGTGAAAGCGTTAAAACGGCGGCAGACTGTTTTTAAAAGTAAACGCTAATCCAACGCCTTTTCTATCGCCTCACACAACGTCTTTAAAATCTTGATACGGGCATAATATTTATTGTTCGCTTCTACCAATGTCCACGGCGCAATATCGGTACTGGTGCGCTCAACCATATCGCTGACTGCATGAACATAACTGTCCCATTTATTGCGATTACGCCAATCTTCTTCGGTAATTTTAAAGCGTTTAAAACCAATTTCTTCACGCAACTTAAAGCGTTTAAGCTGTTCATCTTGACTTATCGCCAGCCAGAACTTAACGACAATTGCCCCACTTTCAATCAGTTGCTCTTCAAAATCGTTGATTTCGCTGTAAGCACGCATCCAATCAGGTTCGCGCAAAAAGCCTTCTACACGCTCCACTAAAACACGGCCATACCATGATCGGTCAAAAATACTAATACGACCTTTACGTGGAACGTGTCGCCAAAAACGCCATAAATAAGGCTGACTACGTTCTTCTTCGGTAGGCGCAGCAATAGGAATAATCGAATATTGACGGGCATCCAGTGCGGCAGTAATACGACGAATGCTACCTCCTTTGCCTGCGGCATCATTGCCTTCAAACACGGCAATAATGCTGTGCTTGTTAAAATCAGGATGGCGCGTTAATAAATTCAAACGGCCTTGAAGCTTCTCTAATTCTGCTTCGTAATCTTTTTTACTATATTCTTTGTCGAGCTTGAGCGTATCTAACAACTGCAAATTATCAATCGGTGGCAATAACGGCGCGATAGCCGAACTGTCATTTTTCACCGCACCGAGGTCTAAGTGTTTACGAATTTCTCGCAGTAGCAACTTTCCAACGGTCAAACTGCGATAGTTTTCATCTTCGCCCTCAACCACTACCCACGGGGCTTCGCCTGTACTGGTTTCGCGTAAAACGTGCTCAGAAATACGGCTGTATTTATCATAATGTTTAAAATTTTCCCAATCTTGGTCAGTAACACGCCAACGGGTTTTTGGGTCTTTTTCCAGTTGTTTCAGGCGGTTTTGTTGTTTTTCTTTCGACAAATGAAACCAAAATTTGAGTAGCACGACACCGTCATGCGCCAACATTTTTTCAAAACGGACAATTTCATCTATTTGATGATCCAATTCAGAGGTTTTTAAATCACCCGTGACACGGCCAATAATCGGGTCGGAATACCAAGAACCGAACAAAATACCAATTCGACCATTGGCAGGTAAGGCACGCCAATAACGCCACATACGCGGTCTTTCGCGTTCTTCATCAGAACACTTGCCAAAGGCTTGAGTGGATATTAAACGAGGATCCATCCATTCATTAAGCAAATTAACCGTTTCACCTTTGCCTGCACCATCGACGCCGTTTATTAAAATAATAACAGGGAATTTGCCATACTCTTTTAGCTCATACTGAATATCTAATAACGCCTCGCGTAAGACAGGCTCTTCGACTTTATAGGTATTTTTGTCTATTTTGTGGCCAATTTCAGCAGATTCAAACATGATGATTCTCTCGATGTTCTATTTATATCCTTGACAATAACAGGCAATGAAAACGCCGTCAAAGACCGTATATTTTTTATGGGTTTGGCGGCTATAATCAAAACTCTAGTCACTCACTCTCATCATTCGGCCACTTCGTCATGATTGCTATTGTAGAAGCGTACAAGTCAGGTTTATTAGCCAAAAAACATTGGGCACAAAATCTCGTCGCAGGCATAGTCGTTGGGGTGGTTGCTTTACCGTTAGCGATGGCGTTTGCTATTGCCAGCGGCGTTAAGCCCGAACAAGGGATTTATACGGCAATTGTTGCGGGCATATTAGCGGCATTGTTGGGTGGCAGTCGGCTACAAATTACTGGGCCTACAGGCGCATTTATTGTCATTTTGGCAGGGATTACTGCTAAATACGGTGTTGATGGCTTACAAATCGCCACCATTATGGCAGGGCTTATATTATTGTTATTTGGTTTAGCCAAAATGGGCGCAGTGATTAAATTTATTCCTGCGCCTGTGATTGTCGGTTTTACCGCAGGTATCGGCGTGATTATTTGGGTTGGCCAATGGAAAGATTTTTTTGGTTTACCCAAAGTCACAGGTGAGCATTTTCATCAAAAGCTATGGCATACCTTGCAAGTGCTACCTCAACTTCATCTCGCCACTACAGGCTTAGCTATTCTCAGCTTAATACTGTTATTGCTTGCGCCCAAAATTAAAGCTTTACATCGTGTGCCTGGCCCATTGATTGCGATGGTTGTCGCTACCGCTTTACAGGGGATATTTCAATTTCAAGGGGTAATGACCATTGGCACCGCATTTGGCGGTATTCCTCAAACTCTACCTCACTTTGCTTTACCGACGATTACCCTACCGCGAATTATTGAGTTGATTGGCCCTGCATTTACCATTGCCATGTTGGGTGCTATTGAGTCTTTACTTTCTGCGGTGGTAGCTGACGGCATGGCAGGCACACGCCACAACTCTAATCAAGAATTGGTCGGTCAAGGTATTGCTAACATCGTCTCACCTTTATTTGGTGGTTTTGCCGCGACGGGTGCTATTGCCCGTACCGCCACCAATGTGCGTAATGGTGGTAGTAGCCCGATTGCGGGTGTCACTCACGGGATTGTCTTAATTGTGATTATTCTGTTTTTAGCACCACTCGCGTCCGATATTCCTTTAGCGGCATTAGCGGCTATTTTGTTTGTTGTCGCATGGAATATGAGTGAATTACCACACTTGGTACACATGGCTCAACGCGCACCACGTAGTGATGTCGCTATTTTATTAATTACTTTTTTGCTAACTGTGTTTGCTGATTTAGTCATTGCCGTCAACATTGGTGTGATTTTAGCGGCTTTATTATTTATGCGTAGAATGGCTGAATCGGTAGAAATTCAAGCCCACAATAGTGATTCGTTGGCGATAGAACTACAAGGATTGGGCATCAAAAAACTTCCCGCCGATGTGATGGTTTACTCAATCGAAGGCCCTTTCTTTTTTGGCGCGGTTGATAACTTAGAACGCACATTAATGTCCACGAATACCGAAGCATCGACGTTGATTGTCCGTTTGGCTCATGTTCCTTTTGTCGACATTACGGGCTTGCAGGCTCTTGACGAAGCCTTAGATGTTTTTAGAAAACGCCATATTAAAGTAATGGTGTGCGAAACCAACGAACGCGTTTTTCGCAAACTAGCCAAAGCAGGTTTGGTAGAAAAAGTGGGCGAAGACAATTTTTTTAGAACTTTTGCTGATGCGATTAAGCAAGTAGATAACCATTAATAACGACCCATATATTCAATGCGTTGACTGACATTGTTTTCACAATTCGTTAACGCAGCAGCTCTTTCCGCCTCGTAGATGGGTGAATCCTCATAACCGTGATAATACATATTATAAGTCAAGCCTTTAATCATCTCGTAAAGCGGTGGTGATTGTTTGGCTATTTGCTCTAGGTTAGCAATATGAGATAACACATACGCCTGCGGATCATTCGCTCGGGTATTGCCTGAATCATAATTATAATCATAGTTATAAGAGCGTGAACGGTTATAACGAGGATACGTTTTTCTCGGTTGCACACTACGGTCTTTGGCTTTAATCACCAATTTACACAAAGCACTGACTTCTTTTTGCTTCATCGGCACACTGATTTTTAAGTTGGTCGGGTCGCCCTCTGTTTTCAAAATCACCGCATTATCACCACACGGTAATTGGCTAAATTCTTTACGACCATTCTTTTCACAGACATAGACATCAGCCGCTAATGCCGTATTAGCAATGACGCAAAATGCTAACAACGGCAGCCCTTTTACGGTTAATAATGACACCATCTATCTCCTATAAATAATGGACTCTCTGCGAATAACTCAGGTAAACCAATCTTTGCTATTTGCTCACTATACGCGATGTTCAGCTAACAAATCGAGTAGTTGTTGCTCGTCCCACACCGTCACGCCTAACTTCTGAGCATCAGCCAACTTTGAACCTGCTTCTGCTCCTGCAACAACAACACTGGTTTTTTTTGAAACACTACCGCTGACTTTCGCACCTAATTGTTGTAATTTCGCTTTGGCTGCATCTCTTCCCAACGTGCTTAATGTCCCTGTTAATACCCAAGATTGGCCGACTAAAGGTTGATGCTGTGCTTGTTCAATATCAATTTTTGGCCACGTTAAACCCGCATCCACAAATGCCTGTAACTGTTGTTGATGTAATGGCTCCTGAAAATAAGCCACAATCCACTTTGCCGATACTTCGCCAATATCAGGCACAGCTATTAATGCTTCCATGCTCGCGTCTTTGATTTTATCCAAATCACCAAAATATTGCGCTAAAGCTAAAGAAGTCCCCTCACCAACCCCTCGAATACCGAGCGCGTAAATAAACCGCTGTAATGTCGTTTGTTTGGTTTTGGTGATAGCGGTAATAATATTCTCAGCAAGCTTTTCGCCCATGCCTTCAATATTGGCGGCGAGAATTTTTTCTGCATTTAAAGCATACAAATCGGCACTTTGTTTAATTAGCCCTTTTTCTAAAAACTGTTCTAACCAACGCTCGCCTAAGCCATCGGCATTCATTGCTTTACGTGAAACAAAATGTGCTAAACGCCGCTGCACTTGGGCATCACAATAGACATCACCCGAACAACGGGCAATCACACCTTTTTCATCTTGAATAATCGGCGACTGACAAACAGGACAACATAAAGGCAATTCGATAGCGACTGTTGATTCACCACGCGCTAATACTTGGGTGATTTTAGGGATAACATCGCCCGCTCGACACACTTCAACGGTATCGCCTATCTCTATGCCTAAACGACGAATTTCGTCCATATTATGCAAGGTGATATTACTAATGGTGACACCACCGACAAATACAGGTTTTACCCGTGCTACAGGTGTTAACGCACCTGTACGTCCCACTTGAAAATCAACCGACTCCAACACAGTACTGGCTAATTGGGCAGGAAACTTATAAGCAACTGCCCAACGCGGCTCACGACTGACCATTCCCAAGACTTGTTGTTTAGCTAAGTCATTAACTTTAATAACAACTCCATCAATATCGTAGGCTAATAATGGACGACGCTGTTGAATATCGGCATAAAACTTTTCAACAAAGGCCAATCCTTTACCTGTTTTAATATCATCACTAATAGTAAACCCTAAGGATTTTAACCACTGTAAAACTTCATATTGTGTCGCAGGTAATTGAGACCCTTCTATTTGAGTAACTGAATAAGCATAAAAGGCTAAGGGTCTTTTGGCTGCGATATTTGGGTCTAATTGGCGCACACTACCCGCAGCGGCATTGCGTGGATTGGCAAATAATCGTTCGCCTTTTTGTTGCGCTTCGGCATTAAATTTATCAAAACCCGCTCTCGGCATTAATACTTCACCGCGCACCTCTAATAATAACGGAGGCTTTAAAGTATTTAATTGCAGGGGCAAATTACGAATCGTTCGTAAATTGTGGCTTATATCTTCACCCGTAGCACCATCACCTCGCGTTGCGCCTTGTTTAAATACACCATTTTCATAAATCAAACTAATCGCTAAACCATCTAATTTTAATTCGGCACAATATTCTAATTCGTCAATATCAACACTTTCTAATCGTTCTTTTAATTTACGTTCAAAATCCTTTAATTCACTGGTACTAAAAGCATTGCCTAAAGACAACATCGGAATGGTATGGGTAATGGTTTGAAAAGCACCAATCGCTTCGCCACCAACACGTTGAGTGGGAGAATCAGGTGTTTGTAATTCGGGATAATGTTGTTCTATTTTTTTGAGCTGCTGAAATAACTCATCGTATTGCGCATCGCTAATCTCAGGAGCATCTAAAACATAATAACGATGATTGTGATAACGCAATTGCTCATGCAAAGCCATCACTTGAGCCATTAATTCGGGCGAAACGGACATATTCTACTTTCCCAACACGACCATAAATTTATAGTGCTTACGATACCCGTTTCTGTTGAAAGATGGAAAGGGTGAAATCCACAGAACGACAAGTTAAGTCTTGGGAAATAAACAGCGGGTGGAGAGAGGAAGAAATGAAATAGAAATAAGTCTAGAAATAAGTCAGAGGCGTGTTGGTACGCCCCTTAACTCACGAGAATGACTTAGATACTGACTATGGGAGAATGGCTATCTAAATCGCTTTACTCATTAAATGATGACGGGTGAACTCGACCACTTGCTCGCGGTAATGTTCAATCAATTGGCGATTTAATGGATTTTGGTTTTGGTCTAAAATCTGACCAGAGAACTCGTGCGCTAAACGCTTAGCGGTATCAATCATCGTGTCATATGCAACATAAGGATGATGATTTGGTAAAGCCATAAATAAAGTCACGGCAGAGATAAACTCCGAACCCATCGCTTCTAAATCAAAAGCACCAATATCATCGACTCTTGCCATGCTGAATAATACTTGGCCATGACCATTTGGATGCTCATGGCGATGGAACATACCCATTTCACCAAAACGCAAACCGTAATTAGAAACACATTTTAACAAGCGTTCGCCATCAAAAGGCACACGACCTGCGGTGATATAAATGACAATATAATCTTGCGCTTCGACGACTTTACTTTGTGAGCTTGACATAGCCACGGTGTCAATAAACTCATCGTCTAACAATGAAACTTCTTCTTCAACAACAGCAGTTTTAGCTGTTTTGTGTTCAGCTATTTGCACCACATTAGTTGCCGCTTGAGCAACAGGTTTCACCATTAACTTGACCGTTTCCAATTCTTCATTAGCCACAAATGGTTGAGCCAAATCATGAGCTTTTAATACAGGCTCAATAGCTTCAACTCGCGGCAAATGACGACGTTGTGAGCGCGGCACAACGGGAATACCGTCAATAATATCCACGCCTTCTACTAAAGCGGGTTCTACCCGCTCTAAGGCTTCTGCTTGATTGTTCTGGTAAATATCCCAGAGCACTTTGACTAATACTGCAAAAGCAACCGCGACGGCTGCCCAAATTCCCATTTCCATAGTCATTACTCGTTTGATTATGCAGCGGCCAACGCTGCGGCTTGCTCGACATTAACAGACACTAAGCGCGAAACACCAGGTTCGTGCATCGTGACTCCCATTAACTGCTGTGCCATCGACATAGCAATTTTATTATGTGTAATATAAATAAACTGTACCTGCTGCGCCATTTCTTCAACTAAGCGACAAAAGCGTGCAACATTGGCATCGTCTAATGGTGCATCAACTTCATCTAATAAACAAAATGGTGCAGGATTTAATTGAAAGATAGCAAAAACTAATGCTAATGCTGTGAGCGCCTTCTCACCGCCAGATAATAAATGAATTGTCGCATTTTTTTTACCTGGAGGACGTGCGGTAATACTCACTCCGCTAGTTAAAGTATCTTCGCCAACTAATTGTAATGAGGCCATCCCGCCACCAAAAACTTTTGGAAATAAATGTTGCAGACCTTCATTAACCCGATTAAAGGTATCCATAAATAAGGTGCGCGTTTCTTTATCAATATGTTTAATCGCGCTTTCCAGTTTTTCTAAAGCATCTTCTAAATCTTTAATTTGACCATCTAAATAATTTTTACGTTCTGCTTGTTGGGCATATTCATCAATGGCCGCTAGATTAATCGCGCCTAATCGACTTATTTTATTTGCCAATTGCTCTAAACGCAGTTGCCATGTATTTTCATCTATATTTTCGGCCAATGGCTCAGTCAAGATACTGACATCGGCATTCATTTCTTGTAATTGACTTAACAGATGACTTTGATGCGCGGAAACCTGTTGCCATGACAAACGATTCGCTTCTAATTGTTGACGCAATGGTTCGATACTGAAAGTAATTTGTTGGCGTTGTAACTCTAATTGCCGATAATGCTGCGTCACGGTATTTAAGGTAGCTTTCACTTCTTGTAACTGACTTTCAGCCTGCAAACTTTCTTCAATATAACTTTCCAATAACAAACGTAACTCCGCAACTGGCTCCAACAACGTCTGCAAGCTAAATACCAAGTCTTCTTGTTGCTGTGCTAAATGCGCTAAATGCTGTTCATGACGTTGCCGATTTTGGCTTAACGCTAATTGTCTGGTCTGCAAACTTTGTACCCGTAACGCTAATTGATGACTGCGTTGACGTGTTTGCTGGACATTCTGACGAGTGTGCTGCACGTCCAAACGTGTTGCCTCGCGCTTGGCTTGTAAGTCTTCGTTGGCATATTGCTGCGCTTGTAAAGACTCTAAATGCGTTTCTAGATTTAAACGGGCTTCGGCAAGGGTTTCGGTATCATTTTCGGCTTGATGGGCTAATTCAACTAACTCTTGACGAATTCGCTGTGCTTGCAATTGCGTTTGCGTTAATTGCGTTTGCAGTTTGCCGAGCTTCGCCTGTTCTAAGCCGCGCTCTTGCAAGTGCAAAGATAATTGCCGCTGCACTTGCAAACGCTCTTGTTCCATCTGTTGTTGCTGTTGATTGACCAAAGTTTGCGATTCTTGGATAGTCACTAGCTCTTGCTGTAATTGCTCAAGCCGATGCTGTAAGTCTGCCAAAATCGTTTGTCGTGTTAACACGCTGTCTTCGGCCTTTTTGCCCACTACTTTTAGCCAATGTTTACCCAGCCAAAAGCCATCTTGGGTAATGAGAGATTCGCCAGCCGCTAAACCCTGACGTTGGTTTAAAGCCTCCGCCAATGAGGCGCAATATTTGACACCGACCACTAACTCTTGGCCAAAACGCGACAACAATTTGCTCGCTAAAAACTCTGGTGTCGCTGCCAAGCTATTATCTTGCTCCAAGAAAATAACTGAAGGGCTATCAGCCAAATTAATCACTGATAAATCTTCAACAACAACCGCTTTAATAGCATCACCCAAAACGGTTTCAACTAATGACTCAAAACCCAATTCTACCTGCAGCACTTCGGCTAAACGAGCGTTGGTGGCTAATTGTTGCGTTTGTAGCCAACGATTCTGTTGTTGATTGTCTAAACCCAAAGCCGCTTGTTGCAAGGCTTTTAACGCGGATTCTTGTCCCTGTGCTTGTTGCTTTTGGCTATTTAGTTGATGAGCCGTCTGTTGTAATTGTTGCGAGCGTTGATTTGCTTCACCAATACGCTCACTTAACTGCTCAAGATGCTGCTGCTCATCTTGCAAGCTAAGGTCTAATGCCGCGAGGATTTCTTGCTGTATCGCCACTTCATCCAATAACCCATCGGTGGCAAACTGTCCCATCTCATTGGCTAGACGTTGCTGCCGCTCTTGCAGACGTAATAAAGCCTGTTCTAAAGTTTGAATACGGTTTTGCCACAACTGAACTTGTGTCGTCGTTTGCGCGTTTTCACGTTGTTGCGCTTCAACATACTGCTGTTGACTCAGTAAAGCCAACTCCGCTGTTTCTAGACGTAAACATTGCTCTTCAAGTGCAGCTTCCAACTCCTCTTGCTCAGGCAATACTAACGCCAACTCGTCGGCTAATAATTGCGACTCTTGAGCATCTTGCTCACCTTCTTTTACGGCTTGTTGTTGCCGTAACAGCATCGCTTGTTGTTGCTGCAATAATTGCTGATGACGCTGCTGTTGATATTGAATTTGTTGTTCGGTTTGGCTGATGGTATTTTTAATACCATAGACACGATTTTGCGCTTCATGCAAAGCGGCATGACTATTGGCTTCTTTGTCGCGCTCGGCAATAAGCACGGATTCTAGTTGCTGTTGATTATTTAATGCTTCAGCCAATTGCGCGGCTTGTTGCTGTATTAATAGCTCATACTGAGAAACTTGTTGCTGATGCGTTTGCCAACGACGCGCCAGTAATTCAATTTTAGTTTGTCGCTCTTCGGTTTTTAAAGTGCGATATTTTTCGGCAGCATCGGCTTGTTTTTGCAAGTGGCTTAATTGGCGTGTTAACTCTTCACGAATATCATATAAACGCGCCAAATTATCACGAGTATTGCTTAAACGAGTTTCTGTTTCTTTACGGCGTTCTTTATAACGAGAAATACCTGCTGCCTCTTCAATATAAACACGCAGCTCTTCTGGGCGAGCTTCAATTAAACGAGAAATCATACCCTGTTCAATAATGGCGTAAGAACGAGGTCCTAAACCTGTTCCTAAAAAAATATCGGTAATATCTTTACGACGACAACGACTACTGTTTAAAAAATAATCTGATTTACCATCACGATTAACTTGGCGACGTACCGCTATTTCGGCATATTGAGCATATTCACCGCCCAAAGTACCATCACCATTATCAAAAATCAGTTCAATACTGGCTTGGCCTACAGGTTTACGACTGGTTGAACCATTAAAAATAACATCTGCCATCGACTCGCCACGTAAATAACGCGCAGACGACTCCCCCATTACCCAACGAACGGCATCAATAATATTGGATTTACCACAACCATTCGGCCCAACAATCGCAGATAAATTACTGGGAAAGGGTACGGTTGTCGCGTCCACAAATGATTTAAAACCCGCCAATTTAATACTTTTAAGGCGCATGGTCGTGTAATGTTATTTAAAATAGGCACGAAAAATTCCCTGACCAAAACCGCTTACATTTCAAGAAGAAAACAAAGCTCTGCCCGATCCCTTATAGAGCAAGTTGCAAATTCTATCGGAAATAAAAAGCAGTCCAGCGGGAAATTGCAACAAAATATGACAAAACACCCATTAAATAACATTAATGGATGTTTAATTGAAATTAATATGATGAAAATCACTATCTAGATATGAGCGACTTTCCCTATTACATAATAAGGTTCGACTAGCGTTTTGAGCGTTGCGCCCACGCTAATTCTATTTGCTTCATTCTCGCCAAAGAGTCCAACACTAAATTGCGTAAATGACAGGAAAAATCATCAACTAATAACGCGGCTTGTTCGCCTTTACGCATTAAAATCGCTTCAACAATGCCTTTAAAGAAGTTATGTGCTTCCTGTAATTCGCGTTTATTGGTATGTAATGCTAAATAATAGCTACGCTGTAATGCGGGCTGTAAATCCTCTAGCATTTCTTCAATATAAGGATTTAACGCAAAACGATAACCCATGCGAAAAAAGGCAAATGAGCCTTCATAAAAGCCCTCAATATCGCCTTCACGAGCTAATCCCTGTAAATGATCTAATAATGAAGTAAAACCTTCGACATCGGTTTGTCGCCAACTATCCGCCGCACGACGGGCAATAACAGTTAATAACAAAGCTAATATTTCAAAGAGGCTTTTAATTTGTTGTGCTGACATTTCTGCAACCACAGCACCGCGACGAGGATAAATATTAATTAAATGACGGCGTTCTAACAGCAGTAACGCTTCACGCACTGAGCCACGGCTGACATTTAACTCTTTAGCTATTCTTAACTCTTGAATGCGCTCTCCCTCGACCAAATCACCTGTCACAATTTGCCGTCCAACATGACGCGCAATTTGCTCGGCTAGACTTTCCGCTGCTTTAAAGGTCATGGCTCACCCGTTTCGATACTCATGATGTGATTTCCCGCAGAATCCTAACATGAGCCCTCTTTAAGCCAACGCTCATATTGTCTTACAATCCGACTTTTAGCACTTTCATTGACTATACTACTACGCTTATGGCCTGCTGTAGACTGTTAAATCAACTATCTCAGGGTAAAGTGATTAGATCTGCGATAGGGATTTAATTAGCATTAACACTGACCGTGGAAACAACCGTCTGTTTATCGTTCACTTTGCCTGCTTCTGGCTCTAAAACAAACACTCTGGCCTCGTCGATATGTAGCTTATCAATTAACTGCGTACGCATGGCTTTTGCACGGTCTAAGGCTAATTGGCGCAAGTCACCTGCCGACACGTCTTGTAAATCAATTAGTTGATTTCTTAATGCCAAACGATAATTTTCAACATCCAAAACTAGCTTTTCTTTAGCCTCTTTATTTGCGACTGGTTTCAGTTGCAATACACGTTGCTGTTTTAATAACTCAGAACCTTTAGCTTCAACATATAAAGCTTCTAACACAGAAAGTTCTTGGCTGCCCTTAGCCATACGTTGATTCAAGACATGACTGAATTTTGCATTTTTCAGTGCTTGAGCATCCGCCACTTCATCAAAAACGGCTCGCAAATCCAAACGTAAACTAGGACGTTTGTTTAAAGCATCTGCAATGGTCGTTAGTTTGGTTATCACTTCATTACTTAGCTCGGCTTGTCCGACGGTAAACGCCATGCTGTCCATGTCCTCACCACCACCTACCAAACCTGCAATAAAACGAAAAGGCGCGGTAGCCACCTTAGTGACGACGTTAACAATCGCCTGCCAAACAATCGGCGCAATTCGAAACTGAGGGTCGTCCAAACTGCCCGTAATCGGAATATCTAAGTCTATGACACCATTACTATCTTTTAATAAAGCAATCGCCAAACGAATGGGTAGGTTTTTAGCCTCGGGGCTATCAACTCGCTCACCTAAGGTTAACTGATTGAGAACGATTTTATTGGTGGCCACTAATTGGCGGTTAGCGACCTTATAATTCAAATCTAAGGATAATTTGCCTTTATCAATACGATAACCCGCAAACTTAGATGAATACGGTGTCAGTGTCGTCAATTCAAGATTGTCAAACTTCACGCTCATATCGGTATTTTTATCAGGACTAAAAGGATTGAGTGCGCCTTTAATAGTCGCTTTACCATATTGGTCAACTCGCCCTTGCAAGCTGACTTGTGCATGACTATTGGCGGCTGTTGAAATGCCACGAATATCACCATTCAAGCCTTGAATACCTGTAGCAAATTGCGGTGTCAGCGTTAAATCGGCAAATAACATGGCGCCATTACTCACAATCGCTTTATCAATCTGGATCGGAATTGCTGCCGTTGGATTGGCTAACGCGGGTTTAACTGTCACCGCTTGGCTATTTTTAGTAATACCTTCTTTAGAGACACTTTCTTTGGCTATAATCTGCTCTAAATTAATCGTCTTGTCGGGAGCAATGATGATGCGACTGAAGGGTTGATCGGCACGAACTTCTTTAATACGCAAGCTCATCGGTGATAGCTGCCACGTCATACCTGATGCCACTAGACGCTTCCATGCTAAAAAGCGTTCATTGAGCTTTAAGTCGTTAGCAGCAAAATCATTTACGCCGACCGCCCCGACAAAAGTCGCTTGTGGTTTGGGCTGTTGTTGAAAGTGAATATTGCCATCAACATCCAAATTACCACTTTCTAGCTTGAGCAAAGCGACATCTTTTAAATAGGCAGCAAACGGAGGCAAAACTAATTTATTGATCGTGAGTTTGGCATCAACAGACAGAGGAGCTTCTTGCAATTGACCCACAACACGCATCTCACCTCCTGTACCAAGACGCAGGTCAGCATCTAATTGATGGGGCTTTTTCAGGTCTAATTCTGGATTAACCGTTACCTGCTTTAGTGTTACTTGCTCTTTAAAAACAGGTTGTTGCTCTTGGTCTTCGGCATGAATGACAAAATCATTGATGGCCACTTCCCCTAAGTGATAACTCATTGCTGGAGAAGAAGTGACTGGTTGTTGCTTGAGCGTTGATGGCTGCGTGGCACGTGTCAACAAGGGTGTTAGCTCTTGCTGCCAATTATTTTGCCCATTTTTAAGCCGATGTAAATTAGCCTCGCCACCCATCAGGGCAATTCGCCCCGTATTAAGGCTATTTTTTTCAATACGAAAGTTATTTATATTTAATAATGGCAACTGCAATAAACTTTGTGTTTGTCCTGCTAAGGCAATTTGATGCGCACTAAAAGCTTTTAAACTCAACACATCTGAAGACTGTTGCCACAAACCTTCCGTTAATGAGGCTTCCTGCATAGACAAAATTTTACGTTTTGTTTGACTATCTTCAACCTCTGGATTTTGGATCAACACGCGAGCAAACATTGCTTCTGTTTGTGGCCATTGTCCGCGCAACTGAGCTAATTCAAGCTGTTTAAACCGATAATTAAAGGGTTGAGATGTTTTGTTTTGCGCCTGAAAATTACGCAAGACAATATGCCCTTGTGCTAAATTAAATTGCGATGCTTCATCGGCTATTTGTAATTGATAATCTGCCGAGAAATCGAACTCACCTTGACTAATATTGATAGGTAATAGTTCAGCAAAATAATTGGCAGGTGTAGCCAATTGCAAATTCTCAATACTAAAATGTCCTTGCGAGCGAATGGGTTGTAAACCGACTTTACCTTGCCAAGTGAATTTTTCGTGTTTAGCCGTTTGCGCCGAAAATTGATAATTTCCTTCATTACCCGCCAATGAACTCATGTTGTACAAAGTGAGATTAAAATTATTTATGTGACTGCTAAATGGCTGCGAGCGGCTTTCATCTAACACCTTAAAATTGGCATTATGAACACCCAACATAGCCAATTGCCAAGCCATACTTTCTGACGGTTCTTCTTTTTCTGGTGGAATAAGTTGGAGTAAATTTAACTGGCCTGCTTTATCTAAATGGACATTAACATAAGGCTGTTGAATATCCAGTTCATCGAGCCAAATACGTTGCTGCCATAACGATAACAAAAAACTGGCATTGATATAAATGTGTTGAGCGGAAACTAACACTTCACCCAAAGGCTGTTTTACTTGTATGCCGTCTATTTTCAGTGCCAGATTAAGCGGATTGATTTCAATATGATCTATCTGCAATTCAAGGTGCAACTCATTTTCAACATATTCTTGAGCAAACTTAATCGCCAACGACGGCAGAGCCAAAAAACCTAAGGCACTATAAAGAGCAAATACTGTCCCCAAACCCAATAAGCGTTTTTTATTTTTTGTGCTGATAGATTTTTTTGGTGCGCCAGTCATCGTGAATGTCTCTAAATGATTTATTTTATACAAAGCTATTCTAACCAAAAAAACAGGCTTATCACTAAAACCTACTGTCGATATAGATAAAAAGCATTTTAGTTATATAGCCAGTCTTGGTATTCTTCTCACCTCAAAAAAGAGCGAGCTTAAAACCTTGTTTTAAGCCGCTCTTCACCCTCTTTTAAAGAAAGTGCAAGGCTTATGTATCAATACGATGCTTACGATCAAAAAATCGTTGACCAACGTGTCGCTCAATATCGCGACCAGACTCAACGCTATTTAGCAGGCGAATTAAGTGACGACGAGTTTCGCCCTTTCCGCTTACAAAACGGTTTGTATGTGCAACGTTATGCGCCAATGTTACGCGTTGCCATTCCTTACGGTATGTTGTCTAGCACTCAAGTGCGCGCTCTCGCAAGCATCGCCCGTCAATATGATAGAGGCTATGCGCATATTAGCACGCGCCAAAATATTCAATATAACTGGCCTGAATTACCCACTGTGCCCGATATTTTGGCCGATTTAGCGAAAGTACAAATGCACGCTATTCAAACAAGTGGCAACTGTATTCGTAATACCACCACCGACCAATTTGCAGGTGTTGTTGCAGGCGAAATTATTGATCCACGCCCTACTTGCGAACTCATTCGTCAGTGGTCTACTTTTCATCCTGAGTTTGCTTTTTTACCACGCAAATTCAAAATTGCCGTCAATGCTCATCCCGATGTCGATCGCGCAGCAACAGCCGTGCACGATATTGGCGTTTATATTGTCAAAAATAACGAAGGTGAGATTGGTTATAAAATTTTAGTCGGTGGTGGTTTAGGCCGTACACCGATTATTGGCTCGGTGATTCGTGAGTTTTTGCCTCAAGCAGAGTTAATTGCCTATTTAGAAGCCGTGTTGCGCGTCTATAACTTGTATGGCCGTCGTGACAATAAATACAAAGCACGTATCAAGATTCTCGTCAAAGCACTCACACCTGCGGTATTTGCCGAAAAAGTTGAAGCGGAGTTTGCATTTACTAACACCGAAGCGATGCGCGTACCAACCGAAGAATTAAACCGATTAGCCAGTTTCTTTACTGAGCCTGCTTATCAGAACCTCAGCGATAGTCCTGAGTCGCTTACTCAAGCCTTAAGTGACAACAAAGCCTTTGCTTTATGGTTTAGTCACAATACCCATGCCCATAAAAAAACTGGTTATCGTATTGTCACCCTGTCATTGAAAAAGACAGGGATTGCACCTGGCGATATCACTAGCGAACAAATGGACGCTGTAGCCAACTTAGCTGATCAATACAGCTTTGGCGAAATTCGCACCACCCACGAACAAAATATTGTTTTAGCAGATGTTGCTCAAGAGCAGTTGTTTAGCTTATGGCAACAACTGACAACATTGGGCTTTGCGACAGCAAATATTGGCTTTTTAACCAATATCATTTGCTGCCCTGGTGGTGATTTCTGCTCATTAGCGAATGCCAAGTCGATTCCTATTGCTGAACAGATTCAACGTCGTTTTGATGATCTGGAAGAAGTTTATAATCTAGGCGCACTTGATATTAACATTTCGGGTTGTATGAATGCCTGCGGCCATCACCATGTGGGTCATATTGGTATTTTAGGTGTGGATAAAAAAGGCGCGGAATATTATCAAGTTTCTTTAGGTGGCAGTTCTGGCCACGATGCAAGTTTAGGTGACATTTTAGGCCCGTCTTTTGAAGCTGAAGAGATGGCGAACGTTATTGAAGAAGTCCTAAACGCGTACTTAGACAATCGTCAAGAAAACGAGCCTTTCTTACAAACTTACCGTCGTATTGGCATCGCCAAATTTAAGGAGCGTGTATATGCCTAATATTATTAAAAACGGTGCGATTATTGAAGATACTTATCACGTCATCACCGAAGCGGGTGCTTTACCTGCTGCGGATATTATTGTCAGCCTTGATGTTTGGCTACAGCAACGAGCAGAAGTTTTAGCTCATCCGCATAAAAAAGGCATTATGCTGAAGCCCGACCAACATCCAGAAACCATTGTGAATGATCTTGCACATCTCGACATCATTGCTTTGGCTTTTCCTGCTTTTGCAGATGGTCGAGGCTATTCTTATGCGGTGTTATTACGCCAACGTTATGGTTTTAAAGGCGAGTTGCGAGCAACGGGCGATATTTTTAAAGACAATATATTTTATTTAAAACGCTGTGGCTTTGATAGTTTTGCCGTCCGTGCCGATAAAGATCTGCAAGTGGCATTACAAGGCTTGCAGGACTTTAGTGAATGCTACCAAGCAAGCACCGATGAAGGCACGCCGCTTTATCGTCGTCGTTTAGCTTAGTATTTATTAAGCATAAAAAAGCCGAATATTCATATTCGGCTTTTTTATTTGTATCAAGTTAACACTTTTAGTTGAGGAACGTGTTGCAGTTTTGAACTTCAATTTTGCTAATAATACCTTGAGCTTGGTTTGCTGCTAATGTTTGTGCATCGACTGGTTTAGTGCTAAACGACGTGAGGAATTTTATATAGTTTGTCCAAATTGCATTAACACCACTGCCAGCCGCCTGATCATCTTTTTGATTTTCGATGCTCACAATTTTATCGCGCACGGAAGCAATATTAATTTGCACTTTAGGGCCACCCGTCGCACCTGATTGCGTTCCTAGGTATATACCGTAAAACTTACTCCATGTTGGGTCGTTTTTCGCCCAGTCACTGACTAAAAGAATCGGAGATATTGCTGAGCCCGAGGTCGTATCTTTAAAAGCTGCCGTCACAAGCCCCAATCTATGTTCTTGTATTAACAGCTCTGTCGGAAATGCAGGATCTGCTTGTTCCATCAGATTAGTCACTGCACGACAGTTATTATTCAAATCAGTAATAATATTACCATTTTCTAAAATACTAATACCCATTATTCCTACAGTACAACCTGAGGTTGTAGAGCATGTTTTGACGTCACTATCTCGGAACGTCAATTTGAGGTGTAATGGAAAAATTGGCTTTGCATCATTATCTTTAGTTTTCCATATTGTATCGTCTAAAAATGGCGAAACATTACGTGTTTTACTAATATTTGCAGTTCCTTCTAAAGCTAAAGAACCTGTGCGCTTCCACTTACCAAGATTGGTCACATCAACTGCTTCTGTTGATGCTAATCCGTAAACATTACGGTAGAAGAAATCATTGCCTAATATATTTCCTTTCAGCATAACACCTTGAGTAATCTCAATAGCATCGCCATTATCGGCAAGTAATTTAAAACCCGATGTTATTTTGCCAGCCGTATCAAAGCCCATATTTTCAGAGGTAAACACTAATGGTTTAGGTTGTTTATCGAACAATATTTTTTGTAGTAAGGTGGTATTTATTTCCGCTGAATCTTGCGTATCTTGCCACTCTACTCCTAAACCAATCGACTTCGCATCTCTATCCAAAATAAAAAACAGACCCTCAATCGCTTTTATATTTGACTGAGTTGTCTCTCCTAACATTCCTGTATACAATTTTTTATTTGTTTTATCGACAGTGCCCACAACAAAAGGAGAGACTTCGTAAACTCCAGATTGCAGTACAGGAAGCGACTTATTAAAGCGGTCAATCGCCGATTGGACATTGGGTAGGGTCTTGCCTATTGCTGTTAAAAAGGGCTGAATTTTTTGTATAAATAAATCATTATCAGCGAATATACTAGCCGCTATATCACTCTCTAATAGATCAATTTTACTTTTTTCTGCTTCGGAAATCACAATTCGCCTTAATACATCCGAAGACTCATTATTACCATCACTATCCAAAACTTGTAATAAGCGCAAAATATTGGAAATTTGCACAGTATACGTACCAGAACTATCACTTCCATCTTTAACAATATCTTTAGGAGTAATTTGCGCCAAGGTACTTTGCCTTAAGCCAGAGACATTACCCACAGCCTTAAGAAGATAAGAGCCCAAATTAATTCGGTATTTCCCCTTTTCAGCTTGTAAGTAAAAAGATACTACTGAGTTGTTTGGACAAGTAAAAACACCTTCTTTATCTGTTAGCCCTTTGACTTGATTGCACTCATAATTTAAAGCGACAACAGGCTCATCAATAAACTGTCCGCTGGTACATAGCTCTTTGGCAGAATCGCACGAAGTAATGATATTGGACTGTTGCTCAGCAACAGGAACTGGATCAACCAAATTGCTACTTCCTTCACCACAGCCTGATAGTTGCAATGTTAATACCGATATGACGGCGGGGAGCACCAAGGAGCAAAACGGTAATTTCATAACAACCTCTTCTCTAATAAGCTTCGACAACAAATGAGCCTGATTCTAGGCTTAAAGGAATATCTGCTTTAAATGTATTGCTAGGGCGATAAAAAAGAACATACGCAGTTTGACTAGGTACATTCAACAAACCATCAACAGAGGCATATTGAGTCTCTGTTGCCGTATAAGCTCGACTCCAATATTGCCAAGCTGCCGACAAAGTACATCCTTTGTTATCCAAAAAAATGACTATCGGCAAATAATAATTTGACTTTGTCTGAGTCGTTGCAAACGAAACAATACGAATTTGTGTTAACGCTGACGTTTCTTTCGTAAAACGCAACAAAGCATCTATCTCTAATGAGTTTTCCTTGAGAGAAGCTTGCACCCAAACATTGTTAACACTTTTAAAAGGCTTACTGCGTTTTTTAATAATTTTTTCTGTAAGGCATTCTGTTTGCTGAGGAAAATACTGAAGAACTTCCGCTTTTGATAGCATCAAATAATTAGATGAAACATAAGATAATGGCTTTTCAACAACAGGCACTACTAACGGACTAACAGCTATACTTTCTTTTGATTCGATAATTTGAGCACCAACACCACCATTAGGTAAGTAATAAAAGCGTTTTTTTTCATCAATATTAAAGTTCTTTTTTTCTAATAATTCAATATCAATATAAGTTTCTGCATCAAGTTGACGAGTACCTTGCATTGATTCAAGCTGTTTATCGTTAGATCTTGGTTCTTTTTTTTCAGTTTGTTCTACAGGCTCAATAATCGTATTATTTTTTATCACAGGCGTTGGTGACTGTTCGCTCTTAATCACTTGAATGCGACCTTGGGCATCAACAGTCGGATAATACCTCTCATCAGATGCCACACAAACGCCAGCCAAAGCACACATCAACACCATTACAAAACGCATAGTTACCAACGTGTACTATAAACAAGACCCATGATATTAATAGTTGCTCTTGTTTTTGCATCTAAACCCGCATAAGGGTTATACAGTAAGTTAGTAACGCCAGTTTGGTTTAACAAAGTACTACTACCCGCTGGTACGCTATCTTTACTGACCATATGCATTAAGGTTAAATTAATATCGGTATCGCGATCGAAACGGTAACTTAGACCTGTGCTATACATTCTAGCGGTGTTAATAGGAGCTAAAATATTACGCTTATTATCAGGCACCGCACTATCACGAGGCTCGTATCCCAAACGGAATTTTAAACGACTAGTATGAGTATATTCCATACCAACCCCCCAGTTCCAACGGGTATTAAAATCCAAGGGGAAAGCCAGTGAGGTATTGGTGACCGCGCCATTGGGTACTAAAATTTTAGCAATCTTAAGGACTTGAACTTCGCGATCAAACTCAAAATTAAACGCTTTCCACTGGCCAAAATCAGTCCAACCAACATCGAAGTTTATTTGGACATTTGGTAAAACTTTGTACTTTATGCCTGTTTGAAAGTGAGCAGGAAACTCAATATTCATTGACATCAAGCCACTTTCTTCTTTAGGCATATAACTGGGCAAGCCTAGAATTGCGCCTAATATTTGCCCTGTTATTGAAGACTGCAAACCGTCATTTATTAGTGAACGAGCACCTTCTTCATAAGCTATTTTATATTTACCTTTAAGACGCATTTTGGCATTACTTTGATACACTGCGCCCCATGCAAAACGCTCATTCGGCTCCCACAAAACACCTAAGTTATAGGTAGGCGACAAAGTTTGTTGCAATGCCACATCTAAGTTAGCCATTTTTTTGAATGGCCCTAGACTTTCTTTAGCATTACAGGCGCCAAATAAAATCAAATCCGTAACGATATTGACGTTTTCTTTAAAAGGCCCGCAGACATCTTCATCAATTAAGCGAAAAACACCCACCAATTCATTGGGTGCTCTAAAATCGGTATTTAGTGCAACCGCCTGATAAGACATCCCCACGGAAAGACCAACGGATAAATTGTCGGTGAGTTGATAAGCTATCGACGGCGATAAATACGTAATCCGCTCTAAGGCCACTTTTCTACCCATGTACACACCAGGATCTTTATCGTCTCGATAGTAACCCGCAATCATTGGGGCATAAAAAGCATCGGCATAGGTAAACTTAGAACCAGGTGGTTTATAGGCAATACCCGCAGTTGGCGCGGTTATTGGTCCTGGCGGCATTTTTATCACTTCATCTAAAATAGGTAGATAGAGAGCAACGCCATCTACTTTTGAATGAGCCGTTTTAAATTTTGAGCAGAGAGGCTCATTGTCAGTAATGGCATCATCACAAACAATAGGGTCGTCTGAATAGCCAAAAACGCTAAAACCTTTTGGGGCTGATAAATCGGCTTCAATGGCAAAATCGGCCATTAATAATTGCACATCTAATTGCAAGCCTTTAATTTTAGTTAAGCCAGCTGGGTTAAAGTGAATCGCATTAATTCCAGGAGGATCAGCCGTAACCGCATTACCCATACTCAGGGAGCGTAAGTCCACGGACATATTTTGCGCCAGCATGGCAAAGCTGGACGGTGCCCAAACAGCTGCAATTGCTATTGCCAAATAGGACAGCGTCTTTGGCACTTTCGGAGTGATACTCATAATCGGTACGCCCTTAGATGCCATTATTCTTTCGCCAAACCTAAAAATTCAAGAGGCATTGAGAACCCTAGCGTGACATCAGGACTATCTTCTGTCAGACCGTAACCCATACTGACGTTAACAATCCGCTTGGGGCTTGTTCGTAATGACAGTGTGTAGTTAAGCATAGAAGACACTTGAGCAGCTGGCTCAACAAAAGTTCCATCCGAAAACGCATAACGACTATTAGTAGAAATACTATGCTGATATGAAGCACTCATGGAAACGTCGTAATTTAATGAGTAAGCAAAACCAAACGAAAAGCCTAATGTGTTGCCTGGAGATACGCTAGTTAATGCTCTATCACTTCTTGCCTGATTTAAGCCACTAATTTTATTAGCAATAGAAAAACTGGTTGATCCAAAAAGAACAATAGGGTCAGTCACTTTGCTCATGCTCAAGCCCGCAGATAGACTGTAGTAGCCTTTACCTGTCGCTAAATCTTTTGCTGAGTTAATTTCGTAAGGACTATCACCCGTTGCCGTGGATAGCGAAGTAAAAAGAGTTGTTGAGGGCAAGCCACGTTTTATGGGAATTGGCTGCCAACGCAAACCGAAAGACACATCACCTAAACCTATGACCGTTTTTCCACCCAAGGTATCTAATTTATAAACTAACGGTAAAGAGGTTGTTACCGTTAAATTATCGCGAAGCCCATAAGAAGCATCAAAAGTATTAGTGAAAGAATGTTGGGCATCTTCTTGAATGCGTAACCGCGTTAAAGATGAGCTATCTGCTGACAAGGCAATATCAAGGCGGCTATCGCGATAAAAGCTATAATTTAAATCATAGTTCATTGAATACTGACCTTTTTTAGTCAGTGAGTATGTTTTTTCGGTTGCTTTAAATACTTCATTCAACGTTTTTTCGGAAGTCGTGTCTGTTGACTTTTCTTTTAATGCATCACGAGCGGCTTCTGCTGTATTAGCCGCAGGTGTTGGTACAGTCGGATTCATTGCTGTACTGGCATTTGAAGGCGTTGCGGCTGGTGTTGGCACTTCTGGAACAGATGGATTCGCTTCTGTACTAGTAGCAGCAGAAGACACCGCAGGTGTTTGCACCTCAGTCGCTGGCGTTTCCGTTGGTGTTGCTGCTGGAGCTGCATCATCGGCATAAGCCACAGAGAAACAGACGCAATTGAGCGCGACCAAAATTTGCGGAGCTTTACCCCAGTTTCTCATTGTTGTGATTCCTTATAGGTCTTATCAGTACAAAATCAACCGCTACTTCTTTCTAAAATAAGTGCGTAGCGGTACATTAATTATTTTTTCAGAGGCATCGGCATTGCTATCGGCATTAAATACACGCTGCAATGTTGATGCACGATCTGTAGCACGTT
The DNA here is from genome assembly GCA_030646715.1 of Agitococcus sp. Taxonomy (GTDB): domain Bacteria; phylum Pseudomonadota; class Gammaproteobacteria; order Pseudomonadales; family Moraxellaceae; genus Agitococcus. Next base: position 127,480 of record JAUSLJ010000029.1, read on the forward strand.
GCGCTTGGTACGTGTTTTCTTTTATTTGCATAAATGCAAGGTGACTGATTGTTTCATCACTGACAAAACGCATATCACTTTCTGTCAATTCTAGAGTTGACTGCGGTTTAAAGCCATTCGGAAAAATAATAAACATTCGCCCCAAACCATCTACTTTATCCCATACTTCGTCAAACTTAGCCTCTGGAAAGCTAATATTACCTAATGCAGGATCTGCCACAAAAAAACGGCCATCTTGATATTTTTTTATGACAACAAAATGTTTAAAGTTCATGTAATGAATAGCAACAATGGCAGGATGATCTAGTTTTTTCAACTCATCTAACGTGCCTTTAAAACCGTTATTAGGATGGCCTAAGGCCGTCACTAAACGTTTCATGTCTAACATTGAAAAACCACGACGCTGAACAATCTTCTCGTACTCACCAAATTTAAGCAAACCATCCATAACTTGCTTTTCGGTAAACTGACGGCCTAAATAACCGTTCAATACGGTTGTTAACGCGGCAGAGCCACAACTATAGTCATACGCTTGATGAATAATATTTTTATATTGCTGCTCGACCAATGGAGCCACTGTTTCTATAGGCTGACTCAAGGAGGTATAACTATTATGTCGGCTATCCATAGGATGGCTAAAATAAATGCTAGACGGCTTTTTTTCTGCCACTTCAAAGGCATCTGTTGCAAACATATAGATAATGGCGGAGCCAATGGTTAATAGAAACATATGCTTTTTTCTAGTTATTAGGTTTAAAAAACCTTTAAATGAGTTTTTATACGAACTTATGGAAAATACCCTTTTTTAAAGCATTTTTCACGTACTTTTACGTAACCGCTACGTTTAAAGTTATTTGTTGCACGATTTCTAGCCATCGCACGGCTTTACCATCTCCCTCGGTGAGAGCGAGTATCACATTTTACATCAACAACAAACATTTAGGGAGTGGGAGTTAGTACTCTTTTCCTTTATTCTCCCCAAGGGATGGAGTTAGAGAGAGGGCTATAAAAGCCGCAATGGAGCACGACGAGAAGGCGGCTTTTAAATTTTACCCGTAATCGTCAATCTGTGATTACTTAAATTTAAACCCTGAATGCCGATAGTACCCATGCTGGTATTGTTACTGCCCGCAATAATATCACTAAAAGTGACATTCATATTGGTTAAACCAGGGGTAGTAAACATTAAACCTGTTGGGTTAATATCTAAACCTGCGCCCGTTAAATCCACATTATCTAAGCGCAATTTGAATCGCAAGTTGCGACCGTTTCCAGCCACGCCTGTATCTGCTTTATCCGTTAAACGAATCTCACCAAAATCAATGGTATTAAAAACCGTTGTACCAAAACTAAACATGTGGCTTGATGCGGTTTCACTACCTAACTGCAAGGTAAACAACTTACCATCGGAAGGCATTAAGTCGAAATAATCTTTGCCTGACGAATCTGGGTTGTTAAAGTCAATTAACGTACTTTCATTGCCACCCACATTGTTGCGTAAGGCAATTTTATCGATATAGACACGGAGTTTATTGGCAGTACCAAACAATTGAGATTGTATATTCAACATCGCCCCGCCAACCCCCGCACCATCACTATCGCCCACAAAATCCATATTAAACTTTATGCCTTGCACGCCCACAACACTACACGCACCATTAATCGCTGCTTCATTACAAACTTTTACACCCACGGTTTTGGCCAATATTGTGGCATTATTGGCAGGCAAAACCGCTTTATCAGTCAAGCCTATAGACTGCGCTGTCCACCCTGCTGCTGGCAATATAACAGCTACTGTAATGCCATCCTGCCCCGTGACATTAGCCAAATCTTCTTCATTTAAATTTTCTAAGGCATATACTGAGGAAATATTGAAAATACCAGCTACCACAAACAACTTAGCTTTTTTAATGTGACTCATGTTGAGCACCTTTTTATTTTATTTTTATTTAACAAACAATTACGGCAGCCTAAGCTGCCGTAATTTATCTTAAGCGAGAATAAATCCTCTATTAAGAATTAGTGACCAGAAATAACAGCCACTGTACCGTTGATATTCAAACCAAGGATTTGTACATCACCCAAAGTAGCAGCAGTTGCGCTACCAAGACGGATATTGTTGATTGCCAAATCAGCACCGTTTGTTGCATGACCAAACTGAGCCATTTCAATTACCAAGCCATTGTAAGCAGCTTGAGTAGAACCTTGGATTGTCAAGTATGTTGCACCAGCAACAACAGCAGTACGCGTACCTGTCAATGTTGCATAATCAACAGCGCTGTCATCGCCAGCACCACCATCATCAATACCGTTTACGCCGTAAGCAGCAGCAACCAATGCACCGCCACCACCAGCAATAATTACACCATCAGCAACTTTATTACTAGCCGCACCTGTGAACACGCTAGTATTTGCACTACCAATATCTACGTTAGAAATAACCGACAAATTGGCACCGCCTGCATCTTTAATAGATAAAGACGAAGCAAAGAAGCTACCACCAGTAGTTACAACAGTACCCAATGTTGGGTTCAATACACCACCCGCATCAAATACTTCCAAGTTATTGATAGTCAAACCACCAATAAGACTTGTGTTAGCAACAACCATGTGACCTTGAGATTCCGAACCCAACTGAATTGTAGTTGATGCAGCACCCAACACCAACTCAAGACCGCTCATGATTTTGATTTTATCGGAGTGTGTTGTACCATCAACTTCAGCAGTAGCAGTTATATTACCATCAGCATCACGACCTGCATTAGCAGAATTACTGTTAGCTACATAGATGTCGCCAGTTTTGATAGCCAAACGCGGCGTTGTAATTACAACATTCAACATTGCGCCGCCAGCACCAGCACCATCAATGTCACCCACCATGTCGATGTCGATTTTGATCGGAGAAGAACCGTCAGCTAACAATACAGTACGGTCTTGCAATGCTGTAACAGCACCTAAACCACCACCGATTACCAAAGCACCAGAGTTACCAGTAGGCGTACCAGCAGCCGTTAAGCCGTCGTCATCATGAACTACGATAGAGCCGATTGACAAACCAGCAAAGTTGTCATCACTATTTGCATAGTAACCAGTAGCTGCATTATCAATTATGTTTTGTGTTGCAGCTGATACATTCATGGATGTAGCGGTAGCTGCATCAATAACACCAGGCTTAACCAAAATTGTAATACCGTCTTGACCAGTTGCAGAAGCCATGGACTCATCATCCATTGCTTCCATAGCAAAAGCACCAGCAGAAATCATAGAAACAGCAGAAACAAGAGCAAGTTTTTTTAACATTTTCATGGGATTTTATCCTCGGGTTTATTTATAGTTTTTGTTACCTTAATTGTTTGAATTAGGTAACGTTCTATTTGGCCAAGAAAATTTACCACTGTTAAACAGGCAGAGCAAGCTCTTTTAATGGAAATTATGTGAACTGTCCGACAAACGGCATGTTGCACCGCGTGAGAGTTACGTTAATGAGTAGATGTGTTGTTAAGGGTTTGTGTAACGTGGAATAATTGACAAAATGCGCCATTATTTAACGACTGATTCTTTAAGTACACGTATGTCAATGGCTCACTTATTGGTGATTATATTCGTGTTAAAATGCGATCCCTGTTATTTCTTTGCTGTAGGAATATCCGTTTGTTTGTCACTCCTCTGACTTATGTTCATACATCACTTATTTCATCACTTATTCCCTTATTGACATCCACACAATATTGGCCTGTGTGGTTAAAAGACGGCTGTAATGATTGTTTAGGGCTGAGTCCCGTATGGTTATTAGTCGCTAATGATAGTGGGTTGACATTTTATCAACGACAAACTGATTTTAGCTACCAACAAACGTCGTTGAATGAAGACTTATTAACCTGCCTTAAAAAGCTGTTTTCAGCGACTCCCTGCCCTACTTACCCTTTAAGTTATGGCTTTACAGGTGGTTTGATGGGCTGGATGAGCTATCCGAATTCTTCAAGTGCTAATAGTGAAAAAATCTCATTTCCTTCAATGTGTTTGGGTTTTTATGATGTTTTTATTCGTCCTAATAATGAAGGCAAAGTTCATCTATATGCTCCCAGCGCATCATTAGCAGAAATGGTACTAGCGCAACTACAGACCTCACCAACACAATGTTCATTTACCTTAACTGAACCATTTCAAGCTTTAACGTCTAAAAGTGACTATCAATCTGCTTTTGCGCGCGTTCAAGATTACCTTCATAGTGGTGATTGTTATCAGGTGAATTTAGCGCAAGCATTTAAAGCGCGTTGTTCAGGCCAAAGTATTGAAGCTTTTCAGCGATTATTGGCGTTAAGCCAACCGCCGTATGCTGCTTATGTGAGCTGTCCGTTTGGCGATATTTTAAGTTTGTCGCCTGAGTTATTTTTGCAGTTTAGCGAAGATGGTCAGGTGTTGACGCGCCCGATTAAAGGTACTCGTCCACGCCGACAAGATAGCGAAGAAGATTTAGCGCAATTGAATGATTTAGCATCACATCCTAAAGACCATGCCGAAAACGTGATGATTGTGGATTTATTGCGCCATGATTTAAGCAAACACGCGGCTATTGGTTCGGTAAAAGTCCCTAAATTATTTAGTGTGGAGTCCTTTCCGCAAGTGCATCATTTGATTAGTGATGTTAGTTGCAGACTTAAACAAGACTCTAGTCCTTTAGATTTATTGTTTGATGCCTTTCCGGGGGGGTCGATTACAGGCGCACCGAAAAAGCGGGCGATGGAAATTATTGATGAGTTGGAAAACTGTGATCGGGCTATTTATTGCGGCACGATTGGCTATTTAACGACCACAGGTCGAGGTCAATGGAATATAGCGATTCGTACTTTGTTGCGGGTAGAGGATACTCTTTACGCGTGGGCTGGCGGAGGTATTGTCGCTGATTCGGTCTGTGAGTCGGAATATGAGGAGTGCTTTAACAAGATAGGGGCGATGTTGAAGGCATTGGAGGATGATTTTTTATCATCTAAAACATAACCTTGAAGCAAGCTACTCATGAGCGGCCTCAGTTTTACGCTCTTGTATTAACTCATCACAAAGCGACGCATTATCAGAGAGATAATTTCTATACAGCATTTGTGCTTTACGAATATTATGTCGCCGCGACTGCAAATGAATTTCGCCATTGACAACAACGAGCTGCATTACATCGCCTTCTTTGATATCTAAGTCTTTGCAAACTTCAATAGGCAACCCCACATAACCACCCGATGCAACTTGAACTTGGCAAGCGTTCATGTGTTTATCATCCTCTTAAAATGCGCTAGATAGTTTCATCATAGCGCACTAGGCAATTTTGAGCTGTTTATTAACGCGGAATATTTCGCAACGAACCGCTAATAATTTCTGTTTTTAAGGCTTCGTAGGTTTTAGTAACGGGAAAGTGTGGAAACTCACGAATCACATTATCAGGTGCGTCAAACAAAATACCTTTGTTGGCTTCACCTAACATAGCAATGTCGTTATAAGAATCACCTGCGGCAATGACGCGATAATTTAAGCCGTGTAATGCTTTGACGGCAGCACGCTTTTGGTCAGGTTGACGAAGTACATAATTGGTAATCATGCCTTTGTCATCGGTTTCTAATTTATGGCAGAAAATCGTGGGGCGATTAAGCTGCTTCATCAACGGGTCAGCAAACTCGTAAAAAGTATCAGACAAGATAATCAGTTGAAAATGCTCACGTACCCATGCCACAAATTCAAATGCACCTTCTAATGGGCCCATTTCGGCAATTACTGCTTGAATATCGGGTAAACCTAAGTTGTGTTCACGCAAAATTGCTAAACGCTGTTTCATTAAGACATCGTAATCGGGAATATCACGGGTGGTAGCTTCTAAGGCTTTAATGCCTGTTTTTTTGGCAAAGTTAATCCAAATTTCGGGTACTAACACGCCTTCTAAATCTAAACAGACAATTTCCATGATTCACTCCGCAATAAAATAAGAAAAATACTGGCGCGAACTGTACCGATTTTGGCCTAGACGTGCAATCTGTTGGCTAAATACTGCTAGAATTACCCACCTTTAATGAGACGTGTTCAGCGTTTGTGTTGTTAATACCGTGCTGTTCACTCTCGCTTAATGTGCAAGCCAGCCAATTTCAGCCATTTCCCCAATAAGGAACAGCCATGACTATTACTCATGCCAACGCTCAACAATGGGCAACCGATTACGACGAAAAAAGCCCACAAGAAATTCTAGCCTTAGTGCTTGATAACTTTGACAACGCCGCCATTTCTTTTAGTGGCGCTGAAGATGTAGTGTTAATTGATATGGCCGCTAAATTGGGCAAGCCATTTCGTGTTTTTTCTTTAGATACGGGTCGTTTGCACGCTGAAACTTATCAATTTATTGAGAAAGTGCGTAATCACTACAAAGTCGCCATTGAGATTTGCTTTCCTGAGTCGGCACAAGTGCAAGAAATGGTTAATGCCAAAGGCTTGTTTAGCTTTTATGTTGATGACCACAAAGAATGCTGCACCGTGCGTAAAGTTGCGCCATTGAAGAAAAAATTAGCGACATTAGACGCGTGGGTGACAGGTCAACGTAAAGACCAAAGTCCCGGAACACGTTTAGCCGTACCAGTTGTTCAAGCCGATGCCGCATTTAGTGGTGCGGGTAAACAGTTGATTAAGTTTAATCCGTTGTCTAATTGGACTTCAGCACAAGTTTGGGATTACATCCGTACTAATGAAGTGCCTTACAATGCGCTGCATGAAAAAGGCTTTACCAGCATTGGTTGTGAGCCTTGTACACGTGCTATTTTGCCAAGCCAGCATGAGCGTGAAGGCCGTTGGTGGTGGGAAGAAGCAACGAAAAAAGAATGTGGTTTGCATTCGGTGAATTTGAAGTAAAACAAAAGCCCTCACTCTAACTCTCTCCCTCATGGAGAGAGGACAATTCCCCCCCTCTCCTTGAGGGAGGGGGTCGGGGTGAGGGAATAAACTGAGGAGTCATTTATGAATATTGTGATGGTAAAAAAGATTTTGGCAGATGGTTCACCATGCAAAAAATGTGGTGAAGTCTTGGCAAAAATGGAAGCCGATGACCAATTCAAATTTATTGATGAAATTTTAATAGCTGACGAGCGCGATGCTGAATCTGACGGCATGAAGTTAGCGAAAAAACTCGGTGTCGACCGCGCGCCTTTTTTTGTCGTGACCCAAGATAATGGAACGCAAACCATCTATACCGTGTATTTAAAGTTTGTCAAAGAAGTACTCAATACGGCAACATCTGAAAAAGACGAATTAAAAGAGCTTATGAACAATAGCCAAGATTTGGATTTTTTGTAAGTTATGAGGAAGTTATCATGTTGCGTTGGTTTGTTATAATCAGCTTATGGATGTCAAATAACGTGCACGCCCAACAACCCTCTATCAGCCAAGAACAATGTCGTTACATGGCTAAGGCGATGATTGCTGAAGGTAAAAAGAATATTTCACGCAGTAACCGCCCAGAAGATGTGGCAATGTGGATAGCACTCACAGACGACTGGCAGCAACGACTTAATGCTGGCGAAGACCCCTGCGCAGTCTATCGAGATATTTTTAAAGCCAGCACCAAAATCTAAATTTCACAAAACAGGCAATTCTACATTGTGAAAGACTCGCTCTAAATCTTCAGGCGTTTCCGCTAAAATCGCGGCCTCTACTCTGGCGCGTGTTAGATGCGGGGCAAAATCTTTCATAAAATCAAACATAAAGCTACGCAACCACATCCCTTTTCTAAAAGCTATTTTGGTGGTACTGGATTCAAATAAATGTCCCGCTTCTAATGCCACTAAATCGGTATCTATTTCAGGCTCATAGGCCATGTGGGCAATAATACCAACTCCCATACCCAATTTGACGTAGGTTTTAATCACGTCTGCATCCGTTGCCGTAAACACCACTTTCGGATTTAATCCGCGTGCTTGAAAGGCTTCATCTAAACGAGAACGACCTGTAAAACCAAAAACATAGGTCACTAAAGGATAATCGGCTATCGCTTCTAAGGTCAGTTTGGGCAATCTTGTTAATGGATGATTTTTAGGAACAACAACTGAGCGATTCCAACGATAACAGGGTAACAAAATCAAATTACTAAAATGCTCCATCGCTTCAGTGGCAATGGCAAAATCAACCGCCCCTGTAGAAGCCATTTGTGCGATTTGTTGCGGTGTGCCTTGTTGTAAATGCAAGGTGACATCGGGGTAATGTTTGCGAAAGGCATCAATGACAGGGGGCAGTCGATAACGTGCTTGAGTGTGCGTGGTGGCAATGGCCAATTTACCACTGCGAGGATTACTATATTCCTCTCCCACCTGACGAATATTTTCGGCTTGTCGCAACATCTCACGAGCAATATTGAGAATCTCTTGCCCTGCGGGGGTGATTTGGGTGAGATGTTTGCCGTTACGGGTAAATACTTCGACACCTAATTCATCTTCCAACAAACGAATTTGTTTGCTGACACCTGGTTGTGAGGTATAAAGGTTTTGTGCCGCCGTCGATACATTCAAATTATTACTGGCTACTTCGCAGATATAACGCAATTGTTGTAACTTCATTGCCATTCGCCCATATTCTTTTAAGTTATAATCATATACCAAAATTGTTTGATACACATATAAACAATCCGCTACATTACGCCTCTATTTTTCCACAATGATGTCTTTAGCATGTTGACCGATTTTCACTTTATTTTCGCTGGCGCATTAGTGGGTTTTTGCGTCGGTGTCACAGGCGTTGGCGGTGGCTCGCTGATGACTCCGATTTTAATCAGCTTTTTGAAAATCGAACCTCACATTGCTATTGGTACAGACTTACTTTATGCCGCTATTTCTAAATTTTGTGGCTCTTTAGTTCATGCAAAAAAACTCAATATTGTTTGGCCAATTGTGTTTTGGTTATCGCTGGGAAGCATTCCCGCATCATTAGGTACAACATGGGCGTTAGACCATTTTATGGGCGGCGCAAAAGAATATAAAAAGCTTTTGACCATCGTTTTAGGCGGAATGTTGATTTTAACAGGCGCGTCTATTGTCTTTAGAACACGCATTGAAGCTTTTTTTAATCGTCATCAACATGATGTTGCAGGCGAAGCATTAACTGCCGATGAACATAGCGAAGTCATTATTAAGCATAAAGCATGGATTCTATTCATGGGGGTAGTGCTAGGCATTTTTGTCACTTTGTCTTCGGTTGGTGCGGGTGCGTTCGGTATTATGGCATTGGTATTATTGTTTCCTCGATTACCGATGATTCGTATTATTGGTTCAGATGTGGCTCATGCCGTGTTATTGACGTTGGTGGCAGGTTTAGGACATATGAAATCGGGTAATGTCGATATGCATTTGCTCGGTTTCTTGTTGATTGGCTCTATTCCTGCGATTGTTATTGGTACATTATTAAGCTCTCATTTACCTGAGCGGGCGATTCGTCGGGTGCTCGGGGTGACGTTAATGCTATTGGGGACAAACTTTATTGTTAATCCTGTGAAGGCGAAACCGCCTGTAGTGACGACACCTGTCACCATCACGCTGCCAAAAGTATCTACTCAAGCAGTTAGTGGAGTATAAACATGGCCAAATTTAGAATCGTATTAGGCATTATTTTGCTGCTGCTGGGGCCTATGCTCTTTTATTTTGGACTAAATGCCAAAACGGAAGGCATTGATTTGGCCGAACCCACTGGCGCAAAAGGGGCTGCGCTGTTTGAGTGGTTAGGGCCGTGGGGATTATTAGCTGTTTGTTGGATTGGCGGTATTTCGGAAATTTTGACGGCAAAAAAATTGCTGCAAGACGAAAAAAAATAAGCTAAGTTTAGGAAAAGCACATGGGGCTGCCCTAATATGCCCCAAAAGCCAACAGTTAATGAACTTGAGGCAAAAATTTAATCACCGAAGTTGCTAATACCGAGCGGGCGTGTCTTAGGCCGATGCTCACTAAAGCATCAAACAGAGACCACGCCAGTAGGTCATAACGCCCTACTTCTGGGCTAAATAATAAATCGGCATCGGCTCGAGACTGCATATTTTTCATTGAGCTGGCCATTAACGAGCTTTGAATAAAACCTGATAATAAGGTTGGCACGAGATAACGACGGCGGCCATTGTTAAAAAATTTATCCAGTAAAAAGGTCATTGAACTGGGAATATCATCAAAATCTGGTTTGCTATTGGGGAGATAAGAAAAATCCACGGCGATGATTCTTTTTGCACCAAAACTCGCCATGACATCGACAGGCAACGCGTTCATAAAGGCGCCATCAACGTGTAAACCTTCACCCAAACGCACCATCGGAAAAATTCCCGGCAAGGCCGCAGAAGCGCGTACCGACTGCCATAATGAGCCGCGACTATGAACTATTTCGTCGTTGCTGGTCATATCGCTGGTAATACAGAAGAAATTAAGCCATAAGTCCTCAATATTCATCGTTGCAGGAAACACGGATTGCAACAGCCGATTGAGTTGTTTGCCCTGAAAAATAGATAAAATAGGTAATATATTTAAATCGAAAAACGTCGTTGGATTTTGACGAAACGAGGCACGTACTTTTTCTGCTAATTGACTCACAGGATGATCAAGAGCAACACCCGCCGCCATAATTGCGCCGATACTGGTGCCACCGACGCGATCGATAGGAATGCCTGCTTCTTCCAAGGCTTGAATCACACCAACCGCCGCTAGACCTCGCGCCCCGCCGCTACCAAGCACCAAGCCAATAGCATTGCCTGTGACAATACGCGCTAAACGCTCCATGTGCCGTTGTTCGTCTTGGCGAACATGTATGACTTCTTTGATCCAACTGCGTGGCTGTAACCAGTTTGCTGTGCCACTGGGCATCGCCGTTTCACATGGATGCCACAACACTAATTGTTTGTCAGTATTGTAGCCTTGCCTTGTTGAATCATTTATCAATCGCTGCTCACACATTGAAGGCAGACAGTCATCAGACGCATTGGCGAGCAATAAAATACGATCCGCTTGGCGCAAACAACGCTGCGTCCAAGCATCATCACCCGCACTGGCCAAATAAATCACAAAGTCATTTTGCGCTTCTAAAGTATCTAGCCATGCACTTAATCGCCGATATCGCTCGGAGTCCTGTTTGCCGACAAAGGCAATGCCCGTTTCCTGCAATTGTTGATCGACGCTTTGCGGGTCGAGTAATACCACTTTGCCGCAACGAGCAATAGCGGCGGTAAACTCACGACGAAACTTGAGCAAATCTAAATTATTGGAGAGTGGTAACACGGTAATATTACTGATATGGCGTAACTGTCGATTACGCGTATTGTTGGCACGAGTTCGCTTAATGACCAGTTTGGCAGTTTGCAGTAACAATTGCGGATATTGCATAAACCAACTATGTAAGTTCGCGGTAGCAATACGTACAACCACACTATCCCGTGTGGCCAAAATGGTAGCGCCACGAACATCGTCCGATAAAACCGCGACTTCACCGACCGTTTCACCGGGTTTAATATCACCCAAATGTTGGCGACTGCCATCGCTGGCTTGGCGAATAGCGCACAAACGCCCCGAAATAAGAAAATAAGCGGCATCACCGACATCGCCTTGAGAAAACAAGGTATCGCCGCCTTCTAGCTCCAACCATTGACATTGGGAGAAAATCTCGTCCAAAACCTGTTCGTCGAGCACGCCAAAATAATTGGTTAAGAAGCGGCGAAATAATGCCGATTGCTGGCTGGAAGTGACATGATTGGCGGGGCTGGAGTCCATAATTATTATTCCGATTAAATCGGTGCTGTGAGCTTACATAGCTCCTCCACCTGACAAGGGGGAGGCTGGGAGGGGGTTATTGGCTATGACGCTAAACCCCTCCCTAACCCTCCCCTTGTCAAGGGAGGGGACGAACAAGTGGGCAGATTCTGTATTGCACTTCTCTTTAGTCTAGTGTGCATTAGCCACAGTTCAACTTTTGTTGAGCTGATAAAAAACCCTGTTGCGATTAACAACAGGGTTTTGGCTTATTTACTAACGCTAACTTTACGAATTTATTCGTGCTTATTTGAAATAAGCGTTTTCACGGTGCGAATGGTCAGTGCTATCAGTAACACGTTGCAACTCAGGAATATTCGCTTTTAAGGTCGTTTCTACGCCCTGTTTTAAGGTCATATCCACAGCTGAGCAACCTTGGCAACCGCCACCAAACTTCAATACCGCCGTTAAGCCTTCTTTTTCGTCTTCATATACTTCTAACAAACTTACATTGCCATTATGCGCCGCTAAACCCGGATTGATTTCGCTAAACAACACATGGTTGATTCGTTCTTCTAAACTGCTACTTTCGCCTAATTGTGGCACTTTTGATTTAGGTGCTTTAAAAGTCAACTGACCACCAAAACGGTCTTTGTTGTAGTCAATGACTGCATCTTCTAAATAAGGTGCGCTTTTGAACTCAATAAATGCTTCAAAGCCATCCATCGCCATCCGTACATCATCGGCTTGCTCTTCGCCTTGCGTACAATACGCCATACAGCATTCCGCTTTGGGTGTGCCTGCGTTTTCAACAAAAATACGCACAGCAATCCCGTCACTGCTTTGTTTGGCTAATAGTTCGCGTAAATAAACTTGGGCAGTCTCGGTAATATTGATGTTTAAATTGCTCATAGCTCTCTCGTGATTAAACCGTCTTTGGGCGATTATACCTTATTTTTATAATATCCTACTATGGTGGTCGGGATTAGATTAACGATAGACTTCGCGGCGATGGCCGACTTCAACCACCAATATCTCAAGCTCTTGGTCTTTGATGCGAACAATAATGCGATAATCACTGACACGATACTTCCATAATTCCCCCAAACGATTTCCTTGTAATGCTGCGCCCACTATTCGTGGGTTGTCATGTAACAAAACTCGCTCACGCAGATAATGGGTAAGACGTTGCGCTGTTTGTCGGTCAAGTTTTTGTAATTGTTTTTTTGCTGTTTCAGAAATATTAATGTGCCAAGCCAAGTTCTTTCTCCACCTCTTCTAAGCTGAATACTTGCTCTTGACCTGCATCAATGCGCTCAATCACTGCTTGAGCTAAATACATATCTTCTAAATCTTCTAAATGCTCTAAAATGGCTTGGCGCGCATAAAATGTTTTTGTCCGCCCTGTTTTTTTGGCGAGATCATCAAGACGTTTTTCTATATCGGCGGGTAAACGAATGGCTAACATGATTTTTTCCTCTGACAACTAAAACGCTATACACGTATATTATTCTTAGCACAAAGCAATAGAAAGGGCTTTGCGACAGTTGGTGAATTATTTGCTAAAATAGCATCCCCCGATTCTTGCTATTGATATTTACGCCATGACTTCTTCCCGTTCCGATGTATTAAAAGCCGCCCTACAACAACGTATCCTTATTATTGACGGTGCGATGGGAACGATGATTCAACGGCATAAACTGCAAGAAGAAGATTATCGCGGGTCACGTTTTGCCGATTGGCCGCATGACGTCAAAGGCAATAACGACTTATTAGTGTTAACCCAACCCCATATTATTGCGGGCATTCACGATGCCTATTGTGCCGCTGGTGCAGACATTTTAGAAACCAATTCCTTTAACTCAACGGTGGTATCGCAAGCCGATTATCATATGGAAGAATTAGTTTATGAGTTAAACGTTGAAGCTGCTCGTGTTGCCCGTGAAGTTGCCGATAGATGGACAGCACAAACACCAGAAAAACCGCGTTTTGTCGCAGGTGTACTCGGCCCTACTTCGCGTACCTGTTCAATTTCGCCTGATGTTAATGACCCGTCTTATCGGAATGTGACATTTGATGAGTTGGTGACGAATTATCTACAAGCCGCAGAAGGTTTAGTGGAAGGTGGCGCAGATATTCTGCTTATTGAAACGGTGTTTGATACCTTAAACTGTAAAGCCGCTATTTTTGCTGTACAAGAATTCTTTAATCGTTCGGGCAAGATTTTACCTGTGATGATTTCAGGAACAATTACCGATGCCTCTGGCCGTACTTTATCTGGTCAAACTGCCGAAGCATTTTGGAACTCGGTGCGTCATGGCAATTTGTTAAGTATTGGTTTTAACTGCGCCTTAGGTGCAGATGCCATGCGCCCATATATTAAAGAAATTAGCGAAAAAGCCGATACTTTTGTCAGCGCGCATCCCAACGCAGGCTTACCGAATGCCTTTGGTGAATACGATGAAACACCCGAACAAACTGCCGCAATGGTCGGTGAATTTGCCGAAAGTGGTTTAGTGAATATTGTCGGTGGCTGTTGTGGTACAACACCTGAGCATATCGCCGCCATTTATAATGCCGTTAAACATTTACCACCACGCCAAGTGCCAGTGATTGCGCCTGCCTGTCGTTTATCAGGTTTAGAACCGTTTAACATTACGCCTGAGTCATTGTTTGTAAACGTCGGCGAACGGACGAACGTCACTGGCTCGAAAAAATTCGCCCGTTTGATTCGCGAACAAAACTACGCCGAAGCTCTGGATATTGCCCGTCAACAAGTCGAAGGTGGCGCGCAGATTATCGACATCAACATGGACGAAGGCATGTTGGATTCGGAAGCGGCAATGGTCAAATTTTTGAACATGGTCGCCTGTGAGCCTGATATTTCCCGCGTGCCGATTATGATTGACTCGTCGAAATGGGAAATCATTGAAGCAGGTTTGAAATGTGTGCAAGGCAAACCCGTTGTTAACTCTATTTCCTTAAAAGAAGGTCACGACGAATTCGTCCATAAAGCGCGTTTGTGTCGTCAATATGGCGCGGCAGTGATTGTCATGGCGTTTGACGAACAAGGTCAAGCCGATACGGCGGCGCGTAAACGTGAAATTTGCGAACGCTCTTACCGCGTGTTGGTGGATGATGTTGGCTTTCCTGCCGAAGATATTATTTTTGACCCGAACATTTTTGCTGTGGCCACAGGCATCGAAGAACACAATAACTATGCCGTTGACTTTATTGAAGCCACAGGCTGGATTAAGAAAAACTTACCCCACGCGATGATTTCGGGCGGTGTGTCTAACGTCTCGTTCTCCTTCCGTGGCAATGAACCTGTCCGTGAAGCCATTCATGCCGTGTTTTTATATCACTGTATTAAACAAGGCATGACCATGGGTATCGTCAACGCAGGTCAATTAGCGATTTACGATGATATTCCTGCCGACTTAAAAGAGCGCGTCGAAGACGTGATTCTCAATCGCACGCCCGAAGGCACAGAACGCTTATTGGATGTTGCCGAACAATATCGGCACGAAGGCGGCGCGGTTAAACAAGCCGAAAACTTAGAATGGCGTAATCAGTCAGTAGAAAAGCGTTTGGAATATTCCTTGGTCAAAGGCATTACTGCGTTTATTGATGTCGATACCGAAGAAGCCCGATTAAAATCTGCCCGTCCCCTTGATGTTATTGAAGGGCCATTAATGGCGGGTATGAACGTTGTTGGCGATTTGTTTGGCGAAGGCAAAATGTTTTTGCCGCAAGTCGTTAAATCGGCGCGCGTGATGAAACAAGCCGTGGCTTGGCTAAACCCGTACATCGAAGCGGAAAAAACCGTTGGCCAAACCAAAGGCAAAATCTTAATGGCCACCGTGAAAGGTGACGTTCATGATATTGGCAAAAACATCGTCGGTGTGGTGTTAGGCTGTAACGGCTATGACATTGTTGACTTGGGGGTGATGGTTTCTTGCGAGAAAATCCTTGAAACTGCGATTCGTGAAAAAGTCGATATTATTGGCTTGTCGGGCCTTATTACGCCAAGTTTGGATGAAATGGTCTATGTCGCCCGTGAAATGCAACGTCAAGGCTTTAAAATTCCGTTGATGATTGGCGGCGCGACCACCTCTAAAGCCCATACTGCGGTCAAAATCGACCCGCAATATCATAATGATGGCGTGGTTTATGTCACCGATGCTTCACGCGCAGTGGGTGTGGCAACATCCCTACTCTCGCCTGAAATGAAGCCTGTATTTTTGGCCGAACGTAAAGCTGAATACGAAGAAGTCCGCGAGCGTCACGCCAAACGTCAACCTAAAGCCGCCAAGCTCAGTTACGCTCAAGCGATAGCCGAAAAATTCACTTTAGATTGGGATAATTACACCCCGCCTAAACCAAAAAAATTGGGCGTAGAAGTCTTAAAAGACTATCCGCTAGAAGAAGTCCGCAAGTACATTGACTGGACACCGTTTTTTATTACATGGAGTTTAGCGGGTAAATTTCCTGCGATTCTGAAAGACAGCGTTGTGGGCGTAGAAGCGACTCGTTTATATGCTGATGCTCAAGCCATGCTCGATAAATTGATTGGTGAGAAATTATTAACCGCTAATGGTGTGATTGGCTTTTGGCCTGCGGCTCAGGTGAATGATGACGATGTCGAAGTCTATGCCGATGAGTCTAGACAAACCGTGATTCAAACCTTGCATCATTTACGGCAACAAAGTGACAAAGTCAGTGGTAAACCCAATTATTCACTCGCCGATTTTATTGCCCCGAAAACCAGTACCGCCCATGACTATATTGGTGGCTTTGCAGTGACGACAGGTTTAGGTGCAGAGGATGTGGTCAAAGCCTATCGCGACGCAGGTGACGACTACAACGCCATTATGGTGCAATCGCTGGCCGACCGTTTAGCCGAAGCATTTGCCGAGCATTTGCATGAGCGCGTGCGTAAAGAGTTTTGGGGCTATCAACCCGATGAACAACTTGATAATGACGCGCTGATTAAAGAGAAATATGTCGGTATCCGTCCTGCACCGGGCTATCCTGCTTGTCCTGAACATAGCGAAAAAGCGACGTTGTTTGCCCTATTGGATGCCGAGAAACACACAGGCATTACACTGACAGAACATTACGCCATGTGGCCTGCGGCAGCGGTCAGTGGTTTTTATTACTCCTTGCCTGAATGCAGTTACTTTAATGTTGGCAAGATTGATAAAGACCAAGTGCAAAGCTATGCACAACGTAAAGGTTGGGATATGTTAAAGGCGGAAAAATGGTTGAGTCCAAATTTAGGCTATGAGCCGAGTTAAGGCTTGCAAATAAACTATGATGGGTTAACGCTTGGAAACCCATCTTTATACGCAATAGATCACAGGCTGGCTTTAGTAGATTGCCGCCAGCCTATAATTATTACATGATAAGCCATCGCCAACATCGTATCGCTCAATACCTGCCTTACACACCTTAAGAAAACGAATATGTCAAAACCGAAAATAATCACTCCCCCGCCCAGTCCCAAGCAAAACGGCATTTTAGCGGCGTTGCCCGCCAAAGATTATGCTCGTCTCTTGCCTGACCTCAAGCTCGTTGAAATGCCCTTAAACTGGACAGTGTCTGAGTCGGGCGACCACGTCAACTTTCTGCACTTTCCGACCTCTGGCATTGTCTCGCTGATGTATGCATTGGAAGATGGCTCCACTAGCGAAACAGCTCTTGTCGGCAACGAGGGCTTGGTGGGTATTTCTATTTTTATGGGCGGCGAAAGTATGCCCACCAGCACCGAAGTCCAAAGCGTCGGTCAGGCTTATCGACTCAGTCGCAGCGTGATGAAACATGAGTTTGCTTTAGGCGGACAACTGCAACGCTTAGCCCTGCTTTTTACACAGGCGTTGATTTCCCAAACCTCGCAAACAGCAGTATGCAACCAGCACCATTCACTAGACCAACAAATGTGCCGCTGGTTGTTGATGAGTATGGACAGGCTAGATAGTAATACTTTGCTGATTACTCAAGAAGCGATGAGCAATTTATTAGGTGTACGCCGTGAGAGTGTGACCCAAACGATGGGGCAACTGCTGAAAGATGGTTTAATTACCCGCGCTCGCGGCCGCATTACAGTGATAGATCGCTCTAAACTTGAGCAGCGTGTGTGTGAGTGTTATGGCGTAGTTAGAAATGAATATGAGCGGTTATTGCCAAGTAATAAAGGGGTTAAAGAGTAGGTTTTTGATGGGGCAGCATCCAATGCAGCCTATGCTGCTCTTATCACCGCACTTAATTTTGATGTTTTAGGAAAGCACGCTTATGAGCGATATTAACGGGCAGATATCTGATGATGAGCCCGCCAAGCCACGAGCAGACCGTTCCATGATCATCATTTTAAACTCCAGTTCTGGGGTGAACCACACGGATAGAATCCGTCAGCAGATCATGGATGCTCTGGGTTCTTTACAGGACAAAGTGACAGTGATTACCCTCATGCCCAACAACGACTTTTATGGTATGTGCGAGCAGGCGGTATTGCAGGCGCATCGCACAAAGTGCTTGTTGGTAGTGGCTGGCGGTGATGGCACGGTCAATCTGGTAGCGGGACTCTGTTGCAAATATGGTGTCGTCATGGGCATCATCCCGCTTGGCACCTTCAATTATTTTGCCCGCGAACACATGATTCCGCTGGATGTGGCCGCTGCCGCCCAGCTGCTATTGGAGGGGCAAATCCGCCCCATTACGGTCGGGTATGTCAACCAGCATCTGTTTCTTAACAATGCCAGCTTTGGTCTTTATACCCGAATCATTCGTAACCGCGAAGCTGACAAGTCGCGCTTCGGGCGTTTCCGACTGGTGGCTGTACTGTCCGCTGTGGCCACATTGCTGCGCGGACAGCGACCGTTTGCTATTAAGGCGACGGTCAATGGTGTCCAGCAGTTGTATCGCACGGCGATGGTGTTTGTCGGCAACAATACGTTTCAGCTCAATAATATGGATTTGCATATTGCTCAATTTGCGCGTGAAGATCGGCTGGCAGTGCTTGTGCTCAAGCCAACGACCCGTATCGAAATGGCACTTTTGGTCGTGCGCGGAGCACTCGGAAAACTGAATGATGAGACGCGACTGGAGATGTTCGGTGCTGACAGTTTAGTGGTCGAAAGTAAGCGTCGGAAAATTGATCTGGTTGTGGATGGTGAAGTAGTCCAATGCCATACGCCACTTAGCTTTCGCACCGCACGTGACGCACTGTGGGTGGTGGTACCAAAACAGGAGCCACCCGCATGACGAGGATTGTGCACTTGTCGGATACGCATTTTGGCACTGAAATACCCGACGTGGTCAGGGCTTTAAAGCAGGCAATCGCTGAGCTGGAACCAAACATCGTGCTGTTGACGGGAGACATTACCCAGCGTGCGCGTCAAGGTGAATTTCAGGCCGCCAAAGATTTTCTTGATCAGCTCCCCGTACAAACTAAACTGGTAATTCCCGGTAATCACGACATACCCTTATTCAATGTTTTTGCCCGATTATTGACTCCCTATGCTGCCTACCAGCGTGCTTTTGGTGACCGTGAGTTTACTTGGTGTGGTGATGGTGTCGGCATTATTGGTTTTAATACGACCAGTCGTTTTCGTCACACCACAGGTCTGCTAAACCCCGATTACCTGACCCGTCGAATCCATGACATCAGAGAAAAAATAGGCGTTGATGCGCTATTGATAGCTTGCGTGCATCAGCCTTTGTCCACTGCTTGGCCTGAAGATCATGGCAATGTCCTGCTTCAGAGCGAAGCAATAGCTCATGCGTTTTCCGCACTTAAGGTAGATGTTGTACTCAGTGGGCACGTTCATGTGCCGCTGATGACTTCAACCCATGCCGTTTTTCCGACGCTGGGTCGGCATTTTTTACTGGCGGGTGCTGGCACGGCTGTATCACATCGAACTCGGCCTAACGCACCCAACTCTTTCAATGTCATCACGGCAAATACTGCGACGGAAGGCGTACCGACGATGATGCTGACACGTTTTGACTTTGATGCTGGAGTCGGTAAATTTATCGCCAGTGCGACGATGCAGGGTATTTGCCAAGATGGTGGCTGGCAGCTTAGGCCTTTATAGTTTTAGGGGACGTACTTCGCGCCATCATCTATAAAAATTGTGCACAATGCGCACTCTACTCCTGACTGATTGGGTTGTTGCCCAGTAAAAAAGATTCTAAAGAGTGATGATTTGGAACTATTACTGAAAGAAGATAAATGATTAAATTTGGCATGGGCCGAATTGCTAGACCATCGCTGTCCGCGTGCTAGGCTTAGGTTGATGCAAACTTAGCGTTATCCAAACGGCACTTGCGATTCGAGTAGTGACCACAATACATGGGATAGGGACTAAAAATGGACTTCAAAAAAGCAATTGAGAACCATTGTGACTGGAAAATTCAGTTTCGTGCGGCAATTAACCGTAAAGAGAAAATGGATGTCGCCACGATTGCGAGTGACAACTGCTGTGAGTTAGGCCGATGGCTAGAAAATGAAGGCCATATTATTTACGGCTATTTAGAGAGCTTTAAGCAATGTACCACCATGCACACCCATTTTCATCACGAAGCGGCAAAAGTTGCACAGCAGATTAATGCCGAACACTTTCAAGAAGCGGAAGTGATGATGGACATTCACTCAGAGTTTGATAAAGCATCGCGGGCTGTGAATATCGCTATTATCAAGTTGCGGGCGGAAGCGTTGGTGAGATGATAGAGTTTTAGGAGGCCCAAGGATTGAAACCTTCTTGCATCTATCACAAGTAATATCTAGAGTAGGTTTTATTATATTACGACGCGAATAGTCCCACTATGAACTCGGAAATCCAACAACTTGCTTCGCATATTCGCCAACTGCAAAGCGAATTACAAAATAAAGTTCATGAGCAAGAAGCTAAAACGCTTTATATCTTAGAAGGTAAGAAAATTGCGTTTGAAACTCATGTCCGCGATGCTCATCGTAAACTCCGAGTGAATACGCTCCGCTGGTTAGCATCTAGTTCGTGGCGACATTTAGTTTCTGCGCCATTCATCTACAGCATGATTTTTCCGTTTGCGTTGCTTGACTTGACATTATGGCTTTATCAAAGCATTTGCTTTCGTCTTTATCGTATTCCTCGTGTGTCGCGCCGTGACTACATCGTCATTGATCGTCATCTTTTAGGGTATTTAAATCCACTAGAAAAACTAAACTGTTTGTATTGTAGTTACGCTAATGGACTCATTGCTTATGCGCGAGAGATTACTGCCCGCACAGAGCAATATTGGTGTCCCATTAAGCACGCTTTACATGTGGCTGACCCGCATGACCGTTATACAAATTTCCTTCCTTATGGTGATACAACCAATCTTCATGAAAATTGGCAGAAATTACGCGAAGACCTCAGCAAGACCAAATCACCAGACCATTGATTGAAATCTTTTAGTCCTAATTTGGGGACGCCCACGCTGATTGTTGAGGTGTTGTCTAAATCGACTCGGTAATCGTCCCTATAAATAACCTCTTTGAAAAGTAGAATTTTCTCGTAAGATAAACGCAGGAGATTTTGCATGAAAACATCGAAATTTAGTGACAGCCAAATCATGGCTATTCTCAAACAAGCTGAAGCAGGGACACCT
>JAUSLJ010000031.1 GCA_030646715.1 Agitococcus sp.
GGAACCACGGTCACAGGAAGCGAAGATGACAGCAGTATCAGTGGCGCAGTCCCTGCCGCGAGTGACATCGATGTTGAGAGTGTCACCTATGCCGCGGTAGGCACATTGCCCGCAGGCGTCACATTTAATACCGAGGGCACCTTCTCAGTGGCTCCGCAGGCCTCAGACCAAGGTTTAGATGATGGCGAAAGCCGTGTTGTCACTTTCCAATATGTCGCGAATGACGGCACGGTTAATAGTGCACCGGCCACGGTCACGGTGACCATTCAAGGTAAAAACGACGCCCCCGTGAGCGGCGGCAATATCAACGCCACAGGAAGCGAAGATGACACAGCCATCAATGGCCAAGTCCCTGCAGCGAGTGACATCGATGTAGAGAGTTTAACCTATGCCGCGGTAGGCACATTACCCGCAGGCGTCACGTTCAATACCGATGGCACGTTTTCAGTGACTCCACAGGCTTCAGACCAAAGCTTGGACGAAGGTGAAAGCCGCGTCGTCACGTTCCAATATGTTGCCAATGATGGCACGGTTAACAGCACACCTGCGACAGTCACGGTGACGATCAACGGCATGAATGATGCGCCCGTAGCAGAGAATGGCTCTGCCAAGGGCAAACCGACTGACGCCGCCATCAACGGTCATGTGACCACGATCGACATTGATACCCACGACCAACCCCTGCTGGCCTACGCTTTGGTGGGCGATTTGCCCAACGGATTAGTCTTCAACAGT
Organism: Agitococcus sp.; assembly: GCA_030646715.1. Lineage (GTDB taxonomy): Bacteria > Pseudomonadota > Gammaproteobacteria > Pseudomonadales > Moraxellaceae > Agitococcus. The sequence continues at coordinate 736 of JAUSLJ010000031.1, forward strand.
GACGGAACCTTCATCTACACGCCGACAGCCGAAGACCAAGCTCTGCTCCCAGGCGAAAGCAGCACTGTAACCTTCCAGTATCACGCCAACGATGGCACAGTGGACAGCAACACGGCTACCGTGAACATCACCATACGCAACAATACTCCGCCAGTAGTGAGCAATGTGCAGGTCGAGGGAGATGAAAATGATGGAATTATCAGCGGCAGTGCCGTGGCGACCGATGTTGATGGTGATACGCTGACCTATGTAGTGGATGGTAACACCCCGAATGGCTTGGTATTCAACAGCGATGGCAGCTTCAAATACACACCTACTGCAGCCGACCAAGCCCTGAACGACGGCGAAACCAACACCGTGACCTTCCAGTATCACGCCAACGATGGTTACGAGGACAGCACGCAGGCGACAGTGACCGTCACGGTGAACGGCGTGAATGATGCGCCAGTTGCTTCGGATGATTTCGCCACGATAACCCGCACTGGCAGCGTCACGGTCAATGTGCTAGGTAATGATTACGATGAGGATACTGGCGATACCCTGACTCTGGTCAGTGCCAGCGGTGGAACATTCAGCGCGGACGGTAGCATCACCTATGTCTCCGATGGCCGTGTTGGGACACATGCCATTTCCTATGTCGTTGAAGACAGTCAGGGCCATCAATCGTCCGCGACCCTGTATGTGAATGTTCCCGATGACCGCCGTTCTGCCTATGGTGTGGGTGATCCACACATGCGCTCGTTCGACAGTCTGGGATTCGATTTTCAAGCTGCTGGTGAGTTCACCCTAGTGCAGGGTACGAACCCAGCGGGCAATTTTGAAATACAGATGCGCACTGAACCCGTCGGCAACAGCACCAGCGTGTCAGGCATCACTGCCGTCGCCATGAAGTTCGGCAACGAGGGCAGCGAGAATGTCATCAGTGTTTACAACGCGGCCTACAGGCCTGACACGGTTTACATCAACGGCCTCGCAACATCACTGGCGACGGGTGAACGCCTTGCCGTGGGCGCAGGCTCGGTTACGCACCGCGTCGACGGCACCTATCTCATCAGTGACGGTCATGGTGATGATGTCCTGATCAAGGCGATACACTACAGCCCCACAACGGTCTTTATCGCCAACGACTCAGTTGTGACTGGCATTTTGGGTGATGGCAACGGTAGCACCAACAATGACCTTCGATTGCGCGACGGAACCGTGATCGACCACATGGCGCTCACCCAGCAGGACTTTTACGATGTCTATGCTGAAAGCTGGCGCGTCACTGATGCCACGTCGCTGTTTACCTACGATGCTGGCAATAGTACGGCCACATATACCGATCGCGACTTTCCACTGAATCATGTCACCATTAACGACTTTGACGCCGCCACGGTGGCGGCAGCACAGGCCGCAGCGGAGGCCGCTGGGCTGGTGCCTGGCACCTTCGAGTTCAACTCGGCGGTGCTGGACATTGCCATCACAGGCAATGCCGAGGTGGCGACCCTTGCAGCACAGACGGCCAATTTCACCCCCGTCAATGTGACCGCTACTGCAGCGCCTAGCCTGTTAGTGCCCACGGATGGCGACGATACCCTCGTGCTAGGCCGCAGCAGCAACATTCTTGATGCTCTGGATGGCGACGACATTGTCTACGGCGGTGAGGGCGATGACATCCTGAGTGGCAGTGCTGGGGCTGACAATCTCTTTGGCGGTGAGGGAGATGACATCCTGAGTGGCAGCGTTGGGGCTGACAAACTCTACGGCCAAGACGGCAATGATACATTGGCTGGCGGCACCGATGCTGACATTCTCGTCGGTAATAACGGCAATGACACCTATGTCTTTAACCGTGGCGATGGCCAAGACTGGATATACAATAACGACGAGTCCTACGACGTAGGCTTAGGCCAGTACGTCTATGGTGCTGGCACGGATGTGGTGGAGCTGGGGACTGGTATCACGACAAATGATGTGATCCTGCGCCGCTCTGGCGATGACCTGATTCTCTATCTGAATGGCACGGGTGGCACTGACCAGTTACGCATCTATAGCCACTTCTCTGGCGGCAGTGTTTCCACTGACTTTTATGCCATCGACGAAATCCGTTTCGGTGATGGCACGGTTTGGGATGTTGCCGAAATTGAAAATCGTGCGCTGCTGGCAACCGAGGATGCTGACCTCTTGTATGGTAACGCTAACGCTAACCTCATTGACGGACTGGGTGGTAATGACGGCATTTACGGCCGAGCAGGCGACGACACCTTAATCGGCGGCACTGGCAATGACGATTTAAACGGCGAGCAAGGTAACGACAGTCTGATTGGTGGAGATGGTACGGATTATCTATACGGTGATGAAGGCAACGACAGTCTATCTGGCGGAATGGAATATGACCAACTATACGGTGGCGACGGCAACGATGAATTAAATGGTGCCGAAGGTGATGACAATCTGACTGGCAATGCAGGCAACGACACTTTCGTCTTCAATCGTGGCGATGGCCATGACATTGTATACAGCTCCGACCAGTCTTACGATACGAATCTAAATCAGTATGTCTACGGTGTGGGTGTGGATGTGATCCAGCTGAGTGCAGATATTACGCCAAATGACGTAATCCTACGCCGTTCGGGTGATGACTTGTACATCTACCTCAACGAGGTCAGTGGCACGGCGGATAGCATCAGGGTTTATCAACACTTCTCGACTGATAGCAATTCGGGCTATTACCAAATTGATGAAATTCGCTTTGCGGACAACACATTCTGGAACGTGTCAGAAATTGAAGTGCGCGCCCTGCTAGCCACAGAAGGTGACGATGTACTGTATGGCAACGACAACGCTAACCTCATTGACGGACTGGGTGGTGATGACGAGATTCAGGGGCGAGTAGGCGATGACACCTTAATCGGTGGCAGTGGCAACGACGAGTTGTACGGTGAACAAGGTAACGACAGCCTGTCAGGCGGATTAGAATCTGACAATCTGTACGGTGGCGATGGTAACGATGTATTAAACGGCAATGACGGTGATGATTATCTGGTTGGCAACGAAGGCAACGACACCTTCGTCTTCAATCGTGGCGATGGCCGTGACACCGTATACAGCAATGACTACTTCTACGATGCGGGTCATGGTCAGTATGTCTACGGTGCGGGTGTGGATGTGATCCAACTGGGTGGAGATATTACGACAGAGGACGTGATCCTGCGCCGTTCGGGTGATGACTTATACATTTACCTCGACGAGGTCAGTGGCACGGCAAATGGCATCAGGGTTTACCAACACTTCTCGACAGACAGCACTACGGGCTTTTACCAAATTGATGAAATTCGCTTTGCGGACAACACGGTCTGGAACGTGTCAGACATTGAAGTGCGGGCGCTATTGGCCACTGAAGGTGACGATTCAGTTTTTGGCAACGACAAGGCTAACCTCATTGACGGACTCGGTGGTAATGACAGCATTCAAGGCCGAGCAGGCGACGACACCTTAATTGGTGGCAGTGGTAATGACAATTTGAACGGCGAGCAAGGTAACGACAGCCTGAGTGGCGGTGATGGTACGGATTACCTGTACGGCGGTGAAGGCAGCGATACCTTTGTCTTTAATAGTGGCGATGGTTATGACACAGTGTACAGCTATGACGAGTCTTACGATGCGGATCTAGGTCAGCACTTCTACGGAGTTGGTCAGGATGTCATCCAGTTAGGTGCGGACATTGCGCCGTCTGATCTAACGTTCCGTCAGTATGGCGATAATTTGACCATCACGATCAACGGAACGACAGACAGCCTGAACGTTTACGGATATTTCTCGACTAATGCCTTTTGGCAAATAGATGAAATTCGTTTCACGGATGGCAGTGGCACGGTGATGAGACTGGCTGATGTCAGTGCCGTGCTGTTGACAACTATCCCAACCGATGGCGACGACCATCTAGTGGGAAGTGATATTGATGAGTTCATTGGTGGACGCGCTGGCAATGACTTGATTGAAGGCTTGGGGGGGGAGGATAACCTTCAAGGCGAAGATGGACAGGATACTTTGTTCGGTGGAGCAGGCAATGACACCCTGCATGGTTATGGCTTTGTCCAAGTCGGGGTAAATCAGTGGGATCGCGTTGATGATGGCGCGGCTGATGAGTTGTATGGTGACGCAGGTGATGATTACTTATCTGCAGGTGCAGGTGACGACTTGCTTGACGGCGGCACAGATGATGACGAACTTGAAGGTAATGCTGGTGACGATACCCTTACAGGTGGCAGTGGCAATGACTATATGAGTGGCGGTTTAGGCGATGACACCTTTATTTTCAATGTAGGCGATGGCAACGATGAAATTGATATGGACGCCGATAGTGGTAGCCTAATAAATGTTCCTGGTTTTGACATCATCCGCTTTGAAGGTATTAACCGTGACCACGCTCTAATAACCCGTGAAGGCCTCGATTTAGTAGTCAGCTTACTGGACAATAACGGTAATGCGACTGCTGATAGCGTGCGGGTTTATGGCCATTTTTATGATGATGCGGTAGCAGGTTATGGCTTTGGTAGTTATGCGATCAGTCAATTAGTTTTTTCCGACCAAACGGTCTCAGATTTTAGTTTGCTTGATGGTGAAAGTGGTTTAGTAACCTACGGTGATGCCAATAATAATTCTTTCACGGGTGGTGTTGACAGTGACATTTTGTTTGGTGGAGGAGGTGACGATACGCTTAACGGTGGCACAGGTGATGATGAGATGTTGGGTGGAGTTGGTAGTGACGCTCTTAATGGCGACTCAGGTGATGATGGGCTAGAAGGGGAAGATGGTAATGATATTATTAACGGTGGCACGGGTGATGATGAGCTGAGCGGTGGTGAAGGCAATGATACTTTCATTTATAACTACGGCACAGACGGAAGAGATTCTATATATATAGACGAGCCCAGCACGAACACCGATGTGGACACCTACAAAATTATTAATGCCCCCGTGTCAGGCCAAACCATTATCTACTCTCTGGAAGGGGAGTGGGATAGCTACCCTAATTTGATTATTCAAGTAGGTAACAGCGTCCCAACACAAGGAATGTACATTGAAAACTTCTTCGATAAAGATATCAATGGAAATGTTATTCTCAGTGCAGCGGCGGCAAATGATCTGTTTATTGTCTATTCCGATAATGGTGTTATCGAACTAAGTCGTATGACAGGTCAGCAACTTTTTGAGGCTTATTTTACTGCCCCGCTGACTGTATTTACAGGCAATGGCCTAGTTGATGGAGATAATAACAATAACCAAGTTGAGGGCGGTAGTGGTAAAGATTTAGTTCGTGGTTTTGCTGGGAATGACATACTTAAAGGTTTTGGTGGCGATGACGGTCTGCAAGGATGGGATGGTCAAGATACTTTGTTTGGTGGTGATGGAAATGATAGTTTGACAGGTTTGGCTTTTATAGACATCAACCCCGACCCTATTATTACCGATTGGCAAACTACGGATGATGGTGCGGCAGATGAGTTGCACGGTGAAGCAGGCAATGATTGGTTGGAAGGTGGGGCTGGTGACAACATCTTGGATGGCGGCACAGGTGATGACGCACTTGAAGGTGGTGCAGGTGACGACACGCTCATCGGAGGCAGTGGCAATGACTATATGATTGGAGATTTTGGCGATGACACCTTTATTTTCAACCTCAGTGACGGTAGCGATGAAATTGATATGGGCACCGATAGTGATGGCCTAAACGTTCCAGGTATTGACATCATCCGCTTTGAAGGCATTAACCGTGACCATGCTCAAATTACCCGTGAAAGCCTTCATTTAGTTGTTAATCTGATTGATGATAATGGCAATGCGACGGGTGATAGGGTTCAGGTAAACGGTCATTTTTATAACGAAGCGGTAGCTGGTTATGGCTTTGGTAGTTTAGCAATCAGTCAATTAGTGTTTGCCGACCAAACGGTGTCAGATTTTAGTTCGCTTGATGGTGAAAGTGGTTTAGTAGGCTACGGTAATGCCAATGATAACTTTTTCACGGGTAGTGCTGACAGTGATGTTTTGTTTGGTTCAGGCGGTAACGACACGCTTAATGGTGGTGCAGGTGATGATGAGCTGGGCGGTGGTGAAGGCAATGACACTTTTATTTACAACTACGGCACAGACGGCAATGATGGGGTATTTGATACTGAGGACGACGACGGTATAGATACCTACAAGTTGTTGAATGCTCCAGCAAACACAAACGCAGATACTGACACTCACCTTACTTTTGAACTGGATGGTTTAGACGATGGCCGCCCCAATTTGTTTATCCAAATTGGTGACGATGCAAGTCAAGGCATTTTGATTGATGACTTTTTTACCAAAGATTATCAGACCAATCAGGTGACGGGTGTTACAGCAGGCTCGGTAGATGATGTCTTTATTGTTTATACAGATAATGGCACTACGGAGTTAGGCCGTTTAACAGGTCAAGATATCTATGACAAGTATTTTGCGTAACTAAAAAGGTGTTAAACAAGGCTTGGATTTACCAAGCCTTGTTTTATTGGCAAGTATCATCGTTTTTAGTCGCCTTACGGAGCATTTCAAAATTCGTCTTTTCTGTGGTTCATCCGTGTTGCGGTGTTTAGTCGTCGTTAATATTTTTCTGTTCATGGGCACTGCAAGTGCTGAGTCTTTATCATTTGGTAAAGCTTTAACTCTCGTTTGGCAAAACCATCCAGATGTTCGCAAAGCAGAAGCGGCTGTCAATGCCTCTGGTTATGACAAAACGGCAGCGTATGCAGGCTTTTTTCCCTACTTACAAACCGATATGGTGCGTGGCAGCCAAAGTAAAGACGATTATGTTGTACGTGCGGTATTACCGCTGTGGAGCGGTGGCCAAACGCTGGCGAGTGTCGATGCCGCCAAAGCCGCGCAAAATATGGCATTGGCCGATCTGCAACGTACGCGCTTGCAATTAGCCTTACGGTTGACGGATGTCTATTTTTCAGCACTGGCTTATAAAGAGCAAGATGGGTTATGGCGACAGTATGTCGATAAACTCACCAATTTACATGGCATGATTCAACGCCGTGCTACGTCTGGCGTGTCACCACAAGCTGATGTGATGAGCATTTTGAGTCGTCTGCGCCAAGCTGATGCCAGTGCCGAGTTAAACCGCGCCAGTTTAGCCGCCGCCGAAACACAGCTGGCAGCATTGTTGGGGACAACAACAGAGTCGCTTTTTTGGCCTCAGAACGCATTATTGACACAAGATGAAATCTCCACGGCTTTAGCACGAGCAATGGTAGAGCATCCCGATTTAACCTTTGCCGCACAAACTATTACTCGAGAGCAAGCTGATACCCGTATGAAACGTGCAGGGTTGTCCCCTGAATTGTCATTACGTTATGTTAAACCGTTTGGTTCAGACAGCAGCAATAACACCTCCGAAACACAAATAGTGCTGCAATATCAATCAGATAATGGCCTTAAAGCCTATCAAGCATGGAAGTCAGGCGAACAACGGGTAGACGGTGCGCGTGCATCACTTGAAACGGCTCGTTTAGAGGTAACATCTGCCATCAATTTAGCTAGGGCAGAAATATATGCCTCAACTGCACAATTAAACTATCAATCGGAGGCAGTATTAGCATCGGATGCGGTGATAGACAGTTTTTTGCGGCAATTTGAAGCGGGGCGAAAGTCGTGGTTAGAAGTGTTAAACGCTCAACGTGAAGCCTTGGATACCCGTATGGCACAAGTCCAGCAACGACGCAGTTTGTGGCAGGCCAATACCCGTCTCGCCTTGCATGGGCTGTATTGGGATAATCTCGTGCATGATCCTGAGCAACCACCAACAACCATAATTGCGCCTGAGCAAACACCATGAATATATTTAGTCGTGAACCTGCACGCTTAGCCAATGCTTGCGACACATTGCGCCGTTATGCCGCCTTACGTGGTCATGTGGTGGTGACTGCTGAAATTGAACGCGCCTTATTGCAGTCCTTGGGTGAATCGCCCGAAGCCGTGATTGATGGGGCATGGTGTGCGTTATTCCCCCACGAAGCATTGAATAGCGTGCCAGCAACAGTGGCCGAACCACAACATTTTCCTGCCTTAGTGTGGTGTGATGATTCCTTAAGTATCGTTGATAATGTCGCTTCTATAGGCATATTAACAGGAAAAAATCTTAGAGTGCCTTGTACGGTTGTACCAAAACTCTCTCTGGTCGAAGTCAATGCCGATGATAAGCCAGCTACTGCTGCCATTAAAGCAGTGTTAAAAGCCCACGCGCCCATTTTTGCCCGTGTTGGTGTAGCAACGGTATTGGTGAATCTGTTGGCAATCGTCACCTCCATATTTGCAATGCAAGTGTACGACAGAGTTGTGCCTAACTTCTCTTATCCAACGTTGTGGGCATTGGCGAGCGGAGTCATATTGGTGATTGTGTTTGACTTGCTATTCAAATCCATACGCTTGTCGTTGATGGAGTCTTTAACTCGGCGTGTTGATGAAGCTTTGTCACAATTCTTTTTTGAAAAAATAATGGCCTTAAAGCTGGATAGGCGACCTCCACGTACAGGCGTGTTAGTTGCGCAAGTGCGAGATTATGAATCGGTAAAAGCCTTTTTTACTTCTACCACTTTGTTTGCCTTGGCCGATATGCCCTTTATTTTCTTTTTTATTGCTGTCATTGCGCTGTTGGGTGGCAATGTTGCCCTTGTGCCGTTGTGTTTATTGCCTATTTGTATCGCTATTGGCTTAATAGTGCAGCGTCCTTTAGCGAAGTTGCAGCAACAACAAACCGACGAATCGGCGCGGCGGCAGGGTTTATTAATTGAAATGGTACATGGAGCAGAAAGTGTTAAAGCGCAAGGTGGCGAATGGCGTTTTGGTACATTGTGGCTTGGTTTAACGCGTGAATTGGCCGATTATGGTTATCATATTCGCCGTTTGAGTGGTTGGGCGCAGCATTTGTCAGGGAGTTTTCAACAGTTAGCGTATGTTTTGGTCATGGTGGTTGGGGTTTTTCAAATTGAAGCAGGGCATTTAACCACGGGTGGTTTGATTGCTTGCTCCATTTTGGCCAGCCGTGCGATGGGCAATAGCACGCAACTAACGGGTATTTTAGTGCAATGGCATCACGCCAAACACGCATTGCACGTATTGGACAAATTATTAGTCATGCCGAGTGATGACAGCGATTCACGGCAAGCCAGTAGCACGCTTGAGCCTCATTATCTGAGTATTCAAGGTGTTCAGTATGCCTATGAGGTTAATCAAAGTGCCACTTTAACCATTAACAATCTCCATATCAACGCGGGTGAACGGGTGGCGGTGCTAGGACGTAATGGTAGTGGTAAAAGTACTTTACTGAAACTGATGGCAGGCTTAGGAACGCCTAATGCAGGGGCGGTAAAAGTTGCAGGTTTAGACTTGCAGCAATGTCGCTTGGGTTGGCTACGCGAAACGGTGGGTTATTTGCCGCAAGACGTTCGGCTTTTTGGTGGCACATTGCGTGAAAATCTCACCATGGGCTTAGGCCAGCCTAACGATGAATACTTGCACGAGGCATTGATGCTGACAGGCTTAAATCGGTTTGTCGCGCAATTGTCGCTAGGCTTAGATACACCTATTCGCGAGGGTGGTGTGGGCTTATCGGGTGGGCAAAGGCAATTGATTGGTGTGACTCGTTTGGTTTTGCTTAAACCGCGTATTTGGTTGCTAGATGAACCCTCTGCCAGTCTCGATAGAGAGTCTGAACAAAGTGTAATGGCCTTCATTAAAGCACTGCCGCCAGATGTGACGGTGATATTTACTACCCACCGCATGAATTGGCTGCCACTCTCTCAACGCACCTTATTGCTGGATGAAGGCACACTGAAAGCCGACGTGCCTACCGAGCGGGTACGCAACCAGCCATCAACGCCGCAAAATTCGTCTGTTATTGGCGCGCCTATTCCTAGAGCAGATGCAGCAGGAGGTGTGCATGAACACCAGTCGTGAGCCATTGTTGGCACGAACACGCCCTATTACTTTTCATCGCTTAGACATATTGTTGTGGTCAGCACTCACATTTTGTGTGGTGTTGGTTATTTGGGCAAGTATTGCCCTAATAGAAGAGCAAATTCGCGCTTTGGGTACGGTGATTGTATCGAGCCGTTCGCAAGTAGTGCAATCGGTAGATGGCGGTATTCTCAAAGTGCTGCACGTCAAAGAAGGGCAACAAGTACAAGCAGGAGATTTAATCGCCGAACTTGACCCTGTGCGTCTGCAAGCCAGTTCTGACGAAGTCGTCGCTAAAATGGCGGCATTGCAGGCATCTATTGAACGTTTGACTGCCGAACTAACCGAGCAGCCCCTGCATTTTTCTAAAGCGGTGACGCAACATCCCGATATTAAAAACTCACAATCGGCCTTATATGAAAAGCGTTTACGAGCGCAGCGCGAAGAGCTTGCTGCCATTACCCAATCGACTAATTTATCGCAGCAACAATTGGATTTATTGCTAAAACTGGCCTCCGCAGGTGATGCTTCTCAAACAGAAGTGTTAGCTGCACAAAAACAAGTTAACGATTTACGTGCCCAACGTGCAAATAAATACAATAGTTTTAGGCAAGATGCACAGCTTGAATTGGCAAAAGCGCAAGCAGAGTTAGCGCAAACGCAACAAGTGTATGCCCAACGTCAAGAAGCACTGACTTCTACGTTGTTACGTGCTCCAATGTCGGGTATTGTCAAAAATGTCCGCTATACCACTCTCGGTGCTGTACTAAAAGCAGGCGAAGAGCTAATGCAAATTGTGCCAAGTGATGATGCGTTGGTGATAGAAGCACGGGTGAAACCTTCAGATGTGGCTTTTTTACATAATGGCCTACCTGCTAATGTCAAATTGGATGCCTATGATTACACCTTGTACGGCGCGCTCAAAGGCAATGTGATTTACATTAGTCCCGATACGCTGGAAGAGGATTTAAAACGCGATGAAAAGCCGTATTATCGTGTGCATATTAAAACCACGAGTAACTCACCGTTGGGACAAAAAGCCCTTGAAGTTCGGCCAGGCATGACAGCCTCAGTAGAAATTATTACAGGTTCACGCACGGTTGCTAATTTTGTACTAAAGCCATTGCGTAGAACGGTTGATGAAGCATTGCATGAGCGATGAGGGCTGAAAAAATATGAGGCGGCGAATCATCCATTGCTAAACGACGGATTCTGTGCTGGTCAAGTAAATTAGGACAGTTGAATGGGGCTATTATGCTGTTTTTAGGTGTATGTCGCATTCTGTGTAGTGCCTTAATTGCTGCACTAATGTCATTAGTACAGTTTTGCCAATTCACGGGCGACAGCGTTATAGCTCAATGCTCAACACATTGTTCTGTGGTTTAGATTGATTGAATGGTGTGTATGCCGCGTATTGTTTAAAAAATATCACTACACCCGTCACTAATGCCTTGTCCACGCTCGTTCGTGCGCTTTCTGGGAGTTCAGGCAGCGCAACCTTTTCTATTTTGGCTTCTGTGAGAAAAAACTGTTTACTGGCTTCGGATAGTTGTGGTGTTCCTGATACTGTTATGAATCCCGATATTGGCGATGCTAATGCGGGTAAGTACACCGTAATATGAATTTTGGCCTGTAATATGCCACGTTCGACATCCATCGTCACTTCAGGATTATTCAGTATCAAGTTACCTTGATTGGTTGCCGTTGCAGTTGTTTTTCCTTCATGCGGCATGGTTACAGGCGCAGGCGGTAATGGCTCAGGTGTTGTGCTGACTGTTGTCGCAGTATGATCTGCAAAGAAATAAATAAGCGAGACACTACATGCCAGTAGTAACAACGGGGCGAGCAATCGCAGCTTTTTATTGAAGAGTGTTGTTGCTGAAAAGTCCAAGCGTCATCCCTCTTAAAAGTGGCTATGTTTACTGAATGCAGTTAGCGGTATTTTTGGACTATAAGCCGTTTGTGGTGAGCCTGTCGAACAACCTTCGACAAGCTCTTAGCGAAAGGATAATCGTCCCATTTCAACGGTAAACCTAAGCGATAAGCCCATAATTAATAACCGATTGATATTCAATCACCGAGGCGATTACGACTTTACTGACAATGGCAGCCATGCGATTACTAACCTTGAGCTTGGCAAAGATATTCTTTAAATGCCATTTGGTCGTGGTGATGGCGATTTCTAACGTGTTACTTATGTCTTTGTTAGATAGTCCTTGTCGTAATAAATCGAGAATTTTCTGTTCGGTGCTAGTCAATTGTTCGGGTTTTACTGCCGTAATGGTTTGTGGTGGTTGCAAGACATCGGAATAATGATCCAGATAAGGGTCAGGCAAATTGATATGATCATCATGATGGCTGCGGAGCATGATATCGCCAAAACCTGGAGCTTCATCAAAAACACTGCGCATCGCACATTGAATGCCCACTCGTGCAAACAGTTCCCCAAGCGCTTGCATGGCCTCGTCATCGCGCCCTTGTAAACTCAGGATAGTAATACGATTGGCTTCCACCACGACTTGCCGATTTTTCATTTGGCTATTGGCGAGGCTAGTGCCCAAGGTTTGAAGAATGTCTAAGGCGCGTTCGTATTGTTTACGCTGACGAAGATACAAAACAGCAGCAAGACCGCCATAAACCCAGCCTTCGCGGTATTCAGGCAAAGGCTCGTTCCACAAACCTTCGGCGATGAGTCCTGTTAAGTTGTGGTCGGCAGCAATCCCTTTAATGGCGGCAAGATTATTGGTACGCAGTGCATGTCCCATTTCTTCTGCGAGCAGTAGATTAAGTAAATGGGAGTAATTACCTTGTTGAAGAATACGGCGTAATTGTAAAAGAAGTTGGCTACTGCGGGCAAAACGACCGTCGATATAATACAAACGTATCAGTGCCACATAGACATAAAAAACGATTCTTGTTGAGCATGCAGAGTCCACGTGCATAATCAGTGCTTCACATAGTACACGTGCTTCGGCGATGCGATTCTGCTCATATAAACTGATGGCCATACAAGCCCCCGCATTCACCCAGCCCGGTGTTTTTGGTTGGTCAGCGTAGCTGTTAAAAAAATCAAGAGTCATTTGTCGCGCGACGAGGGCATGGCCTTGTTCTCGTTCAGCCCAAATAATAATCATATTGCTAAAGCTGGCTAAGTAGTGTTGACCTTGTTTGGTGAGTCGATATTGAGATTCAGTCGCCAAGCGGAGCGCCGCATCACATTTGCCATGAAGAATGTGCCGTTGTGCAGAGATAGAAAAGTCACGAATATCATTAAATGCGATATTCGACTCCAATAGTGATTCGTTGGTGTCAATAGTTTCGGGATCGTCAGTAAACGATGCCAGTAGTCGTTTCATAAAGCTTAAAATATCGACAGTAGTTGGCAAGGTCGCTGTTTGTTGATGGTGTCGGTCGATGTGGTCTAGCTGCTCTTGCGCCTGATTAAATTGGCGGGTAAAAATCATCGCTGACAGTTGTGGAACAAATAACTCAGGATCAGCGATGACTTCGTTTTCATTGGCCAGTGAAATATTTTCTAAAATCGCCGTTAACTTGCCTTGCCTAAACCAAAGATTACACACCGCGCGCAGAGTGGGAATCAGTACGTCTGCTTGCTCAGACAGCCTTGCATGATACAGTGCTGCATCACCATCACCATGCGCTAAAAAATAATGTGTTGCAGCCAAATGCAGTTGTTTCAAGCGTTGGGGATTTTCTTGTTCCAAGCGTACCTGTAAAAAACGCTGAAATAAGGGGTGATAACGATAACATCCCGCCATATCTTCTAAAGGTTGAATGAATAATCCTTTTTGTAGCAGTTGTTCTAGCAACGACGCAGGCGCATTGAGCAAATGCCAACACAAATCTGCATTAAACTTGTCAAAAATAGCCGAGCCCAGCAGTACATCATGTAAGTCAGAAGGCAAGTCCTCCAACACCGCATCAACAAAATAATCCATTAATTCAGGTAGCGCGCCGTTAAAACCCATCGGCAGTTTCGAGCCATTACGTGGCCGTGCTAACAATGCTAATTTGACTCCCGCAACCCAGCCTTCGGTAAGACGTAATAGCTCAATATTTTCAGTGGCGGTCAGTGGTGGCAGACGCAGAGTGGCACACAGTTCGGTTAATTGCTCTGCAGGCAAACGTAAGTCGTGGTTATCAATCGTCAGCAAACGATCAGCCAATTTCAAACGGCTAAGGGGAAAACCTGGGTGACTACGGCTGGCGATAATCAAATGAACGTGTGCAGGTAGTTGATCGAGTAAACGCGCGAAAGTATGTTGGATTAACGGGGTGTTGGCGTAATGAAAGTCATCAATCAACAGAAAAAAATCGTCTTTGGCTTCGGCGAGTGATTCCGCCAGTGAGTCGGCGAGCAAATTGGCTTGGTCGAGGTTGATGGTTAATTCATTGCAAGAAAGAGGCGTAAAACCCGCTAAGGATTGGCGCAATAGTTCACTGAGTCGTTGCAGGCAGACGACAGGATTACTGTCTCGTCGTGTCAAATTCAAGCGCACAATCGTGCCGACTTCCGCTTGTAGCACCCATTGGTCGAGCAAGGTGGATTTACCGAAACCCGCAGGAGCCATCACCAGTGTCAACGCAAAGTCACTACTACGATTCAGCAGTAATAATAAGTCGGGGCGAGCGATGCGCATTCCGAGCGCAGAGGGAGATGTTTTCATAGCAAGTCTAATGCTCTAGCAAAATGGCCGTGTACGATGACCATGTGTCCCTTGAAGGGTGATTATTGTTTTTTATCTGTTGAATTATAGCGGCTAATTCTGCGGTGTTCCCCCTCCTAAAGGATGGGGAGTTTCGCAATTGCTCAATATACACTCAGCATTGGTTATTGTCTTGATTTTTAGACAAACACCCACAGGAGAAAAAAATAATGAAAAAACGTTGTCAACAAAGACAAGCACTTGCGTTATTGGCAGCCTCGTTGTCTGGTTTTGCGCTGGCCGCGCCGACTTTTCCAGAGCAAGAAAAAGTATGTACTTTCAATGCAGTGCGAGAGGCGGCACGGGCGTTATCGGCAGCTAACTTTCCGACACCATTTGCCAGTGAAATGTTGGTAAACGGCGTTAGTGTTTGGAAGTTTGCCACAGGGGGTGTAGCAACGCTGAAACCTGGTGATATTGTCACCTTGAAAGGGACGGGTTTTGGTGCGGGTACGGATATTGATTTTAGTAAGATTATGATTGGTAACAGCCGTATCTTGGAAACAGACTTGGTGATGTATAAGCAAAACCTTGATCTGATTGCTCAAGTGAATTACGAAACAACCACTCTGCGGAGTAATTGGCCAAAAGATGTGGTCGCATGGACGGATACACAAGTGCAATTCAAAGTGCCTTCCCATGTCAATAAAGGGCCATTGATTTTGCAAGTACAAAAACGGACAGGAGTGATGCCGTCGCTGACCAAGTTAGGCCAGCCACATAACGTGATAGATGCCCAAACTAAGCGTGTGACTGACACCGCGTTTAAGCATAAGTGTGATGTGGTTTCGACCCTTAGTCCACAAACCAAAAGCATCACGCCTATCCCTGTCACGATTAGCAATAGTAACTTCGACAGTATGGCGACACTGGGACGTAAAATATTTTGGTCGTATGACTTTAATGTCGGGTTAGCGCACAAAATGCGTGATCTGGATTGGGCAAAAATCTTTAGTTATAAAACCACCGATCCTATTACCCGTCTGCCTGCTGACCCTGCCAAACTGTTTGGCGCGATTAAAACGGTTGCAGGAGAAGTGCCGTCCGAAGCTATCAATGATGTCTATTTTAACCCGTATCCGATGCAGAACCCGATTCCGGGTTTATTACTGGTGACGGCGCAAAAAACTAAAGGTAATACCACTAATACAGGGTGGGTCGGTTATCGTAATGCCGAATCTAGTCATCCTTACAATGGTAATGGCAGTTGGGCGGGATTTAATTGTGCCTCTTGTCACGGTTATCGTATTAGTTATGAAAAAGCACCGAACACCAAAGTAACGAAGGTGGTGGCGGGCTTACCGAATCCTGAATGGAGCATGAAGTGGACGGTATTAGGGGATAAAACAGGAGCGACGACCGCGAACTTTGAAGGGATTGTCGCCAGTGAAGAAGGGCCATCTTGGGCGGCAGGCAAAGCCAATATCGACAAGACAACCTTACTCTACTATATGCCAGCGGGTGCGGGTGAGCACAATATCGTTCGTGGCTCGACCGAAGGTAGTGAGACGGACAACGACTATCAGTTTTCGCCAATTACTATTCCCAATGTCACGAATCACATGCCTATTCGTCGTTCTTTGTCGCATACCGAATCTTATGTCGGTTTTGAAGGTTCCTATATTCACTCTGAAGAACCCGATGGCGCGATGGGGACAATGGATGCCACCAGCTTAAAAGCATTAACCGCCTACATGACTACGCTCGACTCAGACGACAAAGATTTGATTAATGTCGGCTTGTATCGTTGGTTGAAAGCGAGCAACAAATTAGCCTCGCAAACGGGTAATAGCGCACTCAGCGAAGGGCAATTTGTCAAAGCAGGTTGGCAGTCATACACGGGTGTTGCGAGTGTTGTTAATCAAGGCAAGCTGGCGTATGACCGTGATTGTGGCAGTTGCCATAATGACAATGTCGGTGCTAACAGTAACGAACGGATGTTCCGTCTGGATGAAGTGGGGCGTTTTTTTGCACCAACGATTTATCAAAAAGATCAGCAAGCTATTCGTGTCGCTTATTTGCGCGATATGTATTGGGTGCAGTCACGTGGTTTGTTGTCTGATGGCCATGTGCGTAATCTTGAAGACTTGGTCAGCCCAGATCGTTGCACCGAAGGTTCAGCACTGTATAACCAGTATTACACCTTACACGCGCCTGTACGACCTGCACTAGGATCGCCTGATCAACCTGCTGCTTGGCCTGACCTTAACCGCAAGGGTGATGTTTTCCGTGTCTATCGTAATACGGAATACAGTGCCACAGACCCATCAACCCAACGTAATCGTTTTATTGAACGCCACAAATACTTCACCAAAGTCAGTTGGGATAACGAAAACTATTATTGGGACTTCCAAAAAATGCGTCGCGAATACGGCCCAGGTGAAATGGGTACAGCCGCACCGATTGGTTTGCCTGCTACGCCACACCCTTGGTGTGCTGCTAATAATGGTGATGTCGCCGCGTTGGTACAGTATGTGTTAACGAAGTAGAGTAGGACAACAGTGTATGAAAAAAGCCGTTTATATTGGCTAGTACTATTCAGTTTTTGGAGTAGCCAAAACTGAGTCTCAAACTCCCAGTCCAAGTCATTTGGCTGGGAGTTTTTGTTTTGAGCTTAGGAGAAAAAGTAGAACGGGTATTAAATTTGGTGATAGTACTTAACGTGCTTTGAGCAGAGTCGAAGCTATTCACATCATGGCTAAGTTTTTAAGCCATTATTGTCCATCAAACCCTGCACTAATCCCTGAGTACTACCACCCGCTAAACCGACTTCACTCATTAACTGGTCAATTAACGGTGCTTGAGCACGATAACGTAATGCACTAGCGACTACTTGTTCGCTAAGATTCCCTGAGTGCGTGTTTGTACCATCTTCACTGTTAGCCGTATGCTGGCTGCCATTTAAACCTTCAATTTGAATGATTTTAATGCCTTCAATTTGTTCTAAGGGTTTAACTGATTGCTCAATAATGCGCGGCAACTCTCTAATCAACAACATCTTCACTTGCATGGCAATTAACTCAGGCGACAAGGTATTTTCGGCTTCGTTAATCATGCGTTTACCATCTGCTTGCGCGGCATATTTAGCGCGCATACCTTCGGCACGAATACGATCAGCTTCCGCTTCGGCAGTGGCTTGAGTTTGCAAGGATTCTGCCCGCGATTTTGCTGCTTCACGGTCAGCTTCGGCTGCTACAGTAATACCAATTGCTTCTTGTTCGGCTTTTTTACGGGCTTCCACTAATTGAATGGATTTTTCCCGTTCAGCAACGGCTAATTGACGGGCAGTGACGACACTTTCTTCAGCTTTAACCGCTTCGGCACGGGCGGTATCCGCTTCGGCTTTAGCGACGGATTCATCACGGCTTTTACTGGCAATTTCGATATTAGTACCTTGTTGACTAATTTGAATAGCCTTATCTTTTTCGATTTTGGCAATGGTGATTTTACGTTCGGCTTCGACTTCTTGTTCTTTAATCATCCGTTCTGCGGCAATTCGCGAGGTGTCGGTTTGTTGTTTGGCGGCAATTTGCGCTTGTAAGGATTCGCGTTGACGGTCGGCTTGTTGGGCGGCGATTTCTGAGGCTTGTTGTGCTTTACGGGTTTCAATTTCCCGTTCTTGTTCGAGTTTGGCAAACTCGTTTTGTTGGGCGATATCTAATTGTTGTCTGTTGGCTTCTAAGTCTTTGGTGGCAATAGAAACGGCAGTTTCGCGTTCGATTTGATTACGTTCTTTGCGACGATTTTCAGTTTGCTCGGTTAGTCGCGTTAAACCTTCGGCATCAAAGGCGTTTTGTGGGTCAAAATATTCGATTTTTGTTTGGTTGAAGTGGGTAAGGGAGGAGCTTTCTAATTCCAAACCGTTTTTGGCTAAATCTTCAACAACAATAGATTGTACGCTTTGCACAAAACGGGAACGATGTTCGTGCATTTCGGCCATGTCCATTTGTGCGGCACAGGCACGCAAGGCGGCGACAAACTTACCTTCAATAAGCGTGCGTAACTCATCGGCATGAAGTGTTCTCGCTCCCAATGTTTGAGCGGCTGCGGCAATGGCTTCTTCGGTAGGGTTAACACGCACATAAAACTCAACACCGACATCGACACGCATTTTATCTTTGGTAATCAAGGAGTCTTGTTTTTCGCGTTTTACTTCTAAACGCAGGGTATTCATATTGACCCAAATCAACTCGTGCAACACAGGTAATACTAATGCGCCACCGTTCATAATCACGGCTTGACCACCAAAACCTGTACGGACAAAACTTTGTTCTTTGGTGGAGCGACGATATAAACGCGCAATAATCACGCCGACCATAATAAAGGCAAAAAGAATCACGCCTACAATAATTAAATACGAAATCATATTGCCTATATTCATGATGATAAGTTCCTTGTTTTAGCGATTAAATGGTCAATATTGGGGACAACTCGGTAAATTTGACCTTCTTGACGAATGATTAACGCGGTTTCAGCTTCAATAAAGTAATAACTGTCTTCGTCAGGTTCAACCATGACGTAATGGGTGTGGCCGAATTTGTCTTTAAATTTTGCTTCGGCAGGATGGCCTAAACGTGCTTCGCCGACGGTAACAGTGACTGTTTGACCAATAAATTGTTCAGTAGAAATGGATTCGGTTTCATCTTTTGGTAAATAACGATGCGCTAATCGTCCGCCGATGTGCATATTGCTCGCGCCAATCAACACACTAGGCACTGCCATTAAACCGCCATGAGCATAATGACCAAGCAGATATAAGCACAATTGTTGTAATAAAATGCCGCTTAGACCAAAGCCTAATAAAAATAACACCAACAGGATAAGGAAGGGCGCACGGCCAATTTGTAGCCAACCTAAAACGTCAGCAAAGCCATGACTAGCATTTAAGTCGAGATGAGTATCGGGATGGTGAATGTCGGGGAGGGTATGATGAACATGCGCGGATAAACTAGCACCTAAAATCAGGCTAATAATTTCCATTAGCCCTAAGCCAAACATCAGTAATAATGCGACACTAAACGGAGCAACGCCGTCGGCAAAAAGCCAATCCATAGTCATATTCTGTATTGTTATTCAATAATGCCCAAGTATGCCATTAAAAATCGTATCAACATACGCAACATGGACGCTATTTTTTATCCACTTTCACCATCAAACTATCAATACCATCACCGCTTAATGTTTGGCGCGCCTCAGATGTTTTATCTTTGCCATTAAACGGGCCAACTACCACTCTATACCAATCTTCACCCGGTTTAACAGTCACTTTCATGACTTTAACAGGCAGCCCTGACATGGCAATACTGGCGCGGCGTTGGTCTGCTTGTTTAGCGTTTTTGAAAGATCCAGCTTGTAAGGTATATTTTACTTTGGCGGCGGCATTTTTTTCTTGTTCTGCTTTTGCCTGTGCTTTTGCTTTCACTTGCTTAATTTTATCGGCTTTTTCTTTATCTATTTGTGCTTTCGCCAGTTTGTCTTTGGCGGCTTTTTCTGCATTTTCTTTGGCTGTAGGTGTAGGTTTATTATTTTCTGTTTTGGATTTTGGCTCTTTTTCGCGGGTGTTTGAGTCAGTGATGGTGGCCGCAGGGGTATTAACGGGTCGTGTTTCTACTTCAGCAGGGGTGTTGACTTTTTGATTCGGTAATAAATCATAAAACTCAAAGCGTGGACCTTCTTTAGGTGGGGCAGGTGTCGGCGCAACTTCCTCTGGCGTTATCGTCGTCGCACTAGGCTTCCATGGTTGCCATAAATATAAAGCAACGGCAACAAAAAGCCCCAACGCTGTACCAAAGCCGACTAATAACCAACTCGGAATCAGTGATGAGCGAGTGGAAGGAGTGGGTTCTGATGCGTTTTTTGCCACGTGACGTGTTGCGCCTTGTGGGGGTTTCTTTTTGCCGTATTTAAACACGAAAAGCCTCGACTACATTTTAGAAGGGGCGGTAACACCCAACAAACCTAAACCATTCGCCAAGACTTGCTTGACCGTGGTGCTTAATAATAACCGAGCATTACGCGTATCGGTGTTTTCGTGTAAAACAATGTGATCGTTGTACCAACCATGAAAATGACTGGCTAAGTCTTTCAAGTAGTTAGAGAGTTGGTGCGGTTCATATGCCAATGCCGATTGTTGCACGACTTCAGGATAAGCCGCCAATTTTTTGACTAATTCACGTTCAACATCAGAGGACAGTGCATGTAATGCGTTTTGACCGTCTGACACCGTGAATGTCCATTGTTTTTCAGTCAGCTTTTCAAAGACACGGCAAATACGCGCATGCGCATATTGAATATAATACACAGCATTGTCTTTACTTTGAGATTTGGCCAAATCTAAATCAAAATCAATGTGTTGTTCGCTTTTACGCGAAACATAATAAAAACGAGCTGCATCGTTACCGACTTCTTCACGTAACTCGCGTAAGGTGACAAACTGACCTGAACGAGAGGACATTTGTACTTGCACATCACCACGCCATAAAGTGACAAATTGAACTAATAACACGTCAAGTTTATTGGCATCTAAACCTAAAGCAGTAATCGCCGCTTTGACACGGGCAATATAACCGTGATGGTCAGAACCCCAAATATTGACAATTTTGTCTAAACCACGCTCATATTTATTGAGATGATACGCAATGTCCGAGGCAAAATACGTCGCTTGGCCATTATCACGCACGACAACACGGTCTTTTTCATCGCCAAAGTCAGTGGATTTAAACCACAACGCGCCGCCTTTTTCGTAAATATGGCCTCTGTCTTGGAGGATTTTCACGACTTTATCAATCGAACCATCATCAGCCAGTGTTTTTTCTGAAAACCATTGGTCGTAAGTGACACCAAAATCGGCTAAGTCGTCTTTAATGTCGCCTAAAATACTGTCTAAGGCGGCACGAAAGAATACGTCGTAACCTGCATCACCTAAGAGTCGGCGACTGTTTTCAATGAGGCCATCAATATGGGCTTCTTTATCGCCATAAATGACTTCACCTGCGTCGTTTTTGACTTCATCGGCAGGGACATTGGCAAACACTGCCACGCTATCTTGCTGCCATTTGTCGCCTTCAGTGGCAATCACCGCTTTGGCAATATCAAAAATATAATCGCCTTTATAGGCATTGGACGGGAACTTAAACTCTGCGCCATTCAATTGTAAATAACGTAAAAAGGTACTGGTGGCGAGAATCGCCATTTGACGGCCAGCATCGTTAACATAATATTCACGTTCAACTTGATAACCGATGGCCTCTAATAAAGTAGCGACCGTCATACCATAGGCTGCACCGCGACCGTGACCAACGTGTAGTGAAGATGTTGGGTTTGCTGAAACAAACTCTACTTGCACTTTTTGCTGTTGGCCATAGTGGCTACGGCCAAAGTTGTGTTGTTGTTCTAAAATTTGGTTAAGCACCGCAAATTCGGCTTGAGCTTGCAAATAAAAGTTAATAAAACCCGGCCCTGCGATGGCCACTTTCAGTATTAAGTCATTGGTTGGTAAGGCAGCAACAATTTTTTCGGCTAAGTCACGCGGTTTTAAGCCCGCAGGTTTAGCGGCAACCATCGCCAAATTACTTGCCCAATCGCCATGCGTATTGTCTTTGGTTCGCTCTAAAGTGCTTTTATTAATCCACTCAGCAGGAATGACTTGCTGTTGTTGCAATTGTTGAAGGGCGATATCAATAAGACTTTGGAGCTGACTTTTCATGGCAAATAAAAACTGAATAAAAATAAGAGGTCGATTTTACCGAAATTTTTGAAAAATAGGATGGAATTGTCGAACAAGATGACAGCTTATTTTGTGATAAGCCCCAATGCTCATGTTTTTAGCTTCCTCCGTTCGCACTGAGCTTGTCGAAGTGCTAATCACCACCCCAAGCGTCTTGAAACTTGTGAATTTGTCGCCGTTCTTTTTTATTTGGGCGATGGTCGGGATGGGCTAAGTTTTGTGCTTTCCGTTGAGCGGCATGATCTTCGCGTTTCGCGACACTGTCTGGGGTTTCTTCATACAGTGCTTGTGCTTCAGAGGCGCCACGACGGACTTCACTTAATGCGGTGACTTTGACCGTTTTATCTTCAAAACCCTGTCGAATCGTCAGTATCAAACCAATATTCACTTCTTTACTGACTTTAACGCGTTGTCCTTCACAATGAACTTTTCCGCCTTCGATAGCATCTTTAGCTAAAGAGCGTGTTTTGAAAAAACGTGCCGCCCATAACCACTTGTCCATACGGGGCTTATCTTCGCTCTTTTGCATTTCGTTCGCCTTGCTGACATTATACAATTGTATATTGGTCAATGTAATTTATGGGTTCGTCGCTATTATCAATCAGTTTTATTCTTTACGCATGACTCCGAATGTCAATATTTTTTTATCGTACTCCTTTACAGTGAAAGTAAGGGAGACCGTAAATTAAGTCTCAGCGTTGTCTTTGTGTCGTCTGTAGTAGGAGTTGTTTATGAAAAAAGTCATTGGCTTATTGATGCTTTTGGGGTTATTTTCGCAGCAACTTTTTGCGGCTGAACTAAAAAACATGAAACTTATTTTAGATAAACAAGGCATTAAAATTTGGTCTTATCAAGTGGCTAATAGTCCTTTTTACGGTTTTAAAGCAGTAACTACCGTCAAAAGTAGTTTAACTGGGATGGTGGCGTTGATTACCGATACCCAAGCCGCAGACCAATGGTTATATAGAACCAAAGAAGTGGTTGCTTTGAGCCGTGAAGACGATGACCGCAATTTTACGGTTCGTGTCGTTACTAGTTTTCCGTGGCCATTAAAAGACCGTGAAGCGGTTGTTGCAGGTCAAATTACTCAAGACCCCAATAATATGTTGGTGAAAATTGATAGCCATAGTGTGGCGAATCATCCTGTTCGTGACGGTTATGAGCGTATGCCAAAAGTACATGGTGGTTGGGAGTTTCGCGCTTTAGGCAATGGCCAAGTCGAAGTAACGATGACAGGGCATGCTGAATTAGATTTGTATGTGCCCGCGATTATTCGCAATATTTTACTGCAAGAACATCCTTATCATTCGTTATTGGCTTTGCAGAAAATAATCGGTGAGCCTCGGTTCCAAACAGCACGTCTTAATAGCGTCAATGAACCAGTCTTTAATTGATGGTTTCTAAATTTTAGAATAAAAAAAGCCGCTCAAGATTGAGCGGCTTTTTTATGGTTGTGATTGACGGTTAAGTCAATCACCGCCGATTAGTACAACACACGCGCTTTAATCGTACCGTCAATTTCTTGCAGTTTTTGCAAGGCAACAGTCGAATAATCCGCGTCAACATCCATCACTAAATAACCAATCGCATCATTGGTCATCAAGCTTTGAGCAGAAATGTTAATGCCATTTTCGGCGAAAATACGGTTAATCGCAGACAATACACCAGGGATGTTATTGTGAATATGCAATAATCGGTGTTTGCCAGCCATCAACGGCACAGCTACTTCAGGGAAGTTAACGGCTGATAAAGTCGTGCCCGCATCGGAGTAACGTGCAAATTTCTCTGCAACTTCTAAACCGATATTGGCTTGGGCTTCTAAGGTAGAACCGCCAATATGTGGTGTTAAAATAACGTTGTCGAATTTACGCAGTGGCGATAAAAACTCTTCATCGTTGGCTTTAGGCTCGACGGGGAATACGTCAACCGCTGCACCACCCAAATGTTTGCTTTCTAATGCGGCAGCTAATGCGTCAATATCAACACACGTACCACGAGCGGCATTAATAAAAATACTGCCTGCTTTCATTTTGGCAAATTGCTCTGCACCCATCATGTTAGCTGTTGATGGAATTTCAGGTACGTGCAAAGACACGACATCCGCAGTTGCCAATAATTCGTCCATCGTGCCGACTTGACGAGCATTACCCAAAGGCAATTTGGTCACTGCATCATAATAAATGACGTACATACCCAGCGATTCAGCAAGTACTGACAATTGTGAACCAATGCTGCCATAACCGACGATACCTAAAGTCTTACCGCGAGTTTCGTAAGAACCTTCAGCCGATTTCGACCAGCCGCCACGATGCACCAGCGCGTTCTTTTCAGGAATGCCACGCAACAATAAAATCGCTTCGGCCAAAACTAATTCGGCGACAGAGCGCGTATTGGAGTAAGGCGCGTTGAATACAGGAATGCCTTTTTCCATTGCTCCACGTAAGTTAACTTGGTTGGTACCAATACAAAAGCAGCCGATGGCAATGAGTTTATTGGCAGCTTCAAGCACTTTTGCGGTGATTTGTGTGCGTGAGCGAATACCGACAAAGTGCGCGTCTTTGATTTTGGCAATCAATGCATCTTCGTCTAATGCAGTGCGTAGGTATTCGATATTGGTGTAGCCGTTGTTGCTTAGTACATCGAGGGCGTTTTTATGAACACCTTCTAACAATAAAAAGCGGATTTTGGCTTTATCTAAAGACAATTGGCTCATGACTATTCCTGAAGGCCGAAAAAAATGAGTTTAAGACCGAGTATGTCGTACAAATCTGAGACAGCCAGAATGCACAGGCGCAGCGTAGGTCTAATAAGCGCGATATGATAGCATAAGCCTATGCGGTATCTCCATTGAGCAATTTTAAGAAGATACTTGCACAACATTCATCTACGGTTATTTGTTGTAGGAAATTTTAAATGCTAAACCAAACCATCATTACCCAACTGCAAGCCATCGTCGGCGATATTCGCGTGAAAACCGATGCTGACAGCCTAAAAACATGGGGCTGTGATTGGACAAAACACTATACGCCTGCGGCCAGTGCCATTGTTTTTCCTGCAACGACGGAAGAAGTTCAAGCGATTGTGCAACTCGCCAATCAAGAAAATATTGTCTTAGTGCCGTCAGGTGGCCGTACAGGCTTATCCGCTGGAGCAGTCGCGGCGAATGGCGAAGTAGTGATTAGTTTTGATCGAATGAATAAAGTCGTCGAGTTTTATCCTGCTGATCGTATGGTGCGGGTGCAAGCAGGCATGGTTACTGAGCAACTGCAACAATTTGCTGATGAGCATGATTTATATTATCCCGTCGATTTTGCCTCCGCAGGTTCGAGCCAAATTGGTGGCAATATTGGCACTAACGCAGGTGGCATTAAAGTTATTCGTTACGGTATGACCCGCGCTTGGGTGTTGGGTTTAACGGTGGTCACGGGTAAAGGCGATATTCTTCATCTTAATAAAGGCATGATGAAAAACGCCACAGGCTATGATTTACGTCATTTGTTTATTGGTGCGGAAGGCACATTAGGTTTTGTTACCGAAGCCGAAATTAAACTGGAACGTAAACCGCGTGATTTACGCGTATTGGTATTAGGAACACCTGATTTTAATTCGGTGATGAATGTCTTATCGGCATTTCAAGCCAAATTAGATTTAACGGCATTTGAGTTTTTCTCTGATTTAGCCGTACGTTGTGTGATTGCCAGTGGTGATGTCGCGCGGCCATTCCCTGACGCAACACCATTTTATGCGTTATTAGAGTTTGAAGCCTTATCGCCCGCGATTGAGGAACAAGCCATGCAAGTGTTTGAACAGTGCATGGAAGAAGGTTGGGTACTCAACGGCGTGATGAGTCAAAACGAAACGCAAGCGCAAAACTTGTGGCGTTTACGCGAAGATATCTCCGAAACCATCGCCAAATTTACGCCCTATAAAAACGATATCTCGGTGTTAATTACCCACGTTCCTGCGTTTATTGCCGATATTGATGCGATTGTGACGGCCAATTATCCTGATTTTGACATTGTGTGGTTTGGTCATATTGGTGATGGTAACTTGCACTTAAATATCCTTAAACCTGCGAATTTGACCAAAGACGAGTTTTTTGGTAAATGCCAAGTGGTGAATAAACAAGTGTTTGAAACCGTGCAAAAATACAATGGTTCGATTTCTGCCGAACACGGTGTCGGTATGACGAAAAAACCGTATCTTGAATACACCCGTTCACCTGCGGAAATTGCCTATTTACAAGCCATTAAATTGGCTTTTGATCCGAATAACATCATCAATCGCGGTAAGATTTTTGATGTATAAGAAAAACTCCTCCACCTGATAAGGGGGAGGCAGGGAGGGGGTTAGTAGCCATGACGCAAAACCCCACCCTAACCCTCCCCTTAGCAAGGGAGGGGATTTCTCTAGATTAAACTTAACAGGGGCAAATTATTATTTGCCCCTACAAAATTAAAAAGGATAATAACCCCATGAAAAAAATAGAGTTCTTTTACGATATTGTTAGCCCCTACAGCTATATCGCTGCTACGCAAATGGCGCAGTTTGAAGGTAAAGCAGAGGTTATTTGGCGACCCGTGTTATTAGGGGGCATTTTTAAAGCGACAGGTAATTCAGGGCCAGCATTTACCGTTGCCGCTAAAATGCCGTATATGTTTAAAGATTTGGAGCGATTGGTCGCTCATTATCAGTTGCCATTTGCCATGCCTGCCCACTTTCCTGCTAATACGGTCACTGTGCAACGGCTATTGTGTGCCGCGAGCGATAGCGAACTTGCAGCTTTAAGCTTAAAGCTCTATCACGCCTATTGGGGGCAGGGTAAAGACATCACCAATGTCGAGTTGTTAACGGAGCTCGCAGGCGCAGAGTTAGTTGCAAAAACGCAAGATGAAGCCATCAAAAACCAACTAAAAGCCAATACCGAAGAAGCGGTTGCTCGTGGGGCATTTGGTGCGCCGACCTTTTTTGTTGGCGATGAGATGTATTTTGGCGAAGATCGTCTGTTTTTAGTTCATGAGGCAATCAAGTAAATGTCCTATCAACATCAATGGTTAGATGGTACACGGATCAATTTGCCTGTGGGTAAAGCGGTGTGTGTTGGCCGTAATTATGCGGCTCATGCCAAAGAGCTTGGTAATGTTGTGCCTGATGCACCAATTTTGTTTTTAAAACCAAGCACTGCGATTGTGCCGTTATCGCCCAGTTTTAGTATTCCCAGTGATAGAGGCTCTTGTCATCACGAAACTGAAATTGCGGTATTGATTGGTCAAACGATCAGTAAAATCGACCTTAAAGATGTTCCTGCGGCGATTGCGGGTTATGGGTTGGCTTTAGATTTAACCTTGCGTGACTTGCAAAATCAGCTTAAAAAACAAGGTTATCCGTGGGAAGTGGCTAAAGCGTTTGATGGTGCGTGTCCCTTATCAACATTTATGAAACCTGAGCAATTGGGTGATGTTTATCATACCGAGTTTACGTTAACGGTAAATGGTGAGCCTCGTCAGCAGGGCTTAACCGACGATATGATTACCCCTGTTTATGAGTTGATTGCCTATATCAGTCAGATATTTACCCTCGAAGCAGGTGATATTGTTCTCACGGGCACACCAGAAGGTGTTGCTGCGTTAGCAACGGGTGATCATTTGGTATTGTCGGTGGTGGGACAACGGTTTGAGACAATAGTCGCTTAAGCCTGTAGGGGCGGATTTATCCGCCTTGATCTTCGCAATTACCCCATCTCCTGCGGATCGACATCAATCGACCAACGCACTTTTTTAGCTTCGGGTAATGCTGTAATTAACACCAGCCATTCCGTTAAAAATCGTTGTAAGGCAGGACGTTGACCACTTTTTAGCAATAAATGCGCGCGAAACACGCCCGCTTTTTTCTCCATCGGTGCGGGAACAGGCCCCCAGTATTCAGGTTCGTGGGCAAGACCGTGACCTAAATTAATCGCCGCCTGTAAAAACTCTAATGCTGTTTCAGGGTAATTGGATTCGGCGCGTAATAACGCTAAATAACCATAAGGTGGTAAACCAATTGCTTGGCGTTCGGGCAAGGCGGCCTCAGCAAAACCGCTATAACCCGTTTGTAATAACTGCATCAATAAGGGATGTTCGGGTTGATGCGTTTGTATCAACACTAAGCCTTCTTTTTCTGCTCGACCTGCTCGACCTGCCACTTGAGTAATTAATTGCGCCACGCGTTCACTGGCGCGGAAATCTGCACCAAACAAGCCGCCATCGGCATCTAATAATGCCACTAAGGTAACATTGGGAAAATGATGACCTTTGGCCAACATTTGTGTGCCCACTAAAATCGCTGCTTCACCGAGTTCAATATCGGCGTATAGATTATGCCAACTGTCTTTTCGACGTGTGCTGTCACGGTCAATACGATGCACAGGCACTTTAGGAAATAACTCTTGCAGCGTTTCTTCAATACGCACAGTACCTGCACCAATGGCGCGTAGTTCGGTACTTTGACAATCAGGACAATGACGCGGTGGACTGGCACTGTACCCACAATGATGACAATGCAAACGTAAGGGATTGCGGTGCAAGGTTGTGCGAGCATCACATTGCAAACATTTGGCTTGCCAGCCACATTCATGGCACAACAAGACAGGCGCGAAACCACGACGATTGATAAAAATTAACACTTGTTCTTGCTTTTTCAGCCGTTGAGCAATGGCATCGCGCAGCGCGGACGTTAAACCCTCTTTCAGCTTTTGATTCCGTAAATCAATCAGTTTAATAGTTGATGGATGAATGGTCGCCGCCCGTTCATTTAAAAACAGATGTTGATAACGCTCAGCTTTGGCATTGGCTAAACTTTCTAAACTCGGTGTTGCTGAACCCAAAACGACAGGACATTGCTGTAACTGACCGCGCCGTACCGCTAGATCACGGGCATGGTAGCGAAAGCCGTCTTGTTGTTTAAACGATAAATCATGCTCTTCATCAACAATAATTAAGCCTAAATGCGGCATCGGTGTGAAGATGGCAGAGCGAGTGCCAATGACAATGCCTGCAAAGCCTAAATAGGCGCGACGCCATGCCCGCAAACGTTCTCTATCGGTTAAACCCGAATGCAGCATGACAATTTCAACAGCAAAGCGTGAACGAAAGCGTGCGACAGTTTGTGGCGTTAAACCTATTTCAGGTACTAAAACCAAGGTTTGTTGATGGTTGGCTAAACAACTGGCAATACTTTGCAAATAGACTTCGGTTTTGCCACTTCCTGTTACGCCATCTAGTAATAAGGTTTTAAATGTACCCAATTGTTTGGTGATGGCATGAATTGCAGACTCTTGCTCATTGTTGGCCAATAAAGATACTTCGGCATATTTGAGTTGAGGCTTGGTCGGTTTATTGACGATTTGGCCAAACTCTTCGGTATAACCTTTTTTAGCTAAAGCCAATAATGCAGTGCGTTCAATACCAAAATGCTGCAAAAAATCTTCGCTAATGCCATGAGTGCCATGAACTTCTATGGCTTGCCATGCGGCTTGTTGTTTAGGTGCGTTCTTTAAGTCGGTGGCGGTAATCACTATTCCTGCGGCAGTTAGTCGCCAATGATTCATGTTTTCGTAGAGTGCTTCGCCTTGTCGTAACAGCGTGGGTAGGGCAGCACTAAACACTTCACCAATAGGATGTTGATAATAATGTGCTGCCCATGTCAGTAACTCCATCATCACGGGGGGAATAAGTGCGTGTTCATCAATAAGATGACGTGCAGCTTTGATTTTTTCGACAGGAGTGTCCGTTTCACTGCTGATAGCAATAACAACTCCGATTAACTCTCGACTCCCGAATGGCACGATGACTCGTGCCCCTACTGTTGGCGCATGATGAAAACTCGCAGGAATGCTGTAATCAAAATGTTGACGTAGGGGAACGGGTAAAGCGACATGGAGGTAGAGTCGGGGCATAACAGCGCGTGTCGATAAGTAAGGGTTTTAGTGTAGCTTTTTTGCGGCGAGATAAAAATACGCTGTTTGTTGGACGGCTATTAGTATTCCAGTGATTGGCTCGGTTAAACTAGCGGCCTGAGATGTGTGGCTTGAGCAATCAACACGGGTTTTTAATGAGTATTTGGAGTTGCAATGAGTAATAAAGTCACCCATTCTGTGGCGAGCCTGATTTTTTTAAGTCGTTGGTTACAAGCACCGATGTATTTGGGTTTGATTGTCGCTTTAGGTGTGTATGCCTATAAATTTTTTGTCATGTTGGCGAAGTTAATTATTAACTTAGGTAGCGCCGAAGAAACAGATATTTTATTACAGGTATTATCGTTAATTGATGTGGTGATGATTGCCAATTTATTAGTGATGGTGATTATTGGCGGTTATGAAATTTTTGTCAGCCGTTTACATATTGATGAGCATCCAGACCAACCTGAGTGGTTAAGTCATGTCGATGCAGGTGTGTTAAAAATCAAATTGGGTATGGCGTTGGTCAGTATTTCGTCTATTCATTTGTTACGTAGTTTTATTAATGCGAGCAATATGACTGAACATACGTTGAAATGGGAAGTCATTATTCATTGCGTGTTGCTGGTTTCGGTGATTTTTATTGCGTTAACAGATTGGTTAATCCAACATAAAGCGCAAATGTATCAAGTGAAAAAGTAGTCATTAACATGGCAATCATTCCCTAGTTCTTGTGTTGCGCCAACTTGCATTTAATACTAGATGTAGTATCGTTTGTACATAGGGATGAGGTGCAATGTGAGCAAAGCGAAAAAGATGCTAGAAGCCATGCGAAATAACCCGCGTGATGATTGGCGATTAGAGCAACTACAAACAGCTGCCCGTCGATATGGCATTAAATGGCGACATGAAAGCTCCAGTCATTGTGTTTTTATTGCACCTGACGGCAGAACGTTACCTATACCTGCAAGACGGCCAGTGAAATTTGTTTATATCACGCTATTTATTGCTTTTATTGGCGAAGCTGAGCCTGTTAACGAGGACTAAACAATGAAAGACTACCCTTTTGAAGTTCGCCCCCTCACCATAGAAGAAGGTGGTGGCTACTTCATTTCTTATCCTGATTTTGATATGTGCGTTTCTGACGGTGAAACTATTGAAGAGGCGATTGCTAACGGTAAAGAAGCCTTGCAAGCCACCATTGCTGCCTTAGAAGCCGAAGGCCATCTAGTTCCTGAACCAACAATGGTTAATGCGATGTCGGGTAAGTTTTTGGTGCGTGTGCCAAAAACATTACACGCCTTGCTTGCTAATCGCTCTAAGCGTGAAGGCGTGTCATTAAATACCTTGGTTGTTAGCTACGTGGCGGCGGGTGTTGCTAGTAGTCATGGCTAACGCTGTCTCATAAAGATGTTTAACAAAGAGTTTTTAATCCACTAAGTGGGTATTTACGCTAGAAACGTCTTTTGCCATTCTTCCTTATCAAACCCCAACATCATCTGACCATCATCTAACACCAATAAAGGTCGTTTAATCATGCTTAAGTTTTGTAAAATAATCGGTTTAATGCTTTGATTATCCAGCATATTTTTATCTAAGGCTAACTTGCGCCACGTTGTGCCTTTTTGATTGACAAGCGCTTGCCAACCTAAGTTATCAAGCCAATGGTTGAGTGTGTTTTCGTCTAAACTTGCTTTTTTATAATCGTGAAATTGATAAGCAAGGCTATTTTCATCAAGCCATAAAAAGGCTTTTTTCATGGTGTCGCAGTTTTTAATACCGTAAATGGTGAGCATGGTTATCTCTCAATAGGGGCGCACTTGTGTACGCCCTTGTCATATCATCGGCGATTAATCCACCCGCAACAATTCATTCAAACCGACTTTGCTACGTGTTTTGGCATCGACTTTTTTGACGATAACGGCGGCATACAAGCTGTATGTACCACATTTAGACGGCAAAGAACCTGATACCACCACCGAACCCGCAGGCACACGTCCATACGTCACTTCGCCTGTTTCACGGTCGAAAATCTTGGTTGATTGACCGATATACACGCCCATCGACAACACCGAGCCTTCTTCAATAATCACGCCTTCAACTACTTCGGAACGTGCACCAATAAAACAATTGTCTTCGATAATCGTTGGCCCAGCTTGTAACGGCTCTAAGACACCACCAATACCCACACCACCCGACAAATGTACGTTTTTACCAATTTGTGCGCATGAACCAACCGTTGCCCAAGTATCAACCATTGAGCCTTCATCAACATACGCGCCGATATTGACGTAAGAGGGCATTAACACGACATTACGAGCAATAAAGCTGCCACGACGTGCAGTCGCAGGTGGCACAACACGAATACCTGATTCGCGGAACTGTTCAGCCGTCCAGTTAGCAAATTTGGTCGGTACTTTGTCGTAATATTGCAATGCGCTACCGCCTGACAATGGCTCGTTATCATTTAAACGAAACGACAATAATACGGCTTTCTTTAGCCATTGATTGACCACCCAATCACCGTCAATTTTTTCGGCAACACGGGCTTTACCGCTATCTAATAAGTTAAGAGCATCGGCAACGGCATCACGAACATCTTGTGGTGCATTCGTCGGGCTAAACTGCATACGGTCTTCAAACGCTTGGGTAATTACATCAGCGAGGGACATTGGTTTCTCCAGTCAATAAAGCAATGATTCGTTCAGCAGCCATGACACAATCGGCAAGAGGCGCAACTAAGGCCATGCGAACATAGTTTTCAGCAGGGTTGGGTTGAGCTGTTCCATTACCATCAGCGCGGCCTAAATAACGACCTGCTAACACGGTAATATGCGCGTGCTCATAGAGCATTTGGGTAAAATTTTCGTCAGTATAATTATCAGGTACTTTTACCCAAAAATAGAAACTGGCATCGGGCATGGTTAATGGTAAATACGGATTCACCATCGCATAAAAAATGTGAAACTTCTGCCGATATTGTTCACGATTGGCAATCACATGATGTTCATCTTGCCAAGCCACTACCGAAGCCCATTGATGTTGCACAGGCATCGCTGCACCATGATACGTCCGATACAACAAATAGGGTTTCAGTAATTGGGCATCGCCCGCGACAAATCCTGAACGTAAACCTGGTAAGTTAGAGCGTTTAGACAAGGAGTGAAAAACGACACAGTTTTTATAATCATCACGCCCCATTTCGGCACAGACTTGTAGTAAGCCTAAAGGTGGATTGGCCTCGTCAAAATATACTTCTGAATAACACTCATCAGAGGCAATGACAAAACCATACTCATCACTCAAACGAATCAACTTTTCTAAGCTATGACGAGGAATGATTGCCCCTGTAGGATTACCCGGTGAGCAAATAAATAAAAGTTGGGTACGTTGCCAAATCTCGGCAGGAACTGCATCAAAGTCAGGAATAAACTTATTTTCGGCCAAACACGGCAAATAATACGGTTCTGCACCTGCTAAAAACGCCGCGCCTTCGTAAATTTGATAGAAAGGATTTGGCATCACCACTAAAGGTTTACCTTCACGATTGATCACGGCTTGGGTAAACGAAAACAAGGCTTCGCGAGTGCCACTGACTGGCAAAACTTCACTATCTGCATCGACATTTTTTAATTGAAAACGGGTCGTTAGCCATGTGGCAATGGCTTCACGCAACTCAGGAATGCCTTTAGTCGTTGGATAAGTCGCTAAATGTTTGGCGTGCTGCTGAATGGCTTCCATCACAAAAGCAGGCGAGGTGTGTTTAGGCTCGCCAATTGATAAAGAAATCGCTTTTAGGTGTGCAGGAGGTGTGAGTCCTTTCAGTAAATTGCCCAGCTTTTCAAAAGGATAAGGATGTAATAATGACAGTTCAGTATTCATGTGCTTAATTCACCATATCAAGTTGTTGGCGTAAAGTCGCAGCGAGTTTTTCACAAAGTTCAGGATTAGCAATGGCTTGTCCGTGAGCATCACTGATAAAAAACACGTCTTCTGCGCGCTCCCCCAGCGTAGCAATGCGCGCACTTTGTAAGCTGACACCGTGCTCCATAAAAATCAAACCAATACGCGCTAATAAACCAGGTCTGTCCAAAGTAATGACTTCGAGTGAAGTTTGTTGTTTGGCAATATCATTACTAATATTGACTTCGGTTTTTACACTAAAATGTTTTAATGCACGTGGCAGGCGTTTTTGAACAATAGTGGGATATTGTTCAGGGTGTGATAAAGCGTGAGTCAAACTTTCACGAATCATATCTAAACGATCGTTATCAGTAATAGGCGTATTATCTTCATCTAAAACAACATAAGTATCGAGAGAAAAATGACTGGTGGCGGTAATAATACGCGCATCTAATACCGTTAAATGTTGTTGATCTAAAGTGGCTACGGAGGCGGCGAATAAATTCGGTAAATCTTTGGTATAAACGAAGATTTGGGTCGCGCCTTGAAATTGATTCCCATGACTTTTCTGAATAGCCACTAAGGGTGAGTTGTTATCGCCATGATTTAAAATAGCCGAGGTATGCCAAACAATTTCATTAGCACTTTCACGTAAGAAATAATCATCACCTAATTTTTCCCAAATAGAACTCACTGCCTCTTCACTAAACCCTTGGGCTAATAACATATCTAACGCGGTAATACGGGTTTCGGCAATTAATTCGTGATAATCAATTGGGTTATTTAAACCGCGACGTAAAGCACGGCGCGTTTGTTGATATAACTGACGTAATAATGACGCCCGCCATGAGTTCCATAATTTAGGATTAGTGGCGCAAATATCAGCAACAGTCAGCGCATATAAATAATCCAAGTGCACAATATCGCCAACCAGCTTGGCAAATCGATGAATAACATCAGGGTCGGCTAAATCTTGTTTTTGCGCAGTCATTGACATAATTAAATGATTACGTGTTAACCACGCGACGATATTGGCACTTCGGGTAGATAAGCCATGTGCCAAACAAAACTCAATGGCATCTACTGCGCCTAGCTCGGAATGATCGCCACCTCGACCTTTACCAATATCATGGAATAAACCTGCTAAATACAATAATTCCGGTTTTGGTAATTGTTGGGCGACATCAGTGACCACAGGAAATAGTTCGCGGCTTTCATCATAACGAA
This sequence comes from Agitococcus sp., assembly GCA_030646715.1. Taxonomy (GTDB): domain Bacteria; phylum Pseudomonadota; class Gammaproteobacteria; order Pseudomonadales; family Moraxellaceae; genus Agitococcus. The sequence goes on from JAUSLJ010000031.1 coordinate 36,224, forward strand.
AACGGCGCATATTTTTGATGACTAATAAGGTGTGAGCATCGACAGTATAAATATGAAATAAATCATATTGCATTTGGCCAATAATCGCACCAAAAGCAGGTAAATATTGACCTAAGACACCATAGCGTTTCATTTGCCGTAATGTTGAAAACAAAGCATGAGGCGCACGCAATATCTCCATAAAGTAAGCACGATTTTGTTGATTATGTCTAAACGCAGCATTTATTTTTCTGGCTTCAACCATAATCAAACGAATGGTACTGGCTCTCACGCCTAAAATATCAGGACTTTCCGCTAATATCGAAAATATTTCTAATAACGCTGATGGATTTCTTGCAAATGCTTGATGATGGGTGACTTCAATATAATTATCGCGTAATTGAAAATCATCGTTAATAGGGATAATAATCGCTTGTTCTTCGGCTCTTAATATGGCTTCATCAAAATATTGTAATAACATTTCGTTAAGCATGGAGACGGTCATTGCTACGCGATAATAATCTTTCATAAACTGCTCAACCGCACGGCTGGCATTATTATCGTTATAACCTAATAGCGCGGCTAGGCCTCGTTGATGGTCGAACAATAAACGGTTTTCATTGCGTTTGGCGATATGATGTAGTGCAAAACGAATTTTCCACAATAATGTTTCACTATCAAATAATTGTTTATATTCAAATTCGGTTAAAAATCCATGTGTTACTAAATCGTATAAGTTAGTCGTTTCAAAATGGCGTTTAGCCACCCAAACCACCGTTTGAATATCACGTAAGCCGCCAGGTGCGTTTTTAAGGTCAGGTTCAAGGTTGTATTCGGTATTATGATGCTTGGCATGACGGGCAATTTGTTCGTCGCGTTTCGCTTCAAAAAAAGCAGCATCAGTCCATAAAGGTCGAATTAAAGCTAATAAAGTCTGACGTAACTCATCATTGCCACAGAGGGTGCGGACTTCTAATACATTGGTGGCGATGGTGACATCTTCGCTGACGCTTTCTACACATTCACTTAGTGACCGTACACTTGAACCTACTTCTAATCCTAAATCCCAAAGTAGGGTGATAAAACGACTAATACTTTCTTTTAAAGTGTCGGGTAATTGGCCATGACCATGTAACACCAGTACATCAATATCCGACGCTAAATGTAACTCTCCTCGTCCATAACCACCGACAGCTAATAATGCCAGCTCATTTTCGTTGCTGAGGCCAAAACTTTGCCACGCATGCGTTAAAACAATATCAATTGCTTCTGTGCGAGCCTCAACCAATAAACGAACCGATTCACCCGCTTCAAATTTCGCCCACAAGCAATCTTGAGCATTTTTTAATAACTCGCGATAGAGGGCAGGAGTGACGTTTTCGGTTTGTAGGCGACTACTATCAAGAACGTGCGGCGTTAAGGTCGGCGGTTGCATGGAAATAGCCTGTATAGGGTTTAAAAGCAAATGTACGCGTTGGAAGTTTAAGGACGATTAGTTAATCGCCCTTCATGGTCTGGGCTTAAGCAGTTAAAAAACTCAAGTCTTCATCAGGACGGGCAGTGAGCACTTCAATACCTGTCGCGGTTACTAAAATTGTATGTTCCCATTGGGCGGATAGTTTGTGGTCTTTAGTGACGGCTGTCCATTTGTCAGGTAACAATTTTGTATGATAAGTGCCTGCATTGATCATTGGCTCAATAGTAAAAGTCATGCCTGCTTCTAAAGCCATCCCTTCGCCTGCTTTGCCGTAATGAACAATTTGTGGTTCTTCATGAAACACTTGGCCAATACCATGACCACAGTACTCACGCACTACCGAAAAACGATTGGCTTCAGCGTGTTTTTGAATCACTGCACCAATATCACCTAAACGCGTACCCGGTTTAACAATCGCCAACGCTTTATACAAACACTCTTGCGTCACGCGAATAAGGCGATCAGACAAAATGGAGCCTTCACCGACAGTAAACATTTTTGAAGTGTCGCCGTGATAGCCGTCTTTAATGACCGTGACATCAATATTAATAATATCGCCGTTTTTCAGTACTTTTTTATCAGTGGGAATACCATGACAGACGACATGGTTGACGGAGGTGCAAATACTTTTAGGAAAACCACGATAATTTAACGGGGCAGGAATCGCTTGTTGCACATTGACAATATAGTCGTGACAGCGACGGTCAAGCTCTTCGGTCGTGACACCTGCTTTGACAAAATCACCAATCATCATCAAAACATCGGCCGCTAACTTGCCAGCGACGCGCATTTTGGCAATTTCTTCATCAGTTTTTAAAGATACGCTCATAAATTTCCAAGTCACGATTGAGGCTAAAGGTGCAATATGGTATAAAGCCGCGCTCGATTCGGCAAATGCCAAACGAGTTTTTTTGTAGGATTTATCCAAACCGCTATTTTACGTGACTTTTGCGAGTAAAAAACCGTTTAAAACGGTCAAAGTTCAAGATTGTTATTAGCAAGTAAATCTATTTTATAAAACGCACATACATCGACACAGCTATTGGGTGCTTTTTTCGTCGCATAGTTCAGACAAGCGAAGAAACGAGTCGGTAGTTGGGATGTGTGGAGGCCTAACCCTAACTGGAGTTATCATGGCACAAGTTTCTATGCGCGATCTGCTACAAGCTGGCGCACATTTCGGTCACCAAACCCGTTTTTGGAATCCCAAAATGGGCAAGTACATTTTCGGTGCTCGCAATAAAATTCATATTATCAACCTTGAGCATACAGCTCCTGCGTTAAACGAAGCATTAACTTACGTTAACGGCTTAGCATCCAAAAAGAACAAAGTATTGTTCGTTGGTACTAAACGTGCTGCTGCGGGCATCATCCGTGCTGAAGCACAACGTTGTGGTATGCCTTATGTTGATCACCGTTGGTTAGGTGGCATGTTGACGAACTGGAAAACCATTCGCCAATCCATCAAACGCTTCAAAGAGTTAGAAATTCAAGCTCAAGACGGCACATTTGCTAAATTGACTAAACGTGAAGCTTTAGAGCGTACACGTGAAATGGCCAAATTAGAAAAAAGTTTTGGCGGTATTAAAGATATGGGTGGTTTACCTGACGCGTTGTTCGTTATTGACGTAGATCACGAAGCCATTGCTATCTTAGAAGCGAAAAAATTAGGTATTCGTGTTATCGGTATCGTTGATACTAACTCAAATCCTGATGGTGTTGATTTAGTTATTCCAGGTAATGACGACGCGATTCGTGCGATTCAATTGTACGCAGGCTCTATGGCTGATGCGATTATTGAAGGCAAAGAATATGCAGCATTGCAAGGCGGTCGTGGTGCAGAGCCAGAAGCCGTTGAAGCAGCACCTGAAACAACAGCGTAATCTCAATACATTATGCTGAGGGAAGGGAGCTTAGTCTCCCTTTCTTTTATTGATTAGTCCTAAAGAGGAAATGAACATGGCAGCTATTACTGCGGGTCTCGTTAAAGAATTACGTGATCGTACTGGTTTAGGTATGATGGAATGCAAAAAAGCATTGACAGAAACTGATGGCGATATCGAAGTTGCGATTGATAACTTGCGTAAGTCTGGCGCAACTAAAGCGGCGAAAAAATCAGCCAATATTGCTGCCGAAGGCGCAGTACATTTTGCTATTACTCCTGATAGCAAAACCGCTTTGATTTTAGAAGTGAATAGCCAAACTGACTTTGTGGCCCGTGATGCTAATTTTACTGCCTTTGCTAAACAAGTAGCAGAAGTAGCATTGGCAGCTGGTGTAACTGACGTGGCTGCAATTGCAGGTTTGGCTTACGGCAATGGTCAAACTATTGAAGAAGCTCGTATTGATTTAGTACAAAAAATTGGTGAAAACATCCAAGTTCGTCGTGCTATTTTGGTTCAAGGCGATGTTGTTGGCACTTATATTCACGGTTTAAAAATTGGTGTTGTTGTTGCCTTAACAGGTGGCGATGCTGAATTAGGTCGTGATGTGGCGATGCACATTGCTGCGGCTAACCCAATGGTTGTAAATCCAGCCGATGTCGATGCTGCAGTGTTGGCGCGTGAGAAAGAAATTTACGCTGCTAAAGCGCGTGAGTCTGGCAAGCCTGAAAATATCGTTGAAAAAATGATTGAAGGTAGCTTGAAAAAATACTTGGCAGAAGTCAGCTTGGTTGAGCAAGCTTTTGTTAAAGATCCAGACATCAAGGTCGCTGATTTGTTGAAAAAAGCTGGTGCTACTGTTGTTAGCTTCATTCGCTTAGAAGTTGGCGAAGGCATTGAAAAGAAAGAAGTTGATTTTGCTGCGGAAGTAGCGGCACAAGTGGCTGCTTCAGCTAAGTAAGTTGATGACCTAGCAAAATGCCCGCTTTATGCGGGCATTTTTGTTATTCGCAATAAACTGATGACAGTCGCTGCCGTCGATAATTAAGATATGATACAGTCGCAACGTCGTCAACGCGGAATAAGTCAACATGGAGCCTCAGTGTGTGCATAGTCGAGTGAGCCGATGGCTAAGTTTTTTCTGCCTATGCTTATTAGCGGTTGTTAGTACAAACGCGTCGGCGTTTGAGCTCACTGCTGAAGAACAACAGTGGCTTATTGAACATCCTGTCGTGCGTGTAGGTATAGATCCCGCATGGCCGCCGTACGAATTTATTGATCAACAAGGTCAATATCAAGGCATTAGTGCCGACTACTTAGCGATATTATCCACAAAGTTAGGGATTAAATTTGTAGTTGGTGCACCGCTGCCGTGGACGGAAACCCAAAAAAAACTCGAAAATAAAGAATTAGATATTAGTCCTTCGATTGCCGAAACCCCCAAACGTCGAAATTTTCTTAACTTTACTCAAGCGTATATTAGCTTCCCTGTCGTCATTTTAACGCGTACCAATGAGCCGTTTATTGGTCAAATTGAAGAGTTGGCGGGTCAGCGAGTTGGCGTAGAGGCTGATTATTTTACCGATGATATTCTACAAAATTATTATCCTAATATTACGCGCGTCCGTTACTCTTATTTAAGTGATTTATTATCAGCATTATCATTAGGGCAAGTCGATTATATCTTAACGAATTATGCCTCAGCTTCGTATTCAGTACAAAATCTGCATATAACAGGATTAAAACTAGCAGCGGTCACGCATTTTAATTCGCCATTAACTATTGGGGTGCGTCAAGATTGGCCGTTATTGCCCACTATTTTAGATAAAGCATTGGCGGAAATTACACCACTACAACATCAAAAAATTCGGCAAAAATGGCTCGCGATACATAGTCCACCCAGCCGAGATTTAAATGATATTTGGCGTTTATATCCCGATGTTATTTTGTTGTCTGTTATTTTGCTATTCTTGATTTTAGTCGGTTTGGTTATTCTTTATTTCCGCCATCGTTTAGTCAAACGACAATTAACAGCACAAAAAGCTCAAGATGATTTAGCCGAAAGCGAAAAGCGTTTTCGTTTATTGATTGAACATGCACCGATTGCCTTTGCTATTTTTAAAGGGCAAATGGGTGTGGTGAAAATGCTAAATCGTTGTTTTGTTAATACCTTTGGCTATAAACCCAATGAATTGTATGACGTTGAAGACTGGTGGCGCGCGGCCTATCCGAATCCTGCTTATCGTGAAGAAATTAAAAAAGTTTGGTTTGATCGCTTAGATGTGGCTAAAAAAAATCAACATAATTTAATGCCAATGGAAGCGACTGTTCGGTGTCGGGATGGTAGTGAGCGTTATATTCGTTTTCATTCGATATTAATTGGCACGTTTAACTTAGTCGCGTTTATTGATTTAACGGAACAAAAAAATAATGAAACGGCATTAATGGCGGCCAAAGAATCAGCAGAGCACGCCACAAAAGCCAAAAGTTTATTTTTAGCGAACATGAGCCATGAAATACGGACGCCGATGAATGGTATTTTAGGACTTACGGCATTATTACAAAAAACAGAATTAAACGAACGCCAACGCGATTATTTAAGTAAAGTTTACAGCTCAGGCGAGTTTTTATTGGGTATTCTTAATGATATTTTAGATTTGTCTAAAGTGGAGGCGGGAAAATTAGAGCTAGAGTCACAGACTTTTACGTTAAATCAATTATTAGAGCCATTACGTAGTTTGTCTTTAAGTGCAACTCAGCAAAAGCCTGTAGAAATATTTTTTTATATTGCCCCTGAAGTGCCGAGTGTATTAGTGGGGGATGTGTTACGTCTTGGCCAAGTGATGACTAATCTGCTCGGTAACGCCATCAAGTTTAGTTCTAAAGGGGAAGTAGAAATTGGTATCTCTTGCTTGCCGAATCCAAATAGTACACAAATCAAATTACATTTGTGGGTGCGTGATACAGGCATAGGCATGACACCTGAGCAGTTAAGTAATATTTTTGAAGCCTTTAATCAGGCGGATACCTCAACAACCCGTCGTTTTGGTGGTACAGGTCTAGGATTAACTATTTGTAAACGTTTAGTAGAGTTGATGGATGGCGAAATAGTGGTGACCAGTCATTTACAGCAAGGCAGTCGTTTTGATGTTTATGTATATTTGGGGCAAAGCAGTTTGGGGCAAGAAGAAACACCCGCTACTTTACGTAAATTATATGTGCTTATTATTGATGAAAATTCCCATGCGGCGGTCGCCATGCGGGTGATGGCGGAACGATTAGGCTGGCAGGCTGATGTCATGATCAGTTTATCGCAACAGCAACAACCCGTTTCTCATGCCTATGACTATATTTTACTCGGTGCGAGTTTGGCGACTGATAGCTATGCCGCGTATTTGCCGAATGATGTGCCAAAAGTATTATTACAGACTCCGTGGCAAGAAAATGATCCGATGTTAGGCGGGAGTATCGTTTTTACCCGTACCTTAACTAAACCTGTGACAGAGGCTACTTTGCTGGGTTTAACAACGGCTATTACTGCGAAAGTGAGTCAAATAGAAGAAAAGCCATTACTAACCCTCCGCATTTTACTGGTTGAAGATAACACCATAAATCAGTTGGTCGGTGTGCGATTGCTGGAAAGTTTAGGTGCGGAAGTGGATGTCGCGGAAAATGGTTATGTGGCGTTGAGTTTGTTACAGCAAGTGGGTATTAATTACGACGTGGTGTTAATGGATTTGCAAATGCCTGTCATGGATGGTTTAGAAACAACTCGGCAAATGAGAATGATCGAACAATTTGCTGACATGCCTGTCATTGCCATGACCGCCAACGTCATGGCTACCGACAGAGAGCAGTGTTTTGCCGCAGGCATGAACGATTTTATGAGTAAGCCTGTACGCCTACAAGAATTACGAGAAAAAATTCTCCAGTGGACAACACACTAAACTCTACATCTTGTATTTCTGCATAAGCCTGCTTTCTGCTAAGATGCAGCCCCCAACCCTCTCGTGTATTTATCACCCAAGGAGAAACTCATGGTTGAACGCCGTCCCGCTTATAAACGTATATTGTTAAAGCTATCAGGTGAAGCCCTTGCGGGTGATGCAGATATGGGAATTGACCCTAAAGTTACCAGCCGTATGGCATTGGAAGTAGGGCAGCTGGTGGGCATTGGTGTACAAGTCGGTATTGTCGTCGGTGGTGGTAATTTGTTTCGCGGTGCCGCCTTACAAGCCGCAGGCTTAGACCGTGTTGCTGGCGACCACATGGGTATGTTGGCAACAGTGATGAATGGCTTGGCGATGCGTGATGCCCTTGAACGCAATAATATTAAAACGCGGATTATGTCAGCGATTCCCATGAGTGGCATTGTTGATCATTACGATCGTCGTGCTGCGACTCGCGCTTTGCAAAGTGGTGATGTCTGTATTTTTGTTGCGGGCACTGGTAATCCCTTTTTTACCACCGATAGCGCAGCCTGTTTACGTGGAATTGAAATCAACGCCGATGTGGTACTAAAAGCAACTAAAGTTGATGGCGTTTATGATTCCGACCCGATGAAAAATCCTGATGCGGTTAGATATGATTATTTAACCTTTGATGAAGTGCTCGACAAAAAATTAGGTGTCATGGATTTGACGGCTATTTGTTTATGCCGTGATCAAAATATGCCCTTACGCGTCTTTAATATGAACAAACAAGGGGCGTTATTGAATTTATTATTTGGTGATGCTGAAGGCACACTGATCGGTAACGCTCGTCGATAAATTAGCTCCGTTGAGGAAATGACCATGATTAATGATTTGAAAAAAGATTGCGAAACGCGCATGAGAAAAAGTGTCGAGTCTTTAGACCAAGCGTTTACCCGAGTGCGTACAGGCCGCGCGCATCCTGCCATTTTAAAAGATATTATGGTTCCTTATTATGGTGCCGATACGCCCTTGACCCAATTGGCTAATGTCGGTGTGGAAGATGCCCGTACCTTAATCGTTCAGCCGTATGAGCGGACGATGATTGCGGTGATTGATAAAGCTATTCGTAATTCTGACTTAGGGTTAAATCCCATTTCTGGTGATGTTATTCGGATTCCTTTACCTGCATTGACCGAAGAAAGTCGTCGTAATATGCAAAAAATGGCGCGTGGCGAAGCTGAAAATGCACGTGTTGCGGTGCGTAATATCCGTCGTGATGTTTTGGCTGACATGAAAGAGTTATTAAAAGAAAAAGAAATTTCGGAAGATGAAGAGCGTCGTGGTAGTGATGATGTGCAAAAGATTACCGATAAATATATCGCGGAAATTGAGAAAAACTTGCAAGCCAAAGAAGCAGAATTAATGCAGGTTTAACGTTTGTCTTAACTCTCTCGTTGACGAGCTTTCTTGTGGGAAGCAGTCAATGAGGTGTCTCGCCAAAAATAAGGACAATTCTGTGAGTATAGCTCCCGATATTGACAGCCATAACAGTGGGTTGCCGAAACATATTGCCATAATTATGGATGGTAATAATAGGTGGGCTAAAGCCAATAGCTTGTTAGGTGGCTCAGGCCATAAAGCGGGTGAAACAGCACTGCAAAAAATTGTTGAACATGCGGCCAAGCGTGGCATTGACGTGCTGACGGTGTTTGCTTTTTCGAGTGAGAATTGGCGACGACCCGAACAGGAAGTCGGTTTATTAATGCGGCTATTTGTCCATGCTTTAGACAAACGTGTTGCTGAACTACATAAAAATAATATCTGCGTCCGTTTTATTGGTGACCGAGCAAGGTTTGCGCCTTTATTGCAAAAAGGCATGACCGAGGCGGAAGTCAAAACCGCAGATAATAACGGCATGACGTTAGTGATTGCCGTTAGCTATGGTGGTCAGTGGGATATGGCTCATGCTGCACAACAATTAGCTTTGCAAGTACAAGCAGGGCAGATTAATCCTCAAGCCATGACTACGGATGACTTTCAACAACTTTTTCAGTCACAGATTCAAATGAGCGATTTACCGCCAGTCGATTTGCTAATTCGTACGGGTGGCGATTTTCGCATCAGTAATTTTTTACTCTGGCAGGCTGCGTACGCTGAATTTTATTTTAGCGATTTATTATGGCCAGATTTTAATGATGCGGCACTGGATGCTGCATTAGAAAGTTATGCCAATCGTCAACGTCGTTTTGGCCGCACTAGCGCGCAAGTCGAGGCTCATCATGCTTAAAGAACGTATTTTAACGGCTCTAGTGCTTATCCCTTTAGTGTTGTGGTGTATTTTTGGCGCAGCAACCAGTATTCCCTTCGAAGCATTTGCAGGGGCAATTGTTATTGTTGGCGCATGGGAATGGACAGCGTTAATGCGTTGGTCAAATGTGGCTGCACGAGCAGGATTTACCGCTGTTGTTGCATTAAGCCTAGTGGCAATGAAAGTGCCCGAGTTAGCGTTCATTAAGCCATCACTTTATGCATTATCGGTCGGATTTTGGTTGGTAGCTTTACGTTGGGTCATAGCCTTTCCTGAGTCAGCAAAACTTTGGGCGCGTAATGTCGTTTTAATTCCTGTGGGGCTGATTCTGCTCATTCCTGCGTGGGCGGGTTTGGTCGATTTGTATCATGCATCCCCTTGGTGGTTGATGTATGTATTTGGCCTTGTGTGGGGAGCAGATTCAGGTGCTTATTTTGCAGGTCGAGCACTGGGGAAACACAAACTAGCACCAAATGTCAGTCCCGGTAAAACCATCGAAGGTTTTGTCGGAGGGGTGTTAACCACCGTTATTTTGATGGTTTCAGTGGCGGTTTATCGTGATTTGACAGCGATGCGCTTAGTTGCTTTTTTAGGGTTATCTTTGCTAACAGTGTTGGCCTCCGTCTTGGGTGACTTATTGGAATCTATGGTTAAACGTCAGGCGGGTGTCAAAGACTCAGGCAATATTTTTCCAGGTCATGGCGGCGCATTAGATCGTATTGATAGCTTAACCGCAGCAGCACCGATTTTTGCATTAGGTTGGTGGTTGGCAGGAGGCTTTTAAGCCATGCAAAGGCTGACGATTTTAGGTGCAACAGGGTCAATAGGCCAAAGTACGCTCGCTGTTTTAGACGGGCATCCTGAACGCTTTCAAGTATTTGCATTGACGGCATTTACCCGTATTGATGAACTGGCGGAGTTGTGTACCCGTTATCAACCTCGTTATGCCGTGGTTGCTGACACTAGCGATATTGCCCGCTTACAGTCTTTATTAACGACGACCACGACCGAAATTTTAGCAGGCGCAGAGGCTTTGGCTTTTGTTGCCAGCCATTCTGAATGTGATACGGTAATGGCGGCGATTGTCGGTGCCGCAGGTCTATTGCCGACGCTGGCGGCTGTGCAAGCAGGCAAAAGGGTTTTACTCGCCAATAAAGAAGCGCTAGTGATGGCCGGTAGCTTGTTTATGCAAGCGGTTATCGAGCATGGCGCAACATTATTACCGATTGATTCTGAACATAACGCCATTTTTCAGTGCTTGCCCTGCAATTATCCACAAGGTTTAGCCAGTGTCGGTGTTGAGCGAATTTTGTTAACCGCCTCAGGTGGCCCGTTTCGAGAGTTTAATGCCGAGCAATTGGCCGTTGTTACACCCGCACAAGCGTGTAAACATCCAAAATGGGTGATGGGACGTAAAATCTCCGTTGACTCAGCGACGTTGATGAACAAAGGCTTAGAGCTAATTGAAGCGTGTTGGTTATTTAATGCCCAGCCCGAACAAGTCAGCATTGTTATTCATCCGCAAAGTATTGTTCATTCTTTAGTACAGTATGTAGATGGTTCAACTTTAGCGCAGTTAGGTAATCCTGATATGCGTACTCCGATCGCTAATGCTCTAGCATGGCCTGAGCGTATCCATGCGGGTGTGTCGGCTTTAGATTTATTTCAACATCAATTGGATTTTTATCCGCCTGATGAACAAAAGTTCCCTTGTTTACGCTTAGCGCGTGAGGCAATGAAGAAGGGTGGGACGGCCCCCGCTATCTTAAATGCCGCCAATGAAGTCGCCGTCGCCGCATTTTTAGCAGAAAATTTACCGTTTATTGCAATTCCCCAACTGATTGAGGCTGTGCTTACACAATTGCCAATGAGTCCAGCCAATAATCTCGACACAATTCTCACCGCCGATCGGGAGGCGCGTATTGTCGCCGAAAATTGGCTGTCTCAATATCACTCTGGCTTCGTAAAGTCTTCTTATTAGTGTGGTGTTATGAGTATTTTACAAATCGTTTTAGCAGCGATTATTGTCTTAGGCCCTCTGATTGCCATTCATGAGTTTGGCCATTTTTGGGTGGCTAGGCGTTTAGGCGTTAAGGTCTTAACTTTTTCTATTGGCTTTGGCCCCGCACTCGCCAAATGGCGTGGTAAAGACGGTGTCGATTATCAAATAGCTGCCATTCCATTGGGTGGCTATGTGCGTATGGCCGATGAGCGTGAAGGTGAAGTGCCTGTCGAAGACCTTCCTAAAGCGTTTAATCGTCAACCTGTATTTGCTCGTATGGCGATTGTTGCCGCAGGCCCCTTGATCAACCTATTGTTTGCAGTGTTTTTATTTTGGATTTTGTTTTTACAAGGCACAGAAACCTTAAAAACAGTCGTAGGTACTGTTAAACCGAATACTCCTGCCGCTTTAGCGGGCTTGCAAGTGGGTGATGAAATTGTCGCGGTCGATGCTCAAAAAACCTCCGATTGGGAAGCAGTTACCTACGCTTTGGTTGATCGTATCGGTGAAGACGGTTTAGTGTCATTATCGGTCATAAGTGCCAATGCTACCGAAGCACATCTCATCAAATTGCCCATCAGCAATTATTTAAATAAATCGGGTCAAGACCCGTTATCAGCATTAGGTTTTACCCCGTATCAACCGCCAATTAAGCCGATTATTGGCGAAATAGTCTCGGGAGGCCCCGCAGCTCAACAAGGTTTGCAAGTCGGTGATACCGTCGTTATGGCGAATAATCAAGCGATTAATACGTGGCAAGATTTTGTGGCAGTGGTGAGGACTCATCCTGAGCAGGCCATAGCAACGCAAGTACAACGTCAAGGAAAAATCGTTAATTTAGTGTTAACACCACGCATGGAGCGCGACCAAATTGGTACCAAAGAAGGCAAGTTAGGTATTGGTGTACAGCGGCAACCTTTTGATATTCCAGCACAATATATTCAAAAGCAAAATTATAATGTCATTACCGCTTTGGTGAAAGCTACCGAAAAAACCTATAATTTAATCACGATGACGATTAGTTCACTGGGCAAAATGATTATTGGTTTAATCGGTTTAGATAATTTAAGTGGTCCTATAACCATTGCTAAAGTAGCAGGACATACCGCAGATTTAGGCTGGCAGGCAATGATTGGTTTTATGGCTTTATTAAGTGTCAGTCTAGGGGTGTTGAATTTATTGCCTATTCCTGTGTTAGATGGCGGACACCTTGTTTATTACACTTTTGAAGCCATCTTAGGCCGTCCGTTGTCCGACAGCGTGCAACAAGTGGGTTTGAAAATTGGTATTGCGGTCATGGGCAGCTTGATGTTTTTAGCTATTTTTAATGATTTAAGTCGATTATTCGGCTAGTGGAATTCTTTGTTATGCACAAGCGGTTTATCTTCAATCAACTTTCTGCGGCAGTGGTAGGTTTAGTTTTAACGGTCAATGCGTCTGCGGATGATAGTCGATTTGTCGTTAAGGATATTCGCTTAGAAGGATTAATGCGTGTGTCGCCCGCCAATGTTTATGCTCAATTGCCGTTAAGCAATGGCGACACCGTAGACAGCGAAAAAGTGGCGGCTGCAATTCGTGCCATGTTTAAAAGTGGTAATTTTGAAGATGTGATTTCCGAACGTGATGGTGATGTGTTGATTTTTAAAGTCACCGAGCGACCCGCGATTGCCACTATTAAGATCTCAGGTAACAAAGCCATTGATACCGACACCTTAAATAAAGCCTTAAAAGATGCAGGTTTAACCGAAGGTGAAGTATTAAAACGAGCGACTTTAGACCATATTAAAAGTGAGTTAGAACGCCAATATTTTGGTCAAGGGCGTTATGATGCGTCAATTGTGGTGACGAATGAAGCCAAACCTCGAAATCGTGTTGCTGTAGATATTAAAATTGATGAAGGTGATTCAGCGACGATTAAAGCCATTAATATTGTCGGTAATACGGCTTTTCCTGATGAAGAGCTGATTAAACTTTTTCAATTGAAAAAAACGCACCTCACCTCATTTTTTAAAAGTGATGATAAATATGCCCGTGAAAAACTAACAGGCGATTTAGAAACTTTGCGTTCTTATTATTTGGATCGGGGTTATATTAATTTTAGCTTGAACTCTAATCAAGTGACACTCAGTGCCGATAAAAAACATGTGTATATTGATATTAGTATTTCTGAAGGTGATAAATATACTTTTGGCGACACTAAAATATTAGGTGAGCTGCCTGTTGAAGAACAAGAGCTGCAAAAATTAATTATTATTAAAGCGGGAAAAACCTATTCTCAGCAATATGTTTCTGCCAGTTCTAAATTAATGACTCATCGTTTAGGAACAGAAGGCTATTTATTTGCCGAAGTGAATCCGATTCCTGATATTAATACAGAAAAGAAAATTGTTAATATTAACTTTTTCGTCAATCCAGCGAAACAAACTTATGTTCGTCGGATTAATTTTAAAGGTAATGTCAAAACGGATGATCATGTGTTACGCCGCGAGATGCGTCAATTTGAGGGTAGTCTCGCCTCGACTGATAAAATTGATTTATCAAAATTACGCTTGCAACGCCTTGGTTTCTTTAAAGATGTCAATATTGAAACACCCAAAGTCCCTAATAGCAATGATCAAGTCGATGTAAACGTCAATGTTGAAGAACAACCTTCAGGTTCACTCACTGCAAGTTTGGGTTATTCAGGCAGTTCAGGTTTTATTTTTAGTTTAGGTGTTAGTCAAAACAATTTTTTAGGCACAGGTAATAAAGTGTCGATTAACTTGAATCGCTCAGATACCAGTGACTCGTATAATTTATCGTTCTTAGACCCTTATTTTACGGTAGATGGTGTCAGTCGTGGTTATAATCTTTATTATAAAAAAACCAAGCTCGACTCATTAAATGTGAGTCGTTATGCGACTGATTCTAAAGGTGCGAGTTTAACCTTCGGCTATCCGATTGATGAAACAAAAAGTATTAGTTTTTCTTTGGGTGTAGATCAAACAGATATTACCCAAGGGACATTAGCCTCACAAGTAGTACAAAACTTTATCAAGGAGTATGGTAATAGTATTAATACCTACACCAGCTCTGTGGCGTGGAGTTACAGTACATTAAATCGGGGTGTATTTGCTGATAGGGGAGCATCGCAACGCTTAAGTTTAGATTTTGCGTTACCCATGAGTGATGTTAGTTATTTGAAATTATCGTATAACGGGCAATTATATGTACCTATTAATGATAGTTTAACGGTGCGTTTACGTACGGACTTGGGTTTTGGTGATAGTTTACCGTTTTATCGCAATTTCTTTGCGGGTGGTTATGGTTCAGTGCGTGGTTATCGAGATAATACCTTAGGGCCACGCAGCCCTTCATTTGTCGGCGATCCTGATCCTGAAATTGTTGGCGGTAATATCCTAGTTGAAAACTCAGTCGAACTCATTGTGCCCACACCGTTTGCCAAAAATAACCGTCAGTTACGGACAGTATTGTTCGTTGATTCTGGCATGGTTTATGACCGAGGCAGTGCCGATTATAGTTTTGATTTAGGGGATTTGCGTTATAGCGCGGGGGTGTCATTGGCGTGGTTAACCGCTATTGGTCCTTTGTCGTTTAGTATTTCTAAACCATTTAACTCACAATTAAACGATGAGAAACAATCGTTTCAATTTACCATTGGACAGCCACTTTAAGCGTCCTTTTATTCACTGTTAGGAGAGGGTTATGCGTTTTACATCATGGGCAGTTGTGGCAGCATTAACGGTCGTGTCGTTGCCAACGTTTGCGGGTAATGTTGCTGTGGCAGACAGTCAAATGGCGATTATGGCGACCGATGCCGCTAAAAAAACATTCGATAAACTGAATGCTGATATGAAACCGCAACGTGATCGTCTAGAGGCTTTACAGAAGGATATTGCGGGCTTTCGAGAAAAATTCCAAAAAAATGCATCGGTGATGAGTGATAAAGATAAGCGCGAGTTAACTAAACAAGCTGAAGCTAAAGTTGCCGAATTCAATACGTTGGCTGATGCCTTGCAAAAACGCGCCCAAGAAGTACAACAGGATATGTTGAAAAGCTTGATTCCTAAAACCGAAGTCGTGGTCGAAGAGCTTCGTAAAGCAGGTAATTACGACATTATTATCGAAAAGAAAAATGTTATTTTTGCTGATCCTTCGGTTGATTTGACGAAAAAAATCACTGAAAAGTTGAATGCAGCGAAATAATTAGCCAAATAAGTACTCGAGCGATAGTTTGTTTATATCTTCCTTCGCACTGAGTTTGTCGTGCTTCGTCAGGCTCAGCATGAATGTATAAGAAATAAACCGCTCGCCCAGAGCTTGTCGAAGGGTGGTTTGACAGGCTCACCATAAACGATGAAACGTTCGTTTAAGTACTAAGTCAGTTGTGTAAGGGGGGAGTCTTCAACAATTCCCTTCAGCAAAATCGAAGAAGAAGAAATATGCAAACGTGGACGTTAAATGATATTGCTCAGTTAGTGGGGGCGGCTGTACGTGGTAATGCTAATCATGCCATTGATGGCTTAGCCACGCTAAAAAGCGCAACAGAGACGCAATTAAGTTTTTTAGCCAATCCCTTATACAGTGCGGCGTTAGTATCGACACAAGCGGGTGCGGTATTATTACGTCCCGAAGATGCCGAAACGTATCAGGGGAATGCACTGTTAGTTGCCAATCCTTATGCTGCTTATGCTCAATTAACCCATCATTTTGATCGTACGCCTAAACCCTTAGCGGGTCATCATCCACAGGCAGTAATTAGTGCTTTGGCAGTAATTGACTCTTCAGTCAGTATTGGTGCCTGTGCAGTGGTGGCCGAAGATGCAGTGATTGGAGCAGGTTCTATAGTTGAGGCAGGTGCTATTATAGGTGCGCGTGTGCATATTGGTCGTAACTGTCGAATTCGTGCCAATGCCGTGATACACCATGATTGTGTCATTGGCGATCGAGTGACTATTCATTCTGGCGCGATTATTGGTGACGATGGATTTGGTTTTGCGCCGCATCAAGGTCGTTGGCATAAAATTGCACAAATAGGCCGTGTGGTTTTACATAATGATGTCGATATTGGTTCAAATACCACAATTGATCGTGGCGCGTTAGACGATACGATAATTCATGAAGGCGCAATTATTGATAATCAAGTTCATATTGCCCATAACGTAGTGATTGGTGCTCATACCGCGATTGCAGGCTGTTGTGGTATTTCGGGTAGTACTACTATTGGCGCGCATTGTGTATTAGCGGGTGGAGTGGGTTTAGTAGGCCACATCGAAATTTGTGATAAAGTCCATATCACTGGCATGACCATGATTACCAAGTCGATTACCAAATCGGGTAGTTACTCCTCTGGCACGGCATTTGATAGCACGGATAATTGGAAAAAAATGGCCGTTCGTCTAAAAAAACTCGATGATATGGCCAAACGTATGCGCGAATTAGAGAAACTTGTGCAACAATTATCCCCACCCACACGAGATGAGAGTGAGCATGACGGATAGTATCCTGCAATTACCCATTTATACTCAGCAAATTAAAGAATTGTTGCCGCATCGTTATCCCTTTTTGTTAGTAGATCGGGTGACGGAAATTGAGTTAGGGCGTTCGATTACGGGCTATAAAAATGTCTCTATTAATGAAGAGATGTTTAACGGGCATTTTCCTGGTTGTCCGATTATGCCAGGGATGTTGATTTTAGAAGCAATGGCGCAAATTTCGGGCATTCTTGGTTTTTTAACCAGCGGCAAACGTCCTGCCGATGGCCATATCTATTTATTTGTCGGTGCGGATAACTCGCGTTTTAAACGTCAAGTTGTTCCGGGCGATTGTTTGATATTACAGTCGGAGTTTGTGACCAGTAAGCGTCATATTCATAAATTTGCGTGTCGTGCCATGGTTGGTAATGAACTCGCAGCCAGTGCCGAAATTTTAGTGGCAGAGCAGCAGGTTATATCCCCATGAACATACATCCCACCGCGATTATTGATAGCCAAGCTATTTTAGCCGATGATGTCACTGTTGGTGCGTATAGTATTATTGGCGCGGAAGTAGAACTAGGCGCAGGTTGTGAAATTGGCTCGCATGTGGTGATTAAAGGGCCAACCAAAATTGGTAAAAATAACCGTATTTTTCAATTTGCCAGCGTTGGTGACGATTGCCAAGACAAAAAATATAAAGGTGAGCGGACATTCTTAGAGATTGGCGATAATAACGTCATCCGCGAAACCTGTACTATTCATCGTGGTACCGTGCAAGATCAGTCGATTACTCGGATTGGCAGTAATAACTTGTTTATGGTCAATGTTCATATTGCCCATGATTGTATCGTCGGGAATGATTGTGTATTTGCTAATAATGCGGGTTTGGCAGGCCATGTTCATGTCGGTGATGGCGTGATTTTTGGTGGTAATACCGGCGTGCATCAGTTTTGCCAAATTGGTTCTTATGCCATGATGGGCGGTGCTAGTTTGGTGTTAAAAGATATTCCTGCTTTTGTTATGGTGTCTGGTAATCCAGCACAAGCAGCGGGGATGAATTTTGAAGGCATGCGTCGTCGCGGTTGGTCGAGTGAAACCATTACTTTATTAAAACGCGCCTATAAAATCGTTTATCGCCAAGGCCTAACTTTAGACGTGGCGATAGCCCAACTTGAGCAAGATATTCTGCCAATTTGTCCTGAATCGGCGATGTTTATTGATACCTTAAAATCAGCAACACGCGGTATTACTCGCTAAGTTATTCCTTCCTGCGATTTTTCCCCTCCCTGTCTTGATGAGTTCAGGGTAGGGTGCGGTATTTTTTTCTATGTTCCGTTATCGCAAAGATGCTCATTCGGCAGCCGTTACCCAAGACTATGTCTTTCAACAACTGATTCCTTATATAGGCAATAAGCGACGGTTGTTGAGTGTCATTCTGCAAGCGATTAACCGTACAGGTATCAATCCGCGTCAAGCCACTTTTTTGGATTTGTTTGCGGGTAGCGGTGTCGTGTCGCGTATGGCGAAAAAGTGTGGCTTTCGGGTGTTGTCGAATGATTGGGAACCATATTCAGCCGCACTTAATCAATGTTATATCACCTGTAATCATGAGCCGACTTTTACTGAGTTGGGCGGTTATGAAAACGTCATTGATTACTTGAATGCGGTTAATCCGATAGAAGATTGGGTGACAAGGCATTTATGCCCAAGCCACGATACGCATTTTGATACTCAATCCGACCGTATGTTTTTTACCCGTGAGAATGGCTTACGCATAGATGCTATGCGCGAACAAATTGAAGCATGGGATGAAACGCAGTTAATTACCCCATTTGAAAAGTCCTGTTTATTAGCACCTTTGTTATATCAAGCCTGTTATAGCAGCAATACCAGTGGTGTTTTTAAAGCTTTTCATCACGGTTGGGGAGGGAAAACGAGCACTGCGTTAACGCGTATTTTGTCACCGTTGCAATTAAGTCCTGTCGTTTTTTATGATAACCAGCGGGCTAATCAAGTTTATCAACAAGACGCTTTATCATTGGTGAAAGATTTACTGTCCATCAATACGCCGATTGATATTGCGTATTTAGACCCACCCTATAATCAACACTCCTATGGCAGTAATTACCATGTGTTAAACAGTTTAACGCTGTGGGATAAGCCATTAGTCACTGAAAAAATACAGGGGCGTAATAAAGGCGCGATTCGTCGTGATTGGCGTACCGAACGGCGCAGTGCGTATAATTATCGTGGTGAAGCAGAGCAAGCGTTTTGGGCGTTATTAACCCATTTAGAAGCGCGATATATTTTGGCCAGTTATAGCACTGAAGGGCTGATCAGTGTCGAACAGATTGTGACCATGTGTTTGCAGCGTGGTCATACCGAAGTGATGTGTTATGCCCATAAACGTTATCGTGTTAGTGCACAACGGGTGTCTGCTAAACCGATTACTGTTGAGTTCGTGTTGATTATTAATACACAAAAAAAACATCGTGGTTTAAGTGTTGATGCGCTCTGTGAGAAAATTCGACTTGCAGAAATAGCCGCACTTCACCATCATGCCGAAATGGTATCTTCATTAAAGACTGACGCAGTCAATGCCTAAGTCCAGAATTTAATACAGCTTAACAAGGCTCAATATGTCTGAAATTCAGCGTCCTTTGGTATTTGGTGTGATTGCGGGTGAGGTTTCTGGCGATACCTTAGGCGCAGGGCTGATTCACGCACTAAAACAACATTACCCCGATGCGCGTTTTGTCGGTATTTGTGGCTCTCAGATGATGGCCGAAGGCGGTGAGTCATGGTTTCCATTAGAGCGACTCTCAGTGATGGGTTTAGTCGAAGTTTTAGGCCGAATTAAAGAGTTACTGAATATTCGTGAGCAAGTTATTCAGCGTTTTATTGCCGAAAAAATTGATGTTTTTATTGGTATTGATGCCCCCGATTTTAACCTAGGTGTCGCGGCTAAATTAAAAGCCGCAGGCATTAAAACGGTACATTATGTCAGCCCGTCGGTATGGGCATGGCGGCAAGGACGGATTCATAAAATCAAAGCGGCTGTCGATTTAATGCTCTGTTTATTGCCATTTGAAAAAGCCTTTTATGACCAACATCAATTACCTGCGGTATTTGTTGGTCATCCCTTAGCAGACAGCATCCCTTTAGTAAATGATACGACACAAGCGCGTCAACAATTGGGATTAGCTGCTGATAAAAAATTGATCGCCTTATTACCGGGCAGTCGAGGTGGTGAAGTATCGCGCTTGGCTGAGCCTTTATTTGCGGCGGCACAATTAATTCTGAAAAAATATCCTCATGCCGAGTTTATTATTCCTGCGATTAATCCCCACAGAAAACATCAAATTAGCGACTTATTAACGGCAGCAGGTTTAAAAGCACAAATCTTTGATGATAGTTACGGTGCTGGCGTAGGACGTTTAGTGATGAGTGCCGCCGATGTGGTAGTTTTGGCTTCAGGGACGGCAACTTTAGAAGCGATGCTGCTGAAAAAGCCGATGGTGGTGGTTTATAAATTACATTGGCTCACATATTGGATTGTGCGTTGGCTGTCGAGCGCCAAGTTTATTAGCCTGCCGAATTTATTAGCGGATGAACGATTAGTGCCTGAGTTAGTGCAGCAAGAGGCCGATGCGCCTGCCATTGCCAAAGCGGTATTTAACTGCTTAGATGATGCGCCGCATCGTCAACAACTGGTGAACCAATTTACGCAGTTACACCAAAGTTTACAGGTCAATGCCAGTGAAACAGGTGCATTGGCGATTATTAAATTGCTTAATCAATGAAACTAGATTTAGGCATCACTTAAGTCATATAAGAGTATAGAACGTGGAATTAGCGCAAATTTTACAACAATATCGCTTGATTGCAGGCGTTGATGAAGTAGGTCGCGGCCCTTTAGTCGGCGCAGTAGTGACATCGGCGGTGATTTTAGACCCGAATAATCCGATTGAAGGTTTAAATGACTCGAAAAAACTGACCGAAAAAAAGCGTGAAGCTTTAGCGATAGAAATCCGAGCCAAAGCCTTGGCATGGAGTTTAGGTCGGGCTGAGCGTTTAGAAATAGATGAAATTAATATTTTAAAAGCGACGATGTTAGCTATGCAGCGTGCGGTAAATGGTTTAACGGTTCATCCTGAGTTTGTGCTGATTGATGGCAATAAATGCCCGATTTTGACGTATCCCTCTCAAGCGATTGTTAAGGGCGATGCGTTGGTGGCGGCTATTAGTGCGGCGAGTATTTTGGCAAAAGTAAGCCGCGATGCAGAAATGTTGGCGCTGCATGATAAATATCCACATTATGGTTTTGCTGACCATAAAGGCTATCCAACGGCTAAACATTTGGCGGCGTTAAAAAAGCATGGCCCGATTATGGAGCATCGTCGTTCGTTTGCGCCTGTGCGTGATGAGTTGGGGCGGAGGTTGTTGGCGATGTGATGGAGTGCAAAATAAGGAAAGAAGACGTGAGCATCTATCCATGATTCAAGTATATGGATAGATTGTTTTAATGGCTAAATCACTCCCTGAAACCAATAAATTACAAAATTAACGTATCCACCCCATTCTGTCGAATACCAGCGTAATATCCTCTCCATTCTGTTATTTAGTGGAATAGAGCCATGCCTAGTACCAAAAAAGAAACGACAATTTTTAGACAATGGGCAATGTTGCATTGTTTGTCTTCCCAGTATCAAGAAACGCAAACCATTCACCAACGTTTGGCGCATGAGCATCTGATTGAAGTCCATGAAAATACGGTATTGCGCGACTTAAAATCCTTAGAAAGAGCAGGATTACCACTAGAACGAACCGACACCAAGCCGATTAACTGGCGCATTAAAAAAGAATGGCAAGATAAAATCGGCGGTATGACCGATGCCGAAGCATTAATGATTGTGTTAGCTGCCAAGCATTTACAACAGGCTTTACCCGCTACCTTAACAACGGCACTGCAAGACTTATTGGCTTTAGCACAAAAAAGCTTAAACGTTAAACATCAGCAAAAAGACAATCATCATGCTCAATGGTTGAACAAAATTAGGATTATTCCTTCGCAACAGCCGCAAGTGATTCCCACGATTAAAGCCGATATTCAAGCCATTCTGACAGAAGCTTTATTAAATAATCAACCTGTTAGTGCAGTGTATAAAGGTTGTGAATTGGCAAAGCTATCACCCTTAGCATTAATTGTTAGAGGTAATGTGTTGTATTTGGCGGCTTCTCGTGATGAGGAAGTAGAGGTGAAGCATTTTGCCTTGCATCGTTTTGATTCGGTGACTTTGTTGTATGGTGAGGCATTCAATCAACCTATAGGTTTTGATATTGATACCTTATTAGTACAAGGTTGGGGCGATTTTCAGGATGCGATAGCAGAAAAAATCATCAAATTACAGTGTTGGTGTGAGAAAGGGTTAAAAGATCATTTGGTGGAAATGCCGTTAACTCAGAAGTAATGGATTGATTTTGCCAATCCTGTGAGTGGCCGTTATTTACTGACGGTGAGTTTGCCTTACACATGGCAGTTGTATCAGTGGTTGTTGTCGCAGGGCAGACGGTTGCAGGTGGTTGAGCCTGAATGGTTGCGCGATAAGATGTGCCAAGAGGTGAGGGATATTTTTGAAAATTATGCTTAGGATTCAATGGGGTGTAGGGTATTTGACGTGTTTTGTCGGATGCTGATTTATTATTGCTGAGTATTTAAGGATGGCTTTTTGCAATAATGCCAAGTACCTTTACTGCTCCTTAAGGTTTGTCTGTTAGATTTAATAAATAAAGAAAAGGGGTAACTCATGGAAGCGTCAACGACTATTAGAAAAATGATGCGTTCGGCGGAGGGTATTATTGTGCCTTCTTATCAGCGTGCTTATTCTTGGGAAGTTCCCAATAAACCAAATGAGCAAAAGCATATAGATGTTTTTTTGTCTGATTTGGAAGAGTACAGCCTGAGTGGTACAGACTCGCCTTATTATTTTGGTCACTTTCTATTTGAGCAAAAACAGGGTCAGTTTTATGTTGTTGATGGTCAACAACGATTAACTACTATCGTCATATTTTTGTCTGCCTTGTTTGTGCGTCTAAAGTGTATTCAAGAGCATCAGTTGTCGGGTCAACAGAAAGTCTATTTTAGAGACATGGTCAATGAAGAAGCGGAAAATAAACCTTCTTTTAGAACAGTGAGTTATGACGATCAGCTTTTTCAAGATTATGTTGTTAATCAAGTGAAAAAAGATAAAACAGGTTTGGAAACAGAGTCTGCCAAGCGAATTGTGAAGGCTTTCGATTATTTTAATCATGTACTCGCAGAGAAGGATGCTGAGTATCTTTGTAGGCTACTTGACGTTGTTGCAAGTGCTGCTTGTACAACACACACAGTTGCGCACGAATCAGAAGCGATTCAAATGTTTATTTTTCAAAATAGTCGAGGTAAAAAGCCGTCAAAACTAGAATTGATTAAAGCTCAGTTCATGCACCATATTCATTTGTATGGTGGAAATAATAGCCAAAATCTTATTATGGAAGTGACTAATCGTTTTTCTGCCATTTACAAGTCTATTTCATCCATTGGTTATAAAATGGACGAGGATAGTGTACTGCGCTATACCTTGCGCGTGTACAAAAATACGTTATCAGACATTGATACAACAGTATTTATCAATGAACGTTTGTCATTAAAGCTAGAGGGTGTGAAATTTATCATCCAATTTTCCCACGAATTAGAGCTTAGTTTTAATCATCTTAAGCAATTTTTTGGTACAGATGAACGAGATAGCTATCAAATTCACTCTTTAGTGACGTTGGGTGGAATATCGGTTGCTCTGCCATTTATCCTTAAAGCCTATCGTTTAGGTTTAAATACTCAAGAAATTGGTAAGCTATGTATGGCTTTAGAGAGTCTAGTCTTGCGGGATAGGCTGATTGGTACTAGAGCAGACATATCGACACGACTAAATACGGTATTTGTTAATTTTACGGTAGAAAATAAATCTATTCAGCCGATTATTGACCATATTAATTGGATGAAAAGTGCTTCTAATTGGTGGTGGGCATATTGGAATAATACAGAGCTTGAAAAAGTCATACAAGGCGGCTTAAATCATTCTGTTGCGAAGTTTTTGCTTTGGAAATATGAAAACCACTTAGAAAGCCAAGAAAAGTCAGGTTATCTTTTCTGTCGCTTTGACAAAATTGATCGTCCAGAGCTAGAGCATATTGCACCATCTACTGAGCCAACGGCACAAATTCATGGTTATGATAAATATGATGAAGATTTCAGGAATCAATACCTTAATTGCTTAGGTAATTATCTTTTGGTATCTAAATCACACAACTGTTCTATCGGCAATATTTCTTTTCCTGAAAAGCATAAAACTTATACAGCTTTGGCTCAGCAACGAGAGATTCAACGATTAGTTCCTGAAAATGGCGTATGGGAAAGGCAAGTTATTCAAAAACGCAAAGAAAAAATCGTAGATTTTATTATCGCTACTTTCTAAGCGGTTAAGTCCACCCCATTCTGTCATATAAGCCCTTATCCTTGAGCAATATCCCCCGCTCAAGGATAATTAACCATGAATCAACTTGAAACCACCAAAACCATCATCTACGCCCACAAACGCGTTTCAATTTCTATCATTCAACGTAAATTGCATCTGCGTTACCCAATAGTAGTTGAATTACTTGAGCAATTAGAGAAAAACGCCTTGTTAAAAACAAAGCAAGGCGAACGCCAAATAAATTGGCAACATCCCGATTGGCAAAAAATCGCCCAACAACCCGAAATATGGGAGCAATGGCTAGAGCCGCTTATTGCCGATGAGTTGTATCAATATAGCCTGAAACAAAATAATGAAGATTGGTGGTATATCATGCGCGAAATAGCATTCAGCCAACAATTTGTCACTTTTGTCGATAACGAAGAGGAAGGTTTACGCTGGTTGTCAGAGCGAGAAAAAGTAGGTAAATCATGCCCAACGTAGGCATATTTTTCGTTATCAATCAGTATCTTCTAATAGATTCCGTCCCGCTTGCTCAAGCAGAACATTATGGTAATACATTGGGTTATGGCGGCCATTATGACTATTGGGAAAATTTACAGGCCGTATGCGTAGAAGAAAAATCATTTAAAGCCATAGCGTATGATGCCTTTCCGCGTGGGCGAGTGGTGTATTTTAGTCAACAACAGCAATTTGTTGTGTATGCCGATAAATGCCTTAACCGACAGCAAATATTAAAAGTAGCGCAAGCGTTTAATTTATCAGCCAATCAAGTGAGGTTGGCGCGTGATGAACATTATCAATGTGCTAACTGCAATGCTGATTTTTTAGACTAGGTGTGCTGATAGTTGGTCAAGACAGCGTAAGGGAGAAAGCGATGATTCACTCTAATAAACTCGTAGAGAAGGCAGAGCATATGTTGCTAGTGAGCACAGTTTTTCCTCTTACCACGGTCAATTATATATTGATGTTCCATACGATGAAAATCACTCTGATTACAGGAAAGTGAGTGAGCATTTAGAATGTGCGGATGGCAGCTTTCGGATTCTAGGAGTCATGTTTTGTTATCTGCCATTAGAGCACGCGATGAAAAACAAACATCACGACGAGCCAGAGTTTTGGGAAAAATGGGCAGAGACTTTTTAATAAAGTCGCGCCATAGCCAACTAAGGTGCATCCACCCCCTCCAGCTCAAGGATACCCACTCATGCCACAAGCCGAACAACTTAACATCCTAAAAACCATTATTTTTGGTTACAAACGCATTCCCATGAGCGTCATTCAGCGTCAGTTTTTGCTGGGCTATGACCAAGTATTAAGCCTCATTGCACTGCTAGAGCAAGCAGGAATAATTGAGCCGCTGAACGAAGGCGAACGAGTGATTAACTGGCAACATCCCCACTGGCAAATAATCGCCAATCAGCCTGAATTATGGCAACCGTGGGCAGATTCTGCCGCCGCTGGTGTATATAAATTGGAGAAGCATGAAGGGCAGTGGTGTGTTGTCCGCGAGGTTCATGCCAATAAAGAGGTAGTAGCTTGTGTTGATAATGAAGATGACGGCTTACGCTGGTTAATGGAGAAATTTAATGTGGTCTAACGAGTTGCAACAACTAACATGCGAAGCACTGGAAGGGAAGGGTAACTTTGTACCCCGTACAGGTGCTGTCTATTTCAAAAGTGATAACCGTTTTGCCGAAATGAGCCTTGCCGATTATTTAGCCAATAAACTGCATTTAACGGACAGAAGCACAGGCGAAATCTACGCTTTTCATTCGGTGAATGAGTTGTTAAACGCAGGTTGGGTGCTTGATTAGTCAGGAAGTTTTATGAACGAAGTGACATTAAACAAAATTCGCACCCTGATTGCTTCTGCCGATGGCCTTATTATTGCCGCAGGTGCAGGCATGGGAGTTGATTCGGGCTTGCCTGATTTTAGAGGTAATGAAGGGATGTGGGAGTATTATCCTGCATTGGGTAAATTGCGTATTGGTTTTAGCAGTATCGCTAATCCTCAAGCTTTTGCCGAAAATCCAGAGCGGGCATGGGGTTTTTACGGCCATCGTTTAATGATGTATCGGCAAACTGAACCGCATTTAGGTTTTCGTCTGTTAAAAGAATTAGGCGAAAAGCTTAAACACGGTTATTTCGTTTTCACCAGTAATGTCGATGGTCAATTTCAAAAAGCAGGGTTTGACCCTGAAAAAATCTATGAATGTCATGGTTCTATTCACGCCTTGCAATGTATGACACCTGCCGATTGTAGCCCAAGCGTTTGGCCGAATAATATGCAGCCTGAAATAGATAACGATTTTTGTGAGTTAGTTTCACCATTACCCAAGTGCAAACATTGTGGCGAATTAGCACGGCCTAGTATTTTGATGTTTAACGATTGGCACTGGCAAGAATGGCCATATCAGCAACAAAATCAACGTCTAAACGATTGGCTCAAACAAGTAAAATCGCCATTGGTGATAGAAATTGGTGCAGGTGTTGCCATTCCAACGGTTCGTTATTTTAGTGAGGAAATTGCTAACGGTGGCGAGCGTTTAATCCGTATCAATCCTGCTAATGCGTCAATTCGTTTAGGTTGCGGCGTGAGTTTAACGATGGGTGGATTGGCAGGGATTGAAATGATTGTTAAAGAAGCATTGGCTGTCCTGTAAGGCTATGTTCGTCTTAGTAGTTGAAATGTTTTTAGCTGTATTTACGCACTATAAACCGTTCGTGGTGAGCCTGTCGAACCACAAATACCCTTCGACAAGCTCAGGGCGAACGGATAAATGGCCTGATTTCAACTAAAAACAGTCGAAAATCTGTTTCAACTGTTAGCGCGAACATAGCCTCCTGTAAGGGGTATCCAACTATGAAAAAGTTGCTCATTTTAGACGTGGATGAAACGCTAATTCACACAACAAGAGAATGGCGACCGACACCAGGGAGTAGGATGGGTAGAGGAACAAAACCCATCACAATCAATGACTTAAATGGGATTTTTCCAAGTCGGCAACGGCGGGTTTCCTCCGTCTACCCACCCTACATTCAGCCATCAATGGCCTATGATATTTTTAGATGCTTCAACAATCGCCCCAATTTGCCATCCGCCAACCGCTCATAATATTTCAACTCACTCTGCCAAAGAGGAGCTAACTCCTGTAAAGCGTCTTCGTGTTTTGCCTTTTCTAACCACACCCAACGATCATGCCAATTACCCAGTATGTCCTGAGTTTTCTTCAAACGTTTAATTAAGTTGGGTTTCATACTCAACAGTTGGCCATAACTTTCAAGGGCATAACGCAGTTTCTTCACGCCCAAGCGCAAACGATGTTTATCTAATTTCTTTTTATTCTTTAAGCGGGTTTTTAGTTTTTTGTGCTGGCTAAGGCAATGACTCGTAATCTGTTTATTGAGTTTTTTATCGGCCAATAACGCCAAATTATATTGCCAATATAAAGGTAAAGTTATCAAACGTTGAATGATTAATTCTGTTGAAGTTTGCGTGGCGAAATGGATATAAAGCATTTGCAGATGCGCATGATGTTGTTCATATAAAACCGTGTGTTGTTTGAGTTGTAACTCGGCGACCAGTACTTCTTCATCACGAATAGTATTACTTTGTTTGATGACCTTCGCTAACAGTAAATCGAGCATTTCAACTTGCGCGTAGTGATGGAACGAACGTAATAAACTGCGCAGTTGCCTTAAGCAGACGCGTAATTGGTGCAATGCTTCGGGATGAGCGGCTAAGTGTTGCAGTTGCGGCTGGCAATCAACCAACTGATTGTGCAAACGATGTATTTCGCTAACCAGCAGGGGGTAAACATTTGACATCGTCTTCATCAATCTGTGAATCAGTGTCCATCCAAAATACCCCACAAACCCCGAAAATGCTATTATCGCCGCCTGAAAATATGATTCTGATTGTTGCTTGAGGTGTGCTGATGAGTTTTGTTCACTTACGTTTACATAGTGAGTTTTCGCTGATTGATTCACTGGTACGGGTAGGTGATGCGGTTAAGGCTTGCCAAAAAGCGCAAATGCCTGCTTTAGCGTTAACCGATATTAATAATCTCTATGGTTTGGTGAAGTTTTATAAAGCCGCGCAAGGTAAAGGTGTAAAACCGATTTTTGGTGCCGATTTATGGGTGGCCGAAGGCACAGAAGTGTATGTGGTCACGATTTTGGCGATGAACGAAGTCGGTTACTTCAACCTGATTCATATTATTTCTCAAGGATTTATTGAAGGCCAACAGCTTGGCAAGCCGATTGTCCAACGGGCATGGTTAGAAGCCGTCAATGAAGGCTTGATTGTGTTGCTCGGTAAACACAGTCATATTGGTGCGTTATTGCTCGGCTCAGATAGTTCGTTAGCGATTCCTGCCTTAAATCATTGGCTATCGGTATTTCCCGACCGTTTATATTTAGAGTTACAGCGTACTAGCCGCCAAGGTGATGAAGCCTTTGTTCATGCCGCCGTTGATTTAGCCACGCGTTGCGATTGTCCTGTTGTTGCTACTAATGATGTGCGTTTCTTAGCCTCCTCCGAATTTGAAGCCCACGAAGTACGAGTCTGTATTTCTCAAGGTTATGTCTTGGGTGACCCTAAACGTCCTCGTGATTACAGTCCCGAACAATACTTAAAAACGCCCGAACAAATGGCAGAGTTGTTTAGCGATATTCCTGAAGCCATTGCCAATACCGTAGAAATCGCCAAACGCTGTTCCGTTGGTTTGCGTTTAGGGAAAAGCTTTTTGCCCGATTATCCCATTCCTGCGGGAATGACGATGGCCGAGTTTTTTGTCGATATTTCGCGCAAAGGACTCGAGGAACGCTTAGATAAATTATTTGATCGCAACAGCCCTGAATTTCCCGAAAAATATAAGCTTTACCATGACCGTTTAGATTTTGAATTAAAAATTATCAATCAAATGGGTTTTCCAGGTTACTTTTTGATTGTGATGGACTTTATTGCATGGGCAAAAAATAACGGTGTTCCTGTCGGGCCGGGACGGGGTTCAGGTGCGGGTTCTTTAGTGGCTTATGTGTTAAAAATTACTGACTTAGACCCGATTAAATACGATTTACTATTTGAGCGATTTCTCAATCCAGAGCGGGTATCCATGCCCGACTTTGATATCGACTTTTGTATGGATGGCCGAGACCGCGTCATTGAATATGTGGCCAATCATTATGGTCGTGAGGCGGTGTCGCAAATCATTACTTTTGGTACGATGGCAGCAAAAGCGGTGGTACGTGATGTCGCGCGCGTGCAAAGTAAACCGTACTTTTTAGCCGATAGAATTTCTAAACTCATCCCCAAAACGCCAGGGATTTCTTTAGAGGAAGCGCGTAAGGAAGAAGCGCAACTCAATGATTTATTAAGTAATCCGAGTGAGCGTGATTTTGAAGATGCCAACGAAATTTGGGAAATGGCACTGACGCTTGAAGGCTTAACGCGTGGTGTCGGTAAACACGCAGGCGGTGTGTTAATTGCTCCGGGGAAACTCACCGATTTTACTGCCGTGTATTGTGATGAAGACGGTAAATGGGTCAGTCAACTCGATAAAGATGACGTTGAATCGGTCGGTTTGGTGAAGTTCGACTTTTTGGGTTTACGGACGCTGACGATTTTGGATTGGGCATTAGTCAATATTAATGCCAAACGTAAAGTCTTGGGCGAAGAACCTTTAGATATTGAAAAAATTCCGCTAGACGATAGAAAAACTTTTCAAATGTTGCAGGAGGGCAAAACCACGGCGGTGTTCCAGTTAGAATCGCGTGGCATGAAGGAACTGCTGAAAAAGCTTAAACCCTCGTGTTTTGAAGACATTATTGCTTTGGTCGCTTTGTATCGCCCCGGCCCTTTAGAGTCGGGCATGGTCGATGACTTTATTAATCGTAAACATGGCCGCGCCGATGTTGCTTATCCCCATCCTGATTTAGAACCCGTTTTAGTGAATACCTACGGCGTTATTTTGTATCAAGAACAGGTGATGCAGATTGCACAGGTGTTAGCGAATTATTCGCTCGGTGGCGCGGATATGTTACGGCGGGCGATGGGTAAGAAAAAGCCCGAAGAAATGGCCAAAGAACGGGTCAAATTCATGGAAGGCTCAAGCGCGCGGGGGGTTGATGCCAATCAAGCGGGTGGCATTTTCGATTTGATGGAAAAATTCGCAGGTTATGGTTTTAACAAATCTCACTCTGCCGCGTATGCCTTAGTTTCTTATCAAACGGCTTATTTAAAACAAAAATATCCTGCCGAATTTATGGCTGCGGTACTGTCGGCGGAGATGCACAACACCGATAGTGTCGTGGTGTTTATTGAAGAATGCCGCAGTATGGGCATTCCTATAGTCTCGCCCGATGTGAATCATTCGCAATATAAATTTGTGCCGTTAAATGAAACCATTGTCTATGGCTTAGGCGCGATTAAAGGCGTGGGTGAAGGGCCAATAGAGTCTATTATCACGGCTCGAAAAGATGGCGATTTTAAAGATTTATTTGATTTTTGCCGTCGCATTGACCTCAAGAAAGCCAATAAGCGCACCCTCGAAGGTTTAATTCGAGCGGGCGCGATGGACATGATGACGGGTGTACATCGTGCGTCGATTATGGCGACCTTGGGTGAGGCGGTAAAAGCCGCCGAGCAGCAAAACCGCAACCAAAATGCAGGGATGATGGATTTATTTGGTGATGTTGTTGAGGCCACACCCAACAGTCAATATATCAGTATGCTGCAATGGACAGATGATGAGCGCTTGCAGGGCGAAAAAGATACCCTTGGTTTGTATTTAACAGGTCATCCAATAGACCAATATTACGATGAGTTAAAGCGTTATGTCGGCGTAAAACTCTGTGATTTACAGCCGACACGACGCGGCCAATCACAAGTGATTACGGGTTTGGTCATGGATGTACGCTTATTTAAAGGACCTCGCGGCACGCGTGCGATCGTGCTATTAGATGACCGCACGGGACGGGTAGAAGCGAGCTTTTTTGGCGAAGTTTATGAACAAGTCAAAGAGCTTTTAGTCGTTGATAATGTCATTATTGTTGAAGCAGAAGTCAGTCCCGATGACTTTAAAGGTGGCTTGCGTGTGACTGCGAAAAAAGCCTATACCTTAATGGACGCTCGTATGACTTCGGTGCGGACAGTCGAGTTAACTTTGAACCTTAGTCAGTTAAAACCACCTGCGATTTTGGACTTAAGACAACTATTTGCTAAATTTCAACCCACAAATGGCCAAAAAAGCGTCAGTTTGCACTTACGCTGTCAACACACAAGTGCGACAGCCGTGCTACAGTGTGGGGATAACTGGCGTATTTATCCACACGACGACTTAATCAAACGCTTAAAACAATGGTATGGCAATTCGGCATTACGCCTTGTGTATTAACTCACGTGAATGTGTCGTTGATTGAGCAACACAAAAAGCCCTACTGATAGACGAATTAGGAACGAGCAGATGAACCCAAATTATTTGGATTTCGAGCAACCGATTGCCGAACTCGAAGGTCAGATTCAAGGCCTACAAGCCTTAGCGAATAGCAATAGCGCGCTAAAATTGGGCGATGAAATTCGTCGTTTAGAACAAAGCAATTTGGCATTGACCGAGCAAATTTTTCTCAATCTTAGCGCATGGCAAGTGGCACAGTTGGCGCGTCATCCTAAGCGTCCTTATACCCTAGATTATATTCAGCATATTTTTACCGATTTTCACGAATTGCATGGCGACCGTACCTTTAGAGATGACGCAGCCATTGTCGGCGGTTTAGCGCGTTTTCAAGGTGAACCTGTGATGGTGATTGGTCATCAAAAAGGCCGAGATGCCCGAGAGAAATTCCGCCGTAATTTTGGGATGCCTAATCCCGAAGGTTATCGCAAAGCCTTACGATTAATGGAAATGGCAGAACGCTTCAAACTTCCGATATTTACCTTTATTGATACCCCAGGAGCTTATCCGGGTATTGAAGCCGAAGAGCGTGGCCAAAGTGAAGCTATTGCCCGTAATTTAGCGGTGATGTCGCGCTTAAAAGTACCGATTATTGCGACGGTTGTTGGCGAAGGTGGTTCAGGTGGCGCATTAGCGATTGGTGTTGGTGATGCCTTGTTGATGCTGCAATACAGTATTTATTCGGTGATTTCTCCCGAAGGTTGTGCCTCTATTTTGTGGAAAACCGCCGAAAAAGCGGCTGATGCTGCCGATGCGATGGGTTTAACCGCGCAACGACTGAATGAGTTAGGTTTTGTGGATGATTTAGTACCCGAGCCTTTAGGTGGCGCACATCGTGATGTCAGCTTAATGGCCGAGACCTTACGCAAAGCTCTGGCTAAACAACTCAAACGCTTACGCAGTATGGATGACAGCACCTTATGTGAGCGTCGGTTAGAGCGTATTATGAGTTATGGCGTGTTGTAGCGGGTTTATAGTAATAAGAAAGCTATAATTCTTTGTGTGATTGAGTGTACAATTGAAATGTACATTTAGTGGAGGTATATCATGCAAGCCATCCCTTTTTCAGAAGCTCGCGCTCATTTCGCAGAAACCCTGCATCATATAGAAGTTGGCGGTAATCCCGTTTTTATTTCGCGTCGAGGAAAAGCAGCAGCGGTGTTGATGTCTATTGCGACCTACCAACAAATAACAGGTGTTGAACAGGGCTTTAGTGAGCGTCTGGCGGCATGGCGACAAATTCACATCGAAGAACTCGCCGTAGAAGATGAGTTTTCTTTGTTGCGGCAAACTGAAGCAGGACGAGATTTCTCATGGTAATCCGTAGCAGTTGGCTACTAGATACCAATATTATTTCTGAGGCGATGCGCCCGATTCCTCACACGCATATCATGCACTGTTTAAATCAATATGCTCAAGAGTTGGCTATTGCTGCGCCTGTGTGGCATGAATTGCGTTATGGTTGGTTGCGTATGCCAGCGGGCAGGCGTAAAGATGCAATTGGTGATTACGTGCAAAACGTTGTCGGTGTCTTGCCTATTTTTGCTTATGACGAAATTGCTGCGCGAATTCATGCGCAATTACGCAGCGAACACGAACAAACTGGGCTTTCACTACCTTTTGTGGATGGCCAAATTGCTGCAATTGCGATGGCTCATGGACTGACATTAGTGACGCGCAACTTAAAGGATTTTCATGGTATTCAGGGTTTAAGAGTCGTCAATTGGTTTGATGATTAAACGTAATCTGTGATTAAAATGCCGCTTTCTACATTAAAAACCTTTCTCCAGCACTACCTTCACTCTGACATTCAACGTCTTGTTGTCGCGTATAGTGGCGGTGTCGATTCGCACGTTTTATTACACGCTTTAGTCGCATTAACAGACATTCATCAAAAGCCCATTGTGCTAGTGCATGTGCATCATGGACTTAGCCAGTTTGCCGATGATTGGGCAATACATGCTCAACAAACAGCCGAGCATTACGGCATCACTTGCATCATCAAAAAAGTAATCGTCGCCAAAACGGCGAGTCTTGAATCTGCTGCTCGCGAAGCCCGATATCAAGCCTTTCAGTCCGTATTAACTACAGGTGATGTTTTATTGTTGGCGCATCATCAAAATGACCAAGCGGAAACTTTATTATTACGTTTAATGCGGGGGAGTGGCGTTCGTGGGTTAGCCGCAATGCCAGCAGTTGGAGTAGTCCCTTTTCAAACCTTAAATACTCCTTGTTGGCGACCATTACTGACGGTCAATCGTCAAATGATTATGCACTATGCTCAACAGCAAGGCTTACAATGGATTGAGGATGATTCCAACTCCAATACCTTGTTTAATCGCAATTATTTACGCCATCAAATCATTCCTTTATTGCAACAACGCTGGCCATCGGTCAATCAACAATTAGCGGATACCAGTCTGCGAATGCGTGAGGCGGATGAGTTATTGCAGGAGTTGGCAGCAATTGATTATCAACAGGCTCAATTGGCTGAAAGCACGCTAAATATCGAGGTTTTAAGCAAGTTAACGGCAGCGCGTCGCAATAATTTACTGCGTTATTGGATACAGCAACTACAATTACCATTGCCAGATTATGCCGATTTAATGCGTGTGTGGAGTGAAGTGTGTCTTGCACAACCCGATGCCGAGCCATTGTTGGCATGGCGTGGCGTTGAGATTAGACGCTATCAACGGCAACTTTTTGCCATGCCTCCGTTAATCTCGTTTAATACATCATTAGAAATACAGTGGTTAGATAAAAGTCAGCCCTTGCTATTACCCAATGGTGAAAGCCTAAGCCCGATACAAGCCTTTACGGGGATAAATGCTACTATGTGGCAGAGCAGGCAGGTGAGTATTCGTTATCGTCAAGGTGGCGAGAAGATTCAACCTATAGGCAGACACCATCATCACGAGTTAAAAAAACTCTTACAAGTTCAAGGCGTTCCTACATGGCAACGTCAAAGAATTCCTTTACTGTATATTAATCAACAATTAGCAGCGGTGCTGGGTTATTGGATAGCCCATGAATTTGCCGCCTGATAGGAACATTGCATCATGTTTAAACAAGCACTGGTATTGGCTGTGTGCAGTATTTGGGTCACTGCATGTACGACGACATCCACACCAGACCCACGTTTTCCTGTGACACCTGAACCAGTGATTCCCGCACAAGTGGTACTAAGCACACAAAAAGTGCTGAATTTGGAAGATACCATGTGGCAACTAGTGGCGTTAACGCGTGGAGTTAATGCCAATCAGATTCAAGATGGCGCGTTTTTAAACTTTCAATCGGTCAATTCGCGTATTAAAGGTAGTACAGGTTGTAATCGCTTAATGGGTGGCTATAAAGCTCAAGGCGAATTTATCAAACTGACAGAAATAGCCAGTACAAAGATTTTTTGTCCCAGTGGCGGTATTGTCCAAGAAGCCTTATTTATTGAAGCCTTAAATGATACGCGTGGTTGGCGTATAGAAAATAAACATTTGTTTTTGTTAGATGAGAAAGGTGACAAGGTGGCGGTGTTTGAGGAGCGTTGATATATAAAGCTAATCTTGGAATCTAACTTAAAGTGAATTTAACTTGCGTGCCAATCAATTATTT
Source organism: Agitococcus sp. (assembly GCA_030646715.1). Lineage (GTDB taxonomy): Bacteria > Pseudomonadota > Gammaproteobacteria > Pseudomonadales > Moraxellaceae > Agitococcus. The sequence goes on from JAUSLJ010000031.1 coordinate 71,838, forward strand.
TTTGATTCTCATTTTGAATAATCAATATGGCACTATTAGTTTTAGCACGAATAATTGCTTCGCTATAATCGTGAGTGTGGATTTTTATAGTTTTAGTTTTGTTTATAGATTTATACTCTTTAAAACCACCTAGATATTTTACTAAGTATCTGGTAGTCCAAGGGTGGCTAATAAAATCATAACCCCTGTTTGCTGTGGGTGTAATAAAAGAGGAAGTATTATTGCTGTAAAAGAATAAACATTTTTTTAGTAGTATATCTATGCAAAATGCAAAAACGATACTAAAGTCTAAATGTGTGTTCAAGTCGCTGACGCTTATATTCGCAAGAGGCTCATGTGCAGCTTTATGCCTAGCTTGTGAGATATTAGAAAAAAACTGTTCAGAGTCTGAAATAGATATTCCTGTTTGATGAGATAAAAAATTAATAGTTTTCCATAGATTATTAACCCCGTGTATTTTCATAAATGCAGTAACATCGTGAGCATCTATATTTGATTTCGTCCAGCCAAGTGAGTATGCGGATAAGCTATATGTTGAATTTACAGTGCTAGCAATATGCAAGCATTCTTCTTGTGCAAAGAGTATTGGACTATCGTTGTGTTTATGCTTGTGTAGTGCAATTTTGTGTATGGATGCAAGTGCATCTACTGTGACAGCTCTTTGAAAGCTATCAGGAAATCTATTAAAAGGTACTTGAGTATTTGATAGGCTTTGGAGACTTTCACCTATTCTTTTTTTTATATACTCTTCTAAAGTGTTGAATAGAGAAACCGCTAGTCCATTTCTTAATAAACGAGCTTGTTTATTATGCTCATTCGCATTTGGAGATTTATCTGTAAGGAATAGCAATAGTTCATTATTATTGTCTAAAATATTACCAAATGTAGTAATTCTTTCTATGAACTCTACTTTAGCATTATTCATTTAGAGACATTCTCGCATTAAATCCATCATTGTAGAAATTCGGTATTCAATATTTGATGAGTTTGATGTGAATTGTCGCATTGACTCCTGAAAGATCGTATCTTTTCTATATGTTGAATCAAATTTGACAGAAATATATTCTGCATTTGCGATGAGTTTATCTTTAAGTCCTTCATCAATTAATAAAGAAATAGCTACTGTTTGTGCGTCATAGATACCTAAAATTATTTTGTTAGTACCGTCAATTCTTTTAAAAGATTTTGGTCCCCAAATTGCCTGCACTACTTCCATAGTATTATTGAAATTTTCACTAAAACCATTTGTGTTGTTTTTATTTTCATCCATAAATTGATTCATCGCATTTTGCATATTATTATTGAAATATTTGAAATTGTTCCAATATAATCTTAAAGTGAAAAAGCGAAGAACATATTCTACATCTTGCATTTCTTGGTAGAAACGTGATTTTTTGTATTCTGAGTCTGATTTGTTGCCAGAAATTTGATTTTTAAAAAAAGTATTTTCCGATAGCTCAATTAATAGATCATTTAATTGCCCTTCAAACATTGCATTTCGGATTTCTTGAGGCAGTAGATTGTCTCCACCAGTATTTAAACGTCCAAAAACTTCATATTTAAGACTTGGATCAGATTGTTTTAATAATGTAATAACACGTACATAAGGGCGAATCCTTAGTGCATTTTTGAGAGGGGATGGTAGGGTAATCGTCCCTATAAATAACCTCTTTGAAAAGTAGAATTTTCTCGTAAGATAAACGCAGGAGATTTTGCATGAAAACATCGAAATTTAGTGACAGCCAAATCATGGCTATTCTCAAACAAGCTGAAGCAGGGACACCT
>JAUSLJ010000035.1 GCA_030646715.1 Agitococcus sp.
AGGTGTCCCTGCTTCAGCTTGTTTGAGAATAGCCATGATTTGGCTGTCACTAAATTTCGATGTTTTCATGCAAAATCTCCTGCGTTTATCTTACGAGAAAATTCTACTTTTCAAAGAGGTTATTTATAGGGACGATTACCACTCTATCCACACCAAAACAGACAAAGTGGATAGTGAGGTATTGGCCTATTTTGCAGCGGCAAATCGCCCTGAATTATGGCAGCCGCCTAGTCCAGAAGCATTGCTACTCAAGGCCTTGCTGTCACGGCATGATGCCTTAACCGCCGATTTGTTGCGCGAGAAAAATCGCTTGGAAAAGGCAGAAGCTACGCATACGCCCCCTCAAATACTCGCGTCTATTCACGCCAGCATTATCTTCATTTCAGCGCAAATCGCATGTTTTGCAGAAAGAGCAGGACGATCATATTGATGGTAATCCGCAACTGAAAGAAGATATGCAATTACTGCAAAGTATTCCTGCTATCGGTGAGCGTACTGGGGCAGCTTTACTGTGTGTGATGCATACTCATCACTTTGAGGCGGCGGATCAGTTAGCTGCGTTTTTAGGGGTTGTGCCTGTCGAACGACAATCGGGTACTTCTTTAGCAGGTCGAGCCCATTTGTCGAAAATAGGACCTGCCAAGATACGCGCCAAGCTCTATATGGCCGCCCTGAGTGCCATGCAGTACAATCCTCATGTCAAGGCGTTATATGACCGTTTGCTACTCAAAGGTAAGTCAAAAATGTCTGCACTAGGGGCAGCAATGCGTAAACTGGTGCTTTTATGCTTTGGTGTGTTGATGCATCGGCGGCCATATCAAGCGGATTATCTGCCTAAAATAGCCGTGTAATTCGGCCTGACACCCTCAAATAGCCATTACCCCGCGACAGGTAATGGCTATCGGATGGATGATGTAAACTCTAATATCGGTGTAATTTTGCATCACGACTTTGTGCGTTCTTGTTTTTTGTCCCGCCCTTCAATTATTTCTATTCAGAGCTTGACACGCAAGACGGTATCTACGGATGCTTCTGATGTTTCCTGTGTTCCCCACATCCAACGGATACTCAATCCAGTTGGAGTATCTGACAAAAAATTGAGACCAAAATGACTGAGATTAGTACAAAAACCGCCAAATGAACCATATTAAAATCAGGAAAGCCCAACCGATGAATAATAAAACTCTTTAACGGATAGTATAAAATAATAGGAACTAAAGCCGATAAGTTCAGTAGAATCTGTCTAACAGAGATTTTCTTCATAACACACTCACTTCCTAATCAAAACATTTGGCTGCGGCAGTATTACTTCGTATTGTGTAAACTAATCCAGCTAGAAAAAGAAGTGCGATAGCCCACAGGGATTCTGGGATAAATCTGTGATAAACCAAAGGCTTGCGTGGTTCTTCTGCCACTTCTCGTGTTCCACAGTGCTACGGTTGTAGCATAGGTAGAGGCATGAACCCATCACAACTAATGGTTTAACGCTGTCATAAATCCTGTATTAAGCGTTTGTTGTTACCGCCTTTAACCCTAAATGTGCAACGAATGGCAGAAAATCTTTGTCTGCAAATAGCAGCGAGTGATTGTGTTCAATACAATAGCTAGCAATAATGACATCTGCCGTTTTGCGGACAGTGATGCCTCGTTTCCGTAACATACGAAAGTTGTCGGCGGATTGAATAGCCATATCTGTACCAAGCATTTCAAAAATACTGAGCGTCATCATCAGTTTTTTTGCCGTCTGATAATCCACATCTGAGCGAAATCCTCGTAAAACTTCGGTTAAAATGAGGTCGCCTATACCAAGTGGCTCAACACCGAGTAAGGTGTCTAATTTGTTGGTTTCTGGAGTGACTTGGCCATTAAAGTAATCAATCCAAACACTTGAATCGACAAGTATCATGGATTAAGCCTCACGTCTTCAGAGCTATCTTCCCATTTTAGCTTTCCGCGAAATGCTTTAATGGCTTTTTGCTGATTCAGTTTAATCAACAGTTTTAAGCCCAGTTCAACGGCTTCTTTCTTGGTTTTTAGTCCAGTGGCTTGTAGGGCATCGTGCATTAGACTATCGTCTATGACAATATTGGTGCGCATTTTAATCACCTCGATGTGTATTATAAATAAAATAATACTCATTCTAGGCGTGTGCTAATTGGTTTGGCAAATTGTTTGTTAATTTCACGATAAGCCCTGTGTTATTACACGGGCTAAACCACGTCTTCACAGAATCGCATAGAATTGTTTTTATTGTATTCCGTTCGCCCTGAGCTTGTCGAAGGGTGGTTCGACAGGCTCACCACGAACGGTAAATTGACTACGGTTTTCAAATTTGACGGGGTTTATAAATGCTGTTTGTGTCAATTACCCTAAGCCATCACCTTATTACCACCCACAGGCTTTTGTGTAGGCCGTACCAATTCCCATAATCCCAAACGATTCAGTTCTAATTCCACCATGCTACGAATGACCGCCGCGTTATCAATGGCGAGAGCTTGGTCGAGTAGTTTTTTTGCAACGCTAAACGGTACAGTGCGTAAGACTTTACGAATTTTCAGTAAGTTGCTGGCACTCATACTCAGCGAGTCAAAACCCATCGCCATCAATAAAATAGCCGTTCCAGGATCGCCTGCCATTTCACCGCAAATACTGACTTTTTTACCCGCCGCGTGCGTTTCTTTAACGACATATTGCAAGGAGCGCAACACCGCAGGGTGATAAGGCGTATATAAATCAGCAACGCGTGAGTTATTTCTATCAACAGCCAATAAATATTGCGTTAAATCATTAGAGCCTACCGACACAAAGTCAGCAATTTGCGCTAAGTCTTTGATTTGAATCAAGGCCGAAGGCACTTCCACCATGATGCCCAGTTTGGGTGGGTGAATGGTGGTTTTTTCTTCTTCTTGTACTTCGCTGACGGCACGATGCAATAAGTGCTGTGCTTCTTCAATTTCAAAGACCGAAGAAATCATCGGCAGTAGAATTTGTAGATTATTAAGGCCAATATCCGCCTTCAACATGGCGCGCATTTGCACCATAAAAATTTCGGGATGGTCTAAAGTAATACGAATACCACGCCAGCCGAGCGCAGGATTGACTTCATCAATCGGAAAATACGGTAAGTCTTTATCGCCGCCAATATCCAACATGCGCATGGTGACGGGATAGGGCGCAAAAGCTTCTAATTGTTGACGATAAATATTGCGTTGTTCTTCTTCACTCGGAAAGCGATCACGCAACATAAACGGAATTTCACTACGGTATAGACCCACACCTTCGGCACCACGGTCACGACCCCGCGCTACGTCCGCCATTAAACCCGTATTGACATACAAAGTAATACGATGACCGTCAGGCGTTTCCGCAGGTAAATCACGGTAAGCATCTAAACCCGCGACCAGTTGCCGTTCTTCTTTGATAATTTCTTTATAACGCTTACGCAACTCACGCGAAGGGTGAACATAGACACGGGCTTGATAACCATCCACAATCATTTCCGCATCATCTAAATTACCGACAGGCAATTCAGCAACACCAACGACCGTAGGAATACCCAACGCACGCGCAATAATCGCCATGTGCGAGTTGGCTGCGCCTGTTGTCGTGACAATCGCCGCAATATTTTCGAGCGGTGTTTCAACTAAAGTGGCAGTCGAAATATCTTCGCCAATTAATATACTGCTTTCAGGAAAGTCACGATTCGGTGTCGTTTGTTTTTGCAAATGGGCTAATAAACGACGACCTAAATCACGGACATCTGCCATACGTTCGCGTAAATACGGGTCATCCATCGCCGCAAAACTTTGCATATGTTCATCAATAACGGCGCGTAATGCCCCTTGCGCCCAATTGCCTGTATGAATGTGTTCAACAATTTCCCCTGCGAGGGCATTGTCATCCAACATCCGTAAATAAACTTCAAATAAAGCGCGTTCTTCGGGCATCAAAGAAGTGGCCATTTTGCTGTCTAATTGTTGGATTTCAGCACGCACGGCAACTAAGGCCTGATTAAATAATCCTAATTCACTATTCACGTCTTCGGTGGCGCGATCGGGTACAGACTCTAAATCGGCAGGGGGATAAATAACCACTGCGCGACCAATGGCAATACCGCTTGCCCCTGCAACACCATGAAAAATACGCGGGCTGGCAACGCCACCTTTAGGCGAGTGAAGGTTTTCCAGTTGTCCCAATGCTTTAGCATGAGCGACAACTCCTGAAATTTGTGCCGATAGGGTCACTAAAAAAGCTTCTTCGGCTTCACCAAAACGTCGTTTATCTTGCTGTTGAACTACCATCACCCCTAAGACTTTACGGCGGTTCATAATAGGAACGCCTAAAAAGGAGTTATATTTTTCTTCGCCAGTTTCAGGTAAATAATGATAGCGTGGATGTGACGACGCATCTTCTAAGTTAATCAGCTCTTCACGTTGGCCAACTAAGCCAACTAAGCCTTCGGAAAGCCCTAAAGAAACCGTACCAACGGCCTCGGCATTGAGCCCTTGAGTAGCCATCAGTACGTAGCGACTACTGCGCTCATCGAGTAAATAAATTGAGCAAACTTCTGTTTTTAACGCATCTTTGACACTTTGGACAATTACGTCTAAAGCCGCGATTAAGGTCGGAGCGGCGTCAATATCGTGAACCAGTTTTCTTAAAATATCTAACATGCCGAAACGTTCCGTACTTTTAGGATTCCGAGTCATTAACTGGCCTCTGCAACAGGCAGTCTCATCGCTAACTCTAATAAGGCTTTACGATAAACTTCGCGTTTAAAAGAAACCACTTGATTTAGTGGATACCAATAACTCACCCATTGCCAACCATCAAACTCGGGAGGATGACATTTGTTGAGTTGAATATTATCAACGCTACCGATCAAGCTTAATAAAAACCATTTTTGTTTTTGGCCAATACACACGGGCGGTGGGCTTTCGTGACGTACGTATCTTCTGGGTAGGCGATAACGTAACCAGCCGCGAGTTTGGGCGATAATTTTGACATGATGATATTCAAGGCCAATTTCCTCCCATAATTCACGATACATCGCATCTTCAGGCGATTCATCGGGATTAATGCCACCTTGAGGAAACTGCCACGCATCATGACCTTGACGGCGCGCCCACAATACTTGTCCTTCTGCATTGGTTAATATAATTCCGACATTGGGTCTAAACCCTTCTGCGTCAATCACAATCAATTACTCAAAAAATTTTAATTAGGTTTTGGACTTAAAGCGTCTTGTAAAAAGGCACGTCAACATCAGGGGTTGAATTCTAAGTGCCGATGGCGCGCTAAGTAAGTCGTCTTGTTGTTATTCATACCTTAGTCTAGGTATAGGCGGCAAGTTTTATCTGTGGTCATTGGCGCAATAATTGAATAGATGCTTAATTATAGTTTTTGGTGATTAATTTATAGCCAAATAAGACTTATAAATATGAGGGGTATCATAAAAAAAGCCCGTTGGATAACGAGCTTTTTTATGTTTGTTGGCGCGATGCTGTCATCACGTCAACGCACAGAACATTATGGTAGTAAGTGTTTTACGCCATCACGCTCTTCTAGCAATTCGTTCAAAGTGAAGTCCATGCGCTCACGGGAGAATGCATCTACTTCTAAGCCTTCAATACGCGTATAAACACCATTTTCACAGGTGACAGGTACGCCGTAGATAATGCCTTCAGGAATGCCGTAGCTACCGTCAGAAGGAATACCCATCGTTACCCATTTGCCGTTGGTGCCCAACACCCAGTCATGGATATGGTCGATAGCGGCATTAGCAGCAGAAGCAGCAGAAGACAAACCACGCGCTTCGATAATGGCAGCACCACGCTTGCCAACTTTTGGCAAGAATACAGTGCGGTTCCATTCTTCATCGTTAATTAATGTTTTAACGCTGTCACCGTTAACTGTCGCAAAGCGATAGTCAGCGTACATGGTTGGGCTGTGGTTGCCCCAAACGGCCATGTTTTCGATGTCGCTAACGGCACGGCCGGTTTTGGCAGCCAATTGCGACAAGGCACGGTTATGGTCTAAACGTAACATTGCAGTGAAATTTGCTGGGTTTAAGTCTGGAGCAGATTTCATCGCGATGTAAGCATTGGTGTTTGCTGGGTTGCCAACAACCAATACTTTAACGTCACGGCTGGCTACGTCATTTAACGCTTTGCCTTGCACGGTGAAGATTTTTGCATTTTCTTGCAATAAATCTTTACGTTCCATGCCTGGGCCACGAGGACGTGCGCCGACTAAAATAGCAATGTCTGCATCTTTGAAAGCAACATTGGCATCATCAGCGGCAATCATGCCTGCCAATAATGGAAACGCGCAATCTTCTAATTCCATCATCACGCCTTGTAACGCTTGTTGCGCTTTTTCAAAAGGCACTTCTAATAATTGCAAAATAACAGGTTGGTCTTTACCAAGCATTTCGCCGCTAGCAATGCGGAACAATAAGCTATAACCAATTTGACCAGCTGCGCCAGTAACGGCAACGCGAACGGGTTGTTTCATGTGAAGCTCCTGATGATGAAACGCGGGGGTCTCCCGCTGACTCGAAAATGCGAATTATCAAAATAAATAATAGCAGTCGGGTAGGGCTATTATTAAAAAACGCTGCATTGTACCTAAGCTCAACGCGAGATGCGAACAAAACTCATGACTACACCAGCTAACTCCTTAGAACTTACGCGGTTATCGCTTATTTGTGCACATTTCAGCCACTTTAGGTGGCTTTATGTTCACAAAACGCGCTAATCGCGGTGCGATGCGTAAGTCATGTCCTATTTCTGCTAAAATAACGGCAATCGTTGGAGTGTTGTATGTTAATCCGCAAATTATTTCGTTTTGAAAATGCCCATATTGTCCGTAATTGCTCTAGTGACCGCTGTAGTCGCTCGATTCATGGCCATAGTTATCAAGTGGAAATTTTACTCGAAGCCCATGCCTTAGATAACGGTCAAATGATTTATGATTTTGGCCTATTAAAAGGACATGTCAAAGATTTAATTGATAGTTTTGATCATGCAGTCGCTTTTTGGGATAAAGACAACGCCGAATATATCGCCTTCTGTAAACAATTTAGTGCACGCTGGATTAGCTTGCCTGTTTCACCTTCAGCGGAGCAGTTCTCGCGCTTGATATTTGTCTTAGTAGATGCGGTGTTAAAACAGACAGTGATGCAAAATGGGGAGGCCGATGTCAATTTGCACTCCATAATAGTGCATGAAACCATCACAGGTTATGCTCAATGTTTTAGATACGATGTTGAAAACCCGCGGATGGGTTTAATTCGTTTAGAAGATATTGTTTTTTCGGAGCAAGTTTGCAAAGAGTGGTCTGATAGTCAGTTGTTTGAAAAACTCAAAAATGGAGAGGTGTTTGTCAATCCTACGGTTCAGGCGCAAGTGCTGGTTTAAGAAAAATCCCCTCTAACTCCCCTTTGCTAAAGGGGAGGATTTTCTTTGCTTTGGCTTATATTTTTGGGAGCGTTTAAGCCTCCCTTTGCAAAGGGAGGTTTGGAGGGATGTAGATTTTAAGGCGCATAACCCTTCATCAACATCCGTATATCTTCTTTAGCAATACTCGCCCAACCCATATTCCCTTTTAAAACAACGGCTGAAAGCTCTTCTTGCAGTAAAACAAGATTCAATAAATCAACACCAGAAACTTCAATTGTCCAGTGATTTGGCGCATTAGTATCGAGTGTTTCTTTATCTAAATAAGCTAACAATGCTTTACTGCCATTCTCTGCCATTGCCAATCGAATCGGCATTTTCATGAGTTGTTGGCTAACAAACACTTGCTGTTGATTCAGTGCGTTATAGGCATCTAAAGGAATGCCGTATAGTGCTAAAAAGTAGCGACCATTTTTCACCTGTCTATAAAGTTGTTGACGTGCGCTATTCGATTTTGGGTCGTTAATAATGGCTTGTACCAGTTCATGTATTGTTGGAGTAATAGGTTCGGTCATTGCTGAAACCATAGGTAAATGAGAGTTAAGTTACTGACCAGTATAAGATAGTTAATGATTTGTAGGATAGTGATAAAAGTTTGAATGCTATGAAAAAACAAGAGTATTTTTATTGAGTGGATCAAATACGAGTGTCATCAAAATGTCTTGTATTTGTCATGGCACAGTCATTGCAAACTTATTTAATGCACGCACTGAAATGACTATTGAATTGGAGAACACCATGGAATTATTAGAAATGCGCGATGACTGTTTAGTGGATGAATGGGCAGATTATGAAGATTACGATTACGCAGATGATGCGGTCGAGTTATAACTAAATGGCATAAAAAACAGATTTTTAACGCGAACTCAAAGTTCGTGTAAACGTCTTGTCTAAAACCTCGCTGCAAGTTATCGTCGGACAATGTTTTTAGGGGGATATTATTCCTCGCCTAAAATTCCGCCATAATACTAGCTGAGGTTTGCCGTGTCCCATTTTGCTCATGTATTACAACCGTTAGATTTAGGTTTTGTCACTCTCCCTAATCGTGTGATTATGGGTTCAATGCATACTGGCCTCGAAGAGTTTCCCCCCGAAAGACAAGCCGCTTTTTTTGCCCGTCGTGCGGCTGGTGGAGTCGGTTTAATTATCACAGGCGGTATTTCGCCATCTGAGCTAGGTGTTTTAGGGCCTGGTATGTGCGCCATGCTCACCGAAGCCGATGCCAAAAAACATAAAGTCATTACCGATGCTGTTCACGCTGAAGGTGGTCGTATATGTATGCAGATTTTGCACGCAGGTCGCCAATCGTATCATCCTGTGAATATTTCACCCTCTGGCAAAAAATCCCCGATTTATCCGTTTCCCCCGCAAACAATGACCGAAGAAGTTATTGAGCAAGAGTTAGCTAATTGGGTTAATGCCGCCGCTTTAGCCCAACAAGCGGGTTATGACGGTGTGGAAATTATGGGTTCAGAAGGCTATTTGCTGAATCAATTTTTAACGACGCGTGGTAATGAGCGTGATGATGCGTGGGGCGGTGATTTTGAACGTCGTATGCGTTTCCCGCTTGAAGTAGTACGTCGTACCCGTGAACGTGTTGGCACCAATTTTATTATCGTTTATCGTTTGTCGATGTTGGATTTAGTGCCCGATGGTCAAACCTTTGATGAAGTGATTACTCTTGCTAAAGAGCTAGAAAAAGCGGGTGTGACTATTATCAATACAGGTATTGGTTGGCACGAAGCCAAAATCCCCACTATTGCGACAATGGTACCGCGTGGGGCATTTACATGGGTGACGCGTAAAGTCAAAGAAGCTGTCAGTATTCCTGTTTCTGCGTCCAACCGTATCAATATGCCTTCTCATGCCGAAGAAATTATTGCCAGTGGCGATGCCGATATGATTTCAATGGCACGCCCGATGTTGGCTGACCCAGATTGGGTCAAGAAAACTGCCGCTAACAAAGAAGAAGAAGTCAATACCTGTATTGGCTGTAACCAAGCGTGTTTAGATCATACGTTTGCCTTGCGTCAAGCTTCTTGTTTAGTGAATCCACAAGCGTGTTATGAAACAGAACTCATCTACGTTAAAACCGATAAGCCGAAAAACATTGCCGTTATTGGTGCTGGGCCTGCGGGTATGTCCTTTGCTGCGGTAGCCGCAGAACGTGGACATAACGTCACTATATTTGATCAAGATACGCAAATTGGTGGTCAATTTAACATCGCCAAACAAGTGCCAGGTAAAGAAGAATTTTACGAAACCATTCGTTATTTTGGCGTGATGATGAAAAAACACGGCGTTAATTTACAACTGGGCAAACGTGTCAATGCCGACGACGTGAAAGAGTTTGATGAAGTGGTGTTGGCAACAGGTATTGCACCTCGCCAATTGCCATTAGAAGGTATCAATCATCCGAAAGTATTGTCTTATATTGAAGTTTTACGTGACAAAAAGCCTGTCGGTAAACGTGTTGCCGTGATTGGTGCGGGTGGTATTGGTATGGATACTTCCGAGTATTTAACCCATGACCAAAGTCACGCGCCTGCCAGTATTGATATTAATGAGTATCTGCGTGAGTGGGGTATTGATAAAACCTTACAAGCGCGTAGCGGTATTGAAGGCATGACCGAACACGTTGCGCCTAGTCCGCGTGAAGTGTATTTGCTCCAACGCAAAAACAAAAAGATCACAGGGCCGGGCAAAACGACGGGTTGGGCGCATCGTGCGGTATTGCTGAAAAAGGGCGTACACATGATCACGGGTGTTGAATACCAAAAAATTGATGATGTTGGCTTACATATCAGTATCAACGGTCAAACCCAAGTGTTGGAAGTGGATAACGTAATCATCTGTGCAGGCCAAGACCCACAACGTGAGTTACAGGCAACGGTTGAAGCACTGGGTAAAAAAGTGCATTTAATTGGTGGTGCGGATGTAGCGGCTGAATTAGATGCGAAACGAGCTATTGCTCAAGGTGCGCGTTTAGCGGCTGAGGTTTAATCGTTTGTTATATGACCTATGCTTTGTTACAAAAGCATAGGTCATTTTTTTGCGTCACTTCTCCATCGTCCATTTACCTCAAATTTGCTATATTGCCTACAGAAAAATCACCACGCATCATCTGAATTATCAAGCAGATGGAGAGACTTATGCTCACCAAACTTTTTTATACCCTCAAGCAGTATCAAGTACCTGTCTCGGTGCGTGAGTATTTGGATTTAATTAGTGCCTTAGATAATGGCTTGGCTTTTGCGGATATGGACGATTTTTATCGCCTGTCGCGCACCTGTTTGGTTAAAGATGAAAAGCATTTTGATAAGTTTGATCGGGCTTTTAAACATTTTTTTGATGGTTTAGATACCGCGACGAATCCTTTAGACAGTGCCAATATTCCCGATGATTGGTTACGCAAAGAAATCGAAAAAACATTAACGCCAGAAGAATTTGAGCAGCTACAGAAAATGGGTTCGCTGGAAAAGTTGATGGAAGAATTTGAAAAACGTCTGCAAGAACAACATAAACGCCATCAAGGTGGCAATAAAATGGTCGGTACAGGCGGCACGTCACCCTTTGGTGCGTACGGAGCTAATCCTGAAGGCATTCGTTTAGCAGGACCATCGCGTAATAAAACTGCCGTTAAAGTATGGGAAAAAAGAGACTTCAAAAATTTAGATGATTCGCAAGAGCTAGGCATCCGTAATTTACAAGTGGCGTTACGTCGTTTGCGTCGTTTTGCCCGTCAAGGCGTAGAAGAAGAATTAGATATTGCCGATACCATCAAATCGACCGCCCATAAAGGCGGAATGCTGGATATTAAGTTAGTTCCTGAAAGAAAAAACCGTGTCAAAGTGCTGATTTTTTTTGATGTGGGTGGCTCAATGGATCCGCATATTGAAGTTTGTGAGTCGCTATTTTCGGCGGCACGTAGTGAATTTAAGCATTTGCATTACTTTTATTTTCATAATTTTATTTACGAAAGTGTGTGGCAAGACAATAACCGCCGTTGGTCGGAGCGTTTGCCGATTTGGGACATTATTCATAAATACGGTTCAGATTATCGTGTCATATTTGTCGGCGATGCCACTATGTCTCCGTACGAAATATTATCGGCGGGTGGTTCAGTCGAGCATTTTAATGAAGAGGCAGGCGCTGTGTGGATGCAGCGGTTATGCCAGCATTTTCACAAAGTCGTGTGGCTAAATCCTGAACCTGATCGGGCATGGCAGATGACTCAATCCATACAGCATGTACGCAAATTATTAGATGAGCGTATGTATGCCTTGACTTTACAAGGGCTAGAAGCTGCGACTAAGTATTTGAGCAAGTAGATTTGATGTAGAGAAAGTGCTACGTTGTTGGGCTAAGAATATTTTAAAAACAGCGTAGTAAAAAAATAAAAAAGATGAAGGAATAACTTTGATGAGTAGTAATTTTAGCTGGTTTTTGCGCTTTATTATTTATATCCCCTTGATGATTAGTATTGCCTTTTTGAGCTCTTATTTTTATCTCACGAGTAAATTTGATACCAATATAGAAGCATGTCTCAGTGACAAGTCCATTATTCCACCAACAGTTGCTGATAGAAAAAAAATGGTGCCATTTGTAGGGTGTTTAAAAAAGAAAAGTAATTTCTTTCTTACCAAAATGATGGATGAAAATCGATTATATCAATATGCTTATCCAAAACTCCCGTGTGCTTTTGTGGGTAAATGGCATGTTTCAGAAAATATGAATGAATATTGGCTGACAATTAACGCTGATTCAACGTTTTTCATCAAAGCGATTCGATACGGTCAAGATGAAAAAAGTGCGTCTCGGCCTTTAAGAACAGGAGTATGGAGCTCAACAAGCCCCAACATAGCCATTCAATTTTTTGACGATAGTTTCTTTTGGCCAATTAATCAAAGCTCAGTCGAGTGGGTCAGTAAAAATTATTTTCTAATGAACAATGGTTTTGATCAAACTTTATATTTTAACAGGCATTCAATTTTAGCTGAGGGGTGTGCATTTAAGCTTTAACGTAAGTTTGTTTGCGTTTTCCATGCGCCCTGAGCTTGTCGAAGTGTTCTGTGCAAATGGTTTGATAGGCTCACCATAAACGGTGAAACTTTTATTTAGGTAGTTAGCATGGGCAAAGATTTCCGTTTATTTTGGCGGTTTGTTTTTTTTGTTCCTTTCGTTTTTTTTGTTTTTACCGTACTTCGCGGTTATGCCATGTCGAAATTTGCGCAAAGTTTAGAATTTTGCTCTTGGCGATTACCTTCTGCATCAAAAGATGAGCAAGCAGAAATGCGCGACTTTATCGTTTGTTTGCAAAAAAACAATAACCCTGTTGTCCGTTGGTACATGAAGCCCGAACGTTATTACAACATGATCCAACCGCACGTTCCTTGCCAATGGGTGGGTCGTTGGCAAGCAAAACGCGACAAAATATCGTTTGCCATCGAACTTAAAGCCAATGGCAAATTTAAAATTGATAACGACTCCATGGAAGTATTAACAAAACAGCAGCAGAATGACTATACCGAAGGTTATGAAGGCGTGTGGAGTAGTCCGAGCAAAGAAAGCATTATGTGGTTTGGTGGTAGCCGTATTTGGCCAATTGATGAGAATAAAGTGGAATGGCAAAATGCCGATCAATTAGTGATCCATGAGTTAAATGGCGAAAAAACTTATTATCAAAGACAATCAGCGCATATAGCGAATTGTCCCTATTACCCTTGAACTCTATTTTAAAATCCCCATGTTGATGCTCATATAAGTCCCTGAACTGAAGGAGTAATCTCAACATGACTGACAATACCACTCAAAAAGAAACCTTAGGCTTTCAAACAGAAGTCTCTAAATTATTGCATTTGATGATTCACTCGTTATATAGCAATCCAGAAATTTTCTTGCGCGAGTTAATCTCGAACGCTTCTGATGCCGCCGACAAATTACGTTTTGAAGCCTTAAGCCATCCTGAATGGTTAAGTGACGACCCCGAATTAAAAATTTGGTTAGATGTAGATAAAGATGCAAAAACCATTACCTTGCGTGACAACGGCATTGGCATGAATCGCCAAGAAGTGATTGATAATTTAGGCACGATTGCCCGTTC
Source organism: Agitococcus sp. (assembly GCA_030646715.1). Taxonomy (GTDB): domain Bacteria; phylum Pseudomonadota; class Gammaproteobacteria; order Pseudomonadales; family Moraxellaceae; genus Agitococcus. Next base: position 13,564 of record JAUSLJ010000035.1, read on the forward strand.
TGGCACGTCCGAATTTGTTGGTAACTTAACAGGCGACCAAAAGAAAGATGCTCAACTCATTGGTCAATTTGGTGTCGGTTTTTACTCCGCCTTTGTCGTTGCCCAAAAAGTAGAAGTCTTTACCCGCCGTGCAGGTGCAGCTACCAGTGAAGGTGTTAAATGGGAGTCTGAAGGTGAGGGCGCATTCAGCGTCGAAGCCATCGACAAAGCAGAACGCGGAACAACTATCGTTTTACACTTGCGCCCAACTCAAGAAGAGTTTGCGGATGAGTGGCGTTTAAAAACCATTGTTCACAAATATGCCGAACATATTGCCATTCCTGTATGTATGCCTGTAGCGCAAGAAGCCGCTGATGAAGAAGACGAAACTGTCGTTTCTGAACAAGGCACAACCTACGAAACCATCAACAAAGCCGCAGCGTTGTGGACGCGTCCACGTAATGAAATTACTGATGAAGAGTATCAAGGTTTTTATAAACACATCGCTCATGATTACGATAATCCTTTAGCGTGGAATCACAATAAAGTCGAAGGCAAACTTGAATACACTTCCTTGCTGTTTGCACCTAAGCGTGCACCTCAAGATTTGTATCAACGCGAAGGTGTGCGCGGTTTAAAGCTATACGTCCAACGCGTATTTATCATGGACGACGCAGAACAGTTTTTACCGATGTATTTACGCTTTATCAAAGGAATCGTTGACTCTAATGATTTGCCCTTGAACGTGTCGCGTGAATTATTACAGTCAGGCAAGATTGTTGACAGCATGAAAACGGCCTTAACTCGTCGTTCTTTAGATATGTTAACCACAATGGCCGAAACCAAGCCTGAAGATTATGCTATTTGCTGGTCACAGTTTGGTAGTGTGTTAAAAGAAGGCGTGGCCGAAGATCATGCTAATCAAGATAAAGTCTTAAAATTATTACGCTTTACTTCTACCCATTCGGGTGATGCTGTTGAATCGGTTGCCTTAGCGGATTATGTTGGACGGATGAAAGAGGGCCAAGATAAAGTTTATTATCTCACTGCCGAAAACTTTAATGCCGCTAGCCAAAGCCCGCATCTAGAAGTATTCCGTAAAAAAGGCGTAGAAGTGCTGTTATTGACAGATCGCTTAGACGAATGGTTAATGACGCATCTTACTGAATTTGAAGGAAAAAAATTCCAGCATATTGCTAAAGGCGATTTGGATTTAGGCGAATTAAACACTGAAGAAGACAAAAAAGCTGAAGAGCAACTGCAAGAAAGCAGCCAGCCTTTAGTTGAGCGTTTGCAAAAAGTGTTAGCTGAAAAAGTACAGGCGGTTAAAGCCACGCAACGTTTAACCGATTCGCCTGCTTGTTTAGTGCGTAATCAATATGATTTAGGGGCAGCATTGCGTCAAATGTTAGAAGCAAGCGGCCAGAAACTGCCTGAGTCTAAACCTACTTTAGAAGTTAACCCGAACCATCCGTTGATGAATCGTTTAGGGAATACTGCGGATGACGGTCGTTTTGAGTCTTTAGCGTTAATTATTTTAGACCAAGCGACCTTGGCCGAAGGTGGCGCATTGGCAGATCCAGCGGCTTATGTTAAACGTCTCAATAGTTTATTGATGGAATTAGCGTAAGCTAAATAACCTTCGCTCTGACGCTCTTAATTAAAGAGAGTGTTAGGCGCGAGGGGATTATTATTTCTACAGGTTGAATATGACAATAGCTAAACCGCGTGTTGCTGTGTTAGGTGGTGGTAGTTTTGGTACAGTGATTGCCAATCTTGCCGCAGGCAATGGTTGCCCAACGACTCAATGGTTGCGAGATGCCGATTTAGTCGAAGAAATGCAAACAACTCACGAGAATTCGCGTTATCTGAAAGGGTTTACTCTGCATGAAAGTTTGCAATTCAGCAGTGATTTAGCGCAAACCGTCAGTCAAGCCGATTTAGTGTTTGTTGCTATTCCGAGTAAAGCTTTTCGCCAAGTTATTCAAGCAGCTAAACCCCATTTTCATGCCAAACAAATGCTCGTTAGTATGACGAAAGGCATTGAAGCGGGTACATTTTCACTGATGAGTCAAATTATTCGGGAAGAAGTGCCTGACGCTCGTTTAGCAGTGTTAAGTGGCCCTAATTTAGCAAAAGAAATCGCGGCGAAAATGCCTGCGGGTACAGTGGTTGCCAGTCTTGATCCAGATTTAAGGGCGACGGTTCATCATGCCTTAGCATGCCCTTATTTTCGTGTATTCGCTAACACAGATATTTATGGGGTCGAGCTGAGTGGTGCGCTAAAAAACATTTATGCTATTGCTACAGGTATGGCTCATGCGCAAAAAGCAGGTGAAAATACCCGTAGTATGTTGCTGACTCGTGCTTTAGCAGAAATGAGTCGTTTTGCCGTGCAGTTAGGCGCAAATCCACTGACCTTTTTAGGTTTGGCAGGTGTAGGCGATTTATTTGCGACCTGTAACTCGCCGCTTAGTCGAAATTATCAGGTTGGTTTTGCTTTAGGTTCGGGTAAAAAGTTGGCGGATATTATTGCTGATTTAGAACAAACAGCCGAAGGTATTAATACCATTCAACAAGTGAAGCAACAAGCCGATAAATTAGGTGTTTATATGCCGATTGTCAGCGGCTTATACGACATTATCTATAATGACCAACCGATTATGTCGGTTGCTGCTAAAATGATGAATAGCGGGCAGCGAAGTGATGTCGAGTTCGTACTTCCTAATCGGTGAACAATATGCAAATTATCCTCATTCGTCACGGTCAAGCAGAGCATCAAAGTAGTACCGATGCCAAGCGCGCATTAACGGCTCTTGGTGAAGCTCAAGCGCAACAAACAGCGGCATGGTTAGTGAATCACGGCTTTCAATTGGATGGCTTGTTTGTTAGCCCCTATTTGCGTGCTCAGCAAACGGCTGTTCATATCAGTCAAGCTTTAGATGTACCTATTACGACGTGTGATTACATTCGGCCTGATAGTCCGCCTTTACAGACGGTTAAATGGTTAGAGCAGTTAGAGTTGCCTGAAGAGTCGGTGATTGCTTTAGTGTGTCATATGCCTATTGTCGGCTTATTGGCCAGTTTTTTTGTTGATGGCGATTGGCAACATGGACAAGCTTTTCAGTTGGCGCAAGCTAAAGTAGTAGAGTTGCCTTTGTTGGCGGCGGGGTTAGGGAAGCAGTTAACGGATTTTGTTCCACATCCGTAAGTTATATGAGTACAGGGCACGTCTAATCGTGCTGTCAATTTAACAAGCTTAAACCTGTAGGGTTTTTCATTAAGTCGCTTGTTCCACACGCCGACAATTTGGAAACCCCGAACAACCCCAAAATTTTTGCCCATCACTTTTACGCGCTCGCAAAATCATCGGTTTTTGACATTCAGGACACATTTTCTCAGTTGTATTTGTGGCGATGTTTTTGGCTTTAGCGCGTGGTTTTTTAGCCGTTGCGGATACCGCTTTAGTGCTTGATGATTTAGCTTTTGGCGCACGTTTGGCTTTATTTGATGCGTCACTTTTAGCTTCGGGACTACTCAACAAAATTGTTGCGTCGGCGGCAATGCCAATCAGCTTTTCAATACTTGCCCGTTGTTTGGCTAAAAAAACCTCGGGGTCGAATCCTTCTTTTTCGATAGCCGCTAATTCTTGTTCCATAATCGCGGTGGCAATCGGGCTTTTTACTTCTTTGGGTAAGGCTTTAATTAACTCGCGGCCTGTCGTGGTGGCGGTGATATTTTTACCTGTTCGTTCAATAAAGCCTCGATCCAACAAGGTTTTGAGAATACCTGCGCGTGTTGCTTCTGTCCCTAAACCTGCATTTTTTTTTAGCAGTTTTAACCATTTGTTATCAATATCTTTGGTTTTGGAGGCAACAACACGATGCACACTTTCCATATCGCTAATCAGCGTACCATCGGTATAAGCTTTAGGCGGATGTGTTTGTTTTTGACGGGCTTCGGTGGCTAGTTTACGCGCTGCTTCTCCTAATGTGATAGGCGGTAAGGCTTGTTCGGGTTCTTTATCGTCGGCCTCAGCATTGTTGCTATCGTCAGTTTTAGTTTTGGCTTTATGAGGTGGATATAGCACCTTCCAACCTTCTTTTAACGGAATATTGCCCGTTGCTTTAAAGCGTTGTTGACCAAATGTTGTTTCAACGTCGGTTTTTTCAAACTCATAGGCAGGAAAGAACTGAGCAACATAAGCACGGGCAATCAAATCATAGACTTTTTGCTCTTTGTCTTTCAGTTGTGCATAGGTTGCACCATTACCCCGAACAGGAATAATGGCATGATGCGCGGTGACTTTTTTATCATTCCATGCGCTTGATTTTAGAGAAGTATTTGCTTGTAGTACAAATGGCGAAAGAGTGGGGTAAATGTGCGTTAACGCCGCCAAAATATCTTGTGCTTCGCTATGTTGCGATTCGGGTAAATAGTCACAGTCGGTACGCGGATAAGAGGTGAGTTTGTAGTCTTCATACAAGCTTTGGCAAATGGTTAACACATCATCGGCAGTCAAGCCAAAACGCGCACTGGCATCTTTTTGTAAGCGCGAGAGACGATAAGGCAAGGGTGGGGCAGTGTGTAATTTCTTCTTTTCTAATAGGCTAATCACGCCCGTTTCAGGGATTTGTAAAATGCTGTTGGCAAAGTCTAAGTCCGTAATTTTACCATCAGCATAACGGTCTTTAAGTGATTCAGGCACAATCCATGTTGCCCAAAAACTGCCTTTTTCTACGCCCACATGAACCATCGGTACATAGTAGGTTTTACTGATAAAGGTTTCGATATCGTGGTCACGCATGGCAATGAGTGCCAATGTGGGTGTTTGCACTCGACCAATACTGACGACACCGCGATAGCCGTGTTTTTGTGCCGCCAAAGTAAACGCGCGTGATAAATTAATACCCACAAGCCAATCAGCAATGGATCGTGTTTGTGCGGCTTGAAACAGCGGTGCGTACTGTAAATTACTCTGTAAAGTGCGTAAGGCTTTTTGAATAGAAACACTGTCTTGAGCCGCCAACCATAAGCGTTTGACGGGTTTACGATTTTTGTGATGTTGTAAGACCCAATCGACTAATAATTGTCCTTCGCGGTCGGGGTCGCCTGCATGAATCACCTCGTCAGCTTGTTTCAGTAAACCGCCAATAATTTTTAATTGTTTACGAATGCCTGCGTCATCTTTGGCAATGATTTTGATGTCAGTTGGTAAAATCGGTAAATCATCGGCGCGCCATTTTTTGTATTTTTCATCATAAATATGGGGTTCGGCCAGCGTTAATAAGTGACCGAAGCACCATGTTACGCGATAGTTTCCTACTGAAATATAACCATCGGCACGTTGAGCATGACCCAAATATTTAGCCAGTTCATTAGCGACAGATGGCTTTTCGGCGATGATAACAGTGGTCATGGATTACTCAATAGTGCTTTTGCAGGGATGCGGTGGCGCAACTGTTTGAGGCATGGATGCCGAGTTTTGCGTCACAAATGGTTTTGCTTACTTTTGTCGAAACAAAAGTGAGGCCTGCGGCAGGCAGCAGCAAAGCGTGCTGGAGCAAATAGTGGGTAGATAAATTAACGCGGCGCAATACCATCAATCAATACACTTTGTATGGCTTCGGCAAAACGCTTTTGCTCACTTAAATCACTCGGATTTGTTAAAAAACGCAAGGCACTAATCAAAATCATTCCGACTACCGCATGACCCGTCGATGTCACATCTAAATCAGCGCGAAAGAATCCTTGCCGTACACCATGTGCCATATACGCAGCCACTAATTGACCACCCCAATCCAGTAAATTCATTAATCGTTGCGTCATTTCTTTATCAATAGATGTAGCTTCTAACAACACCAAACGTGCCATTGCAGGGTTTTCGGCAAAAATTTGCGCTAATCCTTGACCAATACGCGCACATTGAACGCGATATTCTGCTAAAGAATTAACAGCTGTGGGGGCATTTTCGGCGACTAAAGCGGCAGTGATTTTTTGGGTGACATCATCAATTACGTGTTCAAGAATGTCGCGTTTATTGGCAAAGTGGCGATAAAACGTGCCATGACCAATACCAAGTCGTTTAGCAATATCCGCAATCGCGGTTTGATGATAACCCCGTTCAGAAAACTCAATAAATGCCGCTTGAATAATATCCGCACGGAGTTGTAAGCGATTACGCTCGGCACGCGAAAGAGAAGAAGTGTCGTTCATGAATGATTTATAGGGTTATGAAAAAATTTATATCCTTAAATCATACACAAAAAATTACTAATTGACATAAAATTCAAATAGTGACATTGTATTCCGTAATTGAATTGTATGTCCGTATTGTAAGTTGATTGAGTTAGTGGAGAGCAAAACGATGACTGTTATTGAAAAAAATTTACAAACGACTGCCCAAACACAGGATTCAACTTCTAAGGTCTGGCAGGTCATTATTGTAGGAAGTGGTTTTGCAGGCTTAGGCGCGGCAATTAAATTACGCGAAGCAGGTATTCACGATTTTATTGTCTTGGAAAAATCCAATGAGCTAGGAGGTGTATGGCGGGAAAATACTTACCCCGGTTGTGCCTGTGATGTGCCATCGGCTTTGTATTCTTACTCCTTTGCACCGAATCCCAATTGGAGTCGTGTTTTTGCTGAACAAGCCGAAATTAAAGCCTATTTACAACAAACAGCGCGTGATTATAGCGTGATTCCTCACATTCACATGCAGCAAGAAATGACTGATTCTGCGTGGGATGAGCAAGCAAAATTATGGCGAATCTCTACGTACAAGCAACAGTATCAAGCTCGTTTTGTCATTATGGCTTGTGGTCCTATGCACGAGCCTGTCTACCCTAACATTAGTGGTATTCATGATTTTAAAGGCAAAATTTTTCATTCGGCACGTTGGCAACATGAAGTTGATTTAACAGGAAAACGGGTGGCGGTGATTGGTTCAGGTGCATCGGCGATTCAGTTTGTACCCAAAATTCAACCCAAAGTGGCAAAGTTAGTGTTGTTTCAACGTACGCCACAATGGGTACTACCAAAAATGGATCAGACTTTATCGCCTTTAATGCATCAACTGTTTAAAAGGTTACCGTTAACACAATTAGCCATGCGTGGCGCAATTTTCAGCGTCTTTGAAACCCTAAATGGCAGTATGCACCATCCTAAAATCATGCAGCAATTTCAGCGTCTGGCTTTATTTAATCTGCAAAAAACAGTGAAAGATCCTGTATTGAGAGAAAAGCTGACACCGAATTTTATTATTGGTTGTAAGCGTGTTTTGCAATCGAATGAATGGTATCCCGCCATTATCCAAAAAAATGTCGAGATTGTCTTTGATGGCGTAAAGGAGATACGCGCCCATAGCCTTGTTGCTGATGATGGTGTTGAACATGAAGTCGATGTCATTATTTTAGGCACAGGTTTTGAGATTAGTGCGCCACCGATTGCCAAGCGTGTTCGTGGTTCGAGTGGCAAAAGTATGGCTGAAGTGTGGCAAGGCAGCCCAGAAGGATATATGGGAACAATGGTAGCAGGTTGCCCTAATAGCTTTTTAATGTTTGGCCCTAATTTAGCCGTCAGTTCATCGGCGTTTTTAATTATTGAAGCGCAATTAACCTACATTGTTGATGCCTTAAAACAAGTGCAACAACAAGGCATTCAAAAGATAGAAGTTGATCCAGTCCGTCAAGCGCAGTTTAACGACACCGTACAAGCCGCCCTACAAAATACCGTATGGAATAAAGGTGGTTGCCAAAGTTATTTTATTGATATCAATGGCCGTAATAGTACCTTATGGCCGTGGTCAACCTTAGAAATGCGTAAGCAACTCAGTCACTTTAATATGAGTGACTATATCGTGCAATAAAATGTTGGGGCGAATTTATTCGCCAAACATGCAACAAGATGGCGGATGAGTCCGCCCCTACAACGAAGAGGACAATCATGAAAAAAACACCTCGACATATTTTAATTACAGGGGCAGCAGGCGCAATTGGTTCAGCATTGACACACGTTTTTACCCAACAATTTCCTGATGCTCATTTTACCTTGGTGGATATTAATGAAGCTGCTTTAATCGAAAAAGTGCAAAGGCTAGGTACTAAAGCTGACTATGTGTTGTGGGATTTATTTCAACCTGAATCACTGGCTGAAGGTTGGCAACAGGTCATTACTAAACATGGTGCAGTCGATATTCTGATTAATTGCGCAGGCATTATGGATATTATTAGTTTTCAAGGTACAGGCTGGAATTTAGGCTGGAAGTTATTAGCGGTTAATTTAATCAGTCCTTTACGCTTAATGGATTTAGCCTTAGCAGATATGAAAACAGGCGGTTGTATTATCAATATTGCCAGTATGGCAGGGCGTGTGCCGATTGCAGGTTGTGCCTATTACAGCGGAGCAAAAGCAGGTTTGGCGATGGCTTCAGAAATCGCGCATAACGAGCTGCGTCAACGAGGCATTCATGTCGTGACGGTGTATCCCGGCCCTGTTCATTCCGGTTTAGAGGCGCATGCACGGAGCCAAGTCAAACAAGGTTTAGTATCACGTTTGATTCCTACCGGTGAGCCAAACATCATCGCCCAAGAAATTATCAATGCGTATCTGCATGATAAGCCACGCGTTATTTATCCTTTCCCGTTTGCGGTAGCCCATTATTTTAATAGTGTCTCGCAATGGGTGGTGGCCAAAGCCAGCCCACAGCCTTTACGTTAGAGAGTTTGTCTATGAGCCTTAAAGAAGCGATTGCTAAAAAAGTCGTCAAAGCCAGTTTGCGCGTGGCATTTAAATTACCCAGCGGTTTACCTATTCCTGTTGCTGTTGCTCGAACAGGTATGGAGTTTGGGGCAAAACTGTTTCAGCCTGATGGCCGTGTTAGTATCAAAAAAGCGACCTTAGCTGGTGTACCTTGCGAGTATTTGTATACCCATGCAGATGCCCAAAAGGTAGTTCTGCATTTTCATGGTGGGGCATTTTTTGCAGGTTCGGCTGCAACACATCGCGCAATGGCGAGTGAGTTAAGTGCGCGGAGCGGAGCGAGCGTATATATGCTTGATTATCGTTTAGCCCCTGAGCATCCGTATCCTGCGGCTTTAGATGATGGTTTGGCGACTTATCAAGCCTTATTAGCCTTGGGATATTTACCTGAAAATATTATTTTAGGGGGTGATTCAGGTGGTTGCGCACATATATTAAATTTGGCGATTCGACTCAGGGAAAACGGCGTAGCTTTACCCGCGGGCTTATTTATGATTTCACCCTTTGTTGATTTAACACTAAGTGCACCGTCAGTAAGCAAGTATAAATCCCGAGACCCAATGGTAACAGCCTATGCTTTACAGCGTGGCGCAGATGGTTTCCGTGGTGCAATTGCCGCTGATGATGCTTGTGTTTCGCCATTATTTGCAGATTTAACAGGATTACCCAAGATATTGGTGCAGGTAGGTGGTGAGGAAATTTTGTTAGATGATGCTTTGCGTTTAGCTGAGTATGGCAAAGCGGCAGGGGTTGATATGGATTGTCAGGTGTATGAAGGGATGTGGCATAACTTTCAGATGTTTAATCAAGTGCTAGATACTTCAAGTCAAGCTTTGGATGAAATTGCGGGGTTTATTAAAGATTAAATTTCCCCTTCGACTCTGCACAGGGAGCGTTTTACCTCGGTTGAGATGAGTCGAGGCCAAAAAAAAGAGCCGAAAAATCGGCTCTTTTTTCAACACAAAACAACTAACTTACAACGCAGTAACTTGCGGCATCATCATTTGTTGCATCATCAACTGTACCCGTTTGCTTTGCATTTTTAAACGGTAATCAATTTCATTAAAACGAGTTTTAAAAGCTGCGTCTTCCCATTTTTGCATCATGGTTTGCTTTTTCTCGGCATACCATTCTTCTCTCAGTTTGCCCCAATCATTCATAGTGGCAAGAAAAGCTTCATATTCTTTAGCAAAACGTTGTTTCATGGCTTCAACATCAACGCTCGGTAACTTCGAGCTTTTTTGCTCGAGTTGTTGTTGAGCGCGTTTAAATTGCATCAATAACTCAGCTTTACGAATCGTAAAATTAGGAATTCGTTTTAAGTTTTTGGTTAAACCTAACCACGACAAGCTCAAAATCAACCATTTGGTTGGGTCAAACTGCCACCATTTAACGCCGTTACGATAGTCATATTGGAAAATATGGTGAAAGTTGTGGTAGCCCTCGCCATACGTTAGCAATGCCAACCAAAAGTTATCACGCGCGGTGTTTTCGTCGGTGTAAGGCTGTTTGCCCCACATGTGCGCCAGTGAGTTAATAAAGAATGTGAAGTGATGGCTAACGACTAAACGCAATAAACCCATCAATAAAACCGTTCCCCACACATCACCAACTAAAAAACCAAAGATAAACGGCACGGCAATGTTCATAAATAACACAATGGCTAAATAGTGATTGTGTTGAAACATGACGATTTTATTTTTTTGCAGGTCTGGCGCGTTGGAGTAGTCTGGTGTGCTGGATGGATAATTACGCAGCATCCAACCCATGTGCGAAAACCAAAAGCCGCGTTTAGCAGAGTAGGGGTCTTTATCAACATCATCAACAAAACGGTGGTGCGTACGATGACCTGAAGCCCAGTTTAAAATGCTGTTTTGAATGGCTGCACCACCAAATAACATTAAGGCGATTTCCACTGTCCAATGAGCCTCGTAAGCGCGATGTGCCCACAAACGATGATAACCTGCGGTAATACCCAAACCATTGGCATATAAATAACCAATCATTAATACCCACGCAGCCGTACTAAAGTCGTGATTCAGCGCGTACCAAGGAATTAAGGTGATGGCAGCAATAGGTGTTGCAATTAAAATAAAGGCAGGCAACCAGTTGATGGGAGCATCTTTGGTTTGGCTCATCTCGTTCTCCAACATTTAATATACAACAGTATAGCAACTAATTTAGACAATACGATGAAAATCGGATGAGTGAACGCGCGTACACTGCCGACTAATCGTTGATATTAAGTTTAATGTAGCAGGCAAACCCGGCCCAACCAAAAATTTACCACTGGTAAGAACACTAGCAGAAATATCGCGATCTGGGTCGGCCCAACAAAAAATACTGGTATAACCTAAGTGGCCAAAGGCATTTTGCGTATTCATCCCATATAAACCGACAGGTTTTGCCCCTAACATCGGACCCATGGCATAGCGCATCGGCAGTAATAATATTTTGTCGATTTCGGGGCGAGCCACTTCAATGGTGGCGCGGCGAATCGTCATCGGGTCAAAGATTCTCACGCCATCATATATACCGCCATTCAATAACATTTGAAAGAAGCGACTGGCTTGTTCAGCAGTTGAAAAGATATTGCCAGCGGGACAAATAGTGTCCATAAATTGCGGGTCATTGGTAAAACGTTCGGCATCTTCCATTGAGCCACCAATAATATTTTTAAGAATAGACGCAACAATGAGTGTCGGTTTTAAGCCAGTACTATAGTTAAGAGCTGCATGGTCTCGGTATTCGGGGGCGAGGCCAAAATTAAAACTTTCCATGCCCATCGGCTTACTAATTTTTTCTGCCATAAATTGGCGAGCATCTTTGCCTGTGACCCGATGAATAATTTCACCCAAAATATAGCCAGCCGTTAACGCATGGTAAGCAGCACGATGACCACTTGGCGCAATGGGCTTGGCTTTGTAGAGTAAATCTAAAGCCGCATTTGGGTTAAATAATAAACTCGGATCGGTATCTTTAGGCAGGCTTGGCACGCCGCCACGATGAGCTAATAAATGATAAATAGTGGCGTTTCTTTTGCCATTCACACCGTATTCGGGAATGTAGTGGCTAATGGGGTCTAGTAGGTCAATTTCGCCCATTTCATCCAATAAATGTACCAACATTGCAGTTACGACTTTGGATGCCGAAAATAAGCAAACACGCGTGTCAGGGGTGGCTAATATTTTTGGAGTGTCTCGGCTATCTTCTGGGCCATTACCAACAGCATGACCAATCGCGCGATTAAGAATAATTTGACCTTGACGACGAATACACACGGTAATCGCAGGTGAGTTACCTGTTTTGTACAACAGTTCAGTCGCTCGCCAAATAGCATCACGTTGCTTGACTGTCATGCCAACACTTTCGGGATTCACTTCAGTGCTGGGGTCATAACTGGTGACGCTATTTAAATCGGCGGGAACATGGCAACTGTTAAGTGATAATAATTTCATTAATTGTATCTCTACTAAATTTAGCGACGATTATTAGTCGGAGGAGGGGTGTCTTGTCTAGAGCTACGAACAGGTCTCACAGGTTTACGTTGAAATAAACGTGCTAATGGCCTTGTCAACGCCGTCACTTCGCTCATTGACTCGCGCATGACGGAAACTTCATCAAGTTGAACAGTAATTCTAAAGATGACGGTTAATAGTTCTAGAACCATTCTACAGGCTGATACCCACAATAAAAATAAGACGGGCGATAGGCAGAGATAAAACATTCCCAGCCAAATATTGTCCATAAAACCATGAATCACCAACATTACTAAAGCGATGCTCGTGGTAATTAACACCGAGACATAGCACAAAGGAATAATTTGCAAGCTAATGTAATTATTAAAGTTTATATCTAATAAAAGTGTTTTTAGATAGTCGCCGACGGCTTCCATCATCGTTAATACGCGCTTCATCATCTACCGCCATTATTTTTTAGTCGCTAATTTTGCAGCATTAACACATTTTTGTATCATTAGTAATAGCGAGGAGAGATAAATTAACGGTTGTTTGTTGAAGTTTGATAAAACCCAACTCACTAATTTTTTCAGTTTGCCCTTGAAGCTGACAAAGCGAACCCCATCTTCCTCTCAGTTCCAATGTGCTTGAAGCAAACGCTGATTGCCACATTACATCAACTCCCAATAAACATCGCTTAGGAGAGCAAGCAATGAAAATCCGTCCTTTACATGACCGTGTAGTGATTCGTCGCGAAGAGCAAGAAACAACCACTGCGGGTGGTATTATTTTGTCCAGTTCTGCCGCTGAAAAGCCATCACAAGGTGTAGTTTTAGCAGTAGGTAATGGCCAAGTGACTGATTCGGGTGAAGTTCGTGCCTTAGATGTCAAAACGGGCGACAAAGTTTTGTTCGGTCAATACGCAGGTACAACCGTTAAAGTTGACGGCGAAGAACTTTTAATCATGAAAGAAACAGACATTCTTGGCGTATTAGAAGCCTAATTGCTCTAATTGTACCTTTCCCTAATGAGTTGAAGAGATAAAAGATCATGGCAGCTAAAGACGTAAAATTCGGTGACTCCGCTCGTCAAAAAATGATTAATGGCGTAAACATTTTGGCCGATGCCGTTAAAGTGACTTTAGGCCCTAAAGGTCGTAACGTCGTTATTGATAAAGCATTTGGTGCACCGCACATCACTAAGGATGGCGTATCCGTTGCTAAAGAAATCGAATTAAAAGACAAATTCGAAAACATGGGCGCGCAACTGGTTAAAGAAGTCGCGTCTAAAACAGCAGATGTTGCTGGTGATGGCACAACAACAGCTACGGTATTGGCGCAATCCATTTTAAACGAAGGTTTAAAAGCAGTGGCTGCGGGCATGAATCCAATGGATTTAAAACGCGGTATTGATAAAGCCGTTCGTGCAGCAGTAGCCGCAATTGCTAAAAACTCTGCACCTTGTACAGACAGCAAAGCGATTGCTCAAGTTGGCTCTATTTCGGCTAACTCCGACACCACTATTGGTGACTTAATTGCTCAAGCGATGGAAAAAGTCGGCAAAGAAGGCGTTATTACTGTTGAAGAAGGCTCAGGCTTTGAAGATACCTTAGAAGTAGTTGAAGGTATGCAGTTTGACCGTGGTTATATCAGCCCATACTTCATCAACAAACAAGACACGATGACTGCCGAACTGGAAGCTCCTTACATCTTGTTAGTAGACAAAAAAATCTCCAACATTCGTGACATGATTCCTGTACTTGAAGGCGTTGCTAAATCAGGCAAGCCATTATTGTTAATCGCGGAAGATGTTGAAGGCGAAGCCTTGGCGACTTTGGTTGTTAATACAATGCGCGGTATTGTTAAGGTCTGTGCGGTTAAAGCACCAGGTTTTGGTGATCGTCGTAAAGCCATGTTGCAGGATATTGCTACCTTAACTGGCGGCCAAGTGATTGCCGAAGAAGTTGGTTTGAGCTTAGAAAAAGCAACATTGGCCGAATGTGGCCGTGCCAAGAAAGTGGTTATTTCTAAAGAAAACACTATTATTATTGATGGTGAAGGCCGTTCAGAAGAAATCGCTGCGCGTGTTAAAACCATTCGTATTCAAATCGAAGATGCAACATCTGATTACGACAAAGAAAAACTGCAAGAGCGTGTCGCTAAACTCGCTGGCGGTGTTGCGGTAATTAAAGTCGGTGCCGCCACTGAAATTGAAATGAAAGAGAAAAAAGACCGTGTTGACGATGCCCTACATGCGACACGCGCTGCCGTTGAAGAAGGTGTAGTGGCAGGTGGCGGTGTGGCGTTGATTCGTGCTGTTCAAGCGATTAGCGATTTGGTGGGTGACAATGCTGACCAAAACGCGGGTATCAACATTCTGCGTCGCGCGATGGAAGCCCCATTACGTCAAATCGTCACCAACGCAGGTGAAGAAGCCTCTGTTATCGTTAACAAAGTCAAAGAGGGCACAGGTAACTTTGGTTACAACGCCGCTTCGGGTGAGTTTGGCGATATGTTGGCGATGGGTATTCTTGATCCTGCTAAAGTGGCACGTTCGGCATTAGAGCACGCAGGTTCAGTTGCTGCCTTGATGTTGACAACCGAATGTATGATTACCGATGCCCCAGAAGACAAACCAGCAGGCGGTGGTATGCCTGATGGTGGTATGGGCGGCATGGGCGGAATGATGTAATTCTGTTTATTTAGAATTTACGCTAAATTCCACTAGCCACTTTGACAGAAGAGGAAAATCCCCCTCTTTTTAAAAGAGGGGCTAGGGGAGATTTAAAACCCACTGTTTCGGCAGTGGGTTTTTGTTTTTAGGGTGAATTACGCCTTTTGTGAAGGTTTCAATACAGCTTGTCGGAAAAAATATACCTTTTGTAGATATTTCGTTATAACTTGCCTTACAATTACGCGACGCCCAAGATGGGCAACTAACAATAAAAATGGTGAAGTCATGCGCCTGCTACCCTTGCTTTTATTAGTCACCACTTCGGCGACTGCCTCTGTACAAGCCACTGCCGATACTTGCGGCGAGTTGGCCAATAAATTTGCCGATGAAGATAAACGCGATACCATGAGCATTGGTGATATGGATGATTTGCGTTTGTGTGTTGGCGAATGGATGCGTGACCAAGTATTACAAAGAAGCCGTGTCGGTAATAAACAACTCAGTGATGCAGCAGCTAATTTACCGATGGCTAACACTATTCAAAAATAAGTCATTATTCACTTGTAGATGCATGAATTACAAACAACGACAATTTAGATAAAATTGTCGTTGTTTGTCGAAGTGCTCGTCATCAAAGTGTTGGCAAAACGCTAAACAGTCGTTATAGTCGAAATATTACCGATTTCACTTATATTAATGACACATGAACAGCGTGCGTATCACTCATAACATTTCATACCTGCTGCTTCTGCCCTAATGGGCAATCATCTCTATAGCGCATCGTGCTCGTTATTTATTCGTTTTTCATTTTCGCTTTTACAATAAAATTTTGTGAGTTTTTGCCATGAACAAAGATAAATTGGTCATATTTGATACCACCATGCGTGACGGTGAGCAAAGCCCAGGCGCGTCGATGACCTTGGAAGAAAAAGTCCGTATCGGCAAAGCTTTAGAGCGCATGAAAGTTGATGTTATTGAAGCAGGTTTTGCTATTGCCAGCCAAGGTGATTTCTTAGCCGTTAAAGCCGTTGCTGAAGCAGTGAAAGATTCGCGTATTTGCTCTTTAGCCCGCGCCCGTGCCGAAGATATCGACCGTGCTGCCGAAGCCTTAAAAAATGCCCATGCTGCGCGTATTCATACGTTTATTGCCACCAGCCCGATTCACATGAAATATAAGCTGCGTTTAGAGCCTGATGCCGTGCTTGAAAATGCCGTTCGTGCGGTGAAATATGCGCGCAACTTAGTCGAAGATGTTGAATTTTCTTGTGAAGATGCGGGGCGTTCAGAATTAGACTTTTTGTGCCGAGTTATCGAGGCGGCAATTGATGCGGGCGCAAGTACCATCAATATTCCTGATACGGTTGGTTATGCTATTCCACAGCAATTTGGCGAGTTGGTACATAACATTATCACCCGCGTTCCTAATGCCCATAAAGCTATTTTTTCGGTGCATTGTCATAACGATTTAGGCTTGGCAGTTTCTAACTCTTTGGCGGCAGTGTTAAATGGCGCACGCCAAGTCGAGTGTACAATTAATGGCTTAGGTGAACGCGCAGGCAATGCCGCTTTAGAAGAAGTGGTGATGGCTATTCGTACACGTAGTGATTTGTTTAGGGTGGAAACAGGAATTTATACACCTGAAATCGTCCCCACTTCACGATTGGTGTCTGGTATTACAGGTTTTCCTGTACAACCCAATAAAGCGATTGTCGGTGCGAATGCCTTTGCCCATGAATCAGGTATTCATCAAGATGGCGTGTTAAAGCACCGCGAAACCTACGAAATTATGCGTGCCGAAGATGTGGGCTGGAATGCTAATCGTATGGTCTTGGGTAAACATTCTGGCCGTGCGGCGTTCCGTGCGCGTTTAGACCAATTGGGCATTGCCGCAGGGAGTGACAATTCACTCAACACTTTGTTTATGCGCTTTAAAGAGTTGGCCGACAAAAAGCACGATATTTTTGATGAAGATATTCATGCTTTAGTCAGTGATACGCAAACCGAAGTCGATGAAGTTTATAAATTAGTGACTTTAGAAGTCACTTCAAAAACAGGCACAAAACCTGAGGCTAAATTAACGTTAACCGTCAATGGCCAAGAAAAAAATGTCACCGCGACGGGTTCTGGCCCTGTAGATGCCAGCTTTCGTGCCATAGAAGCAGTTGCTAATTCAGGAACTTCTTTAGAGTTATATTCGGTCAATGCTATTACTAGCGGTACGGATTCTCAAGGTGAAGTGACGGTGCGTTTAAATCAAGCAGGGCGCATCATCAATGGTCATGGTGCAGATACCGATATTGTTGTCGCCAGTGTGAAGGCCTATTTAGATGCGTTAAATCTAATCAACGCTAAAGCGGATCGCGCACATCCACAGGAAGAAACGATTTAAGTGCTGACTGTTTAGGGGGTGGCAACGCCCCTAAGCTTTTGTGTTCAAATAACTTAAATAGGCCAAATACGCATGTTAGATTCTTCGCCACAATTTGAAGGCCGTCGCCAAGCTTATTTGGCGGCACTCGGTATTCCTTTGTGGACGGTGCGTCAGGAGTTGAGTCATGCTGCGCCTTCATCACACACGAGTTATGTCGCATTTGAAGATGTGTTTTTTGCCGATGTGAGTGTAGATGCGGAATCTACAAGTAATAAAACTACCGTTGATGAACTACCCGTTGTGCATATAAGCACTGAAACATTAACTCCTGAAATCCCTTTATTATCATTACCTCCCGAATACAACGATGAGCCGCCATTAGAGGCTTATTTCGATGACCCTGAATATCAACAAGCAGCAGCGATTGACGGTTTTAAACATGTTTTAGCTCCTCCACCTGTAGCCATCCCCGCACCAATAGCCTCAAAATTAGCGACCAGCCAAGAGCAACCGATTCAGTTTAAGTTTGGTGTCTATGCTTGCGGTCAATGGCAGATTATTGTGCCACGCTCGCAATTATTAAGCCCCAGTGAGGCACAGTTATTAGCAAATATTCAACGGGCATTGCCAATCGCCTCATCGCAGCCGATATTATTTACATGGCCAATGGTCAACAATTATGCCATTCCTCGTCATAAAAAAGCCGCTCAAGAAGCATTAGTCTCCTTTTTTCGTAGTCAAGCTATGAGTCAAAAAGGTTATATTTTATTGGCGGATTATGAGCAGGATTTAGCAGAGTTACTCATGGCAAGTACGAAAATGCCCTTTATTATTCAACCTAGTCTGAGCATGTTGCTCCAACAACCTTTACAGAAAAAAGCCTTATGGTTAGCCCTCAATCAATAGTTTTACGTCCGATGACCCAGAGTGATTTACCCGCCGTATGTGCCATTGAACAACAAGTACAATATGCACCGTGGACAGAAAAATTATTTAGCGATGGTTTAGAACGTCATTGGTGTTTAGTGGCCGAAAAATCAGAACAAATTGTCGGTTTTGCTGTGGTGCAGTTTGTGGTTGATGAAGCGAGTTTGTTAAATATTGCCGTTGAGCCAACACAGCAAAAGCAGGGTATAGGACGATTATTGTTAGATGAAGTGTTAACTCAGGCAAGCGCAAAAAAAGCAACGACGGTATTTTTAGAAGTGCGTGCCAGTAATCAGCGCGCGATTCAAATGTATCAACATGCGGGCTTTAATGAAATGGGTTTACGCAAAAATTACTATCCTGCGGGGAATGGTAAAGAACATGCCGTGATGATGGCGTTAATGGTGTTTTAGGTGGGTTGTGCAAGTAGTTCAAAAGGCTTGGCTTTCGACTCCGCTCAGCCAACGCCTGAACGTTCCCTGAGCGAAGTCGAAGGGAATTATTTAGCTAAGTTGCGGTTTGATAATCGCCACTGCTTCGTCGATATCAATCGTATGTAGTTTGGCAACTTTACGTCTGGCAAATGCTAATTCAATAGCCCCTTTTAGACCGTGTCGCTCAATCGAAAAACCAAACATCCGTTGTTTGCCTTCTTTATCTTTCCAGCTACCGCTGATATAGGGGTAAACATTGTCACCATCGTGATAACAACGCCATTGTAGATGAATACCCACTACGCCCGAGGTATTACGTTTCGTGAGCTTATCGTGTTTGCGTTCACCGCTGGATTTAATGCCTAATTTGTCTAGGATTTCTTGCTCTGCCGCTTTAGCGAGCTTTAGTGTCGCTCGTTTGCCGCCATGTTTTTTGATAGAGAAATAACGACTTTGACCTTTGACGCGAACTTGGTAGCCATATTCGCCAGTTTTGGAATTAATAATTTCTTGAATAGCCATGATAATTTGCTCTCTAAATAGCAATCAGTCTTCCTATTCTGATATTAAGGGGGTAAAGGTAAATATAATGAATGTATAGCATAGCCTAAAAATAAGTTTTTATATATCTAGGCTTTGTTGTCTATAAGTTGTTTGATATGACTGTATTTTGTTTTTTATTTACTTTTTTAATATGTTTTCGATAAGTTAATGAGAGAAATTTATATTTAAACTTGTTTCTGTGGTTAGGATTGTCAGTTGTACTTTGGATAAGCGATAGGCTTTACATGGTCTGCTTCGGCTTGTGCTTTCATCTAGTTGCCTCAACAGACTCTAGTATTTACAGCTCTTTTTTCGTTGTAGAGTTGCGGAATTGGCGTTTATTCCATGCTCTAGTCACATGGTAACGCCAATACCAATTCATTGCCAAATAACCGATACAGCCCAATAAAAAACCTGTGACGAGCATTCCTAGTAAAATAGGCTCTAAGTGCTGGCTGAAATCTATCGTAGTTGGCGTGGGGTGCTCAGTGAAAATATTCGTAACCGCTACACCTAAATCATCAACCAATTGATAAAGTGTTCCACCGCTAATCATCGGTTTTGACAGTAATGTCGCGCCAACAAAATAAGAAATATAGACCACTGGAATCATGGTTAAAGGATTACTCAACCAAACCAATACCACGCATAAAGGTAAATTCACACGAAAAATCAACGCGGCAATAGCGGCTGGTATGGTTTGAAAAGGCATAGGTAAAAAAGCACACCACAAGCCCCAAAACATTGCACCCGAAGCCGAATGCCGATTCAAGTGCCAAAGGTTAGGGTCTTGCAAACGATGTCCTAAAAAGCCCAAACCTTTCATGTTGGCGATTTTTTCAGGATTCGGTAAGTGTTTGCGAATAAATTGTTTTGGCATCCCACTATCTACTACTGATACAGGGAGGCGATTGTTTCTTATTTGTGAACTTTCTGCAATCTAAAACAAGAGTGTCTAACAATTTATAGACATTGTGCTCTCCTTAAACGATCTGTTTTCTTGTTTTTATTTGCCTATTGCGCTCGACAAGCTTGATATTCGTCATAGTTTGGCAAATATATTCATGTAGGTGCGGTAGAATATTAAGACAAATGGAGTTTTATTCATGGAAAGATGGTGGTTGAGTGTTGCTTTAGGAGCGGTAAGTCTGGTTTTTTTGCCAATATTACCAACGGTTTCGGTGTTAATCTTGGTGGCATTGTGCTTACTGGTGATTGGTTTTAAATGGCGAGTATTTAGCGTTGTTGCGGTGTTTTTGTTGTCAATGTCGTGGTCGGTATATCATGCTCAACAATATTTAGATCAGCGAGTTCCTGTTGTTATTGAAAGTAAGGCATTTAGAGTTTTAGTCAAAATTGAAGGTTTGCCTGAATCAACTAAGTTTGGCCAAAAAGTTCGGGTTCAGCCATTAGCCATGCGTTCAAAACTTACGTATGACCTTCCTAAAAATACCTATTGGCAGTTAACTTCCAATAAAACTTATCCTTTTCACCCCAACCAACAATGGCAATTGTCGGTGACGCTAAAGCGTCCACATGGCACAGCATCGGCAGGTGCTTTTGATTATGAAGCATGGTTACTCAGCGAAGGTGTCACGGCGACAGGTAAAATAGGCCGTGCAATTTTTGTGCAGCAAGGCAGTTATTCGTTTGATGAATGGCGATTGCAACTCCGTGAGCAATTTCAGCGCGCTTTTGGCGAGACAGTGGCGGCTGGCGTATCGTTGGCGTTGTTAACAGGTGATAGAGCCTTAGTACCGAGTAGTGCATGGGATTTATATGCGGCAACAGGCACAAGCCATTTAATGGCGATTTCGGGTACACACGTCATGTTGGCGGCAATTATGGTCGCATGGCTCCTAACAAAAATAGTGACACGTTTCCCGACAATATTTCTTAAAGTACCTTTGTGGCGTTTACGTTTACCAATTGTTTTAGTCGTGGCTTTGGCCTATGGCTGCTTGGCGGGTTTATCTTTGCCGACCTTACGCACTTTAGTGATGGTAACGATTAGTGTGGGTTTGATGTGGTTTCAACGCGAGGTGTCAATTGTTGCTGTTTTACTACGCGCTTTCGTGTTGATTGTACTTTGGCAGCCCTTAAGCGTTCATGCTATTGGCTTCTGGTTGTCGTTTATGGCGGTGGCGGTATTGGTGTTATGGGGTGGTTGGCAAAGACAAGAGCATAAAATCTTAGCTTTTGGCCGTTTACAGTTATGGTTGACGCTGGCTTTAGTGCCGTTAACTTTGTGCTTTTTTGGTCGATTATCACTGATTTCACCGTTAGCCAATTTTATCGCTATTCCTGTTATTACTTTTGGCGTTGTGCCTTTGGATTTGTTAGGTTTGCTCTTAGGTGCGTTTTCATCAAGTGCCCAGTTGATAGTATGGCAAGCAGCTATTTATTTGATTGATGGGCTAAATGGGCTGTTATCACAGTTAATTAAATTATCTTTTGCTCAATTGTTTTGGGTGTTATCTCCCTCCAGCCTAGTGTTTTTGGCATTGTCGGTGCTGGTGTTATTACTGCCTAAAGGCGTAGCTCCACGTTATTTAGCCGTGATGTTATTTATTCCCGTGTATTTTAGAACGCAAGCGATGGCGGTAGGTGAGCTTCGCGCCAGTATTATTGATGTTGGCCAAGGCTTAAGCGTGTTATTACAAACTCAACATCACAGTCTTTTGTACGACACAGGAGCCAATACCATGGCGGGTGAACGGATTATTACGCCTTATTTGCGCTGGTCGGGAGTTTCGACTTTAGATGGTTTGATGATTAGTCATAACGACAGTGACCACACAGGCGGTGCGGATGCTTTACTGTCGCAAATTCCTGTAACGCAGGCTTTTTATAGTGCGATGCCCGATGGCTATACACTCCCTAAAAATATAAAACAACAATTTTGCCAAGCTGGGCAGAGTTGGCAATGGGAGCAAGTGGATTTTGTCGTGCTATCACCCATCATGGGTAAACATTATGATAAAGACAATAATCGTTCTTGTGTGTTGCGGGTGAGTGGCAAGGGCTTTAGTCTATTATTAACAGGCGATATGGAAGCTCCTGCCGAAAAAATATTATTAGCGTCAGCGCATAGCCAACAACTTGCTAGTCAGATATTGGTTTTAGGGCATCACGGCAGCAAAACATCGACGAGCCCCACATTTTTGGCGGCGGTAAAACCACAATTAGCCATTGTTTCCGCAGGTTATCGTAATCAGTTTGGTCATCCATCTCCGCCTGTCATTGAGCGATTAACGAGTCAAAAAATAGCCATTGATAATACCATTAAGCAAGGTACGCTGATTTATCAGCTATCGCCAACATCTCCTATACAAAAGGAAGTATGGCGAGAGCGTGGCCATTACTGGCTAAATTCACCTTAAATCGTTAAAGTAAGGCTCTTTTTTCGGACTTATGCGCTTATCGCGTATTTAATCCTCCTAAGCACCTTTAGTAAGGTTGTATCCCCCCATTTTTTAAAGAGGGGTTAGGGGAGATTTTGCAACGTGAGTTGCGATGTCCTGTTATTAAAAATTAGGCTTAACTGTTTACCTAAGCCATTGTTTCTATAGCACTGATGAGGATTGTAGCGTGTGGGAATTAGTTAAATCGGGTGGCTTATTAATGCTACCGTTACTGTTGGCATCGGTGTTGGCATTAGCAATTAGTTTAGAGCGGGCGTGGGCATTAAGAGCTAGTCGTGTTGCACCACCGAATTTATTGGCCGAAGTTTGGGGCTGGATTCGTAATAAACAATTAGATGCCGATAAATTACGACAATTAAAAGCCAATTCGCCATTGGGTGAAATTTTAGCAGCGGGTTTGCTTAATTCGCGTCATGGTCGTGAAATCATGAAAGAAAGCATTGAAGAAACGGCCAACGTCGTTATTCATCACATGGAACGTTATTTAAGCACGTTAGGCACGTTGGCGATGATTTCTCCTTTACTCGGTTTGTTGGGTACAGTCGTTGGTATTATTGAAGCCTTTATGGCGATTAATAGTACAGGCATGGGTGACCCTGCGTTATTAGCCAGTGGTATTTCAAAAGCATTAATCACCACTGCGGGCGGTCTGTTTGTGGCTATTCCTGCCATGATTATGCACCGTTATTATCAACGCCATATCACGACAATGGCGGTGGAAATGGAACAACAAGCCATTAAATTGGTCGATATTGTCCATGGTGATCGTGAAGTGGACTTTCAAGAAACGGTTGCTGCATCATGAAGTTTCGCCGTCCTCAACCTGAAAGCCTAGAGATTAATCTCACGCCATTAATTGACTGTTTATTGTTTTTAATCATTTTTTTAATGATTTCAACGACTTTCAATAAGTCGAGTAAATTACAAATCGTCCTGCCTGAAGCGAAGGGTGATGCCGCCAAACCATCAAAAGCAAAATCTATTGAGATTGGTGTCAGTTCAGGCGGTGTCTATACTATTAACGGTTTAGAATTGGCAGCGAAAGACGCGAAACAATTACAAAGTGCCATCGAAAAAGCCAGTGACGGTAAACGTGATCTGCCCTTTATTATTGCGGCTGATGGCAAAGCCAGTCATCAATCGGTGATCACAGTGATGGATGTGGCAGGGCAAATGGGTTTTGTGAATCTTAGTATTAGCACTCGTTTATCCAACGAGAGTACAAAATGATGGTGCAAGCGTCGGGTTGGCAATCGTATAAGCGTTTATTGTCGTACCTTAAACCCTATTGGCGATTTTTTGCTTTAGGTGTGGTTGGTTTTATTTTGAATGCGCAAACCGAATGGGCAGGCGCACAACTGATTAAGTTTGTCATTAATGCCATTCAAGAAAAAAACCAAGCCGATAAAAATCTTTTTCCGTTATTAGTGATCGGAATATTCTTTTTTCGCGGTATTGGCACGTTTATGGGCAACTACTATTTGTCGTTAGTAGCACGTAATGTCGTTTATACCTTGCGTAAAGAGTTGTTTGCCAAGTTGTTGGTATTACCGAATCATTATTATCATTTGCATTCGGCTGGCCATTTGAGTGCGAAGTTGATTTATGATGTTGAACAAGTCACAGGCGCAGCCTCCGAAGCTCTAAAAACCTTAGTGCGCGAAGGTTTTGTTGTTATTGGTTTGTTGGGTTATTTGTTTTATACCAACTGGCGCTTGTCGATTTCTTTATTGATTGTTGGCCCTCTTGTTGCAATCTTAGTGAAAGTTGCCAGCAAACGTTTAAGAAAGTTATCCCATAAAGTTCAACATTCTATGGGTGATGTTAGCCATATTGTCAATGAAACTATCAATGGTTTTGCGGTGGTTAAAAGTTATGGTGGCCAAGAATTTGAGCGTCAGCGTTTTGAAAAAGCCTCGCAAGAAAATTTAAAACAAAGTATGAAAATAGTCATCACCTCGTCCATCAATACGCCTTTAGTGCAGTTTTTAATGGCGATGGCGATGGGCTGTGTTGTTTGGTTGGCGTTACAACCGCATATTTTGGGTGATGTCTCCGCAGGCGGTTTTGTCGCTTATATTACGGCGGCAGGTTTGTTATCTAAACCTGTGCGTTCACTCACCGATGTCAATGAAAAAATTCAACGTGGTATTGCCGCAGCGCAATCGGTATTTGATTTATTAGATACCGAAGTCGAAGAAGATAACGGTCAATATACGGTTGAGCGTGCACAAGGCAATATCGACATTAAAAATTTATCGTTTAGCTATCCGACTGGTGAAGAAGTTTTACATAACATCAATTTGACCATTAAAGCAGGGCAAACGGTGGCTTTAGTTGGGCGTTCGGGTTCAGGTAAAAGTACCTTAGTCAGTTTGTTGCCGCGTTTTTATGATGTTACAGAAGGGCAAATTTTGTTAGATGGTCATGCGCTTTCTGACTACATCTTAGCGAATTTACGCGAGCAAATGGCGAGTGTCAGTCAAAAAGTGGTGTTATTTGATAATACCATTCAACATAACATTGCTTATGGTAGCTTGAGTAGCAAATCGTTTGTCGAGATTGAAGCCGCGGCAAAAGCTGCTTATGCCCATGAGTTTATTGATAAGTTACCCGAAACCTATCAAACGCGTGTCGGTCAAGATGGTACTCAGTTATCAGGTGGTCAGCGTCAGCGTTTAGCAATTGCCCGTGCTTTACTAAAAGATGCACCGATTTTAATTTTAGATGAAGCGACATCTGCACTCGATAACGAATCTGAATTTTATATTCAAGAAGCTTTAGAAACGGTCATGAAAAACCGTACGACTTTAGTTATCGCTCATCGGTTATCAACCATTGAAAAAGCCGATATGATTGTCGTTTTAGAAGCGGGTCGTATTGTTGAAACGGGGACACACACGGAGTTATTGGCGAAGGGCAGTACCTATGCGCAGCTACATAGTCGTCAATTTGAAGATGATAGTGACGCACATACAGGCTGAGTTCATGAGAGCTAACCATGAGTGAGAAGCTGGTTAAAGCATGGTATCACGGCCATTGGGCATTGATGTTGCTTGCGCCCTTAGCGTGGTTGTATCGTTTAATTACGGCTGTTCGCGGATTTTGTTATAGGCGTGGTTGGTTTTCGGTAGCGGTTTTTCCTTTACCTGTGATTGTGGTCGGTAATATTACCGTTGGTGGTACAGGAAAAACGCCATTAACCTTAGCCTTGGTGAAACATTTACAAGCGCAAGGTTTTAAACCCGCGATTGTCAGTCGTGGTTATGGTGGGCAGACGCAGTATCCCGCGTTAGTAACGGCAACAAGCCAAGCTTCTGAAGTGGGTGATGAACCGTTATTTATGTTTCAACAAACACAAGTGCCTGTGGTTGTTGCCCCTAAACGTGCACAAGCAGTGGCTAGGTTGGTGCAACAGAATAATTGTGATGTCGTGTTATGCGATGATGGTTTGCAACATTATGCTTTAGCACGCGATATGGAAATAGTGGTTATTGATGCCGAACGTGGTTTAGGTAATGGACAATTATTACCGCAAGGGCCACTCCGAGAAAATAAAGAGCGATTAACGACGGTTGATTTTATTGTCATCAATGGCAAGGGCTCGTATCACTGTCCACAATCGCATTTTGACATGGCTTTAGAACCTGATGATTGGCTAATGGTAGCGAATACTAATCAGGGTATTGCACCCAAACCACCACAAAAGGTTCATGCGGTAGCAGGTATTGGTAACCCAGCGCGGTTTTTTGCCGCTTTAGAGCAGCAAGGTTTTCAGGTGATTGCTCATGCTTTTCCCGATCATCATGCTTTTCAGCTGAGTGATTTAACATTTGGTGATGATTTACCGATTGTTATGACGGCGAAAGATGCCGTGAAATGTGTGTCATTTCCATTAACGAATGTTTGGCAAGTGCCTGTCGTTGCTACACTGTCAGACTCGTTTTATGAACAATTTGATCAGAAATTAGCGGCTGTTCGTCAGCGTAAAAATTTAATCACGTCTCTTATTGAGTAGAAGTGTATGTTAGATAAAAAATTATTAGCGATTTTAGTGTGCCCGATTTGTAAAAGTAATTTGGAGTACCATCCCCAACAGCAAGAGCTTATTTGTCGGGCAGATAGTTTAGCTTTCCCCATTCGTGATGACATTCCTGTGATGTTAGAAAATGAAGCTAGACATTTAACCCTAGACGAAAAATTAGGATAAGCCATGACTGCCTTTAAAGTCGTTATTCCTGCCCGTTATGGTTCGAGTCGTTTACCTGCTAAACCGTTATTGGATATTGCAGGTAAACCAATGGTCGCTCATGTTTATCAGCGAGCATTACTCAGTGATGCGCAACAAGTGGTGATTGCCACTGATGATGAACGAATTTTTAATGTTGCCAAAGAATTAGGTGCGACGGTAGTAATGACTTCGACGGAGCATCCTTCAGGTACAGACCGTTTGCAAGAGGTCGCGCAAAAGATGGGCTGGGCCAGTGACGATATTATTGTCAATGTCCAAGGTGATGAGCCGTTGATTCCGCATGTAGTCATTAATCAAGTGGCAGCTAATTTAGCGGCACATCCGCAAGCAGGTATCGCGACTTTAGCTGAACCATTGCAAGACCTTGGCCAATTGACCAATCCTAATATCGTCAAGTTGGTTCGCGATTATCAAAATATGGCAATGTATTTTAGCCGTGCGCCTATGCCGTGGGCGCGCGATGCTTTTGCCGAGGCAATTACCTCATTGCCTGTTCCCGAATTATATTTGCGGCACTTAGGTATTTATGCTTACCGTGTCAGTTTTTTAAATGCCTATGTGCAATGGCCTCCAGCGTTACTGGAGCAAGTTGAAGCCTTAGAGCAATTACGCGCTTTATATTACGGTGTAAAAATTCACGTTGATTTAGCAGCGGTGAATTTACCTGCAGGGGTGGACACGCTCGCCGACTTAGAACGTGTGCGCCAACTTTTTGCCCAAGGATTAACAGACTAATGTCGGAAAAAATTAAAGTATTATTCGTTTGCTTAGGCAATATTTGTCGTTCGCCCACCGCTGAAGGCGTGTTTAGAACGATGGTCGAAAAATCGGGCTGGCAAGATGTTTTCCACATTGATTCCGCAGGTACAGCTGCTTATTACGTGGGCGAGCCGCCTGACCGTCGGGCGCAAAAACAAGCAAAAGCGCGAGGTTATGATTTATCAAAATTACGCGCTCGGTTTATTTCGCCACAAGATTTTAAAAAGTTTGATTATGTGTTGGTGATGGACAAACATAATTTTGGCGAAATGGAAAAAGTTCAAAAATACTGTAAAGATGCGACAGCTAAGCTGCAATTATTTTTGGATTATCATCCCGATAAAAAAGGCCAAGAAGTTCCCGATCCTTATAGTGGTGGTGAAAATGATTTTGAAGCGGTACTTGATTTAGTGGAGGTTGCAGCGGCTAATTTACTGAAAACTTTGTTGGCAGAAAAAGGGCTGACCAATTGTGCTTGTTAGGTCTTAATCAGTTATGTTTCTAGAAAACGCCTCGTTACAAGCGCGCAATACCTTTGCCATTGCCGCAAACAGTCGCTTTTTGGCTGAGGTGACAACATCTGCGCAGCTTATCGATTTATTACATACCGTCACTGCCAAAAATCTGCCTGTTTTAGTGCTAGGTGGTGGTAGTAATATTGTTTTAAGTCAAGACGTTGCGGGTCTTGTTATTTGCCCAAAGCTCATGGGCATTCGCTGTCTAGAAGACCAAAATGATACGGTGATTATTGAAGCTGCCGCAGGTGAGAATTGGCATGATTTTGTGCAGTATTGCCTTGCACAAGGCTGGTATGGGTTAGAAAACTTGTCATTAATCCCTGGCACAGTCGGCGCAGCACCGATCCAAAACATTGGTGCTTATGGTGTCGAAATTAAAGACTGTTTTCATAGTCTAACGGCAGTTGCGCGACAAACTGGTATAGCACGTGAGTTTTCATTGTCGGACTGCCTGTTTGGATATCGTGATAGTGTTTTTAAACAAGCATTAAAAGATGCCTATATTATTACCCATGTCCGTTTTCAATTATCCAAAAAGGCAACGGTCAAACTGCAATATGGTGATATTGCTGCCGAATTGGCGCAACAGCATATCCACTCACCATTGCCTGTGGATGTTGCTCGTGCCGTTATTCGTATTCGCCAACGTAAATTGCCTGACCCTGCCAAGATTGGTAATGCGGGGAGTTTTTTTAAAAACCCAGTTATTCCTCAAGCACTATTTAGTGATTTAAAACATCAATATCCGAATATCGTTGCCTATCCTCAAGGTGAGCAGGTCAAACTCGCCGCTGGTTGGTTAATTGAGCAAACAGGTTGGAAAGGGCGGACGTTGGGTAAAGCTGGTGTTTATGAAAAACAAGCTCTGGTACTAGTGAATCGGGGTGGAGCACAAGGCAAAGATGTTTTAGCTTTGGCTCATGCCATTCAACGTGATGTATTGGCGAAGTTTGGTGTGAGTTTAGAGATAGAAGCCAATATTATTTGAACTACAAAGAAAGTTACGAGCATAAAAAAGCCCCTGTTGGCATTCACCAACAGGGGCTTTTTACTTTGGCGATTATGCCTTAGCTTCTTCTGCTTGTGCTAATGACGCAGCAATGGCTTTTTGTTGCTTCTCCGCTAAGAAGAAAGCAGCAATCACTTCTGCGCCAGTGACGGGTTTTTCATCAGGCAAGAAGGCACTGATATATTCACCCACCGTTTTCCATGTTGCCGAAGGCATAACCATTGGCTCAGTAGCAACAACAGGTGTTGCCGCAGCTTTAGTGGCACGTTTCGCTTTGACAGGTGCTTCAACCGCAACAATCTCGGCTTCCAGCGCAATGCTTTCCTCGACGACTGGGGCAGTGGCTTCAATGCTAGCTGTTTCTACAGTTGCAGTTTCAACTTCGGTTGTAGTGGTTTCAGCTTCTGCAATAACAGGAGTCATTTCTTCGGCTAAGGCTTCTACTACTGGAATTTCGGCAACTACGTCTGACGTTGTTTCTACTTCGCTAGGCGCAGTTTCTTCAATTACAGGTGCTTGTGCCGCTGCTTCGGCGGCGGCAATAGCCGCACGCTCAGCTTCTTCACGCGCATTTTGCTCGGCAATGACCTGTTCTGCGGCTTCGCGTGCTGCTTGTTCAGCAGCGGCTTTTTCACGACGACGACGCTCGCGAGGATCGTTAGCAGCGCGAACAGGCTCAGCAGGAATCGCAGGAGTTTCTTCAACCACTGGCGCAACAACAACTTCTTCTACAGGCACTTCTTCAGCGACAGCTTCCGCAATCGGTGTTGGCTCTGCGGCAGTTTCAATCGTCGCGGCAACAGGCGTTTCAGCAACTACCACTTCAGGAGCATCAACAGTAGTTGTTGTCGCTTCAATAACAGGCGCAATTGTATCAACAACAGGTGTATCGTTTGTCATGACTTCTTGCATTGCCGCTTGACTGACTTCGCTTTCAACTTGAGCGATAAAGTCTTGGACAACATCAGAAACAACTACACTTTCTGATTCAGCAAGGCCAGTAATGGGTTGCTCAACTAACACTTGTGGATCACGTTCACGCGGTGGACGTTGACGACGATTAAAGCCATGACCTCCTTGACGGTCACGACGTGGACGACGTTGTTGGTCTTCACCACCAAACTCAGGCGCAGGCTGTTGACTGTCCATCGACACATTAGATACTTCGTTCATTTCTGGACGTGGTTGACGTGGCTCACGCGCGGGTCGTGGTTCACGTTGCGGCCGCGGTGCTGGCTCTTGGCGATCCTGCTGAGGTACACGCGGTTCACGAACATCACGAGTTTCGTTGTTACGGAAGTCATTTTCTGGACGTGGTTGGCGTGGTTCACGTTGTGGACGTGGCTCACGAGCTTCGTTGTTACGGAAGTCATTTTCTGGGCGTGGCTGACGTGGTTCACGTTGTGGACGTGAGTCACGCGCTTGATAGTCGCCATCTTGACGTTGTGGGCGTGGTTCACGCGCTGGACGTGCTTCACGAACAGGGGCAACAGGTTCAGGAGTAACTTCAATCACGGGGCTCGGTTGTAGCTTGCTTTCAATTTCGTTGGCGGCTTGATGTGAACCACCAAATAAATTGCTAAACCACGCAAAAAAGCCTTTTTGATTATCCGCACTCACTGCTTTCTGGCTGTCGTCTTTAGCAATAACATTAACATTGGCTACCGTAGGTACAGCAGCGTTGCCTCTTTGCGCAGGTGCTTGAGTATCAGGCTGTGTCATTTTTACTGCGGCTTCTTGGCGACGCACTGCTGGTTTTTCTTCACGATTGTACAAACCATTGTCTTCATGCACAGGTCTGAAGTTTTCGACTTGTTGGAAAGACGCGGGCGGTTCGTGATCATCTTCCATTTGGTCGTCACGAACACGCGACACTTCGTAATGTGGCGTATCTAAATGCGGATTCGGCAGGATGATGATACGCACACCACTACGCGCTTCTAAGGCAGTAATGGCCGCACGTTTTTCATTCAACAAGAATGTCGCCACAGTGACAGGGACTTGGGCGTGAATTTCAGCGGTGCGGTCTTTCAGAACTTCTTCTTCCATGACGCGCATAATGGATAACGCTAGTGAACGCACATCGCGAATCACACCCGTACCATTACAACGTGGGCAAACCAAACCACTGGTTTCTTCCAAAGAAGGGCGCAGACGTTGACGAGATAATTCTAATAAGCCAAAACGAGAAATACGGCCAATTTGTACCCGCGCTCTGTCCATCGACAAAGAATCACGGAGTTTGTCTTCGACCATACGTTGGTGTTTTGGCGGAGTCATATCAATAAAGTCAATGACGATTAATCCACCAATATCACGCAAACGGATTTGACGAGCGATTTCTTCTGCGGCTTCCATATTGGTATTAAGCGCAGTTTCTTCGATGTCACTACCTTTAGTCGAACGTGAGGAATTGATATCAATCGACACTAGGGCTTCTGTTGGGTCGATAACAATCGAACCACCTGACGGTAATTTTACTTCACGTTGATAAGCGGTTTCGATTTGGCTTTCAATTTGGTAACGATTAAACAAGGGTACAGAATCACGATACAATTTGATTTTGCTTTGATAGTGCGGCATGACTTGGCGGACAAACTCAATCGCTTGGTTATATGCCGCTTCGCTATCAATTAACACTTCGCTAATATCATCACGCAAATAATCACGAATGGCGCGAATAATGACATTGGATTCTTGATAAATCAGGAAGGGAGCGGCGTTGTTGGATGCTTGAGTAATCGACTTCCACAGGGTCAGTAGATAATCTAAATCCCACTGTAATTCTTCCGGGCTACGACCTAAGCCCGCAGTACGGACAATCACACCCATATCGGAAGGGATGCTAATGGAGTTTAAGGCTTCTTTTAATTCTTCACGTTCTTCGCCTTCAATACGACGAGAGATGCCGCCAGCACGCGGGTTATTCGGCATTAACACCAAATAACGGCCAGCCAAAGAAATAAATGTCGATAAAGCTGCGCCTTTATTACCACGTTCTTCTTTTTCGACTTGGAGGATAATTTCTTGGCCTTCTTGAATGGCATCACGAACAGTGACACGGCCAACATCACGAGGATTACGATTGAAATATTCACGCGCGATTTCTTTTAACGGTAAAAAACCATGACGGTCAGCACCAAAGTCAACAAATGCGGCTTCTAAGCTAGGTTCGACGCGAGTGACACGGCCTTTATAAATATTGGCTTTTTTCTGGACTCGGGAGTGATGTTCTAAGTCAAAGTCATATAAACGTTGACCATCGACGAGGGCGACGCGCGTTTCTTCAGCATGCGTCGCATTGATTAACATACGTTTCATTAATTGTTGTCACCTAAATAGTGACACACGCGTACAGAACATTGAGAAACGACGGCCTATTTGTCGGCCACCCAAACGGCAGGGTTTGGGCAAAAAATAAGTTTGGGCGTGAGTCCGTATGAGACTGTACGCAAAAGTAAACCCGATGGGGGATTACTCAAAAATTCGTTTCAAACTGTCCATGACGGATGTGTCAATGGAGTAATGCAGCCGAAGCCGCGTATTTTCTGGTGCTATGGGCGCGTTATAAAAGTCTTGGACTGCTGTAATGTATTTACTACAGTCGTTAAATCATTATCCGCTTCATAAAAGCCCGTACAAGCACCGTGTTTGCCTATATAATCCGCTCGCCATTTGCTAACACTTCGACAGTTAAAGTTCGAGGCTGTTAGACTTCACAACGCGAACGGTTGGCTGACGGGACTATATCAGACTCCGCGCAAAGCTCACACATTTTTTATGCGAGTCACTCGTATAAGTTTATGATTGTTTGCTAGTTAGTCACCATCTTCTTTAATTTGACCAAGATTTGCATAATTTATGACCGATGATACCAGTAGCCAAGCAGCTCGTTTTTTAACAATTACCGAAAACGAAGACGGCCAACGCCTTGATAATTATTTACTCACCAAATTAAAGGGTGCACCGCGTACTTTAATTTATCGTATTGTCCGTACTGGCGAAGTGCGCGTGAATAAAGGTCGAGTTAAGCCTGAATATCGGTTACAGATTGGCGATATCGTCCGTGTGCCGCCGTTACGTTTAAGTGAAGAGGCTGCTCCTGCGACACCGAGCCCACAATTGTCACAATCACTTACAGATCGAATTTTGTATCAAGAACACGGCATTATTGCCATGAACAAACCTACAGGTTTGGCGGTTCATGGTGGCAGTGGTGTGGCGTATGGTTTGATTGAGGCCTTGCGTGCTATTTATCCCACCAAAGAATTTTTAGAGTTGGTACATCGCTTAGACCGTGATACCTCAGGTTTAATCTTGGTTGCTGATAAACGCAGTATATTGCGTCATCTCCATGAGCAATTACGTGATGGAAAAATGCACAAAGTCTATGTCGCGTTATTGGCAGGCAATCTTAAAGGAGCAAATCACAAAGTCACTGCTCCTTTAGATAAAACGAATTTGGCTTCGGGCGAGCGTGTCGTGCGGGTGTCGCGTGATGGTAAAGCCGCAGAAACACACTTTAAAGTGATTGAACGCTTTGAGAACTGTACTTTAGTCGAAGCAAAGCCGTTGACAGGACGTACTCATCAAATTCGTGTTCATGCCCAATTTTTAGGTCATCCGATTTTAGGTGATGATAAATACTGTCCGAACGAAAAAAACAAAGAAGCGAAAGATAAATACGGTTTAAACCGCTTGTTTTTACACGCTCGTGACCTCACCTTTAAATTACCCAACGAAGAAGCCCCCGTTAAATTACATTGTCCTTTAGCGCCCGAGTTGACCCAAGTGCTAGAAACCTTGAGAAAATTGAATGTCCGCGTATAAATTAGTGATTTTTGATTGGGATGGCACGCTCATGGACTCGGTGGCGCATATCGTCGAGTGCCTGCAACAGGCAGCAACGACGTTAGAGCAACCTGTCCCTAGCATTGAAGCAGCGCGTAATATTATTGGATTGGGGTTGCCAGAAGCGATTGCTATCTTGTTTCCCCATGCCAGTGTTGCCGCGCGTGAGTCAATACGGCAGCAATATGCCCATCATTTTGTCTTAGGTGCTCCTGATAAAATCCAGTTGTTTGATGGTGTTAGGCCATTATTAACGCAGTTGCGCGAAGCAGGGGCATTATTAGCGGTGGCAACGGGAAAAAGTCGCTTGGGTTTGAATCGGGTGTTGGCACAAACGGGCTTAGGTGATTATTTTGTTGCGACACGTTGTGCGGATGAAACCGCTTCAAAACCGCATCCTTTGATGTTGAACGAGTTATTGGCACATACAGGTATTGCCCTTGAAGAAGCGGTGATGATTGGCGACACCAGTTATGACATGGAAATGGCACAACAAATCGCTATGCCGCGTATTGGCGTGTCTTATGGTGTTCATAGCGTTGATGTGTTGCAATCGTATCAGCCCTTGGTAATCGTGGATAACGTCTATCAATTGCAAGAAATTTTGTGTTAAAACATTCAATAACTGATTAACAAGAAAGTGGAGTTCTCATGAGTGATAACAATGGCCGTGAATGGCAGATTTTAGAAAAAGCGGTATTGGCTTCAGTCGATGAACAACGTAAGGCGCGTCGTTGGGGTATTGTCTTTAAATTCCTCACTTTTGCTTATATTTTGGCCATTATTATTATGCTCGCTTCTCCGAGTAAGCACGGTGCCAAAACTGACGAATCAAACGCGCATATTGCCGTTGTTGAACTGAATGGTGAAATCGCCGACAGTAAAGATGCCAATGCCGACGACATTATTAGTGGCTTAACCGATGCTTTTGAAGCCCAAAATAGTAAAGCGGTGGTGTTGCGTATTAATAGTCCGGGTGGTAGCCCTGTGCAGTCGGGTTATGTCTATGATGCTATTCGTCAATTGCGGACTAAATATCCGAATAAAAAACTCTATGCTGTGATTACTGATATTGGAGCTTCAGGTGCTTATTATATTGCTGCCGCCGCAGACCAAATTTATGTTAGTCCAGCCAGTTTAGTCGGTTCTATTGGGGTGATTATGCAAGGTTTTGGCGTGCAAAGTTTGGCGCAAAAAATTGGTGTCGAAGACCGTACCATGACCGCGGGTTCTCATAAAGCGATTATGAATCCGATGGCAGCCATTAGCCCACAAGAAAAAGCCCATGTGCAAAAACTGTTAGATACCATTCACCAGCAGTTTATTACCGCTGTTAAACAAGGTCGTGGTCAACGTTTAAAAGAAACGCCAGAGATGTTTTCGGGCTTATTTTGGACAGGCCAACAAGCGGTGGAGTTGGGTTTGGCGGATGGTTTTGGTTCGGTAAAATCGGTAGCCAAGCTGGTTGGTACAGAAGATCAAGTTAATTACACGCAAAACAAAAACCCGATGGATAACTTTATTCGTAAATTGGGTGTCAGTATGGGTGAAACAGTTGCCGCTAAATTGGACTTAGGTTCGGAATTGAAAATCCGTTAGTTGTTCAAAAACTGGGTTGATGTGAAGGGGCAGATTTATCTGCCCTTTATTTTTAAGGTGTCAAAACCCCTTCGTGCTGCAACATCGTCACCAAACGAATCAGCGGTAAACCAATCAAGCTCGTTGGATCGTTACCTTCTAAACGCTCAAATAAACTAATACCCAAACCTTCACTTTTAAAACTCCCCGCACATTGATAAGGCTGTTCTGCTTGTAAATAACGTTCAATTTGCGCGGCGGTTAACGCACGGAAATAGACATTAAATGCCTCAACATGATGCTGAAATAATCCCGTTTGGCTGTTGAATAGACATAAGCCTGTATGAAAAACTAATTTCTGCCCACTAAAATTTTGCAGTTGCTGGGTGGCATTGGCGTGCGTAATGGGTTTGCCAATAATTTCATCATTAAATGTTGTGGCTTGATCTGATCCAATAATTAAGTGGCGAGGATATTTTTTGCTCAATGTTTGTGCTTTAGCAATGGCTAAACGCTGACATAATTGCGCGGTATTTTCATTATCTAGCGGTGTTTCATCTACTTCTGGGCTATCTTGTATAAAATCTATTTGTAGTCGTGTTAGTAACTCGCGACGAAAAGGCGATGTTGACGCTAATACTAAAGGTAAAGTCATGGAAAACTCCTATCTATTTGTATATGGCACTTTACGCCCCGATTCAGGTCACGAAATGGGCACATGGTTGGCACAACACGCTCATTATATCGGTGCGGCAAAACTGAAAGGTCAACTGTATCAAGTCAGCTATTATCCTGCATTAGTCAAAGGCGATGATTGGATTACGGGTGATGTCTATGCTTGCCCAGCGGAGGCTTGGCCACACTTAGACGCTTTTGAGGAAGCAGAAGGGCTTGATCCCGAGTATGAACGGCATTTAACGCCTGTTTTGTTGTCAGCGGGTCAGTGGTTGAGTGCGTGGGTGTATTGGTATCGCCGACCAGCCACAGGCATGACGGCTGTGGTGGGCGGCGATTGGTTGCAGCATTTGCTTATTTAGCCTTTGTTTCGGCTTAGCTATTTATGGTCTTTAGCAATTTTGACATCGGGCAGGGCGGCATCTAACAGGATTTGCGCCGCTTCGGTGACAAATGCTTCATCTTCGGGTTTGGGTTTCTTGTTAGGCTCGGCAAACTCTTCAGTGATGGCTTTTTCTTCATCATTAGCCGCATCCGCTTCGCGCCATGTTTTTAACAAGGTTTGACCTTTAGCAATACGACGTTCATTTTCAATGGCTAAACGTTTAGCATCTAGATCATCTTGCTCTTTGCGGCGTTTAGCTTCGTTTAATGAAATCACTGTTATTTTCTTTAACGTTTCAGCCAAAGCAATTTGATCGTTAAGATAGCGGAAGTCTGGGTCATTCGCTTGACGTTGTTGCGATTTAATCCGCAACGCGGCGAGTTGGCGACTAAAGCCATTAAAAGGCAGATACCGAGCAGAATCAATTGTGTCCCACGGTAAAGCATTTTCTAAAACGGACTCACCCACATCTGCGCCTTGAAAAATATTAGGAAAGTTAATATCCGCTTCAACGCCTTTATGTTGGGTACTAGCTCCTGAGATACGGTAAAACTTAGCTTCGGTAAGCTTTAATTGTCCGTGATTTAAGTCGCGTAAGGATTGTACTGTACCTTTACCAAAGCTAGTTGTACCGACGACTAAGCCGCGACCATAATCTTGAATGGCACCCGCGAGAATTTCTGTGGCCGATGCTGATAAACGGTTGACCATCACCACGAGAGGGCCGTCATAGGCAATGGAAGCATCGGAATCGCCTAGCAACTCCACTTCACCGTTGGCATTTTTGACTTGTACGGTTGGCCCTGTTTCAATGAATAAACCTGTTAGCGAGTTGGCTTCACTTAATGAGCCGCCACCATTATTGCGTAGGTCTAATACTAAGCCATCCACTTTGTCCGCTTTAAGTTCTTCAATTAAATGCGCGACATCACGAGTGGTGCTGCGATAATTTGGGTCACCCGCTTGCATGGCGGCAAAGTCCGCATAAAAAGTGGGCAAGGTAATCACGCCAATTTTATAAAGCTTATTATTGCGAGTGACTTCAAGCACTCGTTTTTGTGCGGCTTGTTCTTCCAGCTTAATCGTTTTACGGGTAATAACTACGACTTTGGTTTGATGTTCATCTACTGCACTAGCAGGTAACACTTGTAGGCGAACAACACTATCTTTAGGGCCACGGATTAAATCAACCACTTCATCAATGCGCCAGCCAATGACATCAACAAAGTCACTATTGCCTTGAGCAACGGCAACGACACGATCATTGGGTTTTAATTGTCCTGATTTTTCCGCAGGACCCGCAGGGACTAACCGAACGATTTTGGTGTACTCATCTTCGCTTTGAAGCACTGCACCAATACCTTCGAGTGATAAACTCATATTGATGTTGAAGTTTTCAGAAGTGCGCGGTGAGAAGTATTCGGTATGAGGGTCGTAAGTTTCAGCAAACGAGTTCATAAATACCTGAAACACATCGTCCGCTTTGTTACGGCTCATATTATTGAGTTGGGTTTGATAACGCTTGGTTAGCATTTTGCTAATGGCGGCGTTGTCTTTACCTGAGAGTTTTAAACTCAGAACAGTGGACATTAAACGCTTGTGCCACAAATCATCTAGCTCATCGCTGGATTTCGCCCACGGCGCATCTTCACGTTTAGTTTCTAAACTACTGTTTTTGGTAAAGTCTAGGTGTTCAATGCCTTTCGCTAATTCACGCAAAACATAGGTTAAGCGTTCGGTGCCGCGTTGTTGAAAACGGCTGTAAATCAAAAAGGCATGGCTTAATTCGCCTTTACTGAGGTCGTCATCAAGTAAATAACGATAGACTTCAAATTCTTTAATATCACTGGCTAAAAAATAACTACGACTGCTATCTAAATCTTTGAGATAGCGAGTAAAAATTTGATTAGATAAGTCATCATTGAGTTTTTTGTGTTCGTAATGCAAATGTTTCAGCATCAGCACGCTAGAACGAGCGGCTTTGATTGCTTCTTTGCTGGGCTCAAGCTGAGTCGGTGCTGCGGCTTGAGTAGCAAATACAGCAGAGAAAAATACGAGGCCACCAAAAGCGGCTGACCAAATGACATGTTTACGAGAAATTACGGCCATGAGTGTCTTGAATAATTAACGCCAGCGGACTACTGGCTGTTCCTCATTATAGAGAGCCTTGTCTGAATTTTATAGCGGTCAAACCTTAAAAAAACACACAACATTTAGCTGAATCATCGCTTATCATTGAACAATTACTTTAAGACAACAGTTTTGATAAAAAAGGAGTGCGAAATGAACGGCGCATTAATGCTGGATTTAGTGGGTTTAGAGCTTGATGCAGAAGAAAAAGAAATTTTGCAGCATCCTCATGTCGGTGGTTTGATATTTTTTTCCCGTAACTACACGGGCCCTGAACAGATTCAGGCGTTGGTCAATAGTGTACGTGCAGTGCGTCCTGAAATTATTATTGCCGTTGACCAAGAAGGTGGTCGAGTGCAGCGTTTTCGTGATGGTTTTGTCAAACTGCCACCGATGAAAATCTTTGGCGATACTTTTGCCCATGACCCGAGAAAAGCCCGAGAGTTAGCGCATCATTGTGGTTGGTTGATGGCGGCAGAAGTATTAGCAGTGGGCGTTGATATTAGCTTTGCGCCCATTTTGGATGTTGATTGTGGTTTAAGTAAAGTGATTGGCAATCGTTCCTTTCATTCTGACCCTGAAGTGGCGGTGACGTTATTGCGCGAGTTTATTCGCGGTATGCACGAAGCGGGCATGGCGGCAACGGGTAAGCATTTTCCCGGTCATGGTTCGGTGGAAGCGGATTCTCATGTCGCGATTCCTGTGGATAATCGCAGTTATGCAGAAATCGCCGCTTTAGATTTAATCCCCTTCAAAGCCTTAAGTTCGGAGTTACAAGGCATTATGCCTGCCCATGTGATTTATCCTGAAGTGGATAGTAAACCTGCGGGTTTTTCGCCCATTTGGTTGCAGGATGTTTTACGCCAGTCTTTAGGTTTTAACGGTGTGATTTTTTCTGATGATTTAAGCATGGAAGGTGCGGGCGTGGTGGGCGGTTATGCGGATCGTGCCGATGCTGCTTTAGAAGCGGGTTGCGACATGGTGTTAGCCTGTAATCAACGTGCAGGTGCGATTCAAATTTTAGAATATTTAGAAAAATATCCTCGTATTCCTCATCAACATCGTTTTGATGCCTTGCGTGGTAAGGGTAAGTTAAAATGGAATGATTTAACGAAGAGTCCACAGTGGTTAGCCGCAGAAGAAGCAATTCGTAGCATTATGGTCATGGCTTAACTCAGCCTATAACGGAATGACATAATGACAAATTCGGGTAAGTCTGACTTGATGCTAGTGGGGGTGACTCTGTTGGCGGCGGTTAGCTGGATTATGTCTCGCGAGGCGGTATTACTGATGCCGCCTTTGCTATTTATGGCGTTTCGGTTTTTGTTAGCAGCATCATTATTGGCGGTGATTGGTTTTCGGCAATTAAGGACGATGGGCGTTCAGGCTTTGAAACGTAGTCTCGGCGTAGGTGTGGTGTTCGCTGTTGCCATGAGTTGTTGGGTAATGGGAATTTTTACGGGTACTCATGTTGGTGAGGGTGCATTTCTCACCAGTTTAGGTGTGGTGCTTGTTCCTGTGATGGGGCGTTTGTTTTTTGGTGAGGCGCAAGCGCGGAGTAATTGGTTTGCATTGCCAGTAGCGGCAACAGGTTTGGCGTTATTGTCGCTGCAACATGGCTTTAGTTTGGAAATGGGGCAGATATTTTATTTGACGGCAGCGATTATTTTTGCCTTGTTTTTTCGGTTGAATACGCAAGCGGTGAATACTCGTACGGTTGTTGCCAGTGATGGCCGCGAAGTACATGAATCGGGCGTGCCTGCTATTGCTTTGACTTCTATTGTATTAGCGATGGTCGGCGTTGTTGCGGGGCTCTTATCGCTGATTTTTGAGCAGTGGTTAGTGGCGGTACAACATTTTTCTTCTGCAATGGCAGGTTGGATTATTGCCAGTGCGGTGGTGGGAACATCGGCTCGTTTTCTGTTACAGACCTATGCTCAAAGTTTGTCGAATAACACGCATGGTGTGGTGATTATGGTGGTTGAGCCTGTATGGGTGGCACTACTAGCTGCCGCATGGTACGGGGAGAGTATGTCGGGGCAACAGTTGGCGGGTTGTGGTTTGATTCTGTTGGCTTTGCTTATCAGTCGCGCTAGTGTTTTACGTTATTGGTTGAAGTCGTTGTGTTGAGTTGATTGGCTCTTAAATCCCGTTTTTCACACGGGCTATGGATAAATTAAGGAGAAAATAATAATGTCAAATCGTCATGATGCAATTATTTGGGATGCCGAATTGTATGGTACGCCTAAGAGTTTTGAAGAAGCCTCTAGTATGTCCATGCTTTTAGAAGACAAAGCAGAGTCTCAAACAAATCTTAAAATACAGTCTTTTTTAAATAAATTAGAAACCGTCGCTAAAAGCATGGCTGAGACACGCGAAGTCTTCGAGAGCTTCCAAAATATCAGTAAAACGATAGATACTATGGCCGCCTATGTTCTAGAAATGCCCGATGAGGATTGGGAGTATTTTTTACAGCACGTCGTTGAAATTGCTTGGCAAAATAAACTGATTGTTTTTTATGAGTCACTTTCGACTGTTTTTATATCACCTAAAAATATATTACCCAAAAGCAACAAAAAAATATGGAATACTATTGTTGATTATAACAGCCTTAATTTAGAACCTGACACGCTTAAAGGTTTCGAAAGAAAATTAAGCCCTATTAT
This sequence comes from Agitococcus sp., assembly GCA_030646715.1. GTDB lineage: Bacteria > Pseudomonadota > Gammaproteobacteria > Pseudomonadales > Moraxellaceae > Agitococcus. The sequence continues at coordinate 54,957 of JAUSLJ010000035.1, forward strand.
TCATGTTAAAATGACAAAACAAGGGTTTATTATTAAAAACAAAAAAAATCACGAGTATATTAAACACACTCAATTAGGTCATCAAATTATACAGTTTGAATACGAATCATACTATAGCAAGAGATCGGTTTTATTTCTGAGTTTTATTACCATCAATGCGGTAAGTGATATTTATAAAAAGTTTTTCTATGGCGAAGATTCAAGACTTTGCCTTGGAACAGCTAACATCATTGAACGCGATATAGACTTCTCTACTAAGGAAGGGCTTGGTATATTTTTTGAAGAAATTGAAAAAAAACTGTTCAGTATTTTGGCGTGTATGGAAAATAATATCACTGCTGTTGATGATTTATTAAGCCAAGATAGGTATGCTTTTTTTAGAGACTATATTTATAATGTTAATAAACATAATGGCCATTATGCTCCATTTCTTTTGATTGCAGCACGGTTAGCAAATAGCCCTAGATTTGATGAACTAATAACAACGTTCTCTGAACCTCGGTTCGGAAGAGGCATAAACGCTATTGAATGGTCAAAGCTGGTTAATTATTTACAACAAGAAATTGACCCTAATAACTTTATAGCGTTATATCAAACACTGTTAGCGCAAAGAAATGCTATTGATACAGACAAAGCTACGTTTTTAATGACTATGCTTCCACCTCAACAAGAAGAGGAGTTAGCGTTATTAAAAACTGCATGGCATGACAAGTCCACAGGACTGATATGGCAAATTGGCTGTATTGGTGAACAGGTATGTAATGAAAATCCAACAGGTGTCGCTGATTTACTGACATGGCAAGAGGTGCTTGAGTTATTAAAACAGCCAAAATATAAACACTGGCGTTTACCTACAAAAGAAGAGTTACAAGCCGTAGAGATTACTCAAAACATTATGTACATTGCTAATAATCAAATTGCTTCATACAGTTTAATCTTAGACGAATTTACTTATCATTGGACTTCAAATGTTAGGAGCTTACATGATTTTGAATATTATAAAAAAGTGGCTCCTATTTTAGGCGATATCTTGTCCCGTAAATATGTGAATGGCCATATTATGAGCTGCGATAGCGATGAATATAAAGAAATAATGAAACTTTTCCATGTTACAGCAGAAGAACATGATGTAAATTTTTCTCGATTTTCTTCAAGAAAGCATCGTATTACTTCGGATATGGCTTTTTTGCCACGCGCCTTAAACGAAAAAGCTGCTGTCCGTTTGGTTAGGGATACAAATAAGTTAGGATAATAAGCAAGCCGTAGGATGGATAAAGGCACGAAACCCATCAAAATCAATAGCTTATAAACCTATAAACCATTATTTGATAAAAAAACCGCTGTCGTGCAAACTTAAACGGTGCGGTTCCTTCATCTACCCACCTGAAACTTAAAAAACACGTAACAGCGTCTTTTCTACGATGCAAAACAGGTTATGCTATGATTACACGCCTAGCCTTATAGAGTCATATCAATAATGACAGTTATTTATCTGGATACTTGTGCGCTTCAACGACCATTAGATGACCAGACCCAAATTAGAATATATCTTGAAGCAGAAGCGATATTAGCGGTATTACGATTAGTGGAAGTAGGGCAATTGAGTTTGCTATCCTCCGATATACTGATATTTGAAATATCGCGTATCCCTAATGTCAACCGCAAGTCAGAAGCTACAACTCTGTTAAAATTAGCGCATATGACCGCCCGTGTGCAAGACAATACCAAAGCATTGAGCCAGCAAATTATGATGGAAGGAATAAAGCCATTAGATGCAGCTCATGTGGCAATAGCGATACAAAATCAAGTGAGTTATTTTTGTACGTCAGATGATAAATTGCTAAAAAAGTTGAAAAATTTAACGCTAGAGACAAATACTCGCTTTGTCTCTCCACTTGAGTTGGTTAATGAGGTGACAGAATGAATGCGGAAATTAAATCTATGCGTTTAGTAAATGAAAATGCCACACAGTTACTGATTCAACAAATGGGTATAGTCGATACTACTCGGTTTTTTAACCAGTTTTCTACAGGACAAGGTAATTACACCGAAGAACGACGAGAAATGGTAGAGTTACTTACGTTGGATGATATTTTTTCAGCCGTTGAAAAAAGCGAATGCCAAACACCAGCCAAATAATGGTGCTGGGTCAACGTTTATTTTATGAGCAAGCGTAGTAGAAGTAGCCCGCATGGAATGCGGGATAAATATAAGTAAAACAACGGCTTATCGCATAACTCTGCCTTAATTCCCGTGTTCCACACGGGCTACGGATTCTTTAATAAATAGCTAACCCTCCGTTATCAAGGGAGGGTTAGGAAAGTTCAATTCAAGCCTTGCCGACGCTTTAACGCATAATACAACACAGGAATCAGCACTAAAGTCAGCAGCGTCGATACCAAAATGCCAAAAATTAACGAAATGGCTAAACCGTTAAAAATCGGGTCATCTAAGATAAAAAACGCACCTAACATCGCCGCCAAACCTGTCAGCGTAATGGGTTTTGCGCGAGTGGCAGCCGCTTGAATCACAGCCTCACTTAAGGCATCGCCTTGCTCCAAACGCAGATTGATAAAATCAACCAATAAAATCGAATTACGGACAATAATCCCTGCTAAAGCAATCATGCCAATCATTGAGGTGGCGGTGAATTGCGCGCCCAATAACGCATGGCCGGGCATCACGCCAATAATCGTTAAGGGTATAGGCATCATAATAATGGCGGGGATGGAGTAAGAGCGAAACTGAGCCACCACCAATAAATAAATCAACACCAAACCGACACCATAGGCAATGCCCATATCACGAAACGTTTCATAGGTGATTTGTGATTCGCCATCCCATTTCAGGGCATATTGACGATAGGGATCGGACGGTTGGCTAATAAAATACTCTTGCAGCGTTGCACCATACGGTAATTTGAGTTGTTGAATCGCTTCACGCATGGCAAATAAACCGTAGAGCGGCGAATCCAATTGTCCTGCCATATCCGCGACCACATAGGTCACAGGCAATAAGTCTTTGTGATACAAAATGGGGTCGATATGTTCGGCTTTGATTTGGATAACATCCGACAGATTAATCAACGCGCCATCATTGCTTTTGACCGTCAGTTTTAACAGGTCATCAAGATTCGATTTTTGGCTATCGGGCAAGGTTAAACGAATCGGAACACCGTATTTTGCCCCTTCAGCCATCAACATAGTGGTGTCAACACCAGACAAACCGAGATTCAATGTTTCGGCAATCGCTTGAGGGGTAACGCCTAAGGTCATCGCTTTATTTTGGTCAATTAATAATCGATTTTGTGGCGCGGTGGCGCGTAAAGAGTCATCAATAGCGACAATATCGGCATTCTTTTCAAAGACTTGACGAACTGATTTAGCGATGTTGGCGCGGCCAGCTTCATCGGCACCATAAATTTCAGCGACTAAAGGCGACATGACGGGAGGGCCGGGTGGCACTTCGACGACTTTGACATTGGCACCATGCGTTTTGGCGATTTTTTCCAGTGTTGGTCGCACGCTATTAGCAATGTCGTGGCTTTTGCGAGTACGTTGGTGTTTATCGACTAAATTGACTTGTAGATCACCTTGCTCGGCATCGGCGCGTAAATAATATTGACGCACTAAACCGTTGAAGTTAATGGGCGCGGCTGTGCCTGCATAGGCTTGATAATCCGTTACTTCGTTGACGGTGGCCAAATAAGCCCCCATATCGTGCAAAACGGCGGCGGTTTTTTCGACGGGTGATCCTGCGGGTAAATCCACAATCACTTGAAATTCGGACTTGTTATCAAACGGTAGCATTTTTAACACCACCCATTTCACCACACCGAGCGACACGGACAACACAATTAGCGCGACAATGCCTGCATACAATTGATGACGGCGTTTACGGCCTGTTTCTACGTGTAAAAATGGTGACATCACCCGACGAAATCCTGCCGTTAAACGGTTGTCGGTAGTGGCATCGTGGCTGTGGCCGGCGTGTTCGGTTTTTAACAGTTTTAGGGCTAACCAAGGCGTAATAATAAAAGCAATCAGCAGGGAGATCACCATCCCCATTGAGGCATTTATGGGAATAGGGCTCATATAAGGCCCCATTAATCCACTGACAAAGGCCATTGGTAATAAAGCGGCAATCACCGTGAATGTCGCCAAAATCGTTGGACTGCCCACTTCATCTACCGCGAGGGGAATGACTTCTAATAACGGTTTATTATCGATTAACATCCGACGATGAATGTTTTCGACGACAACAATCGCGTCATCGACCAAAATCCCAATTGAAAATATTAAGGCAAATAAAGACACACGATTGAGGGTAAAACCCCACGCCCATGACGCAAATAAGGTTGCAGCTAGAGTTAATAACACCGCTGTTCCGACAATTAACGCTTCGCGTTTGCCTAAGGTAAAAAACACTAAGACAACGACGGAAAAGGTGGCAAAAATTAACTTTTGAATCAGTTTTTGCGCTTTGTCATTGGCGGTTTCACCGTAATTACGCGTGACAGAAACTTCAACACCGCTAGGAATAACGGTATTTTTTAATTCTTCAACCCGTTGGATTAAACGCTCGCTGACATCCACCGCGTTTTCACCCGATTTTTTGCTAATAGCAATGGTCACTGCGGGAAATTCGCCACTGGCAGTAAAGCCTTTGGTTTTGGCGGCTGCACCTGTCCCTAACCAAACATAATTTTTAGGAATATCCGCGCCATCTGTTATCGTGGCAACTTCGGATAAATACACGGGTTTTTCTTGATAAACGCCAACAACTAGATTAGCAACGTCATCGTGTGTGCGTAAAAAATCATTGGCTTCGATATGAATCAATTGATTGTTTTGTACAGTATCGCCCGCAGGTAGGGCAATGTTACTACGCTTTAATGCACCAGCAACTTCCAGCACAGTTAGGCCATTGGCGCGTAATAATTCGCTATCTAAAGCGACCTGCAACACACGCGGTGTATCACCTATGGTTTTGACATCACGAGTGCCTGAGACACGTTTTAATTCAATTTCAGCACTGTGGGCAATGCGGCCTAAGTCATAAGCGGCGCGTTGCGTATCTTTCGTCCATAAAGTTAACGATAGAATAGGTACATCATCAATCCCTTTAGGTTTGACGATGGGTTCGCCCACACCTAACTCGGGTTTTAGCCAATCTTTATGACTGTTTAAGGCATCGTACAAACGGACAATGGCTTCGCTGCGTTCAACCCCAACTTTAAATTGGACGGTAAGAATGGCCATATTTGGACGTGAAACGGAGTAAATATGCTCAATTCCTTGAATTTGCGATAACACTTGTTCGGCAGGCGTGGCGACCAATGTCTCAACATCGTGAGAGCTTGCACCGACAAAGGGAATCATCACATTTGCCATTGTGACATTGATTTGTGGCTCTTCTTCGCGCGGTGTCACGCTAATGGCAAAAATCCCTAACAGCAGGGCAATAATGGCCAATAACGGTGTCAGTTGAGACGTTAAAAAGGCTTTGGTAATTCGACCAGAAATACCCATGATTAGTTCCCCAAACCTGCGGCAATCGGTTCTAAGGCAATACGCTCACCGACATTCACGCCTGCTAAGACTTCAATCCAACCGTTAGCAAGGGTTTTGCCAATTCTGACTTGTCGTAATTGCGCTTTGTTGTTGGCAGGAATGACATAAACAGCGGTGAGTTCGGAACGACGTAAAATACTACTGACAGGCACAACCAAACGCCGTTCAATCCCCGTAACAAAGTGAGCTCGCGCTAACTGATTGGGGGCTAATGCACTATTGCTAGGCAAACGTAAACGGATTTCGGTGCTGTGGGTACGTGGGTCAGCCGACGGTAAAATGGTCATGCTGCTAGTGGTTAACCAGTCGCTTTGACCTGTAATTTCGATATAGGCTTTTTGATTGCTTCGTACGGCTTCGATGTAGGTCTGTGGTACTTGAGCTGTGACGCGTAAATTGCTTGGGTCGTAGCCTGTTGCTAAGGCTTTACCCGCTACCGCCATTTCACCCACTTCCACATACAGTGCAGACATCACACCCGAGTAGGGCGCAGTGATGGTGGCAAAGTTTCGCTGGGTGGAGCTTTGTCCTAAACCTGCTTTCAGTGTATTCACTTGTGCTTGCGCGCTCTTAAAGTCAGCTTCGGCTTTGTCGAGTTGTGATTGGCTAACGTATTGTTGTTTAAACAAATCTTTTAAACGAATATATTGCTTTTGCGTGTTTTCTAATTGCACTTCGGCTTCGTGAACACGCGCTTTCATTCCTGCGACATCTTGATTAGCGGCGGTAGGGTCGATGCGCATAATCACTTGCCCTTGCTGAACACGCTCGCCAACACGAAAGTTGATTTCGACAATACGGCCAGCAATTTGCGCGCTGACCGTTGACTGACGTTCGGCTTCGGCAGTGGCCAAACTATCATAGGTGGCTTCGACTTCTCGATAAGCGACCGTAGTGACTTTTAAGGGTTCGGCTTGGGCACTGTAACTGATACCGATAGCCAATAACGTCAGCCATTTATTCACAGAAGTTCTCCTGATTAATTGACAACGGCTTCACGCTTAAAGCCCAATTTGCCCAATATCCAAAACATGGGACACCAACCCGTCACGGCGGACTGCATTAAGTTCAGACCGACAAAACCCGTGAACAAAAACCATAATGGATTGACGTAATAGCCCAATGTAACACTCAACAGGACAAAGAAGCCCGCCACTAAACGTAAACCTGCGTTAATTGTCATGATAAATCTCTCTTAGTTGATTTGATAATTAATATACTATACCCCCTATGGTATATATGCAAGCAGGCGGATGATGCTTTTGTGTTTGTTGTAGGTTGGATATTTTGTCTATTTTTTAAGTACGTAAAGAATGGTGAAAGTATTTGTCTTTTAAGTCGTAGCAGGGCAATTGGCAGGTGTAGAATAAAAGTTCAGGACTTACGCATCGCGCCGCGATTATCGCGTTTTGTGAACATAAAGCCGCCTAAAGCGGCTGAAATGTGAACAAATAAGCGATAACCGCGTAAGTCCTAAGATGGTTCATTCTAAAAGGCTAGAGAAAATATGTTTTACCAAATGTTAATACGGTTATTCCTCAGTGTTTGTGGTTTAGGTTTAGCGGATTATTTGCTAGATGGTATTCGTTTTGACCAATTCAGCACCTTGTTTTGGGCAGCTTTGTTATTGGGTGTTGCCAATACTTTTGTTCGTCCTGTGTTGGTGTTTTTTACCTTGCCGATTACGGTATTAACCTTAGGGTTTTTCTTGATTGTAATTAATGCCGCCGTGTTAGGTTTAGTAGCAGCATTATTATCGGGTTTTCATGTTGCTGGTTTTTGGTCTGCTTTGTTGGCGTGGCTGATTGTGGCCGTGACACATTCAGTGGCAGGGGTGTTTTTGGGCAGGAAGAAATCGTAGATTTGAGACTAAGTTTTTTTCGTCCCCACCAAATCACGCCAAATTTTATGCCCCACTTGGTCAAAATGTCGCGTCATCTCAACAAAAGCATGACGCGCAGCCACATCGACAAAAGGTTCAGGCAATAACGGGTCAAAAACCACTTGTTTAATGGCTTTGCTCCCTAATATAAACGATTCACGGGCGGCAGCTTCAGGCTCTAAAGTTTCAGCGCGTGCTAACCATGCTGTCATTTGTTGGTGGAGTTGAAGATAACTGAGGTTTAAAGCTGAGGTATCCCACAACGCATGAATTTCGCTTTCATGATGACTTTCAAATTGGTTGGCAATAAACACAATGGCTTCGCGTTCTAAACCGAGAGTGTAGAGGCGTTTACGCACCGTCAAAATACTATCTTCGATATTGTCAGGACGCATATGCAAGCCTTTATACAGCTCTCTAAAGCCTAACAGTTGTAAGGCGCGTTCACGTTTGCGTAGCGCGGTACGGTCGGTTCGGCCTAAGCCCGCGGAAAATACAGCTATATAACCGCCATTCCAAGTTCTGACACGTTGTTCAGCAGTTCGCCAAGTGGCGACATCGCCCGCCAACTCTAAAGCTGTGGGACTTAAGCGATAGGTTGCTCGTTCTGCAGCTTCGATTAAACCTTCTGCCGATAATCGTGCCAATGCTACACGCACGCTGTTGTCACTGACGCCAAATAATTGGCATGCGGCAATGGCATCTTTGGCCGATAACGCTTCATCAAACGCCAATAATAAATCTAAAATCAAATGCTTGGCGTTGGCTTTCATATGGAAAAGAATCCTTGTAGGGACGAATTTATTCGCCTTTCAACTCAAATATGGGCAATATGGGCGAATAAATTCGCCCCTACAGGTGTTATTGTTTAGTTGTTGCCCGACGCAAGACATCAAAAATACTACTGGCTTGATTGGCTTTAGGAATCAGACCTTCTTTAATTAAAATGGCGTGTAGTTTCGGCAAATTCCAACTGGGAGCTGTTGCTAAAAAATGATGCTCTAAATGGTAATGCTCATGATGGGGCGAGATCAGTAGTTTTTCAATCCAATTAGCTTTTGAGCTGCGGGCATGAAGTAGGGGGTTGGTGCTTAACATATCTTCTACTACCGCATGGTCAGCAATTTGGCGAACCCGTAAAAACAAAGGGAAAGGTATTAAATAAGCCAACACCCACAACAAAAAATATAAGCCATGTCCCATGCTATATAAGACTGCCCACATGGCCACTTGCCAGCCAATAGAAACTAAACCATTGTTTTTTATAAACTTCTGAATGTAGTTAATCATGTTTTGTGGATTTTCGTATACCACAAGGTCAGTTAAGCCGTTGAGTTTGTATTGCCAATAACCACATTTCATCCCCAATAAACCAATGAAACTTTTAAGCCCTGAAAGTCCACTGATGTCGCGCAATAGCTTGCGTTGTAAACTTGCTTTACTGACAGGGTATTGTTTGGTCATGTGCAAATCGGGGTCATCAACCGTACCTGCCAAACGATGATGTGCCATGTGATAAGCCCGATAACCCGCCAAACTATTAAAAGTCGGTAAAGCACATAAATATTCACCGACAAAATCATTCACTTTCTCGTTGGTGAATACCGCGCGATGAGCGGCATCGTGCATCAAAATCGACAAGCCTACTTGTGCACCTGCCAACAAAATAATTGAGATTAAAAAAGTAATAGGATTAGGCCACAGCAGACTCAAGCCAAAAGCAATGACAATCAAACCCCAATCTTTGGCAAGGGCAATGCTGCCCATGAGGTTGGATTTTTTCGTTAACTCGGCACGAACAGCAGGGTCAAGTTTGAATGTCGTCATGATGTCTTCTCTAATAATGTGTGACTAAATATTACCAATAATGTAACTATAATACAAATTAAGTAATATTTCATGTTGTATTTAAAAAATAGATAGTTTGTAATTAGTACCGATGACTTTATTACTAGAGGATGGGATGATGGAAAAATTAACAACAATGACCTACGAGCGGACGGGGCGTATTGCCCGTATTACCCTCAATCGCCCAGAACGTGGCAATGGCATTACGATGGATATGCCGCGAGAGTTAACAGCCTGTGTCGAGCGCGCTAATCTTGACCCCGAAGTACACGTTATTGCCTTGTCTGGTAACGGTACTGGCTTTTGTGGCGGTTATGATTTGGTTGATAGCGCGCAAAATATGGCGATGGAAAATGCTCAGTCTGTCGATTTAAAAGGCACGCCGCTTGACCCTTTAATACAAATGAAAAATCACATTCCTAATAGTAATTGGGATCCCATGATTGACTACGCGATGATGAGTCGTAACGTCAAAGGTTTCATGAGTTTGTTTCACTCGGATAAACCCGTGGTCTGTAAGGTTCACGGCTTTTGTGTGGCTGGCGGCACAGATATGGCCTTGTGTTCGGATTTATTAGTGATTGCGGATGATGCGAAAATCGGCTATCCCCCTGCGCGGGTTTGGGGTTCGCCAACCACTGCGATTTGGGTGCATCGTCTAGGTATCGAAAAAGCCAAGCGTTTGTTATTTACGGGCGATTGTTTGTCTGGCAAAGAAGCTCAAGAGTGGGGTTTAGCGATTGAATCTGCTCCTTCAGAAAAACTAAATGAACGTTTTGAAATTTTGCTGAATCGTATTGCTCTAATGCCGATTAATCAATTAGTGATGATGAAACTGTTACTGAATCAAACGATTATGGCGCAAGGTTTACACACCACTCAAATCTTAGGAACAGTATTCGACGGTATGACGCGCCATACCCAAGAAGGTTATGACTTTCAACAACGTGCCGCTAGTGCAGGTTTTAAGCAAGCTGTTCGTGAACGAGATGAGCCGTTTGGCGATTTTGGTATGTCATCTTTTAAGGGGTAAGAGACGTAATCAGTTGCTCTTTGGCTGCGCGAGACAGTTGTTTAATGGCGTATTCGCGCTGGCTGGCGCTGGCGCGGTTAGCGAGAGTTTCGCTATATACCAAGCATACAGGCCGACGATGACGCGTGTAACGCGCGCCTTTGTTGCTGTTTTTTTCACCATTATGTTCAGCAAGACGACGATTCAAGTCGGTGGTAATGCCTGTATATAAACTGTTGTCAGCACAGCGTATTAGATAGACGAACCATGTGGAGGTAAGTGATGGTTTGGTTAAATCATTAGGCATAATTTACGTTGCAGTAACCTTTTGTTCTTGGCAACGTTCACATCGCCACACGGTGACTAATTTACCTTGTTGCACATCAAACTGTTTTTCTTGAACAATTTGCCAACGATGAAAACCATGCCGACACATTCCTTTAGCAGCGGCGACTGGCTTTTTAAATGCAAGAACATTACCCATAATGAATTCTGTGGCTGAAGGTAAGGAAGCAGAAAAAACAAAAGCATTATAACGTCACTTTTCCAACTGAGTGGCCACAGAGAGTGCTGATTTGTGCAAGATAATAGTGTGTTTGTTTAAGTTATTCTTGAGTTCCTCTATATTTTTAAACACATCAGTCAGAAAAAGCTGCTGCAATCTTGATGCGACTCCCTTATGCTCGCTGGCATCATTGATTCAATAACACAGGATATTAAAATGAGCTATATGCAGTTAAGTCGTGATGGCGCAGTGTGGAATTTATCGTTAACAAATGGCGAAAACCGTTTAAATGACGATATGTTAGCCGAGTTTCAAACGGCATTAGATACCATTGAACATACCGAAGGCAAAGGCGCATTAGTCATTACCAGTAGTGATCCTAAGTTTTGGAGCAATGGTATCGACCTTAACTTTGTCCAAGAAAAAGGCGGCATGCAGTATTTAGTCACCGAGTTTGCGCCACGTTTAGACCGTTTATTACTGCGTTTGGCGCGGTTTCCTTTGCCAACCATTGCTTGTTTATGTGGCCATGCTTACGCGGGCGGCGCACTCATTGCATCAGCGTGTGATTTTAGAACGATGCGCGCGGATAGAGGCCGTTTCTGCTTTCCTGAAGTTGATATTAAAATTCCATTCACTCCGATTATGACTGAAATTGTTCGTTTGTTACCAAATCCACAAATCGCTTGGCACATGGCAAGTACAGGTATTGCCTTAGGTGGTGAAGAAGCTGTGAAAGCAGGAGTGGTCGATAAAGCACTCGGTGAAGCCGAATTGTTACCCACCACAATGGCATGGGCAGCTGAATTGGCAAAGAAAGACCGTCAAACCTATACCTTGATTAAACGTCGCTGGCGCAATGCCTTAGAGGCATTTGCTCATTAAAACGTACGGGCGTGATTCATCACGCCCTATAACTTAACTATTATTCCCACCACGGATAAAATGGTGGCATAACACTGGCTTTACTTTGATAGTCAGGTGCACGTTTTTCTAAAAACGATTTAATCCCTTCTTTACCATCACCGACACTAGTATAAAACATCGCTAAGGAATCGGATTTATGTGCTTCGATTGGGTGATTTTCTGCGCTATTGCGGTACATCAGTTGTCGTGCCAAAGCGACAGCAACAGGCGAGCGATGATCAACAAATTTATGTGCCAGTTTATAGGCTTCGTTTAACAGTTCTTCGGGTGAATAAACTGCTTTAATTAATCGACCTTGCAAGGCTTCGGCAGGCGTTAAAATATCGCCACTATAGACCCACTCTAAAGCCTGACTAATACCTACAATGCGCGGTAAAAACCAGCTCGAACAGGCTTCGGGCGTAATGCCAATTTTGCCAAAGACAAAACCAATTCGCGCTTTTTCGGAGGCTAAACGAATATCCATAGCAAGAGTCATGGTTGCGCCAATGCCGACGGCTGCGCCATTAATGGCAGCAATGACAGGTTTTTTACATTCAAAAATGGCTAAAGTCACACGGCCACCCGTGTCGCGTACACCTGCATGAATGGCTTCATCTGTTAAACGATTTTCCATGTCATCAAGAGTAGGGTGCAAGCTTTCATTCAAACCAAAAACATTGCCTTCTTTGCTTAAATCCATACCTGCACAAAAGGCTTTACCTGCACCTGTCACGACAATGGCGGCGACTTCATCATCATCACTGGCACGATAAAACGCATGTTCGAGTTCGTTGGCCATTTCAACAGTAAATGCATTCATTTGTTCGGGACGATTGAGAGTAATGGTTAAAATGCGGTCAGTAATTTGATAAAGAATGGTTTGGTAGCTCATGTTGTTGTTCTCTTGGTTTCAGAAAAATGGGAGGTAGTTGCTTATACTGGTACTTTCGTGCTGAAATCAAGCCATTATTTTTAAGGCCATTGAGATTACCTGATGAATGTTTTAATTGTCCATGCCCATCCAGAAGCTAAATCGTTTAATACCGCGTTAATGACGCAAGCCAAAGAACAGTTTACTCAAGCAGGGCATAGTGTCGAAGTCTCTGATTTATATGAGATGAATTGGAATCCTATTGCGTCTGCCGACGATTTTGCCGAGCGTAAAAGCCCTGACTATTTAGTCTATGCTTTAGAGCAACGTTATAACTTTGATAAACAAGCGATTGCACCTGACATTGCTATTGAAATTGCTAAGTTGCAAAAAGCGGATTTGTTGATTTTAAATTTCCCATTATTTTGGTTTTCAGTTCCTGCCATTATGAAAGGTTGGATTGACCGTGTACTTATTTCGGGCGTGTGTTATGGCGGGATGCGTTTTTATGATCAAGGCGGTTTAAAAGGTAAAAAAGCCTTAGTAACGTTAACTTTAGGTGGTCGTGAGCATATGTTTGGTGAAAAAGCCATTCATGGTGAGTTGGTCGATGGTATGTTACGGCCGTTGTTGCGTGGCACATTGGCTTATGTCGGTTTAGAGGTTTTGCCACCCTTTATTGGCTATCATGTGCCGTATATTAGCCAAGAAGCGCGAGAACAGATTTTGGTCGATTATAAAAGTTACTTGGCTAATTTAGATGACCTAACGCCATTGCGTTATCCACACATGGACGAGTTTGATGGCAAGTTATATCCGAAGTCATAGCCATAAAACAACGAGTTGATAACGATGAAAATGCTCCATTATGTCAAGCTAGATGATGGCTATGAATTACCTGTCTATGCGATTGGTCGTGGCCAGCCTGTCTTGATGCTGCATGGTTTTGGTATGGATGCAGCGTTATGGCTACCTTTTGTATTGCCATATTGCCATAAATTTCAATTTTTTTTACCGCATTTTCGGGGCTTTGGTCATGCTCACGGCATCCCGTTCAATCAAGCCGACGCTTTATCGAATTATGTTGATGATTTAGAGCAATTAGTTACTCATTTTGACTTAGATGATTTTTTGGTGGCGGGCATTTCGATGGGGGCATTAACCTCCTTAAAATGGCAGCAACAAGGGCGGTCATGGGCAAAAGTAGCCCGTTATTTACACATCGACCAATCGCCAGCACCCTGTAATACCGATGATTGGCAGCATGGTTTATTTGGTGAGCAGCAAGGCGAATTATTTGCGCAGTTTCGAGCATTAATTACGGCAATCTCCCCATATCAACAGCAAGATTTTCAGCAAATTCCAAGCCCGTTACGCACACAAATGCGCGGTATTTTGTCATCGTTTTTTCAACACGCTTTATCTAAACCCAGCCATAAAAAGTTGGTGCAATTTTCGTTTAAAAGCGAAAAAGCGGCATCATTAGTTGTTCCGACTAAAGGTAGTTGGTGGAATTATTTGGTTTGTATGCAGGCTTATTTAGAGATGCCTTACGACTTTAGAGCCAGTTTAGCTAATTTAAGCACACCAATGACGGTTTTTACGGGCATGAAGTCTACGATGTATCCACCACAAGGTCAGTTAGCGATGGTGGATATGGTTCAACAAGCAGTGAAAACAGTGCACTTTCATCAATCGGGGCATATGCCGTTGTTTGATGAGCCGATTAAATTTGTTCGTGAGTTTGGACGGTTTTTGGCGGGGCGTTAAATGATGCTTGAACACATTAAAACTATTTGCCAATATAGGGGCGCAATCAACGCGCCCCTTCAATTTAATACAATCTTGCCAATGGTCTAGTTTTAGCATTTTGACCTTTTAACCAAATACCCATTAACACTGGCGCAGACAACATACTTGCGATGGTTTCGGCGACCAAATGACCATTTTCTATCTTGTCGCCCTTGATGCGAGCAATGAGCGCGTCAAAAGAGTTTCCCGATAAATTGGCAAAATAAATAGCGTGTATAAATGCCAAAATCTCTTGTTGCTGAGGTTCTGAAAAGGTGTCAGTTAAACGTTGTTGTGCTTGCGCTGAAGGTTGGCGAAGCGTATCTGCAAAATGTTGGGCGAACAAAATAGCGACAGCCTCTTGCGTGTCAGGCGGCTGCGGCGCGTCGTGATTTAATAAGCCTGCTAACTCTTCGATGTTGACTCCTTCCTCTAACGCTAAACCTGTATGCACCCAGTCACAATAACGGCAATCGTTGACCGATGTCACCGCGAGCATGACTTGCTCTTGTAATGCCCGTGACGTAGTAGGATTTCTTAATGCCATGACGATTCGTGGTGCAGATACCACTGCCATTGCGGCACTTTTGACCAATAACGGCATATCAAAGGTACGTTTATTAAATGTCTGTTTCATGGTTTTTCATCTCACTTAAAATATGTTGGCTAACATGACTTGCCCATGCGGCAATGGTCATAGAGGGTGGAGTGCCCGTTGCGGCGGGTAAGGCACTACCGTCACTGACGTATAAATGGCGATGGCCGTGTACTTGTCCTTTTGCGTTAATGACGCTATCTTGTTGATGATTGCCAACACGCGCTCCGCCGAGTGGATGGACGGTAATTGCCCGTTGCGGCAGAAACCACACCCGTTTTTTATCGTGTTGACTGAGTAAATCAAAGGCGTGATAGATGTGCGCGAGTATGGGATTTTTTGCTTGTTGATAATCAATATGTAATTCGTCATTACGCCATGTGACCCGACCATTGGCTTCGTCATTCCCCATGCCCACTAAGGCTAACCAAGATTTAGCGGAACGTCGCAAAAAAGCAGGCAACAAAGGAATTTGGTCTATACCATTGATACCTAAGGCATACAGCATCGGACTATCAGGCAAACCACGTAGCTTAAAACGTCCTAAAGTGGGTGTGCCTGTTCTAAAGTCATCGTCTTTTGTGCCTGCTTGCCAGATGGCAAAGACATCGCCATTACCCGAAAAGCCCTTGCCCAAAGCAGGCATCTGCGCCAAACCACCCAATGCCTGAGAACGAAATAATAGCCGCAAACTATTGAGTGTACCTGCGGCAATCACAACTCGTTTAGCCAATAAAAAACGATATTTTTGTACGCTGTGGTCAAATACCTCTACCCGATAGCCTGTCTGTTGCTGATGAATCGTTAAACATTCATGTTGAGCGTAAACGGTTAAGCCTTTGGTTAATAATGGCGCAAGTAATAAACTATCCAGCGTGACTTTATGGCCGTTGGCATCACCTAAAAAAGCATTGTTAGCATAGGTATGACCAAAACGAAAACCCAAAGCGGGTTGCTCAATCTTGGTATCCAAGGCAGGATGATGACCTAGACGCTGTGGCACTAAATTGACAATATTATCGGATTCCTGAGCAGGTCGAGATCCCATGCGTGACAGTATCCATTGGTAGTGCGCTTCCATGTTGTCGGCACTCAGACCATTGGCTCGATTATCCCAATAATTAGCTAACAGGGGGCGCGTATTCATCGCCAAATAGACATGACTACCGCCACCAACACCCGATGAACAAATACTGGTCATGCCTTTATCATAATGAATATCAAATAAGCCATTTGTGTTCAGCACTTGTCGTTGCGCCAAACGACCACCAACACTAACTTCCCGCAATAAATGACTGGCAAAGTATTTACCGTGTGGTAATGGGGCACGTTGTGTTAAGG
Source organism: Agitococcus sp. (assembly GCA_030646715.1). Lineage (GTDB taxonomy): Bacteria > Pseudomonadota > Gammaproteobacteria > Pseudomonadales > Moraxellaceae > Agitococcus. The sequence continues at coordinate 71,284 of JAUSLJ010000035.1, forward strand.
GATAGTCTTTGAGTGCAGCCGTTTCTCGCCAAGCACCGCGTTCCAATAACGTGACTTTTTGTCCTGCTTCTACCAAACGAGCCGCAACCACTGCGCCGCCAAAACCACTGCCAATGATTAACGTGTCTATACAGGATGCCATAATCTTTAATCTGCCTGTAAGCTAAAGTAGGCAACACAAAACAAACCTTTTGCGGTCTGCCAGTTCATTCGCGCCAAAAATACACCGTCTGATAAGGTTCGTACTTCACCGCGAATCGCTCGTAACAGCGCAGGATTGGCGGTGACGTTATAATCTAACCATAAAACAGGCGCACCATCATGAGGGCTATTCTGGGTGGAAATGGCATATTCACCAAAAGGAAGGCTAATCCCAGCGAACCAATGATTTGCACCCACTTGATGCTCAAAGGACTTGCCATACCAAGGATTGAGCGGTGTTGCCAATAACGCGCTTAACGCGAATAAAAGAGGACGTGGTAAATGTTGTGCAGCAAACGGCGCGAGTAATCGACCGTGCCATTGATGGCCAGCTAAGACGTTAATATCGGCTGTGGCTAAAGTGGAAAATAACTCAGCCAATTCATCTTGGCGCAAATGGCCTAAGCGTGGACGAGTGGTGTGAGCGAGTGATAATGCAGACATAATCGTCATTCCAACAGAAGTAATGACGGCTAGTATCTCTATCACTCAAACAGATAACAAACGATAAAAATAGCGCAGATAGATTAGAAAAACTTAACTAAACGTATTTAGTTGGCTTGTTAACCAGTCTATAAATGACTGAATAGCAGGTTCTTGCAGCCGTCCTTCAGCACAGACGGCATAAATTGCACCGATAGGGCCTAGAGGTGGATAGGGCGCAACTAATTGTTGTTTTTCTAATAAGGGATTTTCGAGGGGATACAAAGCCAATGCCACGCCTAAACTACGTGCAGCTTCTAATGCAGCAGGATAGTCATCAACATAAAACTCGTCTGTGGGTGAAGGTGTTCCTAAGCCTGTTTTAGCAAAAAACTCTGGCCAAGCTTGTGGCCGACTGGTCATGTGAATCAATGGTGCATGGCGTAAATTCAGCGGATGCCCTGTTAAATCAAATGCTTCATTAATAGCAGCAGGGCAAACAGGTTGAATAGAAACGTCTAACAGCTTGCGATGTTCACAGCCTTGCCACGGCGGTTCACCAAAACGAATGGCTAAATCAACAGCTGAATGTAATAAATCTGCATTGGCTAAGGTGACATCAAGGCGTAATTTGATATCAGGATGGGCTTGTTGAAAGTCATGTAAATGCGGAAACACGACATTATTAGCGACAGGCGGCATTAAACTGACCCGTAACATTGTGCAACTATAACGTTGGCGTAAGGCTTCGGTGCTGCGTGTGATAGCTAATAAAAGGGGATTAATGTCTTGCCAATAATGACGACCCGCCTCACTCAACACCAAACCTTGTCCTTGCCGATCAAAGAGTTTAACGTCAAGTTGCGACTCCAAGTCGCGTATTTGTTGACTCACCGCAGAAGAGGTGATGTGTAACTCTTCGGCGGCGAGTTTAAAACTCTGTAATCGTGCTGCACTTTCAAAAGTGCGTAGAAGATTGAGTGATGAGAGGCGTTGGACAGACATCTTAAGTCAACGCCTTACCTTCATACTGCCGATCCGCATGATACGATGACCGTACCATTGGCCCACTCCAAATGTTTTTAAAGCCAATCTTTATGCCGTAATCAGCAAACTCTTTAAACTCATCAGGATGCACAAAACGATCAACAGGGGCGTGGCTTTTAGAGGGTTGTAAATACTGGCCGATAGTAATCAAGTCCACGTTATGAGCGCGTAAATCATCCAAAACGGCAAACACTTCTTCTTTCGTTTCACCAATGCCGACCATCAAACCACATTTCGTCGCTACGTCTGGGCATTCTTCTTTAAAGCGTTTTAACAAACTCAAGGAGTGTTGATAATCTGAACCTGGTCTAATAGCTTTATAAATACGCGGCACGGTTTCAATGTTGTGGTTAAACACGTCAGGTGGACATTCGCGCATAATCCGCAAGGCAATATCCATTCTTCCTCTAAAATCCGGCACTAATACTTCAATTTTAATGTTGGGATTCAGTGCGCGTGTTTCACTAATACAATCGACAAAATGTTGTGCGCCACCATCTTTTAAGTCATCACGATCAACCGACGTGACGACCACATATTTCAATTTTAAATTAGCGACGGTTTCGGCTAAATGTTTGGGTTCGTCTGGGTCTAAATTATTGGGGCGGCCATGAGCCACATCGCAAAACGGACAACGACGGGTACAAATATCACCCATAATCATAAAGGTTGCTGTACCGCTACCAAAACATTCAGGCAAATTAGGGCAGGCAGCTTCTTCGCAGACGGTATGTAATTTTTGCTCGCGCAATACACCTTTTATGCGTTGAATTTCGTTAGGGTTAGAAATTTTGACGCGAATCCAATCTGGCTTGCGGGGTAGCGTCTCGGTAGGAATGATTTTGACAGGAATACGCGCCAATTTTTCCGCACCGCGTAATTTTTCGCCCGTTACTACTTTAGCTACTTCGTTCATTCATCTATCCCCATCAGTAATCTTGCTATTTTAACCTGAGTTGAGAAGTAATGTCTTATCGACAAAGGTATTATAGAAATTAAGTCTCTCTTATTATTTGCTTCACATGAGAAAAGATCATGGCCGATTCTTGTTATGTCTGTGGTACAGAAAAAAGCTTAGATAATTGTATTACCTGTGAAAAACCTGTTTGTAAAAGTCATGCTGGACACATGAAAAACTATTATTCGGGTGATGGTAAAAAAGGCCGCGCCTGTCAAAACTGCATAGACGAAGGATTAGCCAATCCGGATTATGGTTTATCAGATATGCACTTGGTGGTGCCAGATGCCGTTAAACGCTTTGAAAATAAAATTTATCCGCGTATTCATAATGATCTTGAAAACTTAACTGAAAAAGTCAAAACAGAGTCTTTTGCTGAGGCGCATATTTTGGTTAAAGAGTTGGAAGAGTCGATTAAACGGACGGCTGAAAGTGTGACCCAACATATTGAGCAATCAGCGGATAAAATGGTCGCTGAAACCTTAGTGAAGGTGCAAGATACCTTGGCGCAATTAACACAAGAGTTGACTCAAGCGATTGGCCATCAACGGGTAGAAGTGTCGTCAGATGCCGAAAAAATTATTCGTGAGTTGAGCAAAGCCATACAAACATCGTTGATCTATGTCGCGGTGATTATTGTCATTGGTTTGGCAGGGATTAAACTGATTTTAGGGTGATGTGATAAAAGGAGACCCATTTATGCATACAGTCAGTTCGATTTGCCCGTTTTGTGGTGTTGGGTGTGGCATGGGTTTGCGTGTTGAAGATAATCGGGTTGTTGCGGTCGAGCCTGTGCCGAATCATCCTGTCAGTCAGGGTAAGTTGTGCGCTAAAGGCTGGAATACGGCGTTTGGTGTTGATCCTGAGCAACGTATTACCCATCCGCTAAAACGGCAAGGACATGACTTTGTCCCTGTTTCATGGGCGGAAGCCTTAGATGATATTGCTGAGCAATTACGCGATATTTTAGCCAATGATGGCTCTCAAACCGTTGGTGTGATTAGTTGTGCGCGTGCCACCAACGAAGATAATTACGCGCTGCAAAAATTCGCCCGTGCCGTGTTAGGGACGCATAATATCGACCATTGTGCGCGTATTTGTCATAGTCCGTCGGTAGCAGGATTGGCGCAAACCTTAGGTTCAGGCGCAATGACTAATAACATGGCCGATGTTGACCATGCCGATTTAATTGTCATTTGGGGCGCAGATGTCACCGAAAATCATGCCATTTTGGGTGGTCGTATCATTCAAGCCAAACTGAATGGTGCAAAATTAATCGTCGTTGACCCTCGCAGTACTCGTTTAGCCAAACTTGCGGATTTACATATACCTCTGCATCTCGGTAGTAATATCGCATTGGCGAATGGCTTATTGCATATTATTTTTCGTGAAGGCTGGCAAGCATCGTCATTTTTGGCGGAGCGTGTCGAAGGGCTTGATAGGTTGCAAGCTCATGTCACGGCATGGACTCCCGAACGAGTACAGCGAGAAACAGGGATTACGCCTGAACTGTTGTATCGTTTTGCTCAGATGTATGCCCATTCTCCTGCGGCGATGTTGTGTTATGGCATGGGAATTACTCAGTTTGCCTGTGGCACCAATAACGTGATTGCGCTTTCAAATTTGGTCTTAGTGTGTGGTCAAATCGGACGGGCAGGAACGGGCATCAATCCCTTACGCGGCCAAAATAATGTCCAAGGTGCGTGCGATATGGGTTGTTTGCCGAATGTCTATTCGGGTTATCAAGCAGTCAATGATGCGGAAGTACGGGCAAAGTTTGCTCATGCGTGGCAAGTACCGCAGTCTGAACAACAAGGCATGACCTCTTTGGCGATGATGCACGCCGCCCGTGATGGCGTGATGCGGGCGATGATCATTGCGGGCGAAGACCCCGCATTGACTGACCCCGACCAAACGGAAGTTGTGAATGCGCTGAAGAAGTTAGATTTATTAGTGGTGTTGGAAATGCATCTCACCGCAACCGCACAGTTGGCAGATTATGTGTTGCCTGTGGCTTCCTTTGCCGAAAAAGACGGCACATTTAGTAATTGTGAACGACGAGTGCAACGGGTACGTAAAGCCATTGAGCCACCCAATAGTTGTTTAACTGATTGGCAAATTGCAGGCGAACTGGCACGACGTTTAGGCTATGACGGTATATCTTGGCAAACGAGTGAGCAGGTTTTTAGCGAACTGGCAGCGTTAACGCCTATTTTTTCGGGCATGACTTACGTTTTATTGGCACAGAATCAGGGCTTGCAATGGCCTTGTAACGATCAAGCTCCTTTAGGTACACCGACTCTTCATCAACAGACTTTTCCTTTGCAAGCTAATGGTAAAGCACGAGTCATCGCGTTGGAATCGGCTGAACCTGCGGAAATGCCCGATGCCGAATACCCTTTAGCATTTACCACCCAACGTCTGCATTTTCATTATGGTTGTGGTTCGATGACCCGATGCGCGCCTGTTTTAGAGCGCGAAACGCCATTAGGGTTATTATTGATGAATCCTAGCGATGCTCAACAGTATGGCCTAAGTCAACATGCGCCTGTGCGTGTCAGTTCGCGGCGTGGTCAAGTCGATACACGTGTCGAAATTACGGCGGATTTACCTGTGGGTGTCGTCAGTATGCCGTATCATTTTAACGAAGCCCCATGTAATCGGTTAACCAATACTGCTCAAGACCCGATCACCAAAATGCCCGAATTAAAAGCCTGTGCGGTGCGTGTGGAAAGGAGGGTGTCACCATGAGTCAGCACAGTTATTCCTTGGCGGATTTACAGCCATTACGTCAGCATCTCGCACAGTGGGGACAGTTACATGAGCCACGATTTGAGCCAGATGGCGTGTTACGGTGGATAGAAGCAGCGGTTGAAGACGTATTTCAATGGACAGACGGCGTACCACTCACTTCATTAAAACCATTTTTCTTTGCTGAGCGTGAAACGGTATTTGTGTTTGATGGTCAGCAATTTCGGAGTCAATTACCCTCCGTACCTAAACGTGTATTTTTTGGCGTGAAAGCCTGCGATGCCGCTGCCTTAGCTGTCCAAGACCGTTTTTTTGCGGAGGACAGTTATTATCAATCTCGAAGACAAGCGGCTTTAGTGGTGGCGGTGGATTGTCGTCATCCTTGCGCTAAAGGCTTTTGCCCTCTAACACAATCAGGGCCTTGTGTTTGTGAAGGTGCAGATATCATTTTGACCCCTGCGCCACACGGTTGGTATTTACAAGTCTCCACCGAAAAAGGCCAAACGGCATTGATCGGATTGTCGCTCGCCGCGAGTGATGATATGACGGTTAATCAACATCGCCAAGAAACCGAACAACAGTGTTTAGCAGAGTTTGCGGATTTATCGACCTTAGCAACTGGCATGGCACGATTACAAGCAGGACAAGTCACCGCTCAAGAATGGGAAACGCTAGCTGTCCAATGTTTAAGTTGTTCGGGTTGCGTCAATTTATGTCCAACCTGTTCGTGTTTTACCACCTTTGATCTCACTCATGCCGATCAAACGATCGTTCGTGAGCGGGTGTGGGATTCGTGTTTATATGACGGTTTTCAACGTGAAGCCAGCGACCATAATCCCACCGCAACGGCAGGTGCACGCAGTGCACGCTATTGGTTTCATAAATTTTCCCCTGCATTTATTCCCACTCAAGGGCGTTTAGGTTGTACGGGTTGTGGTCGTTGTGATGGTGTTTGTCCCACCGTTATTGGTGCACGTTCGGTGTTAACGAGGTTGGCATATGCTTAGTTTATTACCTGAAGTGGCTCATCTTATCGACCGTTATCCCGATGGTACAGATGCATTACATTTACGTTTTCGTTTGGCGAATGGTGTGCGTTGGCAAGCGCAGTCTGGCCAGTTTTTTATGCTCAGTGTCATGGGCATAGGTGAAGCGGCATTTACCTTTGTCAGTTTGCCCAATAGTGACGGTGAGTTTAGTGCCTTAGTGCGAAAAGTGGGGCATTTAACAGCGGCATTATTTGAGTTACCTGTCGGTAGTGTTGTCGGCGTGCGCGGTGCTTTAGGCCAAGCGTGGCCAACACTGGAAAATAAATCGGTGTTAGTGATTGCAGGTGGTTGTGGCTTAGCGCCATTAGCATCATGGTTAGATTTGCGTTTACAGCAAGAAAATCAACAGACCGTTTTACTCTACAGCGTTAAAAATAATGATAGTCAGATTCTTGCCCAAGAACGCTTAGCATGGCAGCGTCAAGACTTAACGATGTTGATGGTGGAAGATGACCCCACATGGCACAGTGCCGAACAATTAGCGCAAGCAACAGGTAAACGTTTAGATGCAGCCTTAGCGTCATTGCCTGAGCCACCGCAAGCCGTATTAACCTGTGGCCCCGAAGCGATGATGCTTGCCGTTGGTGACATGTTAAGGCAACGGGGTGTTGCACCTGAGCACATTTATCTGTCTTTAGAACGGCGAATGCACTGTGGTGTCGGCTTGTGCGGCCATTGTTATTTAGGCTCTAGTTTGGTTTGTAAAGAAGGTACAGTGTTGAATCTTAGTCGTGTCCATGAGTTATTAAAGCAACAATTACCGAGCACGGTAGCATGGCAACATTGTTGACCTAAGCGACAAGTGTTAAATTGCCGACATATTTTTAGGAATACCAAAGGAAGATACATTAATGCAATTTGATTATGATGTCGTTGTCATTGGCTCAGGCCCCGCAGGTGAAGGCGCGGCGATGAAACTGACTAAAGAAGGCAAAAAAGTGGCGGTCGTAGATGCTCGCGGTCAAGTCGGTGGTAACTGTACCCATGTCGGCACGATTCCTTCTAAAGCCTTACGACAAACCGTTTTTAACATTATGCGTTATCAGCGTGACTCGATGTTTAGGCGAGTGGGTGAGTTAAGTAATGTGCCGTTGTCACAAGTATTAGCTCGCGCTCATAAAATCATCGAACAACAAGTGACGGTGCATACGCGTTTTTATGATCGAAACCAAGTTGATTTGTATTTTGGTCAAGCACAGTTTGTTGATGCGCATACGGTCAAAATTAAAACCTTAGAAGGCGGAAAAGAAGTTCTGACCTTTGGTTCTGTTGTCATCGCTACGGGTAGTCGTCCGTATCAACCCGATGACATTGATTTTAGCCATCAACGTGTTTTTGATAGCGATAAAATCCTTACCCTTGATTATCCCGTGCATAAGTTGATTATTTATGGGGCAGGGGTCATTGGCTGTGAATACGCCAGTATTTTTGTCGGTTTAGGTTATAAAGTTGATTTAATTAACACACAGGCACAGTTGTTATCTTATTTAGATGATGAAATCGCCGATGCGTTGTCCTATTACTTACGTGAATTAGGCGTGCTGATTCGCCATCAAGAACAATACGAGAAAGTGGAAACCTTTGATGATTGTGTGGTGCTACACCTTAAATCAGGCAAAAAAATCAAAGCAGATGCCATTTTATGGTGTAACGGTCGTACAGGTAATACTGATGGTTTGGGCTTAGAAAACTTAGGAGTAACTGCGAATAGTCGTGGTCAAGTCACCGTTGATAAGCAGTATCGTACCAACGCTCAACATGTTTTTGCCGCAGGTGATGTCATTGGTTGGCCATCATTAGCATCGGCTGCGTATGACCAAGGCCGTTGCGCGGCAGCTCATATTTTAGGCTTGAAAGATACGCCGCATGTGGAAGATGTGCCAACGGGTATTTACACCATTCCTGAGATTTCTTCGTTAGGAAAAACCGAAAAACAACTGACCGAGGAGCAAGTGCCTTACGAAGTCGGGCAAGCGTTTTTTCGACATTTAGCGCGTGCGCAAATTACAGGTGAAACAGTAGGTATGTTGAAAATATTATTTCACCGTGAAACCTTAGAAATATTAGGTATTCACTGTTTTGGTAATAATTCGGCAGAGATTGTCCATATTGGACAGGCGATTATGCAACAAAAAAATGGTGGCAATACCTTACAGTATTTTGCCAATACCACCTTTAATTATCCCACAATGGCAGAAGCGTATCGTGTTGCGGCGTTAAATGGTTTGAATAGATTGTTTTAAGCACTTAAAAGAAAGTTTGTTGTACTTACCGTTCGCCCTGAGCTTGTCGTGCTTCGACGAGCTCAGCATGAGCGGCGTTATTTGTGGTTCAACTCTGCTCAGGGAGCATATTTCTGCTGGCTGAGCGGAGTCGAACCAAGCCTATTCAATAAAGGTAAACGGCAAAGGCGTTGTTGCCTCTGTATATTGAGGTAGTTTTGCCTGACGTGCCAAGCCCATCATATTGGCATAAGGACCTTTACTTTGAATAAAGTTAACGGTCCACGCAGGCGCATTACCACCCGGATTAATAAAACCTTCAGACTCTACTAAAGTCGTGTTGGCATCTATAGGAGTCCATTTCACGGTATAGTTTTCAGCAACCATACGCACATAAGGTGGACGTACAGGCGAATAATTGGGTAGGGCAGTAACACGCATGAAAACATAGGGTTTTCTATCGGTCATTGGCTCAATGACCGTGCGTAGAATCACATCTCGGTCAGGTGTGCCAATAGGCGCGTCATGAACCATATAGTAAATGTATTCGCGGTCAGATACTTTACGTAAAAATTTCACCTCCAAAGTGGCAAAATACCAACGAGTATAGTTTTCAAAATCACTTTGTACCCGTGCTAATGTTTCTATGGACGCATCTATTGTCGCAGCTACTCGAAACGAGCGAATACTTTGCCCATCTTCGTTTTTAACATATACTTTGATTTTATGGCGATTATCATTTTTAGATAGACGCCATTCATTGGCTGAACCATCGGAACGAAGTTCATCTAAGTCTTTTTCGGCGAAGGCAATAGTGGGCAAAGCCGCAATGCAGAGACTCAGGCAAATTTTTTTTATCATAGAGCACCTATTGATGGTGTGAGTATAAAGATGGCACACCAAAATTAAATGGTATGTTGGTAACTCCCTTTAGTTAAATATGACACCAGCAGGACAAGGGGATTCAATTCCCCATAAGTCCTCAACTTATTCAAAGAATTTGTAAGGTAACGGCTCTTTGGTGTCGTTGTACTGTGGAAGATTCACCATACGACGCATACCCATCATATTAGTATAGGGTCCTTTACCTTGCACAAAATTAATGGCCCAAGCAGGTGACGAGCCACCGGGATTAATAAAACCTTCTACTACGCGCAAGGTTTGAGTTTTGCTGACGGGTGTATATCTAACGGTATAGTTTTCGGCCTCCATCCGTACATTAGGTGGCCGTGGTGGTAGATAATCAGGCACAGAAACCATGGTAAATTGAACATAAGGCCGTTTGGCTGTCATGGGTTCAATAGTCGTGCGAAGAATTACGTCACGGTCAGCAAGGCCGATGGGGGCATCATGGATGAGATAAAAATAAAACTCTTTGTCAGAGACTTTTTTTAGAAGTTTGATTTCTCGGGATGAGAAATACCAGCGAGAGAAATTATCAACATCCGTCTGGACACGCAATAAGGCTTCCAATGGCGCATCAAGAGTGGCTTCAACTCTAAAGGAGCGAATTTTTTGCCCTTCTTCGTTTTTGGTATATACCTTAATGCTGTGACGGATGTCATTTTTGGTTAGCTTCCATCCCAGTTTTGTCGGGTCATCGTGCAAATCATCCACATCCGCAATGGCAAGCACAGGTAACATTGACAGGGCGGCAATCATAAAGCTGGCGCGTAGTTTTATTATCATAATTTTTCTTTTCACTAAGTAAAACCTTACAGCCTACTTTAAGATCGGTAGGCTGTGAGTAGAAATGACTTATTCTACAAAAGTAAAGGGTAACGGTGTTTTAGCGTCACGATAGAGTGGTAAATTGACCATTCGTTGCATACCCATCATATTCGTATATGGGCCTTTGCCTTGGATATAATTAATAGCCCAAGAAGGAGAAACTCCACCTGGATCAATGAAGCCTTCTGACTCTAGTAAAGTTTTATCTTTCCCTTGTGGCGTGAACTTAACTACATAATTCTCAGCGACCATGCGGACGAATGGAGGGCGTGAAGGAATAAAGTCAGGTATGGATACCATCTTGATAACAACATAAGGCTTTTTGCTTGTCATTGGTTCAATAGTTGCTTTGAGTACAACATCACGGTCAGGCATGCCAATAGGTGCATCATGCACCATGTAGAAGATAAACTCTTTATCAGAAACTTTTTTGAGTAGTTTTGCTTCTAAAGTAGCAAAGTACCAACGAACATAGCTATCTACATCGGATTGAACTCGAGTCACTACCTCAAGAGGGGCATCAATCAAAGCCTCTACTCTAAACGAGCGGATATTTTTGCCTTCTTCATTTTTCACATAAACTTTTATTTGATGAAGTTTATTGCTTTTTGATAAACGCCATTCATTTTTGGCAGCTTCCGCTCGAAAATCATCTAGGTCTCTTTCTGCCAAGGCGATTGCTGGTACAGATGCAATCATTAGGCTCAGACATAGTTTTTTTAGCATGACTAATCACCTCTAAAATGGCTCAATCTTGTGCTTCCCAGCTTGGCCATTGTTGTTATAAATTGTGTTGTCGATAATTTTATTATGGCTACTATCTAAAAAAAGTAAGTAACAATTTGTTTCTTTTTAGCACAGTTAGATGCTGACGGCTAGTGTGTCTTGAAACGTAACGCCAGAGCTGAATGTATTTTTATACTAATTTCGGTGATAGAAGGAGGTATTGAACATAGTTCCTGCACCTGTGTCATTTCTAGCCCTGCATAGCCACAAGGATTAATGCGTTGATAGGGCTCTAAATCCATATTGATATTTAATGAAAAGCCGTGATAACTACAGCCTTTACGAATCCTTAATCCTAAAGAAGCTATTTTCTTTTGGTCAACATAAACACCATGAGCTTCGCGATTTGCCCAAGCGTCAATATGGTATTCAGCTAGCACTTCAACGAGCATATCTTCAATCGTTTCAACCAGCTCGCGCACGCCGATGTTCAAGCGTTTAATATCTAAAAGACAATATCCTACCAATTGTCCTAAGCCATGATAGGTCACTTGACCACCGCGATCGGTTTTGATTACCGGAATGTCGCCAGCCGCTAAAATATGTTCGGGCTTACCCGCTTGACCTAAAGTAAAAACCGCAGGGTGCTCCAGTAGCCATAATTCGTCAGGCGTATCTGGAGTGCGCGTGTCGGTAAAGTCGCGCATTTGTTGCCAAACATCGCTAAAGTCTTGAACGCCTAAATGCTTAACAATCAGCATGGTTAATAAACCAATTTAATTTCGGGTGCGCTATTAAAGTCGGCATACAGATTGTTTATTTGCTCTCGTGTTTCTAAATACACTTCTATAGTCACTGAAACATATTTGCCACCACTCGAGGCGCGCATACTAATGGATGCGGCATCAAAGGTTGGGCAGTGGCAACTCGCAATGGCTGCAACCACTTGGGCAAGCGGATATTGAGTTTCACCTAAGACTTTAAACGTATGATGACGGGGCAGTTCCCATGCGTCTATGTTTTGTACGGTGAATTCTGAGGGATTAGTCATAGATTTTCTCGACGTTTTGGGCGTGATGACTCACGCCCAAACCAAAAAATTAAAACAAGTTACTAAAGAAACGTTTAACGCCATGCCACATCCGAACAAAGAAATTTGCTTCCTCAACCGCTTGTTGCGCAATTAACGCTTGTTCCGCGATAGGTTTTCCGTTTAAGGAGGCGATAATTTTACCGACTTCTTGGCCTTGTTTAATCGGCGCATCTAATGACGGGGCTAGTTGCAAGCTGATTTGTAATTGGTCTTTTTCGCCGCGCGGTAAAGTCACGCTCATATCACTGGCTAAACCAACGCTGACACGGCTGTCTTTACCAAACCAAACCACAGGTTTACCGAGCTCTTGACCTTTTGGACGAATCAATGCAGTTTCGTAATTGCTAAAGCCCCAATTAAATAACGCCCGTGTTTGGTCGGCACGCGACTGCATACTATTTGTACCCATCACCACCGAAATTAAACGCATCGCGCCGCGTTTACTGGAGGCCGTTAAACAATAACCAGCATCATCTGTATGGCCTGTTTTCAAACCGTCAACGGTAGGGTCAGTAAACAATAAGGCGTTACGATTGCCTTGCTTGATGTTATTAAAGGTAAATTCTTTTTCGGAGTAGATAGGGTAATACTTGCTACTGTCTTTAATAATGGCATGTGCCAACGTTGCTAAGTCGGCTGCTGATGAATAATGGTTGGGATCAGATAAGCCTGTGGCATTCGCAAAGTTGGTGTCTTTCATGCCTAAGCGTTTAGCTTCACCATTCATGATTTCGGCAAAGGCGGGTTCGCTGCCCGCAAGATGCTCGGCCAAAGCTTTAGAGGCATCATTGCCTGATTGAATAATGACCCCACGGAGCATATCAAGGGCAGAGGCATAACTGTTGAGTGGCACATACATACAGGATTCTTTGTTTGTACCACGACACCATGCTGACTCGCTCATTAACACGGGATCTTGTTCTTTTAGTGAGCCTTTTAATAGTTTTTGCTCAACAATAAAACTGGTCATCATTTTAGTGAGCGAAGCGGGCGCAAGATGAGCGTGGGAGTTTGATTCGGCGAGAATTTTGCCTGAATCATAATCCATTAAAATATAAGCTTTATTTTCTAAAACAGGCGGTGCGGGAATCACTGTGGCGGCATAAAGCGGTGCGTGGGTCATGAGGGCGGTAACGCCCAATACAGTTAGAAAACGAGACATAGTGAAGGTGTATCCATAGCGAGGAAATAATTGGCAGCGAGTTTAGCATCCTCTATTTCAACAGTATGTATAACTTGCTTGACAAAAAAATAATATTAGTTGAAATCAGACATTCATAATGTATTTGATTCAGTTTAACGCGGCACTCTACTAGAGTTGGCGCTTAAACAACGGTCTCTAAGTTAATTTAAACAGGCCAAAAGAACAATAACAATAAGCCACCAATAAACGATATGCCAAAGGTCAAAGACACTTTGTAAAACAACGGTCTATTGCCTAAAACAGCAACAGCCCCTACTTTAAAAGCCAAATTAGACATAATGGCGATGACGACTAATCGCCAGCCAATTGACGGTTCTAAACGTAATTGTTCAACAAGGCGGCCTGTAGATAAAGTAATAGCATCAACATCGGTTAAGCCCGAAATCATCGCAATAATGTATAAACCGCTATCACCCAACAGTTCTTTAGTCGCGGCTACTGCCAGAATAATCAAACCGTACAAACCCCCAAAAATGATAGCACCACCCAATTCGGCAGGGTTTTCAGGTTCAGGAATGGTTTTACTTTCGCCAGTTCTGTGTAAATAAACGACGACTGAAATAGCAACCATCAGTGCAAATAATACTAATAATGGTGGCGCAAGTTGCCGAATGGCTGTAGGTGAAACCACCGCAAAAGCAATAGTGACTCGAAGCACCGACACAGTAGAAGCTAAAAGAATAGCAATAGCCGCTAAAGAGCTAGATTCGGGTGAGTTTTTGGTGCTACGAGCATAAGCAACGGTGGTGGCTGTACTTGAAATTAAGCCACCAAGTAATCCCGCCAGTAATGTGCCCGCCTGTTCTTTAAAGACTTTATAAGCGACATAACCCATCAAACTAATGCCAACAATCAGCACAACCATGCGCCAAATGTCATAAGGGTTAATGACATTAAAAGGGCCATAGGTTTGATTCGGTAAAATCGGCAAAATAACCAAAGCAATGGCCGAAAAACGCATCACCGCCAAAATGTCATGTTCGCCCATTTTGCGAACAAAATCATGGAGTGGTTCTTTCATTTGCAATAGCACAGCAACTACACCGCCAATGACAATCGCCAGAGCCATATTGCCTACGGTCAAATAAGCACCTACGCCATACATTAATAAGGCGGCAACTTCGGTGGTGATGCCTGCATCATACTGTTTGCTTTGTTTGATAATGCTAGAGCTAATGAGCATAGCACTGATTGCTAACATCCCTGCCGCTAAAACCCAGCCACCAAAGCTTTGCGCGAGCAAGCCAGTTAATGCTCCACTTAAGGTAATTAAAGGAAAAGAGCGAATGCCCGCAATTTCGGAGGCCGCTTTTTCGCGTTGTAAGCCGACTAATAAACCTAAACCAAAAGCGACGGCCAATATTTCTAAAGTGGTGTTATTAATCATGAGTTAGGGGGCGCCATAGTTGGTCTATTAAGGCTTCAAGAGGTTGAAAATTTGTTTTATAGGCCATCTTCTTACTCTCTTTAACCCAATAGCCTAAATAAACATAATCAATATTTAATCGTTGCGCTTCAGCAATTTGCCATAACACCGCAAATGTACCTAAGCTACGACTTTCTTCATGACAATCATAAAACGTGTAAACGGCCGATACGCCATTTTTTAAAGCATCACATACTGAAACCGCTAATAGTTTGCCGTTGTGATAAAACTCATAGAGCCACGTATCGCTCCAGTCAGAAAATAAAAAAGATACGTATTGGGCGATTGACGGCGGGTGCATATCGCCATCGGCATGACGTTGTTGAATATAGTTGGCATACAACTCATAGTGTGCTTGTACATAATGAGCAGGAACTTTTCTCACCTGAACATCAAGGTTGTTTTTCCAGACGCGACGTTGTTGACGACTTTGTTTAAATTGCGCAACTGGAATACGAACTGAAATACAGGCATTACAATTTTGGCATTGGGGCTTATAGATATAGTTACCACTACGCCTAAAACCATAATTCGACAGTTGGTTATAGAGCATGGTACTCATGGGGGCTTCAGGGTCGGCAAAAAGCGTCGTGGCTTCTTGCTCATCCAAATAGCTACAGTGATGTGGTGGCGTGCTAAAAAACTTTAGCCCAGAGGATGCTGTCATAGAGCTTACCTCTATCAAATAAATATCATTAAGAGCTAAGGACTGTTGATGTTTTGACGGCAGTAGCCAAAAGCTAAAGTCCCCCTCTTTGGCAAAGAGGAGCTAGGGGAGATTAATTCCCCTCAATATCATTCCATTTTAAAAATGGGAAGCTCTACACTTTCAAAAGGTTAACAACCTTAGATTCTATAAGCATAAACCTTTTTAAAATATCGTGCTGTGTTTCATCGCTTGAATTAACCGCCAGTCGGGAGTAGGTAAATGCTGATAGGTCGCTAATGTGACTAAAAACTCTTCTCGTGAAATAGTATAAGCACCAAGACTCATTAAATGCTCATTGGGTAACTGACAATCGACAATTGGAAAATTCCAACCCGCACAAATGTGCATTAAATAAGCAAAAGCAACTTTTGAGGCATCGGTTTCGGTGCTAAACATAGACTCGCCAAAAAACAGTTGACCTAAGTTTAAACCATATAAACCACCGACAAGTTGACCATTTTCATTCCATGTTTCAATAGAGTGAGCAATACCTTGTTGATGTAACTCACTGTAACTATGAATAATCTTTGGATTAATCCAAGTGTTATCAGCATAAACGCGCGGTGCGGCACAAGCGCGCATGACTTGATGAAAGCAATGATCTACTGTAATGGTAAAGCGACCTGATTTAAGTGTTTTCCTTAATGAGCGCGACGTTTTGAAGTTTTTAGGATTAATGACACAACGGGGATCAGGAGACCACCATAAAATAGGTGTCTTTTCATCTTCGTTATACCAAGGAAATATGCCATTTTTATAAGCTAACAATAAAGTTTCTGGACTCAAATCACCGCCATAAGCTAACAAGCCATCATCATCGGCATGACTCATCTCAGGAAAGCGTTTAGGATAGGGGGGAATATAGAGAGGAGGCATACATATCTCGACTAAAAACAATGAAGACAAGCAAAAAAGAAATTAGAACCAATAAGTAATAACCGTGTAAGTTCAAATAATTTTTTTGAGTATTATTATGTCACGTTATCAACCACCTGCTGTGCCAAAAAGCCCGTTAATTACACCCGAAGGCTATAAGGTTTTACAAGACGAATTAGATTATTTATGGCGGGTTAAACGTCCTGAAATTACCCGTTCAGTCAGCGAAGCCGCCGCGCAAGGCGATCGTTCAGAAAATGCCGAATATATTTATGGCAAAAAAATGTTGCGTGAAATTGACCGTCGTTTGCGCTTTTTAGAAAAACGGTTGCCAGAATTGCGAGTTGTTGCCGAAAAACCGAGCGATCAACAGCGTATTTTCTTTGGTGCATGGGTTGAGTTGGAAAATATCGACACAGGCGAAGAGTTAAAGTTACGTATTGTTGGATGTGATGAAATAGACCCGCAAAAACACTGGATTAGTATTGAAGCACCGATGGCCAAAGCGTTATTAAAAAAATCCATTGATGATGAAGTTAGCGTCGAGCGACCTGCTGGTAAAGCCATTTTTATTGTTTTAGACGTGAGTTATTTTCAACCCGTCGATTAATCTTCATCCAACAACAACTCACTAAAATGCACTAAAATAGTGCTAAAATTTGTGCCGCCGCACCTTGAAAGGTGGTTTTTTGCCTTTTATTAGTGCTTAATCAACATCCGTTAACCATTTCACTGAGTTGGTTCGCTTTTTGCATAAGAGCATCAAGTTGATATTTTAAAATACTCCATTCATATAGGAATTGATGCGTCGTGTTTACGCCATCGTCAGATTTTTTTAAACGTTTATTAGATAACCTATCAACTGCCATTATATTGGTGGATGATAAGTTACACGTCAGTTATCTCAATCCTTCGGCAGAAATGTTATTAGCGATTAGTCGTTCTAAAGCGATAGGCCATCCCTTAGAGGCAATTTTTATTGATAGTTTGGGTGGGGATATTATTCTTAAAATGGCCAAAACGCTGAAAACGGCTCATCCTTTTACTAAACGAGAAGCACATTTGCGCGTTGGTATCAATGAAGTGGTTGTGGACTATACCGTGGCGGCGTTGTTGTCTCCCAATGAGCCACCTGCGTTATTAATTGAAATGCAACAAATTGATCGTTTATTACGTATTTCACGAGAAGAGTCGATTTTAGCCAATCATCAGGTGACGAAACAATTAGTGCGTGGTGTGGCGCATGAAATTAAAAACCCCTTAGGTGGCATTCGTGGTGCCGCGCAATTATTGGCGCGCGCTTTGCCTGATAATAATTTAAGAGAATACACGTCGATTATTATTGAAGAGGCTGACCGCTTGCGGAACTTGGCCGATAGAATGTTAGGGCCGCGAAAATTACCTGATTTACAAGCCGTTAATATCCATGAGTGTTTGGAGCGTGTGCGATCACTTATTTTAGTCGAGGCTGAAGGCGAGGTGAATGTCGTTCGTGATTACGATTTGTCTTTACCTGAACTCACCGCTGATCCTGACCAATTAATTCAGGCGTTGTTGAATATTACAGGCAATGCCTTACAAGCGTTAAGGGAAAACGCTAAACAAATTCAACCTCCGCAAATTATTTTACGGACTCGTGCCCAACGTCAATTTACTATTGGTGCTATACGCCACCGCTTAGTATTAAGGTTAGACATTATTGATAATGGGCCAGGCATTCCGCCGAGTTTAATTGATTCAATTTTTTATCCGATGGTCACTGGACGAGCCAGTGGCTCAGGTCTGGGTTTATCCATATCACAGGATATTATTCATTTATATCATGGCTTAATTGAGTGTGAGTCGCGCTCAGGACAAACCATTTTTAGTATTTTCTTGCCTTTGGAGAGTGGCCATGACAGCCGATAAAGTGTGGATTGTGGATGATGATCGTTCGATTCGTTGGGTGTTAGAAAAAGCATTAATGCAGGAAGGCTTAGAAGCGACAGCCTTTGAAGATGCTCAAACCTTGCTCAATAAGTTAGCTAAAGAAAAGCCTCATGCCATTGTCACTGATATTCGGATGCCTGGTATTGACGGCTTAACGCTGTTGGCAAAAATTCGTTTAGAACATCCTGATTTACCCGTAATTGTCATGACCGCGCATTCTGATTTGGACTCTGCGGTGTCTTCCTATCAGGGTGGTGCGTTTGAGTACTTACCTAAGCCATTTGATGTAGATGATGCGATTAATTTAGTCAAACGTGCTATTGCCCATCATCACGAACAACAACAAGTCAGTATTCCTGTATTGGCAGCGACGAAAGGTGTGGACATCATTGGCGAATCGCCCGCCATGCAAGAGGTTTTCCGCGCAATTGGTCGTTTGTCACATTCGCACATTACCGTGTTAATCAATGGAGAGTCGGGTACAGGTAAAGAATTGGTGGCTCATGCGCTGCATCGCCATTCACCGCGTACCAGCCGTCCTTTTATTGCGTTAAACATGGCGGCGATTCCTAAAGACTTAATGGAGTCTGAGCTTTTCGGCCATGAAAAAGGGGCATTTACAGGCGCGAGCCAATTACGACAAGGTCGTTTTGAGCAAGCCAATCACGGTTCTTTGTTTTTAGATGAAATCGGTGATATGCCTTTGGATACGCAAACACGACTATTACGTGTGTTGTCTGATGGTGAGTTTTATCGTGTCGGTGGCCATGTTCCCGTTAAAGTGGATGTGCGGATTATTGCCGCGACCCATCAAAATTTAGAGCGTTTGGTTGCTGAAGGTAAATTCCGTGAGGATTTATATCATCGCTTAAATGTTATCCGTGTGCATATTCCCCGTTTACGTGATCGTCGGGAAGATATTCCGATGTTGGCGCAGCATTTTTTAGCGCGTGCGGCGAAAGAGCTAAACGTTGAGCCAAAAGTTTTACGTCTAGAAACCTCAAGTTTTTTACAGCAACTCCCTTGGCCAGGTAATGTCCGCCAATTGGAAAATACCTGCCGTTGGCTAACCGTTATGGCCTCTGGTCGGGAAATTGTTCCTTCAGATTTACCGCCAGAATTGCAACAAACCAGTAGCCACGAAATCATTCGTACCATTCAAACGTGGGAACAAGCCTTAGCAGAATGGGCGCGCAAAGAATTAGCCAGTGGCACAAAGTTATTGCTAGAACAAGCCTTACCGAGTTTTGAGCGGGTAATGATCACTGCGGCATTAAATCAAACGGGTGGCCGTCGTCGTGATGCGGCTGAGGTTTTAGGGTGGGGTAGAAATACGCTGACACGAAAAATTAAAGAGCTGAAAATGGAAGTAGCGGGCGAGGAAGACGAAGAGTAATACTAATTCGTAGCTCCTCCACCTGACAAGGGGGAGGCTGGGAGGGGGTTATTTGCCATGACGCAGAACCCCACCCTAACCCTCCCCTTATCAAGGGAGGGAACTTTTCTTTATATTAAGTCGAACTTAAACAGCACGACGATTCGGCAAAACGTCTTTTAATTTTGCGTGCATTTTTAAAATGGCTTCTTCCGTCGTTTCCCAGCTAATGCAGCCATCAGTGACCGATTGACCATAAGTTAATTGACTTAAATCAGCAGGAATATCTTGACGACCAAATTTCAAATGGCTTTCAATCATCAATGCGACAATAGATTTATTGCCTTCCAAAATTTGATTACTGACGTTGTCCATGACCAACGGCTGCAAAGCAGGATCTTTGTTGGAGTTGGCGTGGCTACAATCAATCATTAAGTTATGCGTGATTTTAGCTTTCGTCAGTTCTTTTTCCGCCAAAGTCACAGAAACCGAGTCGTAATTAGGTTTGCCATCACCACCACGTAACACGACATGGCCATAAGGATTGCCATTAGTATTAATAATAGCGACTTGACCTTGACTGTTAATCCCTAAAAAGCTGTGCGGGTTTTGTACACTTAGCAAGGCGTTAATAGCGACTTTTAAACCACCATCAGTACCATTTTTAAAACCAACAGGCGAAGACAAACCACTCGACATCTCACGATGCGTTTGCGACTCTGTTGTTCGTGCGCCAATGGCCGACCATGCAATTAAATCATGCATATATTGTGGCGAATTCGGGTCTAGTGCTTCAGTCGCGCAAGGTAATCCCATTTCATTTAAGTCTAATAACAACTTACGACCGATATGTAAGCCCTTTTGAATGTCAAAAGAGTCGTTCATGTCAGGGTCGTTAATTAAACCTTTCCAACCTACTGTCGTGCGTGGCTTTTCAAAATAAACACGCATTACTAAATATAAAGTGTCTTGTACTTGCTCGGCTAAAACTTTTAAGCGTTGTGCATATTCTTTAGCAGCTTTCAAGTCATGAATGGAACAGGGGCCTACCACCAAAAATAAACGGTGATCTTTACCATCTAAAATGTTACGAATCGTTTGACGGCCAGTAATGACCGTTTTGCGCGCCGTTGGAGATAGCGGTAGTTCATCTTTGAGCGCAGCAGGTGTAATCAGAAGTTCCGTAGAACGGACATTAACGTCTTCAATTTGCATATCTATAGTCATAATCATTTCAACAAGTTAGGAATGTTGTTTACGGTGAAAACTTACGCACTGTTGTAGGTAAATTTAGAAATACTTAAACGCAGTAAGCTGCGTAGTCCTCGCCATTGTAGGATATTTTTTTTACAAGAACACGTAAAAGTCTGAGGATATTTAGTAGAAAGGAGCAATTTTTAGTAAAAAATGAGTACTGTAAAATTAAATTCGCACAACTTTGTAACAAAAAATAATTTTTATTGTGGAGACTATCTGTTAAAAAGGCGGCACAGTGAATGTTCAAAATATTGGAGATACAAACATGCGTACAATGATTATTGCAGCAATGGCCGCCAGCGTGGCGTTATCGGGTTGTACAAATAATCCTTATACCAACCAAAGTCAGGCTAGTAAAGCGGCATGGGGTGCAGGTATTGGTGTGTTATCGGGTGCCGCATTGGGCGCGGCAACGGGTGACAACAAAAAAGATCGTCGTGAACGTGCCTTGCGTGGTGCAGCGATTGGTGGTGTTGTTGGCGGTGGTGTTGGTGCTTATATGGACGTGCAAGAAAAGAAATTGCGCGAGAAATTACAAGGTAGCGGCGTTGGTGTACAAATCGACAAAGCAACAGGCACTATTACTTTAATTATGCCAGGTAACATTACTTTCCCAACGGGTCAAAGCAGCATCAGACCTGACTTTTTTGATGCACTGAACAGTGTTGCTTTAGTATTAAAAGAGTACAACAAAACCTCAGTTACAGTGGCTGGCTTTACTGATAACGTCGGTAAAGATGATTTCAACATGAAATTATCTCAAGACCGTGCTAACTCAGTGTCTCAATATCTTGCCAGTCAAGGTGTTGCAGGTAGCCGTCTGAATGCCGTGGGTATGGGTAAATCACAACCTGTTGCTGATAACGCAACAGAAGTGGGTCGTGCGCAAAACCGCCGTGTTGAAATTAAAATCAACGCACCTGAGTCAGTATAAGCTCAGTTGATGCACCATCCTTACAGATTGTGAGTTGTATGGTGACTTAACTTTAGCAAAATACAGGGCATGTTAAATGCCCTTTATTTTTGTCAAAAAATTAAAATACTCTATGTTTTTTAGATGCAGGAACAAGATTACGAATCAGTGCGGATAAAACAGCCAGCGTTCGCCTGTTGCCTTTGCAATAAGGATTAAACTCCACGATTTCTATGGCTTTAAGTTTTCTTTTTGGTAGTAGTTTGAGTGTCTTAAGTAGGGTCGGAAAATATAAACCGTTTGGCTCTGGAACACTGACAGCAGGGGCAAATGATGGGTCTATACCATCTAAATCCAAACTGACTCCAAATCCTTGTGGACAGGCTGCAACATAATGCCAAGCCTCACGTAAACAAATATTTAGTCCGCGTTGTTTGATTTCTAACATTGTATAATAACGAACCTTAAGGTGCTGCATTAGCTCTGGCTCACCTGTTTCATAACTACGAACACCAAAAACAACCGTATAACGTCGATCAATAACTGCACGTTGTTGTAACATTAATTGTTTATCACCTTGACCCAGCAACACCGCCAGAGGCATGCCATGTATTCTTTTGCTAAGTGAGGTTGCAGGCGTGTGACTATCAAAATGAGCATCAATCCATAATAAACCGATGGCTGGTTTGCCCTGAGTCATGCCACTCCATGTGCCTATAGCGCAACTATGATCGCCACCAATTACTACGGGGAAATAGCCTTGTCGCAGATGTTGTACATGATGAGCGAGCTGTTGGCAGGATTGCCGAATACGTGCAATACCTTTAGGATAAACTTGCAGATTATTCGATTTTTGCCAAATAGTACGATGCCATAATGCTGTTTTAGGTTTATTTTGCCCGTTATGGCGATAAAAAGTACAACCAAGTCGACTGCCTGTCGCTGCGCCTCCAATTGAGAATGCAGCTCCAACAAAGGCTATAGGTTTCATATTTGGCTGACTTTTAGGCGTTAATGCGTATTAAAGCACATAAAAGTGACAATTTTAGCGATTCATTGGGTTCTTTCGTATACTATTTACGGCTACTATTCGACACATTTAAGATGGATGCAACAATGCGTATGTCTTACCATCGTGTGGATTTTCAGAAGAAGAACGGGGATTTTCTATGAGCAGCTTTAGATTTGGGCTGACGTTACTTGGCCTTTGTACACTCACTGCCTGTAGTACGCCACAAAAAATTATTCATCCAGTGAGTAATCCAGAGTTAACACAGTTACGCGGCAAGATTGATCACGTGATTGATACCTATCGGATGCGCGGCTGGAGTATGGGTTCGTATCTGTTCCCGACAGAGGGAAGTTTATTTCAACCTGTGCCTGTTACCGATGCCCGTAATGCCATTATCTATATCTATCGGCCACATAGTTCGTGGAATGATGAAGAAGTGATTGCGCCGAGTATTTTTCTCAATGGCCGTCGTTTACATGGTATCCGCGATAGTGCCTATTATTGGATGGAGCTACCCGCAGGTAGTTATGATTTTGCTGCCCGTCGTCCAATTGGACCCGTGTATTTAACCTATATTTTTAATATGAAATTAAAAGTAGAAGGTGGTCGTGCTTATTATTTTCGCTATGACGAAGAAAATTATCGCCCTCAGCCTGATAAAGCACTGGGTTTAATCAAACAAAAGTATTTAACTGAATTGCCAGAAGAAATGGCAATGAAAGAAATCCGCGAAATGCGCCTCGATAAACCAGGTTTTGGTTTTGCTACAGCACAACAGTCACGATGGAAACCTTTTGATTTATACGCTGATGGTGAGCATCCTGTCCCTAAAGAACGTCTTGAAGCCGAAAAAGATTTACATATTGGTAATCAAGTGCTGATGTGGAAACCATCTTCTTGGTAACACAATCGGATATGACCAAGCCTTTTGTTATTCCATTATCATTATTGATATTAGATTTATTGGGCTTAGCTATTGTTGGTTTAGGTGTCGCAGAACAAGCAGGCCGAATCCATATTGTGGCCGAACCTCTCCGTTTTACGGGGGTGGGTTTGGTCATTATGTTATTGGGCGTGTTGTGTATGTTACCTTTAGTGTTAGCGATTTTGAAAATATCGAAACGCGCCAAGCAAGAAGAAAACGCATGGCTTAAAGGCTTACCAGAAGAGCTACAACTCAAATTGTCGGAGAAAATAAAACGTGAATCTGCAAAATAAAGTTGCTGTAGTGACAGGTGGTGCATCGGGTTTAGGTTTAGCGACGGTGCAAGCGTATCTCGCCAAAGGAGCAAAAGTTGCCATTTGGGATTTAAATGCCGAGCAAGGTGCAATCGTTGCTGCTGAGTTAGGCACTAATGCTTTATTCTGTCGCGTTAATGTCAGTGATGAGGCTTCGGTGCAAGCTGCTATTGCTGATACCGTTGCTAAGTTTGGTGGCATTCATATTACAGTTAACTGTGCAGGTATTGGTTCCGCAGTGCGTACTGTCGGTAAAAATGGCCCTATGCCGCTTGATATTTTTAGTAAAGTCATTGGTGTTAATTTAATTGGTACCTTTAATGTCACTCGTTTAACTGCCGCAGAAATGGCCAAAAATATTGCTGATGATGAAGATGGTGAGCGTGGCGTGATTATTAATACCGCATCTGTGGCGGCATTTGATGGTCAAATTGGGCAGGTCGCTTATTCGGCCTCTAAAGGAGGTGTTGTGGGCATGACGCTACCGTTGGCGCGTGATTTAGCGACGATTGGTGTCAGGGTGAATACCATTGCTCCTGGCATATTTAATACACCATTAATGAATTCATCACCTGATAGCGTTAAGCTGCCTTTGATTGAAATGACGCAGTTTCCTAAGCGATTAGGCTATCCGAGTGAATATGCGCAGTTAGCGACGCATATTGTTGAAAACAAATTTATGAATGGCGAAACTATCCGTTTGGATGGTGCGATTCGTATGGCTCCGCGTTAAATCCCCCAGCCCCCTTTTTCAAAAGGGGGAGATTCGCTCTTTTTTGAAAGAAAAGTGAGGGTAGGTCGAAGCTAATAATCGGCAAAAAAGCGATATTCCCCTCTTTTTTAAAGAGGGGCTAGGGGAGATTTAATCAATAACGTGAGCCTCAGTCGAGGATTCACGCCAGTCTATCAAATCATTCATGATTTGAACTAACTCATCAATCTTCGGTGTCAACAACTCTCTAATATCGTCGGCGTTCATATCAGTTTTTAATGCCTGTTTGATTGCTGTTTCTAGCGTTTGACAGGCAGCTCTTAATCGGGGTACACCGCAATAACGTGTGCCCCCATGTAAGTAATGAGTGTGTGCTAATAATGCGGGAAAATTGTTTTCGCGTTGCGAATTGAGAATCTTTTCGCGTTGTAACATCAAGCCATTTAACAGCATCTTTAACATATCTTGAGCTAAGTCAGTTTTTCCTGCCGCCAGCTTTAAACACTCCTGCCAATCCACTAATGCCAAAGGTGTGTTTGATTCAATCACGGACTCGATTGTTGTCGTGGTGGTTAAAGACACTCCTGTCCAGTGCTCAATGGTGTGAATAAGCTGACCTTCTTGCAGTGGCTTGGTTAAATAGTCACTCATCCCTTGTTGCAGCATTTGTTCTTTTTCATCGGCTAACGCGTGTGCTGTTAGCGCGATAATCGGCGTTTGCTCGCCGCTTTTTTCCATTTTTCGAATGACTTGTGTTGCTTCTAAGCCCGACATATTGGGCATTTGTATGTCCATGATAATTAAATCAAACTTTGTTTTTTCTGCCTGTGCAACGGCTTCTAGGCCATCAGTTGCGGTAGAAACTTGTATGCCTAAATCTTCCAATAAAGTGCACACTAATTTTAAATTTAAAGGATGGTCATCCACGGCTAAAATATGCAAATTAATCGGTATTGGTGCGGCGAGAGGTGTTTGTGAGGGGGTGATATGTTTCGCCGTCGATAAGCCTTGGCCAATTAAGGTTAATAAAGTGCGTGGTCTAATGGGTTTGGTTAATGAGTAGATATTGTAGTTTTCTAAGTCCGCTTGCTCAATATGATGGTCGCTAATGCGAGTAAAAATGACAATCATGCCATCAAAACGTTGTCGTAATAGGTGAAGTTTCTGTTGAGTGTCATCAGCCAAAGTTTGGCTATTGATGAGTAAAATTTGATGTTGAATTTCTATGGTGTCTAATAAAGTTTGCCAAGAATTAACGACATGAAGGGTAGAGTTAGCGCGGAATAATGTCGCTTTTAATAATTGTGCGCTTTTTTCATGAGGTTCTAGCGCGAGAATATTTTTTTGTGGTAATGAGATTTCTTGCTCGACATGGTCATGGCAAATCCATGCTTTAAAAGTAAACCAAAAGGTTGTGCCTTGGCTTTGTCCTGTATCAAAACTAATTTCGCCTTCCATTAATTTGACAATATTTTTAGAAATCACCAAGCCCAAACCTGTGCCACCGAATTGTCGGCTAACAGACGGATTGCCTTGTTGAAAAGCTTTAAATAAGTCTTGTTGTGCTGATTTAGACAGGCCGATACCCGTATCGGTAATGCTGACTCTTAATAAATGGTGTGAAGCGCGTGTATCTTCCACCATCACCCTAATCACAACCTCACCTTGCGGGGTAAACTTAATGGCATTACTGACTAAATTGGTTAACACTTGTTTGAGACGCAGTGCATCGCCAATGATTTTTTTCGGCACATCATCATAAATAAAAGCGACTTGTTCTAAATCTTTTTGGCCAATTTGCGGGGAAAGACTTTCTAGCACTTCAAAAATTACATCCTCGACAAAAAATGGCTGTTTTTCCAGTGAAAACTTTCCAGCTTCAATTTTTGAAAAATCTAACACATCATTAATAATAGCGAGCAAGTTGTTGGAAGATTTTTGAATGGTTTCGACAAAATCCCGTTGTTTGTATTGCAGGGGCATTTTCAATAACAGTTGACTAAAACCATTGATACTGTTGAGCGGCGTGCGTAACTCGTGGCTAATATTGGCTAAAAACTCCGATTTCACCCGATTACCTTCAATGGCATCGTTACGCGCCATACGTAATTCAATATTTTGTACTTCCATCGTTTCTAAACTTTCATTTAAGTCGGCATTGGCTTGGTCAATAGATTGTTTTAGCTCGGTGTGTTCATGCTCAATTAAGGTCAGTAAGGCGTTGACTTCTTCTTCCAGTAACGATAAATCGCCAAGCGCTTGGCTACTGAGTCGTTTATTTAAATGATGGCTGTCAATGCCTTTAATTTGTTGCACCATACGATGTATTGGCTCTAACCAGCGACGAATACCACCACTGAGCAATAGTGTTAAAATAGCGATCAGACCAAAACCCGTCATCGATATACCAATCACCGCTTCGTAACGGGCAATAGTAAAGACGGAGTGACGGAGTTCAATCGCTAACCATTTAGGACTTTGGTTGTTGATAACAGGAATAGCTTGAATGAATAAATTACTGTCTAAGTCATAATGATTCGGTGGGTTAGTTTTAGTGCGAGTGTTTTTAAATTTAGTGAGTGCGGGTTGTATCGAAAACTGTGGACCCGCATGAGCTAAAACGCGACTTTGAGCGTCATAAATAGTTAAAGCCAAAATATGCTTTTCTTCTAATGCTTTTTGGCTAATGGCAGTCAATTGGCTGTCATCTGTTTGCGAGGCAATCGCTAATGAGTATTTGCCGAGCAATATTTCGGCACTTTCATGTTCTAAGGTTTGAATGTCTTCAAAGCGGAATAAAATCAAAATCAAACTAAACAGTATCATAAAAATACTGGTGGGTATGATTGTCGCCAATAAAAGACGTGAGTGTAGGCTTATTGTTTTCATATCATTAAAAAAATCGGGTCTAGTGAGTGGACTTTAACGAGAAGAGAATATCACTGTTAACGGTTTTTCTTTACAATCGCGACCAAAATTAACGTGAGTAAGGCCATGGCGATAATGACACTGGCGCAATGTGTAGGTAACACGCCTTTAGTAAGACTGCAACGCTTAGGCGCACATACAGGCAATACCTTATTGGTGAAGCTAGAAGGCAATAATCCTGCGGGTTCAGTTAAAGACCGACCTGCCTTGAATATGATTAATCGTGCCGAAGCGCGTGGCGATATTAAAGTCGGCGATACCCTGATTGAAGCAACGAGTGGTAATACAGGCATTGCGTTGGCAATGGCAGCGGCAATGAAGGGCTATAAGATGGTTCTGATTATGCCCGACCATATGAGTCAAGAGCGCAAAGATGCGATGGCTGCATACGGAGCAACTTTAATTGAAGTGCCGCAATCAGCCAGTATGGAAGGTGCGCGTGATTTAGCCTTACAAATGCAAGCCGATGGTAAAGGTATTGTCTTAAATCAATTTGGCAATCCTGATAATCCACTCGCGCATTATGAAACTACGGGCCCTGAAATATGGCGCGATACCAATGGCCAAATCACCCATTTTATTAGTTCTATGGGCACTACAGGAACGATTATGGGTGTGTCGCGTTTTCTAAAGGAGCAGAATCCAGCCGTGCAAATTGTCGGTTTGCAACCAGAGGCGGGCGCGCAAATTGCGGGTATTCGACGTTGGACTCCCGAGTATTTACCGACGATTTTTGAAGCCCATCGGGTCGATCAAGTGATAGATATTCCCCAAGCGGCGGCTGAGGCGACTATGCGTGATTTAGCGCGTGTAGAAGGCATTTGTGCGGGCGTATCATCGGGCGGTTCGGTGTGGGCGATGCTACAATTAGCCGAACAAGTAAAAAATGCGGTCATGGTGGCGATTGTGTGTGATCGTGGGGATCGTTATTTATCGACAGGTTTATTTACGCAGTAAGTACTTACGTAAAAATTTTACCGTTCATGGTGAGCCTGTCACCCAAGGGGATTTCCTGCGGGGCTCGAACCAACCTTCAACAAGCTCAGGGCGAGCGGAATTTATAAATAAAATTTTGCATTAGTACTTATAAATGCCAATAACGACATAGATTCATCAAGAGATGTGGATTGTAAAATTAGGGAGAGCGTAATGTATAAAGAAAAAGCGACCTTAGTATTTGATATTGAAACTGTGCCTGATATTGCCAAGGCCAAACAACTGTATCAACTGGATAATTTGACTGATGCTGAAGCGTTTGAAGCCTTAAAAAATATGCGCCGCCAAGAAACAGGCGGCTCGGATTTTTTTCGTCATCATTTGCACAAAATCGTCTGTATTTCCGTGGTGTTACGCATGGGCGATATTATTCGTGTTTGGTCTTTAGGTGAAGAAGATGCAAGCGAAGCAGAAATCATTAAACGATTTTTCACCGCCGTCGACAAATATGATGTCACTTTAGTGTCATGGAACGGCAGTGGCTTTGATTTGCCCGTGTTAAATTATCGTGCCATGCTTCACGAAATCACCGCTCCTATGTATTGGGAGTTAGGCGATCACTACAAAGAGTTTCGCTATAATAATTACATCAACCGTTTTCATATGCGTCATATCGACTTGATGGATGTGCTGTCGTTGTATCAAGCTCGCGCCAGCCAACCTTTAGACCAAGTAGCCAGTTTTTTAGGCTTTCCTGGCAAAATGGGCATGGCAGGCAGTCAGGTTTATGAGCAGTATTTAGCAGGAAACATCGCCGATATTCGTCATTATTGCGAAACGGATGTCTTAAATACGTGGCTAATTCACGTCCGTTTTCAGTTGTTGCGTGGCGAGCTGATGAAAGCAGACTATCAAAACGAAATTGCATTGCTAAAAAATCATTTAGCGATGAGTCAAAAACCCCATCACCAAGCATTTTTAGCCACATGGCAAGAGCAAGAAGCGAAACAATGAACAGAAAACAACGTGATCGTCTAAAGCAACAAGCACCCATTAATTTAGAAATTACTGGTCTAAGTCATGATGGTCGAGGCATTGGCCACCATGAAGGCAAAATTGTTTTTGTCTCTGGGGCATTGACAGGCGAAACCGTGGAAGCAAAAGTCACGTTGACCCGTAGCAAGTACGACGAAGCAGATACCGTCACTGTCTTAAAAGCATCACCGATTCGCGTAACGCCACCATGCGCGCATTTTGGCGTTTGTGGTGGTTGTTCGTTACAACATATTGACCCTAATGCCCAAATTACCTTGAAGCAGCAAGTGTTAATGGATCAATTCAAAAACTTTGGTCATTTAGAACCCCAAGAATGGTTGCCGCCGTTAGCGTTTGGTCAAGGCGGTTATCGTCGTAAAGCGCGTTTAGGAGTGCGTTTTGTCATTAAAAAAGACAGTTTATTGGTCGGCTTCCGTGAAAAAGGCTCTAACTTTCTTGCGGAGTTAAATCGTTGCGAAGTGATGGATAAACGCTTAGGCGAATCTATTTTGCCTTTGCGTGCTTTAATCAATAGTTTGGCGGGTAAAGACGATATTCCGCAAATCGAAGTCGCCGCAGGTGATGATACGGTCGCGCTGATTTTTAGACACATGAAAGACCTGATTGATAGCGATGTTCAGACCTTAATTGATTTCTGTCAACAACGTGACTGGCAATGTTATTTGCAACCGAAGGGTTATGATACGGTGCATCGTGTGTATCCTGAGCAGGGGACAGACCGTTTAAGTTATGCGCTACCTGACTTTAAGTTAACGATGCACTTTCACCCTTTAGATTTCACCCAAGTGAATGCTGATATCAACCAAAAAATGGTCAAATTAGCCTTAGATTTGCTTGACCCTCAGCCGCACGAGCGTGTTTTAGATTTATTTTGTGGCTTAGGTAATTTTACTTTACCGTTGGCAACACGCGCAGGAACAGTGATTGGTGTGGAAGGCAGCGAAACTATGGTTGAGCGTGGTTATGAAAACGCCCGTTTAAATCAGCTCAGTAATGTTGATTTTTATGCCCAAGATTTAACGGCAGACTTTTCGCAACAAGAATGGGCAAAACAGGGTTTTGATGCGCTGTTAATTGACCCACCCCGTTCAGGTGCATTGGAAGTGGTACAGTATTTGCCTAAGTTTGGGGCAAAACGCATTGTTTATGTGTCGTGTAATCCTGCAACTTTGGCGCGTGATGCTGGCGAATTAGCCAAAGCAGGCTATAAGTTGATAAAGGCTGGAGTGATGGATATGTTCACGCATACCGCCCATGTGGAATCTATCGCGTTGTTTGTCAAAGAATAAAATTTATAGTGATCTAAGTTGCCCGTGTGATAACACGGGTATAGGCAACGAACCTGTGTTTTACCTATGTTTGTCCCGCAATCTTTGCGGGCTACGTTTCATCAGCAAAAGTCATCAGTGTTTCAAAGCCAACTAGCCATTGAAGGATTAACAACATGGTCAAAGTTCGTGAAGATTATCCGATACAGGCGGATGGTCAAGTTGATTTAGAAGCTTGGCTTGACCGTATAGAAAGTCGCATAGATTTACATGATCGTAATGCGTTGCGCAAAGCCTGTTTATTTGCCCAGCAAGCCGACGAGTCCTACGTGCAAGAACATTCTTGGAGTATGCGTACCAGTAGCTTTGTCACGGGTTTGGCAATGGCGGATATTCTTGCGGATTTGCGTTTAGACCAAGAGTCTTTAATTGCAGCGGTACTGTATCGGGCAGTGCGGGAAGAAAAAACGACCTTGGAGATTATCGCCAAAACCTTTGGTTACGATATTTGTCATTTGATAGATGGCGTGTTGCGCATGGCGACCATCAGTCAATTAATTAATCCCAATCACCATAATCAGCGTTTTAGTCAGTCTCAATCTCAGCTTGATAATGTCCGTAAAATGCTGGTGGCGATGATTGATGATGTCCGTATTGCCTTGATTAAACTTGCTGAACGTACGTTCGCCATTCGTGAGCTAAAAGATGCCAATGATGAGCGTCAACAACGGGTTGCACGCGAGATTTTTGATGTCTATGCACCATTAGCGCATCGATTAGGCATTGGTCACATTAAATGGGAGTTGGAGGATTTATCCTTTCGTTACCTAGAGCCAGAAGCGTATAAACATATCGCCCGTCTATTAGATGAAAAACGCTTGCAGCGTGATAGCTATATTCAAAATGTCACCAAAACACTAAAAGAAACACTCGCCAATGCTGATATTCAGGCCGAAGTATCAGGCCGTGCCAAACATATTTATTCGATTTGGCGAAAAATGCAGCGTAAAAAACTGAGCTTCCATGAGTTATATGATATTCGTGCGGTACGCGTGTTAGTGCCTGCGGTCAAAGATTGTTATGCGGCGTTAGGTTTAGTCCATTCTTTATGGAAGCATATTCCTAAAGAGTTTGATGATTATGTTGCTACCCCTAAAGAAAATGGTTATCGATCTTTACATACCGCCGTTATTGGTCCCGAGGGCAAAGCTTTAGAAGTACAAATTCGGACTTCATCAATGCACGAAGAGGCAGAGTTAGGAGTTTGTGCGCATTGGGTTTATAAAGAAGGCACGAAAGGTACTAACAAAGATACAGGCTACGAAAGCAAAATTGCATGGTTACGGCAAGTGCTGGAATGGCAAGAGGATATGGGCGAAACACAAATTGGTGAATTAGCCGACCAATTAAGCCAAGCGATTCGTCATGAACGCGTTTATGTGTTCACCCGTGATGGGCACGTTATTGATTTGGAAGCTGGAGCAACACCCTTAGATTTCGCCTATAGCATCCATACCGAAATTGGCCACGCCTGTCGTGGTGCAAAAGTGAATGGTCGTATTGTCCCGCTCAGCTATAAACTACAAACCAGTGACCAAGTCGAGATATTGACGCAAAAAGGTGCAACACCTAGCCGCGACTGGATGTTGGTCAGCTTAGGATATTTAGGCACCACACGCGCTTTATCGAAAGTTAAACAATGGTTTAAGTTGCAAGACCGAGAAAATAATATTACGGCGGGTCGTGAGATTTTAGAAAAAGAACTTGCGCGTTTGGCCTTAACTTTAAAATCAATCAATCTCAACGAATATGCCTTACGCCTTAATGTACGCACGGGCGAAGACGTATTAGCAGGGATTGGCGCAGGTGATATTCGTCCTGCTCAAGTGATTAACTTGGTGGCAGAAACTATTCCTACGATTGATGTTGAACCTTCTCCCGCCGATTTTATTGCTCGTGGTCGTAAAGGACAAACGAGTGGGGTGGTCATTGAAGGGTTGGACAATATCATGACTCATATTGCGGGTTGTTGCCGTCCAATCCCTGGTGAGCCTATTGCGGGTTATATCACTCATAATCGTGGTGTCAGCGTCCATAGCCGTTCTTGTAGCGAGTTATTACGTCTCCATGAAGAAGAGCCACAACGAGTGATTGATGTCAGTTGGCAGCATACGGTTGATGCGGTACAAGCAGTGAATATTGCGGTTAAAGCATGGGATAGAACGGGATTATTACGCGATATTACCCATGTTTTAGCGAATGAGCATGTCAACGTCACAGGCGTAAATACCATCTCTAATAAACAAGATGGTACGGCACAAATGCAAATTACTGTTGAAGTGAAAACCTTAGAGCAATTGGGACGAGTCTTAGCAAAAATTGAGCAACAACCGAATGTTATTACGGCAAGAAGAATGACAACGGTTGTTTGATTTTATGAACTGCTTATAAATACCGTAGCGTAAGTAGTACGCCTATGATGAGTTTGTCGAAAGCCATTCGACAAGCTCATCATATACAGTTGTTGTGTCCCGTGTAGGAGCGGATATAAGTCTCTTATCGACTTAATAGTTCAACAAAAGCACCAGATGTCGGATGACTTTTTACCAAAGTTAATAAACTCTGACCATTGCTATTCAACGCATGAATGTCACGTCCTTCAGCCAGGAAAAACGCTAAGAAACGCTCAAAGTCTGTAGAGCGCATGTGTTTGTAGGCGTTGTACAGTGCATTAAAATCAGCACTTTCACCCGCAGGTGGTTGGCACAACAAATAACCTTTGACGCGCTCATCTGTCCATAGTTCATCAAACGTTGCAGGCTGGTTAAAGGCCATAATCAAAACACCAAAAAATAAAGAGAAGGGCAGGGGATTTAGACAAAACAAAGGCCACGTCATGACGTAGCCTTTTGTTTAGCAACAACATTATAAATTAATGCGTTGTTCTTCTGGCAAAGTAATGTCCATTTCGATGACTTCTAAACCATCTTTTTGTTGGACTTGTACATCAACAGCAGTATCAGGAACCTGCACATATTTACGCACAACGGCAAGAATTTCTTCTCGCAATTTTGGTAAATAAAGGGCAGCACTACCACTGCCAAAACCACGCTGATGAGCAACAACAACCATGAGTCGCTCTTTTGCTGTGTTGGCAGTATTGGTTTTTTTATCACCGCCAAAAATCTTGCGCCAATCCATCATAATTTAGCCCCCGAGTAACCAAGCGAGCAATCCTTTTTTCTCTGGGTTTAAGAAACGATGTGGACGATCTTCTCCTAAGAAACGTGCCACTAAATCATCATAAGCAAG
Source organism: Agitococcus sp. (assembly GCA_030646715.1). Taxonomy (GTDB): domain Bacteria; phylum Pseudomonadota; class Gammaproteobacteria; order Pseudomonadales; family Moraxellaceae; genus Agitococcus. The sequence goes on from JAUSLJ010000035.1 coordinate 105,637, forward strand.
ACCAGCATCACTATTTTTGTCACCAATGACTGGTGTACCGTTATTAGATGAAGTCAATACTGCTGGCGATTCAGGAATAACCCCAAGTAAAGGAATAGCAAGAATATCTTTAATGTCTTCAACCGACATCATTTCGTTTTTAACGACACGATTTGGGTTGTAGCGTGTTAGCACTAACCATTCTTTCAAACGGCCACGACCTTGTTCTACTTTTTGCGTTTTGCTGGCTAATAAACCTAACACACGATCAGAGTCACGAACAGAAGAAACTTCAGGATTAGTCACAACTAAGGCTTCATCAGCAAAATACATGGCTAAGTGCGCGCCACGTTCAATACCCGCTGGTGAGTCGCAAATAATGTATTCAAACTCTTCTTTCAACTCATTGAGCACACGTTCAACGCCGTCTTGCGTCAGTGCATCTTTATCACGCGTTTGTGAAGCGGCGAGAATATAAAGATTTTCAATCGTTTTATCTTTAATCAGTGCTTGTTGTAATTTGGCTTCACCGTGAATCACGTTAACGAAGTCAAAAACGACACGGCGTTCACAGCCTAAAATCAAGTCGAGATTACGTAAGCCAACATCAAAGTCGATGACGACAGTTTTATGGCCACGCATGGCAAGGCCTGTTGCAAAAGAGGCACTGGTTGTGGTTTTACCCACGCCACCTTTACCAGAGGTAACGACAATTATTTTTGCCACAGTAACTTTTTCCTCTCGTCAAAAAATAACTTAAATTAGCTTCGTTGTTACGAATCGAGCAATTCTATCGCTAGATTATTGTCATCGGATAGTCTTATTTGCACCGATTTGCCTTGAAGATTCGATGGTATTTGGTCCGCGACCATATACACACCTGCAATAGCGACTAAATCCGCTTCAAAACGTCGGCAAAAAATTCGCACATTGGGGTTGCCTTTAGCCCCCGCAATAGCACGGCCACGTAATGTACCATAAATATGAATACTACCGTCAGCAATTAACTCCGCACCCGCACTGACGGCACCTAAGACGATTAAATCACTACTCTCAGCATACACTTGCTGGCCAGAACGAACAGGATCAGTAAGCATTTTAGTCGGTAAGGTAATATCGTTGACGGGTGCAGGGCGTTGAGTAGAAGGTGTTTGTGGTGTTGGTGCGCGAGCGGCGTTGTTAGAGTGATCAGGTGGCATAATCGGCATATCAAGCTGTAAAGCCTGCTCGGTTAAAATGCCATCCGCAATACCTATTACTTGCACGCCCGTCTTTTTTAATACTTTCACCAGCCATGCGAGATCTATAAGCTCAACGGACTCGACAATAACAGGTAAGCCTTGCTTGAGCATGGGATTTTCTAAAGTCAGTCGTGTTAACTCTTCAACAATTTCTTGACTGTTGGTTGATTGCACACGCAAACGAGAAAGGGTAAGTACTCGCCCCATTAAACGCAGGGCTTTGGTTTCTTCCATAGACATAATTTTAATAACACTATTTGAAAAATGCTCAGGGTTTCCGCATCATCATTACGCAATCATGGCATTGTTGTTATACAGGTGGCCGAAAAAAGCGAGGCCAAAAAGTAAACAAGTAAGCGACATCTGCGCAAGCCTCACGCGTATTGGATTATTATGACGCAAGATACTGTGTGTTTGCTATGCTGACAAGCGGCTTATGCAAGGTTTTCGTTTTTTTCCTTCAACTCATCAAGTTTCCACTGCTGAACAGCGACTTGAGCCTTAATAATGTCAATTGCTTCGATGGCAATTTGCTCAATTGCTTTGTCCATCTCCGCATCCGAAAGGGTAAATGTTTCAAAAGCTGCATCGGCTAAATCGTGTAAAGCGGCGTTGTTGGGCTGACTTAAATCATGGAGGATATGTGCGGCAATACTATTCACCAAACTACCGACGATACTATTTAATTCCGATTCGATTAAGCCGCCGACAAAAGGCAGGCGTTTTTTGATACTGAGCCATTCTTTATTGTGGCGAATGGCTTCATAGGTGACTTTGTGTAAGTAATTCTCAAGTTCAACTTCGTGCTGATGATAAGCCGTATCAGTTAAGGCACTGATTCGATTGGCAAGCCAATGAGTGATCACTTCTTTTTGCGGAACTAATACCGTTTCACGCAATTGTTTGGCAACAGGATTATTTGCTTGTAATTCTTTTTGCACGCCATCCAGCACATTTAACACGATACGGTCAGAGATTTCTTCAATAACAATGCCATAATATTTTTGAGATGTTTCAATAATACGTTTGCCAAGCACCAAAATTTCTAGCTGGTGCATACGATAGACAACAGCGACAAAACGAAACAGTCGCAAAAATTGTAAACTAGGCAAACAAGCAATCACGTCATACCAATGAATAAAGGGATAAAAAAACCAGCGATGATAGGTTTTTTTATAGACAGCAAGTGCCCACCTTAAAGCTAATTCACACAGTAAAAAAATGGTAAATACAGCATCATAAACAGGGAGTTCTGGATGGTAATTCGTTTTATAGCCGTGAAACAGATGAGGAAAATATTTAGCGAATAAAATCCCAAAACCCGTATTCATAAGAATACTGTCGATTAACAACCATGATAAATTTAAAACAATCAAGAATAAGACGATTAAATCAATAATTAATAAAGGCGTTTCTTTTTTATGTTTTTTAAGTGCTTGCCAGTTAATTAACATAAAGAGGGACTCAATTTACAGTTTTCAGCAGGTGCTGATTGAACCGTCATTCAGCATTACTGTATGAAAAAAATGCTCATCCTGAGCCTGTCGAAGGGTGGTTCGACAGGCGCATCACAAACGGTGAAGTTAGGCATGAGCTTATTTGCTAAATATACGAAGCTATATTCGGGCTTTGAATAATCGCAACCAATCGTGTGTGTGCTGCTTCGGCTTGTTCAGTCGGTAACAGGGCTATAGACAGCACAGTCGATAAGTTTTGTTGAATAAGTACAGATTTATCACTGACAGTTTTTGGATAGCTTTGCTGACCAAACATTTCCATTTTTTTTGCAACTCTGGCTTCTTGATATTGCTCATGGCTAGGTAAATCTAAGAGTAATTCCAACAATAAACAGCCATCATTGAAAACAGCTAGGCGTTCTTCCGCTTTTTTCTTGGGTAAAGATGACAGGGAATGCCAGCGTTTATTTAGAACTGTCTTGAAAAAGGAAGGTGCTTGTAGCGCTTGCCAAGTTAAAGCTTGAGACAGAGAGATAGGCGTACCTTGTAAAAACTGTTGTTCGACATCTAGGCAAAGTTGTAAGGCTTCGACAACCTGCATTATTTGCGTTTGTTTTTCCTGCTCATGTTGTGCCGTTATTTTGGCTTGCCATGTGGCTTGGAAAGCGGACAGTTGTGTACGTAAATCTTGGTTGGATTCGCGAGGTAAATACAATTGTCCAAATGAGTGAATCAGTGTTTCGACAATATTGTTATGGTTTGTGGAGTAGGGCTGACTCAACATTGCTTCAAACTGAGCAAGTAATTCCTTGGCGGTAGCTAAGGCTTGTGCCTCAGCCTCGTGTTGACTTTGTTTTAGTTGCTCACGTTTGTTAAAAACAGCATCGCAGTGGCTACGGAAAACTTCCCACAAAGCTTGATCTTTAGCATGTCCGCACGACGGGATGGTTTTCCACGTTTGCTGTAAGTTTTTAGCTTGTTGGCAAGCTTCACGAACATTTTCTAAAGATAAAAGCTGCTCTGCTTCTTGAATGATTGCTGTTTTTCGGCCTTCTTGTAAGGCATATTCGGCATGAAGTTTATCTTCTAATGCTTTGATTATGATATTGAATTTGCTTTGTAGTTTTTTGTGGATTTTAGCTTCTACAGGGTGATGCAATTGCCAGTCTTCACGTGCTTTTTTCAGGATGGCAATATGCCCTTGCCAGTTCACTTCCGTCGGCATATTGTCTAAGTATGTTTGTAGCTCATCACAAAGCGCCTGCCTGTTGGTCGCGTTTTGCGCTTGGATAGCGTTTTGTTGGTCAAAATACCGTTGGCAAGGCGCATAAGCTTTTTGGCTTAAATCTTTAAATTGTTGCCATAAAACTCTTTCAGCATCGTTGTTGACCATGCCCACCGCTTGCCATTCTGCTTGTAGGGCTTTGATCTCATCTAAACGCGCTAAACCGTCGTCATCCTCTGTTTCTGATAATTGGGCCATCGCGGTGACTAGGGCTTCTTTTTTGGGAAGAATGGCAAAACCTGCCCATTCTTTTAGTTTATGAAGTTCTTGTGCCCATTCGCCTAAGCGTGGTTCGTGAAGGTGATGCTTTTTGGCAAACTGTTGTGCTGTGCGTAACAATTGGCTGGCTTCATGGACATGACCATCATTAAACGCCAATTCCAACTGTGCTAAAAGTTGATTAAATTCGTTGTGCTGTACTTGCTCTTGTTGTTTCTGCTGTGATTTTGCGCTTGCTCCTTGCGCTGTTTTTTGTGCCGATAACGCTATCTCTGCAAATTGCAATGCTTCTTGAATCTCGGAAAATACAGGTGGTAATGGGTTGATACGAGCAAGATTTAGCGGTTTTAACAAGCATTTTAATGAGTCAAAAGCAATTTGATTGAGTGGGTTTTCTCTCAGTTCTGCACTTAATGTTTGTAAAGTAGCAAAGTCTGCTTGGCTACTTTCCAATAAAGAAGAAATAGAAGTGAGTTGTTGTTGTAAGGTTTTGACGTGTTTAGCGATGGTATGATCTACGTTTAAAACAGCCGTTATTTGTTGCCATTTTTCATTAATACTCTTAAGGTTTTCATTTAAGTACTCATGACTAAGCTGTTGTTCTTTATCATTTACTTGCGTTAATAAATCTTCCAATTGTTGTTGGACTTCTTGCTGTTGCTGGTTGGCATTGCTTTCGGCCTGTTGTTGCGTAGCGTGCTCATTAATAATGGTATTAACCACAGTGAGAGCGTGTTGATAACGTTCATTATGAGTTGCATCAGCTGGAGCTTTTTGTGTCGCTTGTTGCCATTGTTGTTGCAAACTTTGTACTTTAGCAGCAAATAGCGGGTTGAGGCTTAAACGACTTTGTGCTTCTAAATCAGTACAGATTTTATCTAATACGAGTTGCTGTTGTTTCTGCGCTTTTTGTAAAGCATTGGCGCTATCGACTTTTTTGCGCAATAGGCGGTAAACGCCTTTATCGCTATGTTTAATTTTTTCGGCGGTACTGGCAATAATCGTCAAATCAGTCAGTTTGTTGGCCGCTTGTAGTCGAATTTTGGCAATAGAGTGGTTAGCGATAATTTCTGCTAATTGACTTTGGTCGTCAATTTTAGCTAAGGCCATTTCACGAATACTAAATTGCGCTGAACTGTTAACGATTTCTACTAAGGATTGTCCCGATGACGGTACTGATGACACATTACTGCGCGGTGCGTTATCCGTTGCTGGTGTGCTTGGCGGCGATTTAGGCGGTGCTTTTTTCACGGATACAGGTGTGGGGGCAGTCGATGGCGACGGTGAGATTGTTTTCGCTTTCGATTTTTTGCTAAACCATGATTTTATTATGTCTACAATAGCCATCGAAACTATCCTTTATTTTATGTAGTGGATATAAAAAATATGAGAACCAACTCTCACGCAGAGTCGGGATTCTATCATGGTTTAATGCAGGTCTTGTTGCGTATCTGAGTGAGTGAAACGATTATCTTAAGGGTTTAAGAATTGAAAAGCTTGTAGATGAGTACCTACGCAAAAACGCTTATGGTGAGCCTGTCGAACCATTGGCACATAACACTTCGACAAGCTCAGTGTGAGCGGAATATATAAATAAACTTATGCGTTGGGACTTAGAGAAAAGGTTGCAGATAATACTGCAACCACAGAATTTGCGCATCGCACTGCGATATCCGCGTAACTCCTAACCTTAAATCATAACGATGCCACGCTGACACCAGTCTTTAATTTGCTCCTGACTAAAGCCATGAGCCAGTAGCACATCTTGTGTCTCTGCACCCAACTGTCCACCTGATAGACGATATTCGCTTGGCGTAGCACTAAAGACGACAGGGCTGGCAATTTGTTTTTGCGATTTACCATTGGGTGTCGGAACATCAATTACCATATTCCGCGATTTAATTTGCGGGTGTTCGCAAGCTTCAGCAAACGATAACACAGGTTCAACACACGCTTCGACATGAGCAAAAATGGTTTGCCATTCGCTGAGTGTTTTTGTTTCTATCGCTTCTCGAATCGCTGTTTTGACAATACGAACAGTTTCAATATCGTGACGAATAGCAAGTGGAATTAAATCTGGGCGATTAATCGTTTGAGCGAAAGCCATAAAAAATTGTGGCTCTAAACCTGCAATACTCAAATATCGATTGTCTGCGGTGCGATAACAATCATAAAAAGTACCGCCATTTAAGGTGTCAGTTTCTGCTTTCGGTTGATGATTAGCCATTAACGCAGATGGTGCGGTTAATGCTTGTAAACTAAATGCAGAATCAGTCAAAGAGATATCAATAAACTGACCAATTCCTGTGTTATGACGATGAATAACTGCCGCCAAAATGCCTGTGACTGCATATAAACCGCCTGTGACATCGGCTGCTTGAATGGGCAAGGGCAGTGGGCCAGTTTCTTGACGGCCTGTATAACCAAGGATACCCGCAATGGCTAAATAGTTGAGGTCGTGGCCAGCTCTATTTTTATACACCCCCTGTTGCCCATAACCTGTTACCGCACAATAAATTAACTTGGGATTAATGGCTTTTAAATCGTCGTAACCTAAGCCTAAACGTGACATCACCGAAGGGCGGAATTGCTCAACGACAATATCGTAGTCTTTGACTAATTCTTTAATAATAGCAACGCCTTCAGGGGTTTTTAAATCAATAACAATGCTTCCTTTATTACGATTTAATGAGCCGTGACCCGCAGATAAACCTTGATCGTCAAAAGGAGGCATTACGCGAACCATATCAGGTCGTGCGGGTGCTTCCACACGCAATACCGTTGCTCCCATATCCGCAAGAATACGTGTGCCAAAAGGTGCGGGTAACAAACCCGAAAAATCTAAGACTTTTAAACCTGCAAGTGCGGTCATTGGTTTTTCCTCATCTGAGCAATTAAAAATTTAAAACTGACGTACACTTTTCTGAAGAAAAAATTTAAGCGATATTCAATAGCTACAAATCAGTCGTGTTGGTACGAAAGTCCGAAAACGGCTTACAATCGTATTTTTTAAAGAAAAAAGCAAGCACTTGCTTGGTTTTTGTTGGCTTTAGAGGAAGATAGTTGCGGTTATGAGTGATTGAATTGCTGTAATTTCGTTGATAATGCGCCTAAAAAAATAGGTTTAGTCAAAAAGTCATCCATGCCTGCATCGCGGCATAATTGTACATAATGAGGTAAAGCATGAGCGGTCAGAGCAATAACGGGTAAACGACGGAGTTGTTGTTGCTGTTCCCAAATTCGCAACTGTTTGACAGTGCTGACACCATCTAATATCGGCATTTCATAATCCATGAGTACCACGTCAAAATCAGCATGTTGTTGCATCATGGTTTGGAGAGCGTCATGACCATTACTGACCATCACATGAGTAATCCCCAGTCGTTGTAACATGGAGCGAATAACCACTTGATTTATTGGGCTATCTTCGGCAACTAAAATATGTAAATTGGCTAAGTGTGTCGTCTGAGAAGATGAGGGCTGAGTATTGGCTAATGGGGCAGGAGCAATGACACGTTTGAAGTCGAGCTCGAAGCTAAAAGTTGCCCCTAGACCCAGCTCACTGGCGATAGCAATGCTACCGCCCATTAACTCCACTAATTGCTGACTGATTGCCAAACCTAAGCCGCTGCCACCGTATTGGCGAGTAATAGAGCTATCCGCTTGACTAAAGGCAGTGAATAACAACGCCTGTTGTTGGTTACTAATACCAATGCCGCTATCTTTAATGCTGAACTTTAACCGACAGTGATTGTCACGGAGTTCGACGATGTCGATGGTTAAGCACACTTCACCTTCTGCGGTAAACTTAATGGCATTACCTAATAAATTGAGCAAAATTTGACGAATGCGTAAAGAGTCACCTTCTAGCCATTGGGGTAAATCAGCAGGCTGTTGATACCTTAAGACTAAAGATTTTTGTTGTGCGACCGCAGTAAATAAACTGACACATTCGGATAATAACGCAGGTAAATCAAAGCTTTCTGCACATAAAGTTAACTTATTGGCATCCATGCGTGAAAAATCAAGAATATCATTGATTAGTTCTAATAGTTGCTTACTGGAGTTGTATAACAACGACACTTGTTGCTGCTGTTCCGTATTTAAAGGCGAGCTTTGTAATAATTGAGTGACACCTAATACCGCGTTCATGGGGGTGCGAATTTCGTGGCTCATGCGCGCTAAAAACTCACTTTTGGCAGCACTTTCTGCTTTGGCTAGATGACTTTCTTGTTCATAACGTATTTTTGCAGCTTTTAGCGTATTCATTTGTTGCGCTAAACCAATAGATAACAGTATTTGTTGCAGCGCAAAGCCGATTTGCATGGCGTAAATAGCGTGCGTGATATTACCAAAACCAAAATAATTCATGGAAATGGTATAGACCGCCGCCAATAACACGCTAATCCACGCAATAATAAACAAAGGAGCTGTGGCTAATTGGTCTTGCCAGCGTCTAAACCCTGTATAAAGCGCAATAATAATGAGCAAAATACTGAGCGTTGGCACTAAACGAGCGGACAGCCATAGCGGTAAAAAAAACTGAATAAGCAGTAAGCTGAAGGTAATGGTGATGAAGACATAATAGCTTTTGTTTAATAAATGCCGCGCAGCTAACTGTAAATAATAACGGACAAAAAATAAACCTGTAATCACCATTAACAAAATACTGGCGTAAAAACCGTGATTATTCCAGTTGGTTGCGTGCGGCCATATGCGAAATAGTACGCCGTGCAACCATAAAAAATAAATAATACTGCTGCTTAGATAAAATATATAAAGTAGTTGACTACGTTCACGGGTTAAATACCATAAAGCGAAATTATAAAATAATAGTCCAATCGCGACACCATAAAAAATACCAATCGCTAACTCATAATTACTTTGATGCAGGATAAAATCATCGATAGTATAAAGATAAATCGGCAATGAAAATGGGCTAGTCGTTTGAATACGAAAGTAATAATTATGTGTAGTGAGTGTGGGCAATGTGATATGAAATGCAGGATTATTAATGGCAATTGGTCTTAGATAATAGTCAATATTGTCACCTGATTGATATTGTTCGACAAGCATTTGCTTATCATTGATGGTAAATAGCTGAATATGGTCAAGTAAACTAAAAGGAATATCTAAGATGAGTTGTTGTAAATGTTGACTTGGATTATTTAATTGAAATTTAAACCAGCAGGGCGGGTTACGATAAGAAAAAGCAACACTATGAGAGTTTATTGGCTGAAATGTTTGCTGCGCAATATTACTGGCAGTAAAAGCAGTTTGGTTTTCTTGTTCGCAAATATAGCTTAAATGAGGGACTAAGTCGTAGGAGCTTTTGAGGTCAGATATGACTAAAGTGTCTGCTTGAGCATGTGCTTGACTCAGCACAAACAACCATAACAAGCAGTAGCGGAGTAACAGCATACTCAACCATCCCTAAAAAGTCGTCCCTTATCTCCACTTTTTACGCTGGCGTGTCGTTAAATTGACTCTCATGGTGGAGTTGAGAGTCAATTTATTTTATTGCGCTTATCCAAAATTTGATTTTGGTTGAGCGGTCTAACTCCAGAAATAGCCTTTATGGCGCGTCAAAATTTGCTCGGAAATATAATGCGCTAATGCCGCAACGGTGAGCAGTGGATGCTGAACCGCAATCGTTGGTAATAAGCTGGCATCACTGACAAATAAACCACTGACTTCATAGGTTTGGCCATAAGGATCAACAACGGCTTTGGTGCGATCAGCTCCCATGCGACAGCTACCTTGAGCATTCAACGAGATGAGGCGCATAGAAAAAATGCCTAAAGAACCGTAATCAATGCCATCAACAATAGAATCTAGTTCTTCGAGAGAGGAAGCTTGTACGCGCTGATATGTCGGTAAATAAACCCGTTCCGCGCCCGCAGCAAAGAAGATTCGACCTGCACGTTTTAAACCATCTTTATACAGAGCAAACTCATCTTTAGTCATATTCCATTCAATACGTTTGGAACCGCCGCGAATTGGGCCACTCCAATGGACAAATCCATGACCATTATCAGGAATCAAAATGTTAAGGGCGGAAAAGTATTTAAACTCTTCCATAAAGCGAATATGGTCAACACCCATTGATAGTTCATTTTGTGCCATTAACTGTACAGGAGCCGCTAAACCCGACTCCATTAACATTTTCCCGCTTTTTTCACCTAAAAATTCATCAATGTGCATACCTGTAAAGGCACCGCGCCAGCCGTAAACAGGGACAGGAAATTTACCTAACACCACGCCTGTGGGATGTAATGAAAGGTTTCTTCCGAGTTGATTATTTTTATTGGGGAGTTTACTGCGTTGTAACAGTAGTGGTGTTTGAATTGCACCCGCAGAAGAAACCACAATTTGAGCATTCACTTTGATATTCGCAATGATCGCTTGGTTTTTAGGGTCAATAACACGACCTGATACACCAACGGCTCGGCCATTTTTAATCAGTATCTGTTCGACATAAGTGTCAGAATAAATTTTTACGCCAGCAGCAGTTGCCCATGCTAAATAGGTCACAGGCATAGAAGTTTTGCGGTCAGACGGGCAGCCTGCTAAACAATGTCCCGTTAACGCACATTGTTTGGCATTACGAGATTGTGGTCGCCATGACCAACCCAAAGCTTCACAACCACGAATGATGGCGTTGGCGCAATCATTAATTTCATGGGGTTCATTTAAGTGAACATGAAGATGTCGTTCGACTTTTTCGTAGTAGGGGTAAATATTATTGGGCGCAAGTGCTTCAACACCATGATCTTTTGCCCATGACTCTAAAACATAATCGGGTGCGCGTGTGGCAATGGTGGCACTAATCACTGAAGAGCCGCCAACACAGTTACCTTGCATAACCACTGTATCACCAATGGTATTCGTCTGTGCGCCTACGTCTTGATAAAGATTTTCTAAAGCCCATGCCATATCTTCAGTAAATTCGCTACTCGGAACATAACGACCTGCTTCTAAAATAATGACTTTCTTGCCTGCCACCGCAAGATTGTGGGCAATGATTGCGCCACCTGTTCCTGAGCCAATAACAACGACGTCAGCATCAAGAATAATATCTTCACTGCTACGAATATCACGCGCCTGAGTTACAGGTATGCCTTCTTTAGGAAGTTCTTTGTAAATCATTTGTTATTATGTCCTTAGCCAAGAAAGTCGGTTTTTATTAAGAAGAAATCGCATCATTTTACTGTTTATTTGTCGAATTTCTTTTCTTCATCATCGCGCGGTAAAGGCATATTGCCTAAGCGACGAATACCCCATTTAGCACTTACCGGGCCATCATATTCTAAGCCTTGCCAAGTGCGTGGGTCACGCCAATACGCGACACCCAAAAGTGTTTTTAAGCTGACGATCAAGCCTCCTTGAAAGGCCAAACCACTCTGCCAAGAGCGAATTTGTGCTAAAGCTTGTTCGTTAGTAAGGCTGGAAAAACGTTTTAATTTATAAAGTGTACTAAACTCTAAAGATTTCGTGCCTAACGATAATAAGAAGCGGGTATCACTGTTGAGCCGTCCAACCATATTATCTAAGTTTTCCATCACTGGTACATCGGTGGTGGATGGTAAATCAGGAAAACGTTCCGTCGCTAAGAAGACAACACGTAACTTATCAAATAAGCGATATTCAGCTTCGCTAAGATGACGAATATAAGTAGGCACGCCTTCCGCAAAAGCACGGCTAGGCAGAGTTAAGACGGTCGCGGCGGTTGTGCCTAAGACTAAACCTGTTTTTAAAAAACGACGACGTGAAAGGCTTGCCAATTGGTTTTCAAATTGTACAAGCGCAGAGTCTTGTTGTGACATAGACATCCCCGACAAAAAGCGGCCTGCTCAGTGAAAAAGAATTTTAGTTATTAACGCAGGGCTACCTAGTCTAGCTGAAACTAAAGCAATAATTAAGCCTATGCGTTAGCTGATTGTAAATTTTATCAAAACTTAGGCGACTAATTTGTTATCTATGCTCAAATATCAAGCAGTTGGTGGTTGTTCGCGCTGCAATTGTACGGTAAACGGTAACACTTCTCCCGTATTGAAGGTGATTTGTGGGAAAGGCATTTCCACGTGATGCTCATCAAAGGCAAGCTTTATGCTTTCTTGCATGACATCGCGAATATCCAAGAAGTTTTCCCGCCGAGTCCAAACGTTAAACGCGAGGCTAATCGCTGAGTCCCCGAAATTTTGGACGGTGACTTGGGCTCGTGGCTCATCGAGTACAAGGACATTTTTTTCGGCAATGGCTAATAAAATACCACGAACTTTACGAATGTCTTCTTTATAACTAATACTGACATTAATGGGCACACGACGAATAGGAAAACGAGTCAAATTTAGAACGACTGATTTAATTAATTGCTCATTGGGAATACGGACGTAAACGTTGTCAGCCGTGCGTAATTTAATCGACAATAAATCGACCGATAAAACATCACCAATCGTTTTATCGACTTGAATGGTATCACCCACCACAAATGACCCTTCGCCAATCAAAAACAAGCCGCTAATTAAATTAGATGCAGAAGTTTGTGAAGCAAAACCGATGGCAACGGTGAAAACACCCGCCGCACCAAGCAACACACTGATTTTAAAACCCATTTCATGTAAAGATGAAATAGTAAACAGTAGCAAGAGAAAATAGAAAATGCCACGTCGCCAAACCAAAAGCTGATGCGCTGTTAACCGTTGACTCATCGTACGGACAAATGCTGTGGTGACTAAATGGGAAACTAAGTAGCCAAAAGCAAGAAGCAATCCACCAATAATAAAGCCTTCGGTTTTATCGCTAACAGGTAAGTTAATGAGTTGGTCTAAAAAGCTGTCTGTTTTGGCCATGTCGCGAATTCCAATAAAAACAATCTGTAAGTTAAATTAATCAAAAAAATGTTCAAACAAACCATTAAAGTGATCTTGATTTTCAATACGTGCCGTATTTTGTAAGGTCGCAACCCCTGCTTGTTGATGCAGATGGGGTTCTATGCGTAATTTAGGAATACGACCATTATTCGTTAGCTCAACCGCAAGGGTAGAAGTCCACAGTCGTCCATCGGTTGCACTATATAAAGGTAATAACGGTGTCGGGATATTAATTCGTTCTATCGGCATGGTTTGTGAGCTGTGATTATCAATTTGCACGGGTGTTACCGCTCTAAAAGCACGTATCGGCAATTGGCTAAGATCAATACGGCCAAATACTTTTGTGGCATAACAAATTTCACCACGAATCGGGCTAGAGCCAAACCAAGTATCTGTGGGACGAATGACGGGAATATCTAATAAGGGCTTTTCGTGTTTATTTATCGCAATTTTTAGCCATAGCGGTGTACTAACAAATAATGTCACCGATTGATTGGCTGGAATAAATAAGGGTTCAATCGGTTTAATCACCACGGAGCGATCCGCTAATGCAGGCAAAATCATCATATTTTCATGGGTTTGATTAAAAATATAACGTCTCAACACAGAGGTATCAGGGAGGTTCTCAATACTGTCTTCAACTGACCAACTGTGTTCATCTTCATTTTGTTGCGGATGGCGATAGCTTTGAATATGCCATTCTTGAGCACTACGTTTTAATTGTAAGTCTAAGCCTGCCAAATGCCATCGACGTGTTTGCTCTAAATCAAAATGGTGTTCGCCCCACCAAGTTTGTGTAGTCATTTTGTGTGCTCCATGAGACTTTTTATCGAGAATGCGCGGATTATGCCTAATCTCTGGCACAAAATAGTTGTATATTCGGCATTGAGGTGCGTATTGTCATCCATTAGACTGTCATGAAAGTGTATTATCTTGCCGTATAGCGGCCTGCAAATATATTTTTTGATGATGAAATACCTAATTAAAATTATATTGTGCACTTGATCCGTGCAGTTTAACTCATTGTAATAAAACGAGAAGCCCATCATGTCCCGTCAGGGTCAATTATCTTATAGCTTTGCTAAACGACACGGCGTATTGCTAGTCATGCAATCTGAAACACAACAGCAAGCCTTATTGTTGCGCGAAGATGTCAAATTATCGAGCTTAATGGAAGTTAGGCGCGCGATTGGTGCTGTTTCTACCCACGAAACCGTCTCCATAGAAATGTTTAACCAACGTTTGGCGGGTGCTTATCAAGGTGATGGCGGCGAGTCGCAGCAAGCGGTGGCGGGTTTAGAAGACCATCCTGATTTAGAAAGCTTGGCTGAGTCGGTACCAGAAACCGAAGACTTGATGGAGCAAGAAGATGACGCGCCGATTATTCGTTTAATTAATGCCTTGCTGAGTGAAGCGATTCGTCTGAGTGCTTCAGATATTCATGTCGAAGCCTTTGAAAAAAAGCTTTCGGTAAGGATGCGCGTCGATGGCGTGTTACGTGAAATTGTCCAACCTCGTCGTGAATTAGCACCGTTATTAGTATCGCGTATTAAAGTCATGGCAAAACTGGATATTGCCGAAAAACGTATTCCCCAAGATGGTCGTATTTCATTACGTTTGGCGGGGCGAGAAGTGGACGTGCGGGTTTCAACATTACCTGCGAATCATGGTGAACGCGTGGTGATGCGTTTGTTAGATAAACAAGCAGGACGTTTAGATATTGGTCATTTAGGATTGCAAGCGACCGACCATAAACGTTTACGTGATTTAATTCATAAACCTCATGGCATTATTTTAGTCACAGGGCCAACAGGTTCGGGTAAAACTACGACACTGTATGCAGCATTAACTGAATTAAACGATCACTCTCGCAATATTCTCACCGTCGAAGACCCGATTGAATATCAATTAGAAGGTATCGGCCAAACCCAAGTTAACACCAAAGTAGATATGACTTTTGCTCGTGGCCTGCGTGCGATGTTGCGTCAAGATCCTGATGTGGTCATGATTGGTGAGATTCGAGATACTGAAACCGCAGAAATTGCCGTTCAAGCCTCGTTAACAGGGCATTTAGTATTATCGACGCTGCACACTAATACCGCTGTGGGTGCGGTGACTCGTTTACAAGACATGGGCATTGAGCCGTTCTTATTAGCTTCTTCTTTATTAGGTGTGGTAGCGCAACGATTAGTACGCGTACTGTGTGTACATTGTCGTATTGGTGCGATAGCAGATGAAGAAGAGTGTGCTCTATTGGGAGTAACACCGAGTTATGCACCGACGATTTATCGTCCCAAAGGCTGTGAAAAATGTAATTTCAGTGGTTATCGTGGCCGTTTAGGAATTTATGAATTAGTGATGGTCGATGACACCATGCGTCGCCTTATTCATAGCCATGCGGGTGAGCATGAGTTAGAAGCCCATGCCCGTACACTCAGCTCTAGTATTCGTGCTGACGGGATTCGTAAAGTATTAAAAGGCGTGACAACTTTGGAAGAGGTGGTTCGCGCCACCCGTGAGGGCTGAAGACAATGCCAGCCTTTGATTTTATTGCGGTTGATGCACAGGGTAAAAAACAGAAAGGGGTACTTGAAGGCGATAGTACGCGTCAAATTCGCCAACAACTTCGTGAAAAGGGCTGGTTTCCCACCTCGGTAGAAGCAGCATCTTCAGACCAAAAACAATCCGACGAGAAGCAAGCCTTTTGGCAAAGCAAAAAAGGCTTAACAGCTTACGAATTGGCGTTAATCACGCGTCAATTGGCGACATTGATTCAAGCGGGAATCCCTTTAGAAGAAACCTTAAAAGCGGTGGCGAAACAAACCGAAAAACCCGCGATCCAAAGTTTATTGTTGGCAGTGCGTGGCAAAGTGCTGGAGGGTTATCCTTTAGCACAGAGTTTTTCGGCTTTTCCGCAAGCATTTCCTGATTTGTATCGGGCGACGGTGTCGGCAGGTGAAAAGTCGGGGCATTTGGATTTAGTCTTGCAGCAACTCGCTGACTATACTGAAAATCGTTTTACTATCCAAAAACAAATTCAAGGGGCGATGATTTACCCGATCATTTTGACGACATTAGCGATGTTAATTGTTGTTGGCTTGTTAGCATATGTAGTACCCGACATTGTTAAGGTATTTAATAACTCACACCATGAATTACCGTTATTAACACGAGGATTAATTGCTGCAAGTGATGCGGTCAAAAGTTTTGGCCCTTATATGTTGGTGTTGTTAGGTATCGGTGCATGGTTGGGTAATAAAACCCTGAAAACAGATAAAGGCCGTTATGCCTTTGATGCTTTCGTTTTGCGTGTGCCTTTGGTACGTCGCATTGCCAAAGGCGCTAATGCCGCACGTTTTGCCAGTACCTTAAGTATTTTAAGCCGTAGTGGTGTGCCTTTAGTAGAAGGTTTATATATTGCGGCTGCTGTTACCAGTAATTGGCATATTCGTGATGCGATTTTAGACGCAGCAACTAAAGTCACGGAAGGCGGTAGTATTAGCCATGCTTTGGAAAAAAGCCGTTATTTTCCGCCGATGATGATTCAAATGTTGCGCAGCGGTGAAACAGGTGGCGAGTTAGATGAAATGTTGGCTCGTGCTGCGTCGATGCAGGATAGAGAATTATCCTCATTAATTACAACGATGGTCGGCTTATTTGAACCATTAATGTTATTGATTATGGCGGGAGTGGTATTAATTATTGTTTTGGCGATTATGTTGCCAATTGTCAGTATGAATAACTTAGTACATTAAATCATGACTTACGCATCTCACCGAGATTAGTGCGTAAGTTTTAAAATGTTGAGAGTATATTCTCTCTAGAAATTAAAGAGTTAGAGGTTGTAATGTCCCATAAAATGAATGGTTTTACCTTAATTGAAGTGATGGTTGTGGTGGTTATTTTAGGGATATTAGCCGCCGTTATTATTCCCAATGTTGTAGGTAAAGATGAGCAAGCGCGTCGAACTTTATCGCAAACCAGTTTGTCGAATGTCGCCAATGCTTTGGAAATGTATCGTTTAGATAATCATAAATATCCAACAACTCAAGAAGGGTTAGAGGCTTTAGTCAATAAACCTGCTTCGGCGAAGGTGTTTCCTCAAGGCGGTTATTTAAAAAATGTACCTAATGACCCTTGGGATAACCCAATGCAATACATATCGCCTGGTGAAGCAGGTAAACCCTACGAGCTTTATTCCTTTGGTTCTGATGGCCAAGAAGGTGGCGAAGGTGACAATGCGGATATTTATCATAAATGACGCAAGCCTGATGAAGCTGTTTTAGATGAAAAAGTCGCAGGGTTTTACCCTTATTGAAGTGCTATTGGTTGTACTGCTCATCGGTATCGTCAGTGGTATTGTCTTATTAGCGGCTAGCCCTAATGACTCTTCACGACTGATTGCCAGTGAAACAAATCGTTTAGCAGAAGCCATTAGTTTGGCGGCCGATGAAGCGGTGAGCGAAAACCAGCAGTTAGGTTTGATGTTAGATGAAAAAAGTTATCGTTTTTTAACCTTTGATGACCGAACTAGACAATGGTTAGCGAGTGATAATCCCGTATTTTCGCCTTATGAATTACCGACGAATATTAGTTTGCTTATTCTTAAAGATGATGCCAGTAAAACTTTAGCATTAACGACTCAAGACTCAAAAAAACAAGATAAAGAAAGTTTAATGCCACAAGTGGTTTTACTGTCTAGTGGTGAGACATCCTCGGTGATTTTAGAGTTTTCAGCGCAAGATGGTGACCCTCAAACGTTAACTTTAGATGAGTTAGGTTCAATAACTTTAAGCACCGATGATAAAAATGAACCGTCACCCGCAAAATAATCACGCTAAATCCACAGGCTTTACTTTATTAGAAGTCTTAGTTGCTTTGGCTGTCTTTGCAGTTGCCGCGATTGCTTTGATGAAAGTGAGCGAGTCACAATTACAATTGAGCAACCGCCTAGAAGAAAAAACTTTTGCCCATTGGGTCGCCCTGAATATGGTTAGCGAAATGCAAGCCAACCAAGATTGGCCAGAATTAGGTGAGCAAACAGGAAAAGTGGCAATGGCGGGTCGCGATTGGAAAGTTGTGGTAAAAACCTTAGCCACACCCGTTAATCGAGTACGTCGGATTGATGTGGCGGTGGGAGTTGCTCCCGAAGACTTTACCCAAAATATGGAAAACTTAACTATCCTTTCGGGGTTTATAGAGCAACCGAGTGTGCAAACCACAGGTTCTGATCCATGAAAAACTCCTCAAGCTCTGGTTTTACATTATTAGAGTTGTTAGTGGCGGTAGCCATTTTTGCGCTTTTAGGTGTGGGTAGTTATCGTTTATTAGCGACGACAATTGCCACTCGTGATATGGCGCATAAGCATGATGCCGATTTAATGCAATTGCAAAAAGCATTAACGACATTAAATCGTGATTTGTCGCAAGCCATTGGTCGTTCAGTGCGCAATGAATACGGTGATCCTGTAGCGGCAATGGTGATAAAAAACAATACTTTTGATGTCACGCGCACAGGTTGGCCAAACCCCATGCAACAAGCACGCAGTCAATTGCAACGTGTGCATTACGAGTTAAATAGCAAAGGAGAGTTGATACGTTTATCGTGGCAACAGCTTGACCGTGAGCGCGGTTCTAAACCTCAGCAAAGTGTTTTACTTAAACAAGTGGAAACAATACAAATAAAAGCATATTCGGGCAGTGGGGCATTAGTCCAAGAATGGCCAAGCACACAAAATCAGGCATCAAATGCTGCCTTGCTTGATGAGTTGCCTCGTGCCATAGAAATTATGATCACCGTCAAACCGTGGGGCGAAATTCGACGTTATTTCCGTTTGCCACAACATGTAGAAGTAGCTAAAAGTGCAACATAAACAACGGTTGGCTAAGCCCAAACAACAAGGTGTTGCCTTATTGACGGTATTATTGGTCGTGGCAATGGCAACGGTATTGGCAGTGTCGATGGTAAAGGCTCAACAAGCGTTATTACAGCGTTCCAGCAGTGTCTTTAGTCAAGATCAAGCGTATTTATACACATTAGGTGCGGAGTCGATTGCTAAATCAGTGCTGCAAGACGATAAAGAAAAAGATCAAACCAAAACCACACCCCAAGATAGCCTTAACGAATCATGGGCGAAAAAAACACCCCCGTTTCCCGTTGATGGCGGTATGGTGCAAGCCCATATTGATGATTTACAAGGGCGATTTAATCTCAATGATTTATCGCAAGAAGATGGTCAAGTTAATATTGTGGCGCTGACTATGTTTCAACGCATATTGACGGCATTAGAAATATCACCCGCTTTAGCATCACCCGTGATTGATTGGATAGATGCGGACAATTTACCGAATGACAGTGATGGTGCGGAAGAAGATTGGTATTTACGCTTAAAACCCGCGTACCGAAGTGCTAATAGGCCGTTTGTGAGTGTCTCAGAGTTGTCATTATTACGTGGTTTTACGCCTGAAATTGTTGCTAAATTAAGTCCTTATGTTTCAGCATTACCTGTATTTACTACCATTAATATCAATACTGCGAGTGCTGTTGTATTAACAGCAATGAGTGATAATATGACCCTAGTGATGGCCAAAGATTTAGTAGAAAAAAGACCAGCAGGCGGCTATGGCTCAGTGGAAGTTTTTTTAGAGCATCCCTTGTTTGCTAATTTAGAACCCAATTTAAAACAAAGTATGACCAAGATGCTGGGTGTTCATTCGCAGTTTTTTAATGTCTCCGCAGAGGCGGAAATAGATGGTCGTCATCGGGTATTAACGTCAGTGATTGCGCGTGATGACTCAACAACACTCAGAACCATTAGCCGTGACTGGAGCCAGCAATGGCAGGTTTCTGTCACTAATAACTCAACACTTACAAAAGCTAATTTCTAATGGATAATCTCTTTATTCGTATTCCTGTAACAGGTGGTTTATGGCAGGGCTGGTATTTAAATGGTCAGGATGTTGTGCCATTATTTGATAGTGACCTAGACACAATCATGACCAAGAGCGCAGCGGATTTGCGTATTACTTTGTTAGTACCAACCACTTCTTGTGTCATGACCACTGTCAATATTACTAAGCAACAACTGAAGCAAATTGACAGCAAAGACATTGCTTATTTACTCGATGACCAAACATTAACGCCTGTTGAGCAACTGCATTGCTTATATGCGCCTATGAGCGATAGCCAAGCCTTAGTGATTGGTATTCAACAGCAACAAATGCAGGCATTAATTGAACCCTTCAAAAATAAAGACTGTGAATTGGTTGCCGCTGTACCTGATATTTACTTGTTACCCCATAATCCTCAAGGTTGGTCGTTGATGGTGGATGGTTCGGATTGTTGGTTGCGAGTGAATGAATTATTTGGCATGCGTCTTGAAGCAGATTCAGCATTGGCGATATTAAATAGTGCTTGGAATGAGCAAGCACCCACCCATGTGCAAGTGTACGGTGAGATTCCAACGGAGTTGAGTGCATGGTTAGCGGCAAAAGGAGAGGCGTTAACAGTTGAAAATTTGCCGTCGCTCAATTGGGAACAAGAGTTTAGCAAAATTACAGCCAAGCATCCTTTTAACTTTCTGCAAGGAAAGTTTGCCGTTAAAACAAAGTCTTCATTATCAGGTTACTGGCGTTACGCCGCTATTTTTGTCGCCATTAGTTTTACCATGCAATTAGCTTACGATGCCACGCGCGTTTTTCAATACAATCGAGTGGTGAAAACCACGAAAGCGGAAAGCGTGAAGTTATATCAAAGTTTATTTCCTGAAGAACGTCGAGTTGTCAATTTGCGCCGCCAAATTGAGTCGCATTTAGCTGAAAGACAAAATGCAGGACAAGGTTTTATGCCGATCGCGACACGCGTTGGCGAAGTGTTGAATGGGGGGAGTTGGCAAACTCAACGGATGGATTTTGACAGCAATGGTTTGTTATTAGAAGTCGATGCCCTGAGTTTGAGTGATTTAGAACAATTACGGCAGCAGCTTACAGGTCAGGGTTTAACCACCGAAACCTTGAGTGCGAATAGTCAAGGCAAAGGTATTCGTGGTCGTTTACGCATTAGTGAGAGTAGTTAATGGAAGCTCTACAACAATATTTGAATCGTTTAAGCCCACGTGATCGTGTGGCAGTGATTGTGTTGACGATTTTTGTCGTTTTGTCGTTGTTAAGTTTAGGCGCATTAAACTTACATCGCTCGGCAGAAAAAGCGCAACAACAAGCGCAACAAGAAAAAGAATTATTAGCTTGGTTACAAGCCAGTGCGCCGTTGCTCAGTGGTTCAGGCTCTAATAATGGGTTGTCGGTGTTAGATACGGTCAGTGCCAGTGCTGGCGGTTTAGGTATCAATATGCAACGCTTTGAGCCAGATGGCGATAATGTGCGTGTATGGTTAGAAGGGGCAGATTTTGCCAAAGTAGCAAGCTGGTTAAATAATCTGACACAACAAGGTGTGAAGGCGCAAGAAGTGCATTTTGAGCAAGATAGTAAAGGTTTGAATGTTAGGTTGGTGTTTGGGCGGTAGTAAAAGGTAACGGGATGGATTTTTATCAAAACTATCCCGCAACCATCAAATACTCAACTCTCTAAAATCTTGAATCTCCATGCCACGTTCCCACCACTCCAAAAACCGACCCCGCGCTTGTTGCGCATAAGGCGTACCCTTGGGTAACAATGACCCTTGCCACGGATCACGATTAATACAACGTAATAGGCCAATGTCATCGGCCACCAGCCAAGACTGAGGCTGGCTGCTATCAATATCATCTTCGTGTAATTGCCGAATTTCGACCAAACTAGAAAGTTTCCGTGCAAACTTTACTAAACGATGCCCCTCAGTAACCGCCAATGACGCGTCAGCTACTAAGATACGAGTCGTGGCATAACGACTAGAACGCGCAAAGGCAGAGAGAGCGTTAATAAAGTCATCGTTATCAAAGCGTTCATGCTCAAGGTTGGTGGTCACAATCAATATTTCGCGTTTCGCTTGCGCCAATAACGCAATTGCCGCTTGTTGCAGCATCAACAAATGCGACAGCTCAACGCGAATATCTGTTTCGCCCAAGATAAAAGAGGGCAATAACTCATCAGTAAATAACGGCTGAGGACGAGCAACGATGTGCTCTTCTTCATCCTTAACAATAAGCAATTCTTTCGGCAAATCTTCAGGCAAAACAAATTCAATTAAGCCACTATCATCAGCTTGCGGCTCATTGTCGTTATTGACTAAGTGATTGTTATCCGTGGTTGACATCTTAATCCTCTACCAGTAACCAATGACCCGCAGCAATTTGTTGACAAAACCACGCGCTATTGATGTTGTTATTTTCTATAAAAGATTGTAGTTCATTCCATGTTAATTGACAGTTGTCGCACAGTAAGGCAACAAAATTAGCGTCTGCGTCAAAGTCTAACTCTTCGCCATTTACATATAACTGTTTTGCTAAGCCTTGCTCACCGACATAAATAAAGCGTGAGGCAGGGTCCCGACAAATAATGACGCCACGTTGTAAGGCAGCAATGAAATCTTCAGGGCTAATTTCTTCACCCATTGGTTCATAGTCATCATATTTGGGTTCGCTTAAAAATGGTGCGAGTGCAGCACTTAATGACTCAGGATTATTAAGCAATGCCATGACTTTTTGTTGCAAATCGACAAGGTGTTGCGGGTTTAACCATGCACTATGTGTTTGTGCCGTTAATTGCGGGTCGCTATACAAGGCTTCGGCGTTGGTTTGCTCTAATGCGGCATCAACCAGATGTTCGAGTGCATGACTCAACGCAGGGGCACGGAAACCAAAGGAAAACGTTAAACAGTCAGTCTCAGCCACTCCATAATGCGCTAGACGGGGCGGCACATACAGTAAGTCGCCTGCATTCACTACTTCGTCAAACGTAATCGGCATATCTTCTAAAATGCGTAAGGATGTATCTGGTACTAACGGAGAGTTTTTATCGCAAAACTCACCTAACTGCCAACGACGCTGACCACCGCCTTGCACCAAAAAGACATCATACTGGTCAAAATGTTTGCCAACCGAGCCGCCTTGTGGCGCGTAAGAAATCATAATGTCATCGGTGCGCCACGTTGGAATAAAACTAAAGTTTTGCCAATAAACGGCGAGTTCAGGAAAATAATGGTCAACGGCTTGTACTAATAACGTCCAATGCGTTTTTGGTAGTAGTTTGTATTGTTTGACGGTGAAAGGGCCTTTGCGTAGTTCCCACGGTTTTTTGCCGTCTTTTTCGAGTATAATCCGCGCCTCAACACTGTCTTCTTGGGCTAACTCCATTAAGTCTTCTTTGCCGACTAAACTGGCGAGGTTAGGAAAGGCATTACGAACTAATAACGGTTTTTTTTGCCAATAATCGCGGAGAAATTCTTCAGCAGTCAGGCCGCCTAAATGGGCGAGGGGAATATTTGTAATCATGGGGCAATCCTTAAAGTTTAATATCAGGCCAAACGGCAAATAATGTGTCGTGTAAACATTGGTCGCAATCTTCGGTGCGGATGGCGGTTATTTGTGCAGGTAATTTGGATTCTAAACGGGCATATAAGCGTAATAAATATTCGTCTAAATCTTCTTGGGCAGAAATAAATTCACTTTCTTGGCTTTGTGATTTTAAATCGAGTAAGTCATCAATTTGGTCACGAATATCGCCACTGGGTAAAAAAGCATTTACTAAATCTTGAAAACGCATCGGCGGTTGAGTGCCTTTATCAATCACCCATTGTGTCGCTAATAAGGCTCGAAACATATATAAATATTTTTTTAGCCGAATATCACGATTTTCTACCAATTTATTAACATCGTTTTTCGCCATGGATAAATAATGATGGCTGGATGAGTGCGGCAAAAATGCAGATTTTGCTAAGCTTGTTAACGGTAAAATACCTGCATCGTGTTGCCGATAAATAATCGGTGAAGATAACCATTCCATTAACGCAGGATTCGATTTGCGTAATAAACCTAAAGCCTTTTTAATATCCCAACCATTAATATCTAATAAACCATCTATTGGTTGTTCAATAACATCACGTTTATCAAAGACGCGAATATAAGCGGCAGGTTTTTGGGCATAAATAAAACGCACATCATAATCACTATCAGGCGAAGGAAAGCCCCACGCACGGCTACCCGACTCGCAAGCAAATAAAATAGTGACGTTATGTTCGGCTTCGATACGCGCTAAATTATCGAGAATGGTTTGCTTCATCGTTATATTTTCACTCAGGAGGATTTTGCAATCTGACTAATAGGCTAGATGTGTCCCAACGACCACCCCCTAAAGCTTGAATGTCAGCATAAAACTGATTCACTAATTCAGTGACAGGCAGCTGTGCGCCATTTTTAGCCGCTTCGGCCAAACAAATGGCTAAATCTTTCCGCATCCAATCAACGGCAAAGCCATGATTATATTCATTTTGCAGCATGGTAGGGTAACGATTGACCATTTGCCATGAAGAAGCTGCACCATGACTGACCACATTTAGGGCTTTTTCGGCATTTAAGCCCGATTTCTGTGCAAAATTAATTCCTTCTGCTAAAGCTTGAATTAAGCCCGCAAAGCAAATCTGATTGACCATTTTTGTCAGTTGGCCACTGCCAATATCACCCATGAGCGTAATGGTTTTGCCATAAGTTGCTAATAGGGGTTCAACACGGGTAAAGACAGTAGTATCTGCGCCACACATAATACTGAGTTGGCCTTTTTGTGCGCCTTGTTGACCGCCCGAAACAGGAGCATCCACAAAATCCACGCCTTTTTTTGCCAATAATATCGCCAGTTCGCGTGAAACTTCTGCTGATACCGTCGAATGGTCAACTAATACCGCGCCTTTTTTTAAGCCGTGAATCAGTCCATTTTCGCCTAAGAGCACGGCGCGTAGGTCGTTATCATTACCCACGCAGGTAAAGACAATATCGGCTTGTTCTGCGGCGGCTTGCGGCGTACTGGCGAGTTGATGGCCGTTGTCTTTGACCCATTGTTCGGCTTTGCTCATGGTGCGATTATAAACGGTGACTGTATGGCCTTGTTGAGCCAAATGGCCTGCCATTGGATAACCCATCGTACCAAGGCCAATAAATGCGATATTCACTTATGTGTTCTCCTAAAACAACAAAGGCCGCCGAAGCGACCTTTGTTGAGGTTAATCAGCTTAACGCTGGTCAACAGGAACAAAGTCACGTTGTACAGGGCCAGTATATAACTGACGTGGACGACCGATTTTGTAAGGCGCAGAGTGCATTTCTAACCAATGAGCAATCCAACCCGGTGTACGACCTAAGGCGAAAATTACTGTAAACATGGACGTAGGAATGCCAATCGCTTTTAAGATAATACCCGAGTAAAAATCAACGTTCGGGTAGAGTTTACGGGAAACGAAGTATTCGTCATGTAACGCAACTTCTTCCAGTTTCATCGCTAACTCTAATTGTGGGTCGTTAATACCTAAGGCACTTAACACTTCATCACAAGTTTGTTTCATGACTTTGGCGCGTGGGTCAAAGTTTTTGTAAACACGGTGACCGAAGCCCATTAATTTAGTACTGTCGTTTTTATCTTTAACACGGGCAATAAAGTTGTCGAGATTGGATACATCACCAATCTCATCCAACATTTTTAATACCGCTTCGTTAGCACCACCGTGAGAAGGGCCCCACAATGCCGCAATACCCGCAGCGATACAAGCATAAGGGTTTGCACCTGTAGAGCCTGTTAAGCGGACGGTAGAAGTGGAAGCATTTTGCTCGTGGTCAGCGTGAAGCACAAAAATACGATCCATTGCTTTAGCAATAATTGGATTAACGACATATTCTTCACACGGTGTTGCAAACATCATGTGCAAGAAGTTTTCTGAGTAGCTCAAATTGTTGCGTGGGTAAATGAAGGGCTGACCTGCATTATATTTGTAGCTCATAGCCGCAATGGTTGGCATTTTCGCAATCAAACGAATCGCAGCAATATGACGATGTTCTGCATCGTTAATATCTAAACTATCGTGATAAAACGCAGACAACGCACCAACAACACCACACATAACGGCCATAGGATGTGCGTCACGGCGGAAACCACGATAGAAGAACTGTAACTGTTCATGCACCATCGTATGATTCATAATCAAACTTTCAAAAGCTGTTTTTTGCTCGGCATTCGGTAACTCACTATTCAATAATAAGTAGCAAGTTTCGAGGTAGTCAGATTTTTCTGCTAATTGATCAATCGGGTAACCACGGTGCAATAACACACCTTTGTCGCCATCAATAAACGTGATTTTAGATTCGCAGGCAGATGTCGCCATAAAACCAGGATCGTAGGTGAAATAACCGCTTGATAACACGTCTTTAATGTCAATAACATCGGGGCCGAGTGTGCCGCTATAAATAGGCAAGTCGATACTTTTGTCACCAATCGTTAATGTTGCTTTTTTGCCCGTCATGGCATTCTCCTGTGGTATTTCAGTGCGATAGCAAAGCCAGAAGCAAAAAATATGCCTAAGAAATCTTTACTGACCAAACAAGGTAATGGGATACCGCGTAAGCTTAAAGTTTGTGGTGATTTTGTCAATCAAATGTAGGGTCTACAAAAGTAAGCGGGTGTGTTGAAATGAGTGTATTAAGTTCAATTGCTTATATTTTCAACAAGTATACTCTCTGTCTAGTTAGTTTAGACTAAAAACAGCGTCAGATTAAAACTGTATCTCGTTTGTAATCTGACGTTAAGGTGTCTATAATTTCGCGCCGTACGCATCGTTGGCAACGCCGCCACTTGTTGAACAGTAAGACGGTATACAATGCCGTCAAAGTCTGAAGTTTACACTGTTCTTCCCCTTGGTTCCGCCCACTTTTTGGGCTTTAACATTAGCAAGCAGGGTGCCCGCCATGAAAAGCAATAGACCTGTCAACTTACCGTTAGCGACGGTCATTGAAGTGAATATGAAGTCGCCAGTGGCTATCGCTTCAATTCTCCATCGTATTTCGGGAATTGTCGTTTTTTTGTTGATTCCTGTACTTCTTTACATTTTGCAAGGCTCTTTAGCCTCCGAAGCCGATTTTAATGCTATTAAAGATAATGTCTTTGGGGCGTTTTTAGGTCGCTTAGTGGTTTTTGCCGCGCTTGCTGGCTTAATTTTTCACTTTTTTGCAGGTATTAAGCATTTGTTGATGGATGCAGGCATTGCTGAAAATCTTGAAAGTGGCCGCATGATGGCAACAGCAACAATTGCTATTTCTGCTGTCTTTATTGCCATAGCCTTTGTATGGGTGGTGTTGTAATGAAAAGCGCAACCAGTTTTAGCCGTTCAGGTGTTAGCGATTGGATTCTCCAGCGCGTCAGTGCCGTTATTTTGGCGGTGTATTTTGTCGTGATTATCGGTTGGTTAATTTGTGCAGGTGAAGTGACTTACACCGCTTGGCATGATTTTATGACCTGTACCGTGATGCGTATTTTTAGCTTATTGGCTATTGTGTCACTAGCCGCCCATGCGTGGATTGGTATGTGGACGGTGTTTACCGACTATTTGACCGTTCGTCAAATGGGTGCCAAAGCTAGTTTTATTCGTTTGTTCGCTCAAGTTGGCATGGCATTGGTCATTTTTGTCTATGTCGTTTGGGGCATTATGATTTTGTGGGGTAATTAAGCATGGCTAATATTCGTACCCTCAGTTTTGATGCCGTTATCGTCGGAGGTGGCGGTTCTGGTATGCGCGCGTCGTTGCAACTTGCCAATGCAGGTTTGAGCGTTGCCGTACTGACTAAAGTTTTTCCTACACGTTCACATACTGTTGCGGCTCAAGGTGGTATTGGTGCGTCGCTCGGTAATATGCATGACGACAACTGGCACTATCACTTTTTCGATACCATCAAAGGTTCGGATTATTTAGGTGATCAAGACGCAATTGAGTTTATGTGTCGTGAAGCTCCAAAAGTGGTCTATGAATTAGAACACATGGGTATGCCGTTTGACCGTAACGAAGACGGCACTATTTACCAACGTCCGTTTGGTGGTCACACCTCAAATTACGGCGAAAAAGCCGTTGAGCGTGCCTGTGCTGCCGCTGACCGTACAGGTCATGCGTTGTTGCATACTTTGTATCAACAAAATCTCCGCGCCAAAACCAAGTTTTTTGTTGAGTGGATCGCCCTTGATTTAGTGCGTGATGCCGATGGTGAAGTGCTGGGTGTCATTGCCATTGACTTGGAAACAGGCGAATTAGCGGTATTCCAAGCAAAATGTACCTTATTTGCTACGGGCGGTGCGGGTCGTATTTATGCGGCTTCGACGAATGCCTTTATCAATACAGGTGATGGCTTAGGTATGGCGGCGCGTGCGGGTATTCCATTGGAGGATATGGAGTTCTGGCAGTTCCATCCAACGGGTGTTGCTGGTGCTGGTGTGTTGTTGACGGAAGGCTGTCGTGGTGAAGGCGGTTTATTGCGTAACAAAAACGGTGAACGCTTCATGGAGCGTTACGCACCTAACTTGAAAGACTTGGCTCCGCGTGATTTCGTATCTCGGTCTATGGATCAAGAAATCAAAGAAGGTCGTGGTTGTGGTCCTAATGGTGATTATGTCGTTCTCGACTTAACACACTTGGGCGTAGAAACGATTATGAAACGCTTGCCATCGGTTTATGAGATTGGTAAGAAATTCGCTAACGTTGATTGCACTAAAGAACCGATTCCTGTGGTACCGACTATCCATTATCAAATGGGTGGTATTCCAACTAATATCAATGGTCAAGTCGTTATCGCTAAAGATGGCAACCCAAATACCGTTGTTAAAGGTTTATACGCCATTGGTGAATGTTCTTGCGTCAGCGTGCATGGTGCTAACCGTTTAGGGACTAACTCTTTGTTAGATCTCATTGTGTTCGGTAAAGCTGCGGGTAATCACATCATTGAAACGGTGCGTAATACCCCAACGTCAACTAAGCAATTACCTGTTGATGTGCTTGAAAAAACGATGGCTCGTGTTAAGAAGTTAGATGATTCGACTTCGGGTGAATATGCTCAAGACATCGCCAATGACTTGCGTCGTATTATGCAGGCTCATGCGGGTGTATTCCGTACTCAAGCCTTGTTAGAAGAAGGCGTGAAAAAAGTCCTTGAGTTGGAAAAGCGTTTAGATAACATTCATTTGAAAGATAAATCTCAAGTCTTTAATACCGCGCGTATTGAAGCTTTAGAGTTATACAATCTGATTGAAGCCGCAAAAGCGACGATTATCTCTGCTGCTGCACGTCCTGAAAGCCGTGGTGCTCATGCCCATGATGACTTCCCAGAACGTGACGACAAAAACTGGATGAAACACACCTTGTGGTACAAGGATAGCAACCGTCTTGATTATAAACCAGTCAAGATGATTCCCTTAACCGTAGAAACTGTAGAGCCTAAAAAGCGTACATTCTAACAGTAGGACTTACGCATCGCGCCGCGATTAGCGCGTTTTGTGAGCGTAAAGCCGCTAAAGCGGTTTTCGTGTGAACAAATAAGCGATAACCGCGTAAGTCGTAATAAGTATGCTTAGGGGAGATTTGAAATGAGTGAAGTCCGTACCTTTGAAGTATTGCGTTATAATCCCGATAAAGATAACGCACCTTATATGCAAACTTATCAGTTAGAGCTGGAAGGCAATGAGCGTATGTTGCTTGATGCCTTGCTGAAACTGAAAAAAATGGATGAAACCTTGAGTTTCCGCCGTTCGTGCCGCGAAGGTATTTGTGGTTCTGATGGTATGAATGTCAATGGCAAAAATGGCTTGGCCTGTTTAATCAACATGGCTGACTTGCCAAAGAAAATTGTCATTCGTCCATTACCAGGTTTGCCGATTATTCGTGACTTGGTTGTTGACATGAGTATGTTCTACAACCAATACGAAAAAGTACAGCCGTATGTCGTCAATGATACGCCGCCTCCACCAAAAGAGCGTTTACAGTCGCCAACCGACCGTGAAAAACTCGATGGTTTGTATGAGTGTATTTTGTGCGCGTGCTGTTCAACTAGCTGCCCATCATTCTGGTGGAATCCTGAGAAATTCTTAGGCCCATCGGCGTTGATTCAAGCGTATCGTTTTTTAGTCGATACTCGTGACACGCAAACGGAACAACGCCTAGCTAATTTAGACGACCCGTTCAGTGTTTTCCGTTGTCGCGGTATTATGAACTGTGTCAGCGTGTGTCCAAAAGGTTTGAATCCAACTCGCGCCATTGGCCATATTCGTAATATGTTGTTAGAGCAAGCGACTTGATTTTTAAGTTTATTGTTTGATTTTAAAAGGGGAGCTGATGCTCCTCTTTTTTATGACTGAGATAAAGGCGAGTTTTTATGATTTTCCCGCCATAAGCTGGGTGTCATTCCCGTCCATTTACGGAACGCATGAGTAAAGTTAGCAGGTTCGGTAAAACCCATCCACGTAGCAATATCTTCAATGCTACGACTGGATGAACAGAGCATCCGTATCGCATCTTTTAACCGTGACTCATCGAGTAATACCTGAAAGCTGGTATTCGCTTGTTGTAATTTACGTTTGAGGGTTCTAGTTGACATAAATAACTGTGTGCTAATCATTTCTAAGTCAGGATAACCCTGTTGACCACAAATCAGTCGCTGCCGTACCAACGAGACAATGTCTGCCCGACCTTGTTGATGACGTGCATCACGCTCACGTTTGATCTTCTCAGTCATTAATTGTGCCATGACCGCATCACCCGTATGAATACGTTTTGCTAGTTGGGCAATAGGAAAGCAGAGTTGATTTGCACCCATGTCAAAACGGCAAGTCGGTAATCGATCTTTATAATTGGCGTAATATTCTGGCTCGGGATAGTTAAACCACAGTTCTACTTCGTGCCATGCGCTGCCCATTAAATTGCATAATCCACTCCATACACTAGTCAACGCAAGGTCATACGCATAGCGATAGAGCCGATCTTCCAGCGACATATCCATGGAAATATCAATCACCGCATAGCCATCTTCTTCGAGCAATTTTCCACGATAAACAGGGACAAAAACCTGACTAAACTCAATACCAAAACGAATAGCATCACCTAGCGTCACTTGACTTAGCAGGGCATAAGCCATTAATGAATGCGTCGTTAAACCGATACGTAATCCTAACTCATAGCCTAAGCCGCCTTCGTGATTTGATAGCTCAATCATGCGCAGTAAGAGGCTTTCATGTTGGTCAACAGACAGGCTTGCGCCTTCTTCATCGATGAGAGTGATGGGAATATCTAGACCTTCAAGTATGACTTCACGCAGGTAGCCGCGTTCGCCAGCCATCAATAGAATTAAGCGCGCAAATTCGACAGGCACAGAAGGCGAGTTACGATCCAGTATGAAGTTATTATTGGGTGCAGTCATAAATAATTCTTCTAGGTTAACGACATTAATATCAATCAAAGTTGGCCTATCATCACAACCAACTTGGCCTACGTCAAGCTCAAGAAATTTACTGTGTCAGGTTACGATGTAAACGTGGCAAAGGATCTATTACCTGCTTAACAGGCACATAAAATTAATTAGACCCATGTCTCGATCATCAATGTGGTCACTCTAGCATGCTGTGCAGTGAGCCAATAACTATTCCTCGTCGAGGTGATTATGGTACAAGTTGACGTTTTTTGGGCTTATGGCTTTGGCGCAAGCCTCGCTGTTGCCGCAGGTTCACAATTGGCAAAAGCAGCAAAGGCTAGCAAGCTAAGCCCTGCCAAAAGTCCGTTTGAAAGTCGCTATTTTGTTTGGACTGTGTTGTTTTTAGCACTCATTTGGTCGCCTACAGGCATGTTGTTGTTGGTTCGCCATCCTTCGTGGGAAACCATGCAAGTTGCTGAGAGTTTTTATAGTCTCAACGAGTTTCTCGTGCTGGCATTTGGTATTACCAATGTCACTCAAGGTATTTTAGGTTTTTTAATTAGCTATAAACTGATGCAGAGCGGTAAATATTACTTAGCGAACTTAAATTGGATGATTGGCTATTTTGGCATGTTTTTTATTTTGGTTTATGGGTGGGATGGCTTAGGTATTGACCGTTTCTTTTATGACCGTGACATGGTGGCGGGTTCACCAGCATGGACAGCGGGTGTGGGTACAGGCGGCACCGTGATGGGGACAGCCACCGCTGCGTGGAACTTTCTCACCAGTAGTGTTGTAATTACTCTTTATCTTGATGGTATTTATTTATTGCCGCCGTTTGCTGCTCTTATGTACTTGTGGCACAGCGAAGCCTTAGCCAATGAAGGCCATCCGATTACGTTTTGGGGTTACGCGCCAACCTTGTTGGTATCTTATTTGGTGGCGGTGTTTGTGGTGAGTTTGGGGGCGGCAATTTTTAGTGCGGTTGTTGTTAATTATGTCGGTGCATTGTTGGGTGTTGGTTCCCACATAGAACGTGCCTTAGGACAAGTGCCTGCGGAAACGACTTCTCATATTATGAGTTATATCATTGGCTTACCGTTAGCCTTGTCGGTGTTATGGTTTACGGTATTAAAGCCTAATGGTTTGGTGCATCGTGTGTTATCTCCTTGGTGTTTAGATCGTGCAACACCATCATCAACAAGTCCTATTGCGCAGAAAGCGTAGGTATTAGGTCGGAGTGGAGGCTGTTAGTCGTCGAATGGCCTTCACTCATTCTTTCCTAAATCGACGGGAGATAACCCCATGAAAATTAGCCATAGTGCGATGATTCACTTTCCGATTGAACGGGTTTATGACGCTTTTTTAACCCGTATGGCGCAGTTACCACCGTGGTTGCCGAGTATTGATAAAATTGAAGTCACACGTGTTCTGTCATTAACGACTCATCAAGCGGAAGTGGATTATAAGTGGCATATTGATACGCAAATTATTCCTGTTATTTTGCGGCCATTTTTACGCAGCAACATGAATCATATTCGCTCAACAACGGTGTGGTGTGCACAAAAAAGAGTGGTGAATTTTGAGTTTTATCATGATGACTATCGTGAATTATTTGATTGTAAAGGCACTTTTTCGTTGGTTGAACAATCACATAATAGTATGCGAATTGATATTGATGCCGATTTATACCCGTACCCTGAGCGTTTGGCAGGATTACCCAATTGGGTGGCCAAAAAAAGTATTCCATTAATCGAAAAGTTAATTTTAGATATTTTACGTCCCTCGTTAATGGCGCTGCCTGAAGCCTTGCAAGCGATTACGGCGATCAGTGAAGACACACATAATATCGGTCGGAGTTCGTGAAAATGAGCATAAATGCAACGATGTTATTTGACGGCAAGTGTGTATTTTGCAATGGTGCAGTCAATTTTGCCTTAGAAAAAGAAGTGAAGCCTGCTTTGTATTTTGCCGCATTGCAATCTGATGCAGGTCAGTCTTTATTGCGTCAGTATGGTTTGCGTACCGATAATTTTCGGACGTTTGTCATTATCAATAACAGTAAAGCTTACACTCGTTTTGAGGCAGCAATTCAGTTGGGGTATTTGATAGGCGGGCGTTGGGCTAATTTGGCTCGTGTATTAGACGTCATTGTGCCAGATTTTATTGGCAATCCTGTGTACAGCCTACTATGGCCTTTACGGAAAATATTTGGTGCGAAGGAACAATGTATATTGCCATCACCGACATTACGTGCGCGTTTGTTGTCGGGTGGTGATGTTTTTTCCTGAGTCGATCAATCAAAGATTTTATAACATGAATAAAAAGACAGTGTTAATTACAGGTGGCAATGCAGGGATTGGTTTTGCAACCGCACGAGTATTAGCCAAAGAGGGAGCGCAGGTGTTATTGGCCTGTCGTAATCAAGACAAAGCCATTGCAGCCGCAAAATTCATTCGACAAGAAAAACCGGATGCTTTTGTAGAAGTGCTGTCATTAGATTTATCTTCGTTAGCAGAGATTAAAAAATCAGCTGATAGGATTAAAACGCTTTATCCTTCAATTGATGTGTTGATTAATAACGCAGGCGTATATTGTCCAACACAGCAATTCACTGTTGATGGTTATGAGCTTCAATTTGGTGTGAATTATTTGGGGCATTTCTTGCTGACCCATTTGTTATTGTCGAGTTTGAAGCATAGCGGACAGGCACGTATTATCAATGTTGCTTCTATTGGACATTGGATGGGGGGTATTCGGCCAAAAAACTTTAAAGGATGGAAAAAATATAATAGTTTTATGGCATACGGCCAATCAAAATTGGCGAATATCCTGTTTAGCCATGTCATGTCGCGTCGATTGGCGCAAGATGGCATTATCAGCAATGCGATACATCCGGGCGGTATAGATTCGGACTTATACCGCCAATTACCGAATTGGCTTTATGCGGTCTTTCGATTGTTTTTAATTGGCACGGAGAGGCCAGCACGTATGATTGCAGACATGGCACTTTCTGAGCGTTGGCAGTCAAAAACTGGAGAGTATGTCAGTGCACATATGCCTGATTGGCAATCAAAAGAAGCGAAAGATGCATTAGCGGCGGATTGTTTATATGCGCAGTCTGTAGCATTAGTACAAGACTATTTGTAAATTGAAGTTTTTATCGCGAGGGAGTTATGCCTAAAGTGATGATGGTAAAAGTGCTCATACTTGGAGTATTGATATCAGGGTGGCATCTCCCTGTATTGGCAGCCAATGATGATATTGAGGAGTTACAAGCGCCGTTAACCAATGAATGGCGTTTGGCCAAAAGTGATCGTTTGCGCAATATTAAGACTTATGTGCGTTTGGAGGATGGTAAACGCTATCGTTCTTTTCGCGCTGAAATGGTCATGGATAATGTCAAACCCGAAGCGTTAATTCGTTTAATTCTTGATTTTAAAAACTACCCAAAATGGTTTTGGGAAACGCGTGAAGCAAAATTACTGCAAAAAATTTCCGACACAGAATATTATGTCTATATGATTCATGACGCCCCTTATGGTTTACCTGATCGAGACGTGATTCTTCATGCCGTGGTGTCACCACAAACGACCACCAAGCCTTATTTGGACTTGACAATAAAAGCTGCTCCAAATTATTTGCCACTTAAGCCTCCATTGGTTAGGATGGTGGCCGAAGATTTGTATTTCCGTTTTACGCCATTAGCCAATGGTCAACTCAAAAGTGAGTCTGAGGGTTATGTTGATCCTGGTGGTATTGTGCCATCATGGGCAGCTAACTTTGTTCAACGCAGCGCACCTTATGCTGTAGCGTTAGGGGCATTACGTATGGCGAAAAGAGACGAGTATGTCAATTCTGAGCAAGCCTTACCATTTAAGGTGTATCATTTTAGTGATTATCTTGCTCAGTAATCATTTTTTTTCGAGGGCAATAATCTCTTGGATGTCAGCCCGTCGTTGTTCAATCTTCGCCATTAGCGAATAGTTGTTTTTTGCCATCACGACGGCTTGATCTAAATCTTTTAATGCCTTTTCTCCTTTGCCCAGTAAAAATTCATATTCCGCTCGCGCTCTAAGCACACCAAGACCATCCTGTTGTTGCTGATAAGCCTCTATCAATGCTTGCCAAACAATGGGATCTTCTGGACGTGTATGGCTTAATGGTTCTAGCCACACTAAGCTCAGTTTTCCTTGCTGATTTAGAGTCGCCGCTCGAGCAGCATACAAATTTAAGCTTACGCTATCAGGATTTAATAACAACGCTTCTTGTAGCGTTTTTAAGGCGAGGGCAGGTTTGTTTTCCGCTAGATCAATATCGGCATTAGCAATAATGTAATCTACTCGCTGAGGATATTTAGCCAACAATACGGCGATTTCTGCACGAGCGGTATCAAAATCTTCTTTATCCATTAATGCAAAAACAAGGCTTAATCGTACTGCCTGATTATCAGGATTATCACGGAGTTGCTGTCGAAGAGCAGGAACTTGATGGCCATCTTTTTGATTCATAATGGCCAACAGGCGAGCACGTATTAATCGGTACTCTAAACTGTTATCAATGCCTTTTTCTTTATATTGTCGTGCACGTAAAGTGCTATCGGCAATACGTTCTTGACTGATAGGGTGTGTTAGTAAAAAGTCAGGCATTAATCCAACATAACGTGCCTGTTTTTCCATTTTACTAAAAAAATTGGGCACAGCTTCGGGGTTAAATCCTGCGGATACTAAAGTTTTCATACCAATTCGATCAGCCTCACGTTCATGTTGACGGCTATGAGCTAACTGATCTTGTACCATTGCCGCTTGCGCGGACATTCCTAAGGCCAAACCCGCGTCGCTATTAACACTGGCAATAGCGATACTCGCTAATAATGCACCTAGATAAAGCATGGTACTTTTGCCACTGTTTTCTTGAGAACGGGCATAATGATGTTGGCTAATATGGCCTAATTCGTGTCCCAGTACTGCGGCTAATTCCGATTCATTTTCGGCATATAATATCAAGCCTTCATTAACACCAATAACGCCACCCGCAACAGCAAAAGCATTAATTCGTCGATCAGGTATGAGTATTAGTTGTAAGTTGGGCATGGTCACTGCACTGTGAAAAGCAAGTCTATAACTCAGATTTTCTAAGTAATTAATCAGTAATGGGTCGTATCTTAGTGCTGTGCTGACACGTAATTGTCGTAAAAACTGTCGGCTGAGTTGATAGTCAGCGATTTCATCGGCACGTGAGCTTTCAAAATTGGGAAGGTTTTCCGTCGTTGCGTCAGTGGCATAGCTTTTAGGCGAACTGATAAACAGTACGGCTAACAACACAAGGCAAAACTGACGTAACATAAACACTAACCTATATTCATTTTTAAGTTAAATTTTCGACTTAGTACCGATGTGAAAGTACCCTTCGACAGGCTCAGGGCAAACGGTAGGTTTTTATCCGCCCATGCTGAGCCTGTCGAAGCACGATAAACTTTCATAACTAATTAACATTCTGCGATGAATAAATGGATGAGTGTAGTGCTGTTTTGCAATTAAGGTAAAAATTATGTATTTAGATGCCCGTGGTTTACATTGTCCTATGCCGTTGTTAAAGCTAAAACAAGCATTACATGGTCTTGAAGTTGGTGAAATTTTAACGGTAAGCACGACAGATGCGGTTTCGCAACGTGATTTTGTCGTATTTCTAGGACAAACCAAACACCAATTATTGTTAAACGAACAACGAGGTGATGAGTTTTATTTTGAGGTTAGAAAAGGTGGGTAAAGGAGGTTGGTTTGGCGGTTTTTGCTGGTAAATTTAAGCTCAGCTATTGGCTTCGACTCCGCTCAGCCAGCGTATCCCTGAGCGGAGTCGAAGGGTTTGTTTACAATTGTTTTAACGCCGCCAAAACAATCGCCGCATGGCCTTGGGCTTTTACTTTACGCCATTCTTGTTGCAGTTGACCTTTAGCATTAAATAAAAAAGTACTGCGTTCAACGCCCATGACGTTTTTGCCGTACATATTCTTCATTTTGATGACATCAAATGCTTGGCATAAGGCTTCATCAACATCGCTAAGTAATTCAAAGGGTAAACACTCATTGGCTTTAAACTTTTCGTGCGAGTTTAAGCTGTCACGAGAAACACCAAAAATTTCGCAATTTAATTGAGCAAATTCGGGCATTAAGTCACGAAAATCTTGGGCTTCAGTGGTACAACCTGGTGTTGCATCTTTAGGATAAAAATAAATAACGACGTTTTTACCTGTTAGTGTTACTAAATCAATGGTTTTGCCACTGGTTGCTTTTACTAATAGCGAGGGTAAAGTGTCGCCAAGGGTCAAAGGCATGAGGTCATCCTATTTTTAGTTATTAATGCTTATATGGTTCAAGAATGGCATCCAAATTACGGTCATCACAAAACATTAAAAAGTTTTCGCGTAAACTGGCTAAATGAGCTTTGGCAGGGATATTAATCATCATACTTAAGGCAAACATGGGCGAACCTGTATGAGGTGCGGCATAGTTACTGGTTTCTAATGATTCAATATTAATGCCTTGCGAGGCAAAGAAGTTAGCGATTTCATGGACAATCCCCGGATTGTCTAATGCGATAACATCAACATTGTAGGGCATGGATTCGCGTTGAGGCTCACGTTGCGCCGTACGTTTAGTGATGATGGATAAACTTAAGCGACGTTCTAAGGTGGGAACTTGGGTTTCAAATTTGGCAATGGCATCCCATGTCCCCGAAACCATCATAATCAACGAAAACTCTTGACCCATGACCACCATACGGCTATCGGCAATACTACATTTGGACTCGCTGGCGGTGCGTGCGATTTCATCGACGATGCCCGTTTTGTCTGCACCTAAAGCCGCTAACACTAAATGATTATCCATGAGCCATCCTGTAATCTGTCATAAGTTAAAATAAATAGTTTGGACTTACGCATCGAGCCTCGATTAGCGCGTTTTGTGAACATAAAGCCGCCTAAGCGGCTGAAATGTGAACAAATAAGCGATAACCGAGTAAGTCCTAATATTCAGCGAATGTAGCACAGTTTTACGACATCATCGTGACGAATTTAACGATAGCGTGTCGGGTCGGCAACGCCTGCGGCAATAAAACCTTCACGTCGTAAACGGCAGCTATCGCATTTTCCACAGGCTAAACCGTCTAAAT
The DNA here is from genome assembly GCA_030646715.1 of Agitococcus sp. Taxonomy (GTDB): domain Bacteria; phylum Pseudomonadota; class Gammaproteobacteria; order Pseudomonadales; family Moraxellaceae; genus Agitococcus. The sequence continues at coordinate 144,217 of JAUSLJ010000035.1, forward strand.
CTGCTTGATAACAAGACACAGTTAAACTGTAATCGACACCTAATTTAATACCCTGTTGAATAATTTCGGCTTTTGATAAATGTAATAACGGCGTTTCGACTTTTAAAGGATGGCCTTCTATGCCTGATTTGGTGGCAAGGTTGGCTAATTGCTGAAAAGCAGCAATATATTCGGGGCGACAATCTGGATAACCTGAATAATCAACGGCATTGACACCAATCACCATCGTATCCGCATGAACCACTTCGGCAAAACCTAAAGCAAAGGCCAAAAATACGGTATTACGCGCAGGTACATAAGTTACAGGAATACCGAGACTGGCTTCTTCAGGCACATCAATCGACATATCGGTTAACGCTGAACCACCAATACCACCTAAATCAATGCTAATGACACGATGGTCAACTGCACCGTGTGCTTTGGCTAAACGTGCCGCCGCCGCTAATTCACTGTTATGGCGTTGGCCATAAGCAAAACTAATGGCATAACAATCGTAGTCTTGAGCGGCGATAGCTAAACAAGTAGCGGAGTCTAAGCCACCTGATAATAAAACGACGGCACGGGGGCGAGTATGAGCATAAGAGGAGGTTGGCATGATGGCTTAGTGTCCAGATTCATTGTTCCACAAATATTTGTGTAGTTGCAGTTGTAAGCGTACCTGTAATTTATCGGCGAGTAGCCATTCCGCGAGTTCACGCGGTTGTTGCTGTTCATGACTAGGAGAGAACAACACATCACTGACGCGTTGTGGCAATTGATATTCATCTACTTTAAAACGCGCCCAATCGTAATCACGACGACTACAAATGACAAATTTGACTTGGTCGTGTGTGGTCAGGTGTTGAATGTTGTCATACAAATTACGGTGTGATTCGCCTGAATCGGGTGTTTTTAAGTCTAAAACTTTGCTGACACGAGGGTCAACGGCACTGACATCGAGTGCACCACTGGTTTCTAAAGATACGTCATAACCACTATTACATAACGCTGTGAGTAATAATAAGCAATTAGGTTGGGCTAAAGGTTCGCCACCTGTGACGCAGACGTAACGAGCACCATAGTGAGCGACTTTGGCTAAAATATCTGCAAGGGTGAATTTTTCTCCACCCGTAAAAGAATAGGTGGTATCACAATAGACGCAGCGTAATGGGCAACCCGTTAAGCGGATAAAAACCGTGGGCAGACCAACGGTTCGTGCTTCTCCTTGTAAGGAGAAAAAAATTTCGGTAATGCGTAGTTCGTGTTGGAGTGAGTCAATCATGCGGATAAAAAGCTCAGAACAAAAGAGGCAGCACCCTCGGCTGCCTATTCTGCTATTTTAACAGACTATGGCGCAGTCTTGGCTTTTTCAGTGGTTTTTGCTTTAGCTTTTTCGTCTGTTACAGGTTTTTCTTTGCCGGGAGTAGTGGTTTTGGGCTTAGTGTCCGTTGTTGTCGCTTTTGTTGTATCTGTTTTGACTTTCACTTTTTCGACAGGAATAGGCACATTTTGCGCGCTTAAATAGCTTTTAGCGGCATTGGCTTCAGGAGTGTTGGGGAAATTTTTCACAATCAACAGCATATATTTGATGGCTTCTTGGGTTTTTCCATCCACATCGGCAAAGCTGCCCAATTTTAATAACGCGGCAGCCGCTTTAGGTGTATCAGCGTATTGTTCGGAAACAATCTTAAAGCTCTTTTTAGCATTAGCGACATCGGCGGGGCTGGCGGCTAAATAAAACTCACCAAGCCAATAATAGGCACTTGGCGTAAAGCTACTATGAGGATAGTTTTTAATGAAGTTACGCATCGGATTGATGGCTTTATTCGGCCCTCCCGTTTTGAAAACTTCATAAGCGGCAAAATAGGCTCGTTTTTCGTCATCGGGATTTGGTGCGGCAACAACTGTCGTATCTGTAGTTGCTGGCGGTGTAACGATTGTTGTTGTTGTGGTGTTTGTTGTGTCTGTAATGACAACGGGTGGCGTATTTTTTAATTGGGTAATCCGTTGGTCTAGATCTAAATAACGGCTGCGCGCATCTTGTTTCATACGATCAATGATGTTGCCTTGCACTTCTAATTGACCGCGTAAATCGCGTACTTCTTGTTGCAATTGTTGTACTTGCTGATAAATCTGCCATTGCATTGACGGAGTTGTATCCGCGGTGATGGCTTGGCTTTGTAACGGCTGAGTCGTTGGTAAGGCTTTAACTTGAATTGGAGCACTCAGTGATTTTTCTTCAATAACAATGTCGGCACCATAACTGGTGGCGATACTGAACGTAGCAACAGCTAAAACTACAGCGGAAATTTTATACATAACTTAACCTAGAAACCTGCAATAACAATAACGGAGACATTATCTGTACTTCGGCGGGCATTTGCCAGCTCTAACATATCTAAAGCAATACCTTCTACATCATGATCTCTACTGAGTAATGAGCCAATTTCTTCATCAGAAAGCATATCGTAGAGACCATCACTACACAGTAAAAAGCGGTCACCTTTATTTATTTTAATGTAATCGTAATCAATGACGATGTGTGGCTCTAAGCCTAAAGCACGCGTTAAAATATTTCGTGACACTTTTGCCAGAGCTTCCTCACGGCTATATAAGCCCTGATCAACAAACTCTTGTAGCAAGGAGTGATCTCGTGTCAGTGGCGTGACTTTTTTATAGCGCAGCAAATACAGCCGAGAATCACCGACATGAGCATGATGTAAATACCCGCTTTCAATTAACACACCCACAAAAGTCGTGCCCATGCCGCGACAACGAATCGAGTGACGTGCTTTTTCTCTAATAACTGAATGAGCGGCTTGTAAAGCCGTTTCTAAGCGTTCATGCGGTGAAATGCCGCGTATCGTTTGCCGTAAAATGGCACTAGCCGTATCAATAGCCGTACGACTGGCTACTTCGCCAGCACTGTGACCGCCCATACCATCTGCTAGTAGGGCTATGCCCAATTCAGGTAAACACAGAATACAATCTTCATTGCTCGTCCGTGTTTTGCCTGTATCAGTATGCCCAATCATTATTGTTTTATTCAAGGCACGCTCCGTTCCTAATCTTTTTAGTTTGAGCTTAACGGTGAAACTTGTATTTCAAGCTGTTTCACCCTCAGTTCAAACTATCCCCATCGAGTGACATCATTGTTGTGGACTGCAAGACTCAACACAATTTTTGATGGCTCGAGCAAACTCGCGGCCAGTTTGGTAACGATCATCGGCATTTTTGGCTAATGCTTTTTCGATGACAGCAACAATGCATGGTAATTGCGTTTCTAATTCAGGGCGTTTGCTAAATAATGGAGGCGGTGGCTCATTGGTGATTTTAAACATTAATGCGGCCATTGACTCCGCTTTGAACGGTGGTGCACCTGCCAACATTTGATAAAACATCACCCCTAAACTGTATAAGTCTGAACGGCCATCAACTTTCTGGCCCGATAGTTGCTCCGGTGACATATAGGTAGGTGTACCTAAAACAGTACCTGTTTTCGTTTTGCTGGAGTCAGTAATACGGGCAATACCAAAGTCGGTGATTTTGACTTCGCTATTGTCAGGGTTATACATAATGTTGGCGGGTTTAATATCGCGGTGAACGATATTAAATTCATGGGCATAATCCAACGCCAATGCCGATTTGTGAATGATGTTAATGACTTTAGGCACAGGCAATAAGGTATCTGGCTTGGTATAACGTGCTAAGTCATGGCCTTTGAGGAATTCCATCGCAATATAAGCCAAATCGTGTTCTTCACCCGCATCATAAATGGTAACGATGTTGGGGTGATTTAAACGACCCGCAGTTTCTGCTTCACGGAAGAAGCGTTCTTTGACTTCGTCCAATTCGTCGGCTTCAAATTCTTCTTTCAGCGCCATCGTTTTAATGGCAACGACACGATTGATTTTTGGGTCTTTACCTAAATAAACGACACCCATTGCCCCTTTGCCGAGTTCTTTTTCTACTTGATAACGACCTAACATCGGTTTTTCGTTACTGGTGGGGTCTAAAATCATTGTCGAATTTGAGGAGCTGCTGCTACTTCCACCCAAAATGACTGTTTCTTCCAATTTTTGCGCGCGTGCTAATTTCACTTTTAAGTCGCGGAACTCTGGATTGTAGTCGGAAATATACTGATAAACCGAAATGGCTTTATTAAACTGACGCTTACGTTCGTAGTCTAAAGCAAGATTGTACATGACATCTGACAGCGATTCGTCACGCGGGCATTGGCGGAACTTTTCAAAAGCCATATCTAATTGGCCTTGTTGTTGTAACGCTAAACCCAACATACGATTCGATTCGGCTGATTTTTCGTCAGAGCGGAAGCGCGCTTTTTCGGTAATTAAATAGTGCTTGGTGGTTAATAAAATATGGCCAACAACAATCAGCGCAATCGGCAGCATCAAAGGAACCCAAATGCCTGAGCTCGTCATCAACACAAAATGTGCAATAAATATCGACAAAACCAGTATTGCCGAAGCTAATACTGCATGACGTGCCGCAAGTCTAGGTAATAACAACATCAGATAAGCAGCAGCTAACAGAAATAAACCCCAACGCAGCAGCGAACTCCATTCAGGCACAAGGAAAAAATTCTGATTTAAAATACTGGCAACGTTATGTGCCAAAATTAATACTGGCTCCATCGCAGGAGAAATAGGGGTGACTTGTGGTGAACCTAAACCGTAAGCGGTAGGGCCGATAATAACGATTTTATCTTTATATTTACTGACAGGAATTTTGCCACTCACTACGTCATAAAATGAATCCACACGAAAAGCAGGGTTGTCATCAACATCACCATAATAAAACGTTCTCATTTGTGAGAATTCGTCGGTTTTGATGTTTAATTTACCTAATTGCACACTTTCGCCCATATTCAATTTAATATCGGCAGCGGTTAAATTTAGACTTTTAGCAGCTAACATTAGCGATAACGAAGGATAATAAGTACCATCATAATTAACCAGTAACGGTTCTGCGCGAATGCCACCATCAATGTCTGGATTGATACTTAAATGCCCGAGCAATGCCGCGTTGGTGCCCAATAACTCAATAGGAGGTACCGCTTGTGATGTGTCAGGCGGGGTCATCCCTAAACTAATAGCATCTATATTGTCTTTGATGTTGTCAGTCAGAATTTGGTTGCGGGTCACATAAGCAGGTAACTCACCATCAGGGTGACCTTGCATTTGCCCTAACACAAACTGCATAGGTAGTACGACGTTTTTAGCCGCTGCCATGCTATCGGCTAATTGTTGGTCGGTATTGAGAGTGGACTCGGCTTCGGCGAGTTTCATGCCCAATTCGCCAACAGCTTCATTGTCGGCAAGTGTCATTGCTAATTGTTGATTATAAAATTCGTTGATTTCACGAATGGATTTTAAACCCGGATCAAGTTGTGGCTCAGAGAGAAAAATCGGCAAACCGACAGCTTTAGCACCACCTTCATTTAAGGCACTGACCATTTGTGCTAAATAGCTACGCGGCCACGGCCAGCGACCAATATTGCTAATACTTTCATCATCAATAGCAATAACGGCTACTTTGTCGCCTGCATTATGCTGACTAGAACGTGCGCCAACATCGTAGGCATTACGTTCTAAGTTTTCGATAAGGGCGGAGGATGAAATAGTGGCCATGAAGCCAGTAATCACAAGGCCAATAAACCAATCGCTTTTCCACGAAAATGATACCTTACGCATAGCGAGTCCTATTGCTGAGGGTGTTTTTTGTTGTTTCTATAGTAGTGGTGGATTGTACACACAAGTATTTGTTGAGAGATAGTGTAATAGTCAGCTTTAAACACGGCTTGAAGGAAAAAGCCTATAAAAATAAAACAGTTTCCAGCTCGCTTACTTTTCCCCTTTATAAATCTGTTTCGCTATAATGCCGAAATCCTCAGCTTTTTTAGATTACGTTATGAACATCCTTGCCCCGTTTTTTCGTGCTTCTAAACTATCCTCTTCAATCTTGTTATTGTCCTCAATATTTGTGTCTAACGCACAAGCGGGAGCGAACTATGATGATGCGATGTTGGCTTTTGAAAATCAGGATTATGCAACGGCATTGAACATTGTCTTGCCTTTGGCACAAAAAAACGATGTTGCAGCAATGACCTTATTAGGTCGAGTTTATGATGAAGGTTTTAATAAAGCGAAAGAAGCTTTTTCTTGGTTTAAGAAAGCGGCTGAACTAGGTAATGCCCAAGCACAAGTCGAATTGGCAGAGTTATATGATGCGGGTGAAGGCGTGACACAAGACACTGAACAAGCCGTCATGTGGTATGAAAAAGCTGCCAAACAAGAGCATGAAGAGGCACAATTAGCGTTAGGCTTACATTATTTAGAAGACTTAGAAGATAGCGACACCGCGATAGAATATTTTGGCAAAGCTGCGGAGCAGGGTAATGCCACAGCACAGTATCGTTTAGGGTTATTGTATTTGGGCGATACAGGCGTGCCGACCAATAATTTGAAGGCATGGGTTTATTTTTCTTTGGCGGCTGACAAAGTCACAGAAGCAGCGCAAGCACGAGATGTTCTAGAGTTGGAAATGTCGAACATACAATTAAAACAAGCAACCTTGGCACTTAAACAATGGCAAAGTAGTCGCTAATGTGTGAACTGTGACTCAGTTTAGAAGGTCTAAATGAAAAGCTAAATAATTGTCTAACATCTTGGCTGTCTCATCCTTAATTTTATGTTATAGAGTGAGTTGTTGTATGGTCGTATTGCATTTTTCGGTGGTGGCATAATTAAAGGATTAAATTAACGTCATGAGTTAAGGACATAAATATGCCATGCTTTTTCTGCTCGGAGTCAGTTTATGTTGTTAACTAATAAAGTGTCGTTATTGCGTCAGGCATTAGATGAAGCCAATAGCTACGAAGAGTGGAAAGAAATTGCCCTAGAGTTAGATCAGGTCAGTGGCCTAGACTTGTGGAAATTAGACAATGCTTCTGAACATTATAATCATGATTTGATTCGTGATCGTTTGATGCAGTTGCGCCAGTTAATGCGCCAAAAAGACCATCGCCAATTGATGCGCGCATTACGCGAAGGTTTGTATCATGATATTGGCAATATCGGTAATCCTTTACTTTATACCTATGCCCATGTGGGCACTAAACGTTTGATTGAAGATTATATCGACCAAGTGTGTTTAGCGTTAAATTATTTATGTACCGCAGAAATAGATTTTCTTACCGTCGAACAAAAACATCGTTTTTTTGAAGATACTTATCACAGTTATGGTCAACCTGCATTAATGCTCTCAGGCGGGGCAACCTTAGGTTTATTTCATGTGGGCGTTTGTAAAGCGTTACATGAGCGTAATTTATTGCCGAAAGTGATTTCTGGTTCTAGTGCAGGTTCGCTGGTGACAGGAATGTTAGGTACGCATAATGATGAAGAGCTCGTGAAAATGTATGATGGTGAAGGCTTTTACCATCATGCGTGGACATGGAAAAAAATGCGCGAAGGGCTATTGGGTCAAGGTTTTGCGGAACAAAAACAATTAGAGCATTTTGTCCGTAATAATATTGGCGAATATACTTTTGAAGAAGCTTTTGCCAAAACAGGCCGCCATATTAATGTCACGGTTTCTCCCGTGCAGGCACACAAAGCGCGTCTAATGAATGAATTAACGTCGCCTTATCTCTTGGTTTGGAGTGCTGCACTGGCCTCGTGCGCTGTGCCAATTTTATTTCCTGCGGTGACGTTGACTGCCAAAAATTATCAGGGTGAATATCATCCTTATATGCCCGCAAAACAATGGGTTGATGGCTCGGTGCGCAGTGATTTGCCGCGTCAACGTTTAGCCCGTTTATTTAATGTCAATTATTTTATCGCCAGTCAGGTCAATCCACATATTGTGCCTTTTATGCAAACGGACAAAGAGCGTTTAGAAAAAGGCAAGTTGGTTTCTTGGCCAAAAAAAGTGGCTCGTGCGCAGTTGCAAATGGTGGGTATGGGTGTCTTTGATTTTATGCGTGAACGTACACAAATCGAAACCATTCGCCAGTTAATGGATCATGGTTATGGCATTATTGGTCAACGATATTATGGTGATGTGACAATTGTTGCTAAATATACTTGGCGACACTATGCCTGTATGTTACAAAACCCCACCGATGATATGCTGCGCTGGTTTAGAATTCAGGGCGAGCGTATTACATGGCCGAAAATCTCCATGATTCAAACGCACGCGCGTATTGGCCAGACCTTGGATCAATGTATACAAAGTTTAAGTAAACAACAGCAAAGTATTGAAGAACAACGACGTGCAAACGTCATTCATTTACAAACAGCAAAACGTCATACTGCACAGATAGGATAGTTGGTGCAGTTAAAGACGAGTAAACAGGGCGAATTATTTTAAATCATGGCTATTCAAATTCCAGGTTATACCATTGTACGAGAAATAGGCAAGGGCGGCATGGCCACTGTCTATTTGGCTATTCAAGAGTCTTTTGGTCGTGAAGTTGCGTTAAAAGTGATGGCTCCGCATCTTGCCGCAGAGCCTGGCTTTGCCGAGCGTTTTGGCAGTGAAGCTAAAATGGTCGCCTCTTTATCGCATCCGCACATTGTCACTGTTTATGATGTCGGTTCGCATGAAAATTACCATTATTTGGCGATGGAATATCATACGGGTGGTGATTTAAGCGAGCGTATTGATCGTTTAGATTTAACACCGCCTGAATCGTTAAAAATCATTAAAGAACTGTCGGATGCTTTAGGTTTAGCTCATTCTAGGGGCGTGGTTCATCGCGATATTAAACCTGATAATGTCTTATTTCGTGCTCATAATAACGATGCCATTCTGACTGATTTTGGTATTGCCCGTAATATGCAGGCGGAAAGTAATTTAACGCAAATTGGTTCTACAGTTGGTACCCCTAAATACATGAGTCCTGAGCAGGCTCGTGGTATGAAAGTAGATGGTCGCGCAGATTTATATAGCTTGGGCGTTATGCTCTATGAAATGCTGACAGGTAAACCGCCTTTTAGTGCAGGCGATACCATTAGTTTAGCGATAAAACACTGCCAAGAACCAGTACCGCCTTTACCCGAGCATTTGCGCCGTTATCAGCCCCTATTAACAAAGTTACTAGCCAAAGAAGTCAAAAATCGCTTTCAAAATGGTGTTGAAGTCATGGTGGCGATTGATGCCATGTTGAAAACACCCGCACATCAGCAACCGCAAGCGATTGTTTCTTCATCTAATTCGACAAAACCCAATATGGTGGCCACGTCAGCACATATACCGTCAGTATCTGCTTATGACCGCCCCAATATTGCTTTTTCTCTAGATAACGAGCCGCAAAAATCCTCCTATGAACCCTTTTTTCGTGCTGAAGAAACCGTAGGCGGTAATTTTTTCTTTAAAAAGTATAGTTACAGCATTCATTTTTCTTGTGATGATTATGAAGAGTTCAAAGAGAAACGCGAGCAGATGCACGATATGTTGCAAGAGTGGTTAGATAAGCGAGGCAAGAAAGCTGCCGAGTTAAGCGTGTCTATTCAAGCGCATCCGTGGATTCATGGTCGAATTTGGGAAGTGCTTAATGATGACCAACCGTATGATAGTCCGTTTGGGATGTTATTAGATCAAGCGACGGTCGATTTACATTTGTATGATGAAGTTGAGCCTGAAAAAGGGCGACGTGCGGTGTTGCGGGACAAGGGTAAAAAACCTGCGAAGCAAATGGCATAGCTTTTTTATAAATCTCCCCTAACCCCTCTTTGTCAAAGAGGGGAACTTCGTCTTTTTTGGCGACTGTCGTGAAGTGTCGATAATTCGTGTAAAGTTAGAAATAAAAAAAGAGATTCTTTAATCTCTTTTTTTGGTTTTAAGTAGCCGATTTTTTTAGCTTTGCCCAAAACAACACCCGTTTTACCGCTAATGCCGTCAATGGAAATGTCAGTGCACAGAGAGTAATAGTCAGTATCGGTAAATCTAAAAATAAGCCATAAGCGATAGCCACACCAATTCCTGAGTCAATTTGGTCAAGTGCGGTAAACAGCCAACGATTTTTGTCAGGTGTCTCGCCAGCAGCAATACCGAGTCGTCTTTTCATAAAGGAGTTAGGTAACTCTGCTAGTACATAGCCAATACCAGCTATAAAACCCGCTACTATCAAAGCAAAACCTTGGGGAAATACCGCGTTCTCGCCAAGTACTAGTTCGATAGGCCACAAGCAAAATGCACCAAAAGCCGTGAGTACAGGCACAGCAATTATTCCACGCCACGTTTTATTTGCACCAAATAAACCTAAATGAATAGGCGTAGTGAGTTGTGGCAATATATTATGCGTCACAATCATCATGTGTAATACGCCACCAATAATGACGGGTATTTGTAAATACCATGCAGTTAATAAAGCACTCAACATATTAACGACTCAGGTGAAGCAGTAAAAATAACAGGCTATTGCCAATCGTTAGACAAAGAATATGAGACAATTTTTTGAATTTAAAAAACGGGCGGCGAATAATCATCGCATAACTAAATAGACTTAAACTCACAGCCAATGCGCCATAAACTAATCTTTGAGGTAATACGAATTCCAATAATAAAAATCCAGCTAAAATAAAGATACTCCAAAAAACGGGCATTCCTAAATACGCTAAACCATTACTTTCTTGAATATTGCCAATATCGTTAAATACTGCTAAACGAATGCTGCCACAGATTAATACAGGCCATAACGCTAATGCCCAAAAGCCATCAAAGCCATAGACATATAAAGCCAATGTTGGTGCGACCAAATAAATTAAAGTATCCATGAAACCATCTAGATAACGGCCAAAGGGGCGTTCTAGTTTGAGTTTACGCGCTAATATTCCGTCTAAGGCATCACCCAACATGGCAATAAATAATAATGATGTGCATAAATAAATAGCACCCGATAACGCGGCAACAATGGCTAATGATGAGGTAATAACACCACTCAGCGTTAATATATCGACTTTATTTAAGGCGATAATAAAATGGGGTGGATTCGGTGAGTTTAAATGGCTCATTGAATACCCCAAGATTCTATTTTTGACGATAATATTTGCATCGGCCAGCGTTTTTTGGCGATACCAATAACTAATGCCGAGCGATCAATTTTACTGTTATGACGGCCATCGACAGGCATTTTATTGACCAAAACTAATGCCGCATTAGGAATGCCATGTTTGTTTAAAATAGCGAGGAGTTGATGGTGTTCAGGGCAAGCCGTGGCTTCCAGCACTAAGATAATTTGTTTTTGTTGTTGTACTAAGGCACTGCGAATGACTCCCGCTAAAGCATCACATTCTTTTTCAGGAGCAAAGGTGTAAACTCTCTCATTATCAATTAGTAACGCATCTTTGATACGTCCGACCAACCATAAACGACCTTCAGAGTCTAAAAATCCTGCATCGCCAGTACGATGCCAAACATCACCGCGACTACGTGGAATTTTACTTTCTTTGTTAGCACTGGCGTTATCGACATAACCATGTAGTACGTGTTTGCCTGCGACTAATATTTCACCCACGTCATCACCCACGACGGTGGCTTTATCTACTTCCGCTTCATCTGACAAATCGGCGTTTGGATCAACAATTCTGACTTCTGTTCCCACTGCAGGTAATCCAACTAAATGCCCAGCATAGCGTTGCCAATGTTGTCGTAGTTCTGGTAGAAATATTTCGGCAATTGGTTCAGCTTCAGTTGAGCCATAAACCAACATTATTTCTGCACTTGGAAATATCATGTCAAGGTTGACAACTAAATCAAAAGGCATAGTAGAACCGCCAATCGCCAGCGAGCGAATGGCAGGAAACTGTTGCCGTGTAGACTGTGCATATTGACAAACTTGGGTCATAAATGCGGGTGCGGCAGCAATACGAGTAATGCCTGATGTGCGCCATTGGTTGGTTATTTGTCGGACGTTGACATGGGCTGGTGCGGCTAAATCAACTCTCGGCATAATGGTACTGATACCACAACATAAATTATGAAGCACCAATACAGGAAAGCATGGACTATCAATATCATCGTCATGGTCTGGCCAATGGGCTCGGATGGCCAAATGTTGCTCTATTAAACTGTTATGAGTGCGGTCTGCACCTTTGGGATTACCTGTACTACCTGAGGTAAACGTAATCAAGCCGTGAGCAGTAGCGGGTAATAATAGACATTCTGGTTTTTCGGTAAATTTTGCTAATAAGGGGCGAATATCTTTTACGCCTAAATATTGACCATCTAATGCGTATTTTGGTAGTTTCCATAGAGGAGGAAAAAGCCACCATAATCGTAAAATGGATAGTTCGCCGATGGTGACTTTGGCACGGCTTACCGTAATAGAGGCCAAAATACGCTGCCGTGACATACCTCTATCAATCAGTACAGGCACTAATCCCAACGATAATAACGACAGCATTAACACATAGGTTTGAATGTGTGGACGCGCGAGAATAAGCACGCGGTCGCCTGTTACCAAACCGATTTTATTAAGAGCATACTGCATTTTTGCACAGCGTTCGGCAAGCTCACCGTAATTGATGTTTTCTTCACCTTGAAAATGTAAACCTTCCATATTGGGAATAGATAAGGCTAAACGCTCAGGATGTAATTGACTGGCGGCAAAAATCCGTGTGCAAACATTCATCATCAATCTAATTCCCTTAGTGCGATCTTTTGCTGAAATAAAGCATATTGATGTGTGCGGGCGGTGCCATGACGAGCCGCAAACTTTAATGAGGCATTATCTTCACGTACCAACGCCCCTGCCATGATTTCATAATGCCCACGCGCTCTAAAGCTTAACTCGCAACTCATAGCAGTAAATAGGCCAAAAGCACGAAAATCAGGATGAACGCCGCCCGTTTTTGCCAGTGCCGTGCGTGGTTTAGGTAACAAACGATAATGTTCGGCATAGTTAATGGCGGCAGCACTGATAGAGTGTTCGCCTGTAATACGCATTAACGGACTGTAGTCGGGATAGACAAGAAAAAATCCTGCAATTCGACCCTCTTTGGTGGTCGCCAGTACCGAGGTTTTTGGGCAAAACTTCAAGGCAAAACTTTCGCCGCAGTGGGCGTGAAAGGTCTCAAAACTAATAGGGGTATAGGCAAAGTTTGCGCCAAAGACTTCATCCACAAAACCATATAATTCAGGTAAGTTCGCTAGCCAAAATTCGGGAGTCATCGCCACCAAATTAAAGTGCTGCTCCAGTTTTGGTTTAACGCGTAAATAGTCTTGGCCAATGGCGGCAATAATATCGTTTAACGGGCTAAACGTGGATAAGTAACGATAACGGATTTGATAACCGAGCTTCGTGAGTAGTGCAGAGTAATATGGTGGATTCCACGGTTCACTAGGAAAGGCACCGTGTTCAAAGCTATCCGTACGTAAGCGATTGGCAGCAAAAGTAGTGAAATTTATCGGGCCATAAATATGTTTTGCGCCTTTTTCACGCGCCCATTGGCTAAATTGTGCAAATAGCTGTTCGTTTGCTTCTAGATTATTGGTGCTTTCCCAAAAACCAAAAAAAGCGGCAGATTCGCCGTCAATGAGTTGAGCGGGCTGAAAAAAACCTGCCAAACGGGCTTGTTGCGGAATTACGCCTAACCACGCTTGCCCTTGTGTAAACCAAGGGTTGTGACGGCTAAATTGAGCGCGTAAAGAGACTTCATCCTCACCTAACCAAAAAGGGTCATTGGCATAGATATAATAAGGAAGCTGGACAAAATCATCGGGGAGTTCTTGTTGACCATCCCATGCGCCCATTGTCGCCACCGTGTTAGTCATTATTATTATGCTCCAAACGGACAATCGTGCCTAATGCACCGTCCATATGCACACGCTCCCCATCTTGCAGGATTTTGGTGATATTGGGAATACCAACAATCGCTGGAATACCTAATTCCCGTGCGACAACCGCCGAGTGCGAAAGTGTCGAGCCACGCTCAACTAAAATACCGCCAGCCGTGGGGAATAAAGGGGCCCAACCCGGATCGGTACGGACAGTACAGAGAATTTGACCGTTGAGTGACAGTTCATCATCAGGGGTAAAAATCAAGCGGATTTTTTGCTCAACAATGCCGGGGTAACAACCGACACCTGTTAAATCGCCTTCGGTTTGAATGGTTTCTTGGTACGGGTAAGCATAACTGTTATGGTGATAGACCATGCCATACGTCCAAAAATGATGCGCTAAATCTTCGGCTTCATAACTGGCGTATTCTTCTTTACGCAACGCCACTAAGCCGCGTAAATTGGTTTGTACGGCACGACCGTCATACCATGCGTACAGTTCATCTAAGCTGATATAAAAAATATCACGGCCTTCAGCTAAAACACCATCGGCAGCAAACTGTTGGCCGATTTCTAAAAAGACATCACGGTATAAACCAAACATGCGTGTTCGTGCTAAACGCATATTTTCGCGGTTACGAATCGCATCGCGCAGCTTGGCGAGATGGGTTTTAAAGGTGCGTAATTTGCCTGCACCGAGTTTGCTATTGATAGCCGAGAAAGCATCGCTTTCCGCTTGGTGGCGAAAACGGGCTTCGTTGGCGGATAAAGTTTCAGGCGTTAAATCATCACGGGTCAAATAGTTTTTTAACACAGCAAATAAGAAGCTGGTATTTTGCCGTAGGGTGATGGATTCCAGTTTTAACTCGCCAATCGTGCGGTCGCCATATTTTTCAATATAGTCTAAACATTGTGCATGAAAAACGGGGTCATGGATTTGGATACGTTCCAATAAAGTCGCGTTATCTGCGGTTTCGACTAGAGTTCTGAGTGCAGGATGTTGACGAATATAGGCACACATACGCAGCAACATTTTTGTCGGTTCGGTGCTTTCAATACCGTCTTCACCCGACAATAAATTATTTTGTAAAACAGAGGGTTGCTCAAAACCTGCGGCAACTAAGGTGCGATGCACCCGACCATTCATCATCATGACGTAAAAATCATTGATGATCGGGCTTGTCCAATTTTGTAATAATTCACGGTCTAAATAACGCGCTTGCTCAATCAATTCACCTGTGGTTAAGGTGTGCAAAGTGCGGCGTGGTACGCTTTGATAAACGGCTTCAAACATGGCACGAAAGGCTTTGACCCGTTCATTCATCTGTCGAAAACCATTGATGAGATGAAAGAGGGCGCGTAAGACTTGCGGCAGTTTACGCAGTTTGTCGCCGAAGCTCATTACCGTGTCTTGGACTAAATCGACGGGGTCAGTTAAACCCATCATCCGTTCCATATCGGATTTATTGGTATTGAACGACGGTAGCAATAACAATCCGCGATACCAGTTATTAATATTGTAATAAATGCGGCCATGAATCAGGCCAAGCATATTATCCAGCATGCCACGATGGGCTTGGATTTCTTTTTCTGAGACGCCTAACACGCGCATCGTTTGTTCATAAACGACACCATAACCACGATTGGCAAAGGAAAACGTTAATGGTGTGGTCACGCCGCAGTACGATTCTTGAATATTGGAGTTATCAAAGACAATTCGTTTATCGACGGGTGCGGTGGGTGCAGGTAAGCGGGTAATCGGTCGTGTTTGCAGAATGTAAAACTGACCCTGACGCAATGTCCATTCAATGTCTTGGGGAAAGTGACGATATTCGGCAATCATTCGTCCTAAGTCGCGTAGTTGCTGTACTTGGCTATCCGTCAAACACGATTGATGACGTTTTGCTTCATCGACATGAATTTCTTTGGTGCCGCGTCCTGCTTCGTGGTCAAAAACGACAGCTAAGTCTTTATCAGCTAAGGTGACGTTAATACTATCGCCTTGTAAGGGCACGGTGTATTCGTCAGTATTACAAATGCCCGCAACAATGCCTTCACCAACACCCCATGCCGCACTTATTAACGCGTGTTGACGGCTGCCATTTAAAGGGTGAGCCGTAAACATCACCCCTGAAACTTCTCCTTCCACCATTTCTTGAATAATGACGGCGGCGCGAATATCACTCAGGGCAATGCCTTTGCTTAAACGGTAGTGTAGTGCGCGGGTATTGAAGGCACTGGCGCAGACTTGTAATAAGCTTTCTTCAATCGCAGATAAACCACGTTGAAATAAGTAGCTGTCCATTTGCCCTGCAAAAGACGCTCCTTGTGCATCTTCACCTAATACAGATGAGCGCACCGCAAAGTATTGATGTTGCCGTTGGCCAAAATAATCCGCTAACTCAACTTTTAATGAGTTCGGTATTTTGGCGGCTAAAACTCGTTGGCGAATCTCTGCGGCAATCGGTTCTAATGCTGCTAAGTCTTCACTGGATTGAAAGTTAACTAATGCACTTTCAATAAAGTCACGTAGGCCATTATCTGCTAACAGTTGTGTAAAGGCAGACGTGGTGACCACCCACCATCGTGGCACAGGAATAGATTCACGGGTCATCCATGCTAAGTTGGCAGCTTTACCTCCTAGTAAATCAGGCGCTAGAAAAAGAGCTTCGTCGGCGGTATAAATGTGCTGTTTCATGACTTTTTGCCCACTCCTTCAATATCTAACAGATTACGGAAGGCGCGATAGACACGTTCCATAAAGGCGTAGTGACGGAAAGTGTGAGCCATCATATACATTGGTAGCCGATTGACGGTTAAATCCATCAGCGACAACACATAGCCATAGTGCCATTGCACGGGATCAATCGCTTTGCCGCTGTGTTTTTCCAGTTCAGTACGATGTAATTCAACATAGTAATGAACATCTTCGGGCATAATCGGGTCGTACAAGGTCGAACCTAACAACTCTGCTAAGTCATGTTGCGGTAATTGAAGCGTCGCTAATTCCCAATCGTAAGCACACAGGCATAATTCGCCCGTATTTGCGTCGCGTCTAAAGGTGATATTGCGCGGATTAAAATCGTTATGAATCAAGGTGCGGGGCATTGCTTCAATAATCGCCCACCAGTTACTTAATTGATGAACAATGTCGCGATAGTTCGCCAAGTCCTCTTCAGAAAACCATTCGGGGAACTCTTCACGGGCATGAACGCCTAACAATTCCCATAACCTGAGTTTTTCGGTCATGCTCGCGGCTGTCGGATGACTCACCAGCCACGGTTGTTGTTTGAGTTCTTCTTCACGGCCATACCAAATGCTATGCACTTCGGCAATGCCACGAATAGCCGCTTCGATGTGTTCACGATTCCAGTTAAAAGTGTCGTCAGCACTATCTAATAGCTCTACATTTTGCAGATGTTCTTCAATAATGACGTAGGCTTCGCGTTCAGGATCAGACAAAACACCATAAACTTTTGGCGCATGACGAGTGAATCGCGGATCTTGTTGTGACATCACGCCTAATTCACGAATATGACAGCCTTTAAAATCCAATTGATGGCGGAAGGTATTAAACGCTTGCGCCAAACGCGGATTACACATCGCCGCCATGCTGTTAACCATAAGAATCACTTCTTCATCTAATGGTTTTACTTTGGTGATGACGTTGATTTTTTCGCCGTGTTGGTCATGCAAGATAAACGGAAAATGGCCGATTAACTTGTTGATTTTGTGCGAAGTCAGTTCGGTGATAATACTCGAACCTTTGCTATTGAGCGTCAACGCCTCTACTTCTAACACTAGAGGACAATCTGGATTCGTTTTGCTAAGTGCGGTATTAAAAAAGTCGGTGTTTAAGTCACCCATTTTTAAGTAATTGACAGGGCGATTACGTCCCAATTTTTCGTGAGCGCGAGCAAAATGGTCAGCTGCAACAGCGGATAATGTCGAAATATCCAGTGCCAGACAGAAACCTGCAATGACTTCGGCTAATTTATGGGCTTTATTCGGGCCTGCACAGCCAATCATTTCTAAGCATTCACGTTGTTGCGGTAAATTAGTACCGCCGCCAACCGTACCAATGACTAAACTTGGCAACATTAAGGTGCAATAAACATTATTGTCGTCGGTCAATTCCATGTGTAATTGCGCCAAAGACGACTCATGGACACAGGCAATATCTTGACCTAAAGCGGTAAACATCGCGCCAATGACGTTGGCAACATTGATGTTAATGCCAATCATCCCCGCACTTATCGAACCCATAACAATGTGTTGATAGGCAGAAGCTAATTGCTTGGGAGTGACTTTGAGAATTTTTTCACAGGTTTCTTCGGTGAGTAAAACTTCAGCCATGACCCGTACACCACGACCTTTTAAAAAGGTTTGATAGGTGACTTTTTTATCATTGGAGAGATTCGCTTCAATGAGAAAGTTCTCGATGCGTAAACCTTCAAAACGGCGAATTTGCTTCATCACCCATTTACAGGCTTGCCATGTACAGGTGGTGGTCATGTTTTGACCTGCTGCGTCTCCCGTTTCATAAACAAAATGAACGTGAACCGAACGTCCCATGACATGTGGAGTGACTTCTTCTAAAGTGGCATAGTTGGAGTATTTGTTCACTTCATCCGCTAAATCTCGGTAATGGTCTTTAATCCATTCCGCAAAGAATAGGGCGTTACTCATGTCTTCAAAAACAAAGACGGGCACACGCATCATTCGCTGACCTAATACTCGTGTTGTTACGCCACCAGAACGTGACAATGCCGTTGCGCCACGTGTTGCCGAAGCCACCAATGCACCTTCGGAGGTGGCAAATGGCGCGTAAAATAAACCGCCTGCGTGCGTGCCTTTAATGTGTAAAGGGCCTGCAACACCGACAGGAATTTCGACTGAACCAATTAAGGCTTCAATATTGCTGACGAGCTTTCGTGGGTCAAGATGGATTTTTTCAATATCAGCCAACGGTGCTTTGGTTTCTTGACGAACAAAGGCTAAGCGTTCTTGACGGGCTTCTTCGGTATATAAACCACGCGCAGGCACTTTTGGTAGGGTGCGGTCGGTATAAATTGTTTCACTGTCTAAAGCGGGCATAGAACGCAATAAATAGCTGATTTCCCATAGCACGGCATTGCTGTCTTCACAGCTTTCAGACGATAACTCAATTTCAGTAGCGCAATACGGTTCTTTACGTACCGTACGCACTGTTAAGCACGGCAAAATAAACTTACGTTTCAATAACTCAATTTCAATATGTTCGAGCTTAAAGCCAATCGGTGGCGGTGTTTCATCTTCACCAATCGAAATACACAAATGACCTTTAGAGACATCAATCGGTAATGCTTGCACGTCATGTTCTAGAAAACTAAACACACAGTGAGCGAGATGTTCATCACCAAACAAATAGTGAGGTGCAAAAATAAAGGGACGTATAGACATGATGAATTTTCCTTTTAAACGCTAATACTGTGTGAGCTAACAACCACGGCAATAAGAACGGCGTAACCCGCCAACATCGTTAACGCGACCACAGCTTCATTTTTTTCACGGCCTTTGACGGAAGGTAATTGCGTGAACTTCACTAGTTGAGTCATGCCTAGTGCGTAAAAAATGGCCAAAATAATTGCTGACCAAACGGGAAAAATAGGCGTGAGTAGATTAATCAGACATATTTGATTAAGTACCATCGCGGTCAATAAACCCATAACAACAACGGCTGAACCGCGTGTACCAAAAATCCGAGAATACGATTCAATGCTGTCACGCTCTTCGTCAGGAGATTTGGTTTTACGGGTGATTTCAAAACAAAAACCACTAATAAACGCCAAGCTCATTAAGGCTTGTAATGCAGGTGTTAAAGCGGCATTGAGCATCGCCATATTGGCCAACCACCAAACAATTAACGGCATCACCAACATATGCGACACGGCATACCATGTCAGATGGCGTGTTAACCACTCAGCAATAAAAAACTCTTTGCCCATTAAACACGTCCAAATAAACATCGCTGCCCAAGCCATTAATGTCATGCCTAAGCCTTGATCTAGGAACAAGGCATAAGCAACTTCTAGGGTGATGATGACCGCACCAACAATTTTGAGATGGTTAAGGGTAATCAAACCGCTTTGTAAGACGCGTTGCGGATGGTTTTGGCAGTCCAACTCATAGTCTTTATGTTCGTCAAAAATGCGTAATAATAAAAAGAATGACCAAGTAACCAAACAACCTAAAACATCACGCCCTAGATTAAAAATATCGCCTGTAGAGTTGTCGTAAACGACGGCTACCGTAGTCAGATAAAGAATAAAAAACAGCAGGGCATTAGGCAGTGGAAAACGTTCATGTATCCATGCCATAAAGCGTTGAATCCACGGATCTTGTAAGGTGAGGTTGTGTGGCTTGGCCATGATAAATCTCGGTGATAAATAAGTTGTAGGGGCGAATTAATTCGCCCATATCGTCAAGTCGTTAAGCCGTCATCTTCCGTTTATCCAACAACAAGAACAGCGCAGGTAATAAAAACAAATCCACCAGCAAGGCCAAAGCAATGGTCATGGTCGTGACAATGGCGGTATTGACGGTGATTTGAATGGCAGAGTTAGCCAGCCATGCGTAACCCAAACCTAAAACTAAGGTAGTGGCTAATAAGGCAAAACCAACATGAGTAAAGGCATAACGAATGGCATCTTCGGCACTGTTGCCGAGTTTTCGCGCTCGTTCATATTTAGAAATAAAGTGAATGGTGTCATCAACGACAACACTAAAAGAAATGCCCAAGACGACAGTCAAGCCCACATCAATATTGCCGTTGATAATCGCCCAAGCACCAAAAGCCATTCCAATTGGCACTAAATTGCCAATAAAGCTGGCTAAACCTAAACGGAAAGCACCAAAGGCCAACATGACAAATAACGATTCGGCCACTAGCGAACCCAACATACCGCCAAACATACTATTAATCGAACGTTCACCAATATTGGCAAACATTAACGATAATGAGCTACCGCGAACGTGCATAGCTTCTGGCGTATTAGCCACCAACCATGCTTGAGCAGCGTTATCAACAGCAATGATTTTTTGGCCACTGGATGTGCCGACAGAAACACGAACACGGCTTTCTGAACGATCAAAACGAATTAAATAATTCAAGTCCATACCAAAAGGTAACGACAGTTCGTATTGCAACAAATATTGAGCAATTTCCGCACGATTATCAGGAATACGATAAAACGCAGGGTCATTGTTGTGCATCACTTGGTTAACCCGTTTGACGATATCAACAATGGAATTCACTTGGGTGACGTTGGGTTGCTGCTTCAACCATTGACTATAGGCTTCCACTTTTTGTAGATAGGCAGGGTCAGCAATATTGTCGGCGCCACCCGCAGGTAACGAGTAATTTAATTCGCCAATGCCCGTTAAATGGGCATTCACAAACTCCATGTCTTTGCGGAAAGTGGTGTCTGGCGTGTAGTATTTAACAATGTCGTCGTTGACTTGGTTTTTGGGGATAAAAGCCATTAAACTTATGGCGAAAACAGCCATAACGAGCATGATTACTTTATGATTATGAATGACAAAATCCGCAAAACGGCGCACCAAAGGTGAATCTTCACGCATTAACGGTGAGATTTTTTTTGGTGGGTTAAAGGGTAATAAAATCAACAACGGCGCAGTAAAGAAGAAAGTTAATAACAGCGCAAACATCACCCCCGCAGCAACGATATAACCAATCGCTTGAAACGGCGGTGAGTCATTAAAGTGTAAGGTTAAAAAACCGACGGCTGTCATTAACGTGGTGACAGTCATTGCACCGATATTGGCGCTGAGGCTTTCAACCATCGCCGCACGTTTGTCTTTACCAGCGTGTATGGCTTGAATCCAATTAACGACCAAATGAATACCATCGGCAAAGGCCATCGACAAAATCATAATTGGGCTAACAATCACGCCATCATTAATGGTTAACTTAAAAAAACCGACTAAACCTACGCCAGCCATTACCGCTAAAATACAGGCGGTCAGCGTCACGAACATCGCGCTGACACTACGGTATAAATACACCAACATCACCATCATGGTGAGTAAAAACCACGGCCAGACACGGGTAAAGTCGGCTTGTGATTCTTCGGGATAGGCTTTGTTGGCAATGGTTTGACCGACTAAATGCACTTTAATATCGGGATGCGCTTTTTCAACGGCATAGGCCATGTCACGAATGGCATTCACCACTAGAGGTATTTCAACGAGAGGATCTTTAGCAGGCATATTTAAGGTAATACGCACCCCCGCGACATTGCCTTCTGGATTGACTAAAGAGTCAATCAAAAAAGGTTCATTTAATGCGGCTTGTTTGATGGTAGCTATTTCGGTGGCGGTTAATGACTGCGGCGAAACGACTAAATCTTGGGTGCTAATGTCATCACCATCAACCGTCACATATTGAAAATTCGTTAATGATTCAACACGTTGGGAGAAGGGGATTTTCCAACTGTCTTCAGTGAGATTTTTAAGAATACCCAAAAATTCTGGCGTAAAGACACTGCCTGTCGTTGGTGCAAGAGCAATCACCACAGCGTCAGTTTTTGAGTAGTCTTCTTGCAGTTTTTCAAAGGCTTTTAATTGTGGATTTTCCGCGCCAAAAAATGCCCGATGGTCGAGTGAATAAATAAAACTGCCACTGCCCACACTGAAACCTAAAACAATCACCAGTGACATCAACATACTGCGCCACGGATGAGCAACAATCCATTGCGCTAAAAATTGAATGCTACGGTCAGACCACGCTTCGACTGCTTTTAGAGAAGCCATGTTTATTCCTCAGAAAAACCACATAATGTCAGTACGCACAAAGCTGTCATTAGCTAAGGCGGTTAACTTGTTGTCAGTATTGGACGTTGTTAATAATTGCAGGGCAGAAGGTGGGTCTTGGCTAATAAATACCCGCGCTTCAATGGCTAGTTTTACGCGGTCATTGAGTCGAGTGCTGCCTTTGAGTCGCCACGCTTGTTCGTGATGATGAATATCACTAACTACCCCTGCCAATAATTCGCTTGAAGCCGTATCGTTAAACGCCACTCGCCAGCCCAATAACAGATCATGTTCAAAAGCCGTCGTTGCTTGACTGCCACGACTATCCGTTAAATATTCAGCCAACCAACCAATATCTATTGTTGAGCCAAATGCGCCAACTTGGGTATATTCAACACCGACATCGCTGGCGGTGAAGTCTTGTGCCATGCCTTGTCGGTGAATGGTTTCAATTTTCCATAACCAATCACCAACAATGTATTGAGCATCTAAGCCTGCTTGTTGAATAAGTGGGTAATAGGGACGTAGTGTCGGCTGATAATTGCCCTTAAAAGCGGTGGGGACAAATCCTGTAAATACGATTTGACTGGGGTCAATATGTGGAATTAATTCAGGTTCACGCGCTGTGCCTGAAAAAATACTGAATCCCGCTCGCAATCCTTTATCATTAAATTGATAGCGAATAGCAGCATCTAAATGATGATTTTTTGCGCCTGACTCATAACTGGCATTATCGGTATCCACCAGCCACGGCAAACGTAAACGACCTTTTTGACTGGCAAAAACGCGCTCACGAGAGAAAGGTAAAAGGTAAATATCCACTAAATGCGCATCATGCTCCCAGCTCATATTCACCATTGGCTGACCGAGCTTGACATCACTATCCAAACTTTCAATAGCATCGGTTTGATTGATGATATCGACTAAATGTGCGCCTTCGGTCACACCCCAGAAAACTTGGCCAACACCTACACGCCATTGTTTTGAGCCTTTACTGCTTAACCACGTATATTCGCGCACATCCACATGCGTTCGATGCTCATCTTGATGATCCCAACGGCCAAATAAGCGAATATTGATTTGCTGGTCTTTATCGACTTGATCATGAACGTCAATTTGTAGGTGTAAAGAGCTTGCAGTTTGGCTTTGCTGTTGTGCGCCATGCTCACTAAATACTGTTAGTTCCAGCCCAGCTTCATTTTTAATGTCAAAGGCGTGAGCCGTTGGCATCAATAATGACGGCAGCATTAACACAATCAAAAAGCGTGACAGAACCGTCATGTTATTTCGCTCGTTTAAGCGCATTTTCGCTAAAGTCGTCTTTATTGAGTCCTGTTTTAAACTGATAGTCAGACCAATCCAAACGTGTTTGTTTATGCGTTTGTTGATTCACCATTAACATTTGTGCAGGTCGCCAGTAAGCATTTTGCAGCTTTTTAAAGCCAGTTGCGGTATAGACTTTTAATAGTGAGTCTTTACGGTCAAAAAACTCAATGCGTCGTTGTAAATAGTCTTGTTTATCAATCCAAACCAATTGTTTGGTGTAGCCTGAATTGGTATCTGTGGGTTTACGTTCGAGTACAAAGCAGGTCAATGATTCGCATTTTTCTTCACGCAGCAGTTTGTAGCTAAATTTTTGCCAGTAGGGAGTGACAATATCTTCAAAAGCAAATTCCGAGGCCATAAAAGGGCCCGATTTATTGCGCGCTGAAATTTGTTTAACGCGTGAAATAGCAGGCAAATACAACCATTGCAAATCTTCACTATCGGCGCGGGTATGAGAAAGTAGTGCCGTGCCTGAAACATCGCGGGGTGTATCAAAAATCATTAAGCTGCGGTCGCCATCTTTGCCAACATCTAAATTTTTAACGCGTAATGTCCGCTCGGCACTTTCATTGGATGGGCTAATCAAGGTCATTTTTAAGGTGGCGATAGAGTCGCCATAACCATGTAAGCGTTTATCGGCTTCCATTGCAATATCTTCGGCTGCACCCGCTAGAACAACGGTCTGTAAATTGAAACAAAGAAAAGGGAGTAATGTTATTTTTTTCCAAGCACGCATAAAGATTCTCAATTAGTCATAAGAAAGTGTGTTTTTATCGTTCCATGACTCTTAGCGTAGTATTCGTTTGTCAAACAGCAAACAAACCTTAGGCAATACCAAAAAGAAAGGTCTTTTTAGTGATGAATTTAAGCTGCATATCCCTAGCTGCCCCATGATGTATGCCAAATCAAATGGCAAAAGGGCGAGATGAACTCAGAACTTACGCATCGCACCGCGTAATTCCGAAACTAAGTCAGAACGACTTAATTCGTGTGTTTTGTATTTATAGGTATGTATGATGAGTTGAGGATGAATCAACGAAGTGAATTTTAAGGGTTTTATCTGATATGGTTATTGTTTATTGACGACGTGTCCTTGACACTTCGAGCCATCTTACTGATATATAAGCTTTTAGTGTCAAGGTGATATAAGGCGTGGTTTTAAGGCATTAGCAGAACATATCCAATTGTTCACCTGCTTTTATTTTTGCGCTTTTGCGTTGTTGCCACCATGTCGTTGCTAAAGCCAGTGCCTGTTCTTGGTTGTCCGCACGCTGTAAACCAATTAGTGCTAAGGCCAATGTACCAACTACGGCTGCTTCGCCATATTGATGGCTTTTCTTACCGCGCCAGACCGCTAAAAAGTCTTCTAGCTCAAATGCTTCTTCGGCAGCATGGCGTTCTTCAAACATCATTGGCCATTCTAAATCGTAAAGCTCGCCATTTTTAATGCCTTTGACTAAGCACCGACCATCAGGATTACGTTCATATTCGCCACCTTCACCTTTAATCACCATCGTGTTTTGATAACCCAATTGTTGTGCTGCTAATTGGTGTGACTCTCGATAAGCAGGATGAAAAATAGCTTGTAATGAACATTTTGCGTTTAATGGATTGATGAGCCGCGACAAGGTATGCACAGGCGAGCGCAAACCCATGACATTACGCAGTTGAATGATATTACCCAAAGGTGGACAAAAAGCATCCAACGATAAATAGGCAAAATTAACAGCGTTTAACCGCTCCTCGACCTGCTGCCAAGTTTCACACAAGTTATGTCCTAACAGGGGTAATACTTCTTCGGTATATAAGCGGTTAACGGTATGACCGCTCGCGCCGTGCATAAATACGCGCACGCCATTCTCGGCTAAGACAAAAGCGGCCAATAAAAACCACGGATAATGCTTACGTTTGCCTGCATAAGACGACCAATCTAAATCCACAGCAATTTGTGGCGCATTCAACCATTCGCGAGTGGCGGTGACAAAAGCCGCTAATTCTTCAGCCGATTCTTCTTTAACGCGTAACAGCATTAAAAAAGCCCCTAATTGGGCATCTAATACTTCACCACGCAAAATCATGCCAAAAGCGGTTTTTGCTTCTTCAAAAGTCAATGAGCGGCTACCACTTTTACCTTTTCCTAAAATACGTACATATTGGGCAAAAGGATGCTCGCTATGACGATAGATGTTTTTCATCACCATGAGTTACAGTTCCATTTAAACTTAATTAATAGTTATTTAAATACAATTCGTCGGTTTCGGTAAACCTGCAATACGCGCAACGGTTTTTGCGGGCGTACCATCGCCAAAAAGCGACATCACATAAATACTACTCGCTTTCTCTGCGCCTAGTTGTTGTGCTAGATATTTTAACAGCACTCTGGTAGTCGGGGAGCGTTGATATTGCTGATAAAACTGTCGAATACTGTTGATAACTGCCCAATGTTCCTCGTTTAGCGTTAACTGTTGTTGCGCCGCTAATTGTTGAGCAACAATTGGAGTCCAATAGTGAAGATGGCGCAAATAACCATCTTCATCCAGTTCTATCGTCAAGTTATCATTAGTTCCAACTAAGGCTACGCTCATAGCGTACTCCTAAGTTCACAAATTCATCATAATCAATAATATGGATAGTATCAGGCAATGCTAATCCTGTAAGTTGCAAATCACTTTTTAACACATATATGGGTTGGATAAAGGCTAAAGGCTGAGTAACTAAACTATAAACACCGTGCGTTAAAAATAGTAAAGCATCATCTACTGACAAAGCATTGCTTAGTTGCTGTGCTAATTCAAGACGAGTCAATAAATTGGTATGAATCAAATGCAGAGTCGCCATATCAAAACCTAATTAACGGAGCGTGTTGGGCGATAAAAGCCGCCATGTCGCTTTTTTTAACTACGGAGATAGGTAAAGCAAGCTGGGTGATCGTTAAACCGCGTGACGTTAAACTGTCTTCATCAACATAAATATCTTCGACTTCGTATAGAGGCAATGCTTCTAATTGGGCAACTACAGAGTTTCTGCCCATTATTTGTGGCTGTTGAGCTTTCAGCAATTGCCAAACACCATCACCTTGAAATAACACACTCGGGTTTTGCCCAAACGCGGCGGCAACTAATAAGGCATCTAACGTTTCTAATGCGTTATAACCCTGATAAGGCGCACGATGTTGAATAAATAATGGCTTACTCATGCGCTATCTCCAATAAAACTTAACACGCGATCTGCCGTGATTAAGCCTTCGGTTAATATACCAAGACCAGCCAAACTAAAGCCTGTCTGTAAATTATCACCTTCTAATTGGTGGCGGTGGGCGTTATCGGCATCGCAAACTCCTCGACGTAACGCAGCTGCCACACAAACAGGTAATTCAAGCTGATGAATAGCGGATAAATTGCACCACAGTTGCGCTAAAGAGATTTCATCTTGGGCTGGACATAACAAACGATTAGCAACAGCAACACCATCTCCATAAAAGAAAGGTTTAATCTCATGCCCTTGAGCTAAAGCGGATTCGGCAAAATAATAGGCGTGCCATGCGCTGATATGTGCGGGTGGGGCGGTAATTAACAAGACAAAAACCATAGAATAAGTTTCAATATCAAATGAAAAGTAGTGTGTGAAGTATTTTACACACCTTTCAAAAGTTTGTGTGAGGGCTAGGCGTGGCTTCAAGAATCGCCTACTCTAAGTTGTTGGAACTGAAATTTTTTCTCAGCTCCCACTAATTTAATCATAACAATGTTTAGAGATGAAAATGCAGCCATATTTATTGAGTTTAGATCAAGGAACAACCAGCACTCGTGCCATTATTTTTAATTTGCAAGGGCAAGCGGTTGGTAGAGCGCAGCGCGAACTCAAACAATATTTTCCTGCTGATGGCTGGGTCGAACACGATGCGGCAGAGATTGCGGAAGCATCTTTGGCCGTTTGTCGAGATGCCTTAAAAGATGGTGGCATTACCGCGCAACAAATAGCCGCGATTGGTATTACAAATCAACGTGAAACAACCGTGGTATGGGATCGAAAAACAGGCAAACCTGTACACCATGCCATTGTTTGGCAAGATCGTCGCACCGCAGACGCATGTTTAGAACTTAAAAATCTTGGCCATGAAGCGATGGTGCAGAAAAAAACAGGCTTATTACTTGACCCTTATTTTTCCGCCACCAAACTAGCGTGGATTTTAGATAATGTTCAAGGTGTAAGAGCGCGAGCTGAACGCGGTGAATTGGCGTTTGGTACAATTGATACATGGTTGATTTGGCAACTGACTGACGGCCAAAAACACGCGACCGATGCCACAAATGCCGCACGAACCTTAATTTTTAATATTCATACCCAAGAATGGGACACTGAACTATTAGAACTATTTAATATTCCTGCTAGCTTATTACCCGTTGTCCAAGACTCTGCCAGTGACTTTGGCCTGACAGCAACCCGTCATTTGGGTTCAGCCGTACAAATTGGTGGCGTAGCGGGCGACCAACAAGCCGCGTTAATTGGTCAAGCGTGCTTTAAAGCGGGTATGGTCAAAAGCACGTATGGCACAGGTTGTTTTATGGTGATGAATACGGGTGATGAAGCCATTACTTCAACACATCGCTTATTAACGACAGTGGGTTATCGCTTAAATGGCAAAGTCACTTACGCCTTAGAAGGCAGTATTTTTGTGGCAGGGGCGGCGGTGCAATGGCTGCGTGATGGTATTCAATTGATTAAACAAGCAGGGGATACCGAAGCCATTGCCGAAGAAACCATGGATAGCCGAGGTGTTTATTTGGTACCTGCATTTACAGGCTTGGGCGCGCCGTATTGGGATCCTCATGCGCGGGGTGCGATTTTTGGTTTAACGCGTGATACTGGCATCGGTGAAATTGTCATTGCGGGTTTAGAAGCGGTGTGTTTTCAAACCCGTGACTTGATTGAAGCGATGAAAAAAGATGGTGTCAGTAACTTACATACGCTACGTGTAGATGGTGGCATGGCGGTTAATAATTGGCTGATGCAAGCCTTAGCCGATATCGTCGGAGTTGTGGTTGATCGACCAACAGTCACCGAAACAACGGCCTTAGGCGCAGCGTGGTTGGCGGGTTTACACGTCGGAAAGTTTGCCTCTTTAGATGCGATTGCTGATTTATGGCATTGCCAGCGTGAGTTTGTCAGCAAAATGGATGGCGAAAAACGCGAAAATATGTATGCAGGTTGGATAGACGCTGTTCAACGTGTCACTTCAAAATAAAGTTTCACCCTTAAAAAGGGTGAAATAAGCTTACGCACAACCGCCTCTGGTTTAAAATAATCACAGGCGGTTTTATTTTAATAAACTTACATTTTATACACTCCCTAAAGGAATAATAAATGATTTTACTAACTGGCGGCGCAGGTTATATAGGATCGCACGCAGCAATTGAATTTATCAAAGCAGGTTATCCAATTATTGTCGTAGATAATTTTAGTAATAGTAAAATGGAAGCCATCAAGCGTACACGTCAATTAGCGGGAGACGAGTTCCCTTTTATTGAAGGTGATATTCGTGATCGCGCTTTATTAGATAATATTTTTCAACAATATCCAATTACTGCCGTTGTTCATTTTGCGGGTTTAAAAGCCGTAGGTGAGTCCGTTGCACAACCTTTGCGCTATTACGATAATAATGTTAATGGCTCAATCACACTATTTGAAGCAATGGAAGCGGCGGGTGTGCATCAAATCGTTTTTAGCTCTTCGGCGACGGTTTATGGCGACCCACATACTGTTCCCATTCAAGAAAACTTCCCTTTATCAACGACAAATCCCTATGGCGCGAGTAAGTTGATGATTGAAAACATCCTACGTGATGTCCATACCGCCCATGCAGGTTGGCGTATTGCTGTATTGCGTTATTTTAATCCTATGGGCGCACATGAGAGCGGTTTAATCGGCGAAGATCCGAATGGTATCCCTAATAATTTAATGCCTTATATTGCCCAAGTCGCTTCGGGTAAACGCGCGGCGTTACAGGTTTTTGGTGGCGATTATGCAACGCCTGATGGAACAGGTGTGCGTGATTATATCCACGTAGTCGATTTAGTTCGTGGCCACGTCAAAGCCTTGGAGTATTTACAACAGCACCAAGAGTTAATCACCGTTAACTTAGGTACGGGGAAGGGTTATTCGGTTATAGAGATGTTACAAGCAATGGAAAAAGTAGCAGGGAAAGAAATTCCATATCAAATTGTGGCACGACGAGCAGGGGATATTGCAAGCTGTTACGCCGACCCACACTATGCTTTTGAAAAATTAGGTTGGACGGCAGAGTTTGACCAAGAAGCGATGTGTCAAGATATGTGGCGTTGGCAGTCAAAAAATCCTAACGGTTATGAAGGTTAAAAAGCAGGTAGATTAATGGGGGAGTTAGTTAACTCCCAAAGCAAAAATTTAACCGTTCATGGTGAGCTTGTCCCCCAAGGGGATTTCCTGCGGGGCTCGAACCACCCTTCGACAAGCTCAGGGTGAGCGGTTGGCTCTTATTACTTGCGAACGGTATAATTTTTGTATAAGTACTTAGCAACCCTTAATTTTAATGCGAGAGTAAGAATTCCATCAATGCCTTTTGTGCGTGCAAGCGGTTTTCAGCTTCATCCCACACGACAGCTCTAGGGTCATCTAACATATCTTCGGATATTTCCTCACCGCGATGGGCAGGTAAACAGTGCATAAATAATGCATCAGGCGCAGCTAAATCCATTAATCGAGGGTTGACTTGATAAGTGGAGAAACGGCGTTTACGAATACTTTGCTCGGCTTCTTGCCCCATACTTGTCCAAACGTCCGTGGCGATTAAATGCGCGCCTGCAACGGCATCTTCAGCGGTTTTCACTAAGGTTGCACAGTGTTTATATTCTTCAAGTAACGTAGGGTCTGGCTCAAAACCATAAGGGCAAGCAATACGTAATTGAAAGCCTAATTGATGCGCCGCATGAATATAGGAGTTACACATATTATTGCCGTCACCCACCCAAGCAAATGTTTTGCCCTGTAGTTGGCCACGATGCTCAATAAAAGTTTGTAAGTCGGCTAAAATTTGACATGGATGATGGTCATCCGTTAAGCCATTGATGACAGGAACACGCGAATAAGCAGCAAAGCGTTCGATGGTGTCATGGGCAAAGGTACGAATCATGACAATATCGACCATCCGCGAAATAACACGCGCAGAGTCTTCAATTGGTTCACCACGACCTAATTGGGTATCTCTAGGCGATAAAAAAATGGCCGAACCGCCAAATTGCGCCATGCCAGCCTCAAAAGAAACTCGTGTGCGCGTAGATGACTTCTCAAAAATCATGCCCAAGACTTTGCCGCGAAAGGGCTCATAAATAACACCATCAACACGCATTTTTTTTAATTCAATGGCACGTGCTAAAACAGCTAACAACTCTTGTGGCGTAAAATCTAATAATGTTAAAAAATGGCGTACTGCCATTGTCGAATCCTCTAAAAAATAATCCCCTCATGCCAAAATTAGACATGAAGGGTAAAAAACTATTGAGTTAAAAAACGTCTGATTAAACGCGAAACCCGAAGCACAATTTCATCTACTTCATCGGCTGAAATATTCAAAGCAGGTAGTAAGCGTATGACACTATCGGCGGTGACATTCAGTAATAGTTTTTCTTCATCACGTGCTAAAGCAACTAATTCAGAGCAGGGATTTGCTAAACGTAAACCAATCATTAAACCACGACCGTTGATTTCTACATCCAAATCACTCAGTGCGGTTTTGAAGCCTTCAATCATGCGCTCGCCCATAATCGCAGCATTAGCAATTATGCCATTTTGCAATAACTCAACGACAGCCAATGAAGCTCGACAGGCGAGTGGTGTGCCGCCATAAGTAGAACCATGATTACCTGCTTTAAATAAATCACGTGCTTTACCTTGTACCAAACACGCGCCAATAGGAAAACCATTGCCTAAACCTTTGGCCGTAGTTACCACATCAGGCTTAATATTCGTGTGCTGATAAGCAAAATATTTACCAGTACGGCCATTACCTGTTTGAATTTCATCAAGCATAAATAATAAATCATGCTTATCGCAGACGGCGCGCAAGGCTTCCAAATAAGCAAAACCCGCTTTAGGAATGCGAATACCGCCTTCACCTTGTATAGGTTCAACTAAAATAGCGACAATATTGGGGTTGGCAGCAATTGCGGATTCAATAGCATCAATATCATCAAAGGGTACACGAACAAAACCTTGTACTAATGGCTCAAAACCGATTTGAACTTTTTTATTACCTGTTGCAGATAATGTTGCTAAGGTACGGCCATGAAATGAATTTTCCATCACGATAATAGCGGGTTCGGCAATGTTTTTGCGATGACCAAATAAACGAGCTAATTTAATGGCAGCTTCGTTAGCTTCGGCACCCGAATTACTAAAAAAACAAAACTCCATACCTGAAGCATCGTGTAAGGCTTGACCGAGTGCTTCTTGCAGCGGAATTTGATACAAATTAGAGGTATGTACTAGAGTCGCTGCTTGCTCTGCAATTGCTTGAGCAACAACAGGATGAGCATGACCTAAACCGCAGACAGCAATGCCTGTTAAAGCATCTAAATAGGCTTGGCCATCGGTATCATAAAGCCAGCAACCGCTTCCTTTGACAAAAGCAATGGGTTGACGAGCATAAGTGGGCATTAATGCGCTGGTCATGGCAGAATCTAATTCCTAATAAAAACTGAAAAACTTACACACTACAACGCGATTGTGGCATTTTTAAAACACCAAGCTTAAGAAAGTGGCAAAATATGAGCCAATAAGCGCGTTAGAGCGTAAGTCTTAACAAAAAATAGTATCCCATATTAACGGGATTACGCATTGGCGGCAAATAGCGTTACAATTGGCGAGTCGTTTTTTTATCTAAAGGTAACGTGTCATGGATATTGAATCCTTAATTAAGCAGCAAATTGCAGAAAACGCAGTTATTTTGTACATGAAAGGTACACCACAGTTCCCTCAGTGCGGTTTTTCTGCGCGTACTGTTGAAGCATTAACACAAATTGGCGAGCCTTTTGCCTATGTTAATATTCTCGAAAATCCTGATATTCGTTCGACTTTACCCAAAATCGCGAATTGGCCTACATTTCCGCAGTTGTGGATCAGCGGCGAATTAATTGGTGGTTGTGATATCGTGATGGAAATGACCCAAAAAGGCGAACTTGCACCTTTGGTGAAAGCGGCAGCTAAGCCTGAGTAAAAGATTCTCGTATATAAAGGCAGTGTTTATACTGCCTTTATTCATTCACCTAAAATCACGTACTCTGAGGGCAATTCTTCCCCCCAGAGAGTTACGTCTTTATTATCTTCAATAGGCGTTGACTCAAGTTCTTTTTTAACAGATGAAGGTGGAGGTCTAATATCTACATTGGGCCTTATAGTCTCTTCTTCATTTTTTTTATAAAGATACATGGCCTTTAAAAACTCGTTGTAACTTGCAAAGTTTTCAAGCCGCGGCTTTTTTACATCATTTTCGTTTGGTTTTTCAGTTTTTGTTTTGCCCGTAGATGTATCAATAGAATACGCTGTCTCTTTAGACGAAGAGGAAAGAATATCTTCTGATTGCTCTGCCATAATTAATGGTGATAAAGCAAGGGTAAAAACGCTGATAATGACTCTTTTCATTTTATTATATACACAGCCATTGTTGGATTTGCGAGTATGTATTTTTTAGATCCACGCCTTGTTTTTTAATGACCACGAAGTAGAAGATTTGCGCCATTTAATCTTAATCCTATCATTTGTACATCTCCGATATCAGGCGCATCCTCACTACCAACGCGTAAATCACTTATTCCAATATCTATCCCATCGATAGAATCGCCTAACTGCTTTAATGTCAGCAATACACCCCCGGACTTATCATTTTGTTTAGGTGGCTCAATATTAACAGCCAGTATTGCCGTTAAGTCTGAGCTATTATGATCTGACAACTTAAGACTATTCATCATAATACTGCCCCCTTTAATTGATCCACCAGCATCTTTAATATTTAAGTGTTTAATAGTGACACCATTTTTGATAAAGGCATCTGCTAAAATGCTGATAGACGGAATCACATCTATTCCATCAACAGTACGGCGACGAAGATCATTATGATGCATTAATTTTACACCAATTTTAGCAGCCCCTAAAACAATCTCCGATGCACCCATGATTTTAATGGCTTCTACGCCATCTTGACTGGTACCAAATACTTCAGCGGAACCTAAATTAGCATTACCATCTTTGTCTATGTTTTCTGCTGATGAATCAGAGCCTGAGACATAAATATCGCCTATTTTAATGGCTAATTTAGGTGTGCTAACGTTAATATCTAAAAGATCAGACGTATCGGAATTGGTTTTTGTTCGATCACCTAGTTTTAAATTAACTGAAATAGGTGTTAATTCGTCCGTATAAATAACAGTGGCTTGCTGAGCAGAGCCATTGCCAATCACAAGTGAACCTGAGTTTTTGTTACTGGCAATTCCGTCGTTATCGTGCATTATCCCTTGTTTAAAGCTAAAACCTCTTAGTTTGCTATTGTTGTTAGCATCCATACTGAGTATGTCTGGCTGTAGAATGCCTAGTCCAATGAGCTCGTTGGCATTTTTCTTAGCGGGTGATAGTTCAACAAATATGCCATCAAGAAGAATGTTTCCATAGGTTACGTCAATTTCTGACGTGCCAAAATCTGCACCAAATATTGACGTTTTATTACCTAAAAAATTACTTTTCGTGTTGTTGGTGAAGGTGGAAAATAGTAAACCAAAGATGTCTATATTTGAGAGTGCATCAATGCCTTTTTTGCGCATATTGATTGCAATCTCCTCGGATAACTTGGTAGGCAAAGACTGATTTAATAGGTCTTTTGTATCCATTGCGTCAAGTAAGTTGGTAGGCGATGTCAGTTGGAGAAAGTCATTAATTACAGAAGAGTCGCGCATTTCCGTACTATCAAGTGCCCCATTAAGTAGGCGAGTTGTGTTTAATGCTTTGGTACGGTTAATATCAACTTGCGTCAAATACGCAGAGCTAGTGGCAGCCTTTTTCTCGTCAATTAGAGTTGGCGCGCCAATTTGGTTCATTTCGTCTATAAGTGTGTTGTAGCGGCGTACTGCTTCAGCATAATCACCATAGCTTTTAAAGCTTTCTAGCACTGGTTTTTTAACTTTAAGTTTGGAAATATAAAACCCATCTTCTGCCTCTAAAGGCACTGTAACTGGAGAGCAAGGCTGAGGAATGTCGGTTTTTTTAAAACCTTCGCTTGATTGTACGGTTTCATCAATATGACAAAGAGTTGGTATGGTTTTGTCGCCAATGACGTAACTCTCACCTGCATTAATATCGGCATTACCTGCGTCATTATCTGCATGTACCTTACCTTCAGTGACAGTTACAAACACTTTTTCGTTTTTTATGCTAGCGGAGTAATCCGTGCCCCTAATACCGATAGTGGCAAAAGGAGTGTTCATTTTATAATTCATGCGATTGACTTTACCAATAGCACCACTAATTGTCCGAAAGCCGCCACGAACAAAGTTAAATACAGCGTTACCTTGTTCAGGCGTGTCTCTACTAAAACTATATTTTTCAACACTAAAAATAGAATTTGGTTTAAGGGATAAAATACTGCCATCGGTGAAGCGAATTTGAAGTCTGCCGTTTTTACTTGTTTCTAATTTATCGCCTGCGTTGATAAGATCGCCTTTGTAAAGAGTGTGAGTGGCGTTATCCATAGATGTCGAGGTTACTTCACCAGCAATAAAGTTAACTCGGCCAGCAGTACCAGCAAAAACGCTGCCCGTAAGCAACATACCTGTCATTGCTGATAAGAAGTATCTTGATTGCGATAGTGCTTTTAGAAAAAACATAAATTCTCACCCTCTATTATTTTTTTTGTCACTTAGCTCACTCGGCGTAGAGTTTTCCATGCTAGATGCGCAACTAAGAGTAACATTCTTTATACTTGTTTGCAGATGATACAACATTCATACCATAAATACGAAATACTTCACCACGCATTACGATAAAACTATTTCAGAAAATGTAAAGCGACTTGTAGTTTTCGTTGCCAGCTTAAAGAGTGACGCTCGCAATAACAGTTAATGATAATGATTTGCATTACTTCTATTTTTTGCGTATTATTCTTCGGAAATATCTTGACACATTTACCTTTGAGGAATCAGTGCTATGTTGAAAAAATCTCTGATGGCGACGTTATTAAGTGCAGCATCTACTATCACCGTAGCAAGTGATATAGACATTTCGACACTACAAGCACAATTAAAAGCCCAACAAATTCAAATTGACGCATTGGTTGCCGCCTCTGAAAAGCCAACACTTTCAACGATTTCATCGCAAACAACGATTGGTGGTTATGGTGAAGCTCATTATTACAATTATGAAAATGCTGCCCAACAATATGATGCCTATCGTTTTGTTTTATATATAGGCCACAAATTTTCTAACACCGTGCGTTTGCATTCTGAATTAGAAATAGAGCATGGTTTAGTTCGTGATAATCCAACAGGTGCAACCAACTTGGGCGAACTGGAACTTGAACAAATGTTCATCGAATGGAACTACCACGGCAAACAAAATATATCATTTGGTCAAATTTTAGTTCCTATCGGTTTTTTAAATGAAACACATGAACCAGAAACGTTTTATGGCGCTAAACGTAATCCCGTAGAAACCGCTATTATTCCAACAACTTGGTGGGAAGGTGGGATCAAAGCTAGTGGGTTGGTGGCAGGTGTTGACGGTTTAAGTTATAACGCGGTTGTAACAACAGGCTTAAAAACGGACAACGCCAATATTCGTAGTGGTCGTCAAAAGGGTGCAAAAGCAGTCGCCGAAGACATGGCTTATACTTTTGGTTTTAATTATCAAGGTATTGCAGGTTTAACGACGGGTGTGACATATCAATTGCAAAAAGATATTAGTCAGGCGATTGGACAAACAAATGAAGCAACCTTAATTGAAGCCCATATTGGTTATACATGGCAAAATTTTAGCACTCGCGCCTTGTATGCAAAATGGGATATTGACGGTATTGCCACTACCGCAAGTTACGCGGCAAAAGCGGAGCAAGAAGGCTATTATGTTGAAGCAGCTTATAAGCCTATTGAAAAATTAGGTGTATTTGCTCGTTATAGCGCGTGGGATAACGATGCTGCCGATGTTGCAGACAGTAAAAAAGAGCAATGGAATTATGGTGTTAATTATTACATTGCGCCGCGTGTCGTGTTGAAGTTAGATATTCAAGATCAAGTCTTACCAACGCCGGGACTTGATGAAGACGGCTTTGCCTTAGCTGTCGGTTATAGTTTTTAAGTGACATTCGATTAGAATCAACGCAAAATACAGCCCGTTTTTATGGGCTGTATTCATTTGGAAAAGCAGAATATGTTGCGTTTTTTATACGTGTTGTTTGGCTTTATGTTGACTTCGTACAGTTTTGCCAATAGCCCATTGGACGATTTTTTGCAAAAAAAACTGCTGCAACCTGTTGAGCCTAAAATTTTATGGCTAAATCAGACTCTTAAAAAGCGAGCAGAAACTATTTTAGACCATCCTTATCAGGGATTGCGGGTACGTTATTGGCAATCCGGTTCGCGCACGGCTTGGGTATTAGATGAAATAGGTAAAGAACAACCGATTACGACAGGGATTATTGTTGAAAACGGTAAAATCCTTAGCGTTGATGTTTTAGTCTATCGAGAAAGTCGAGGAGCGGAAGTGCAGCAATCATTTTTTACCCGTCAATTTCAAGGTGTCAGCTTGACAAGCAACGATAAACTATCCAAAAAAATTGATGGTATTACGGGGGCAACTTTATCGGTGTGGGCCTTGCAAAAAGTAGCGCGTTTGGCGTTGATGTTTGATGCTGAAAAAGAGCATGTTAACAAACCATGAAAAAAAAGCTCCATTGGCGATTATGGTTACTACGTTGGCATCGACGCATCGGTATTGTACTCAGTGTGTTTTTATTGTGGATGCTAATGTCAGGTGTATTACTGAATCACGGCGATGATTTTGACTGGGACAAAAAAGCCATCAGTTCGGATTTTTGGTTAACTTGGTATGGCGTTAGCGAAAGGTCAAACAATCTTATCATTGCCAACAAAGTATTAACCGTGACAGATAACGGACTTTATCTGGCTGAACAAAACTTAGGTGATTGTTCTCTCTTGCTTGGCGTTATACATTTAAGTGATCAAGTGGTGATTGCTTGTCCTCAACATATTTTATTGTTGTCTAAAGCGGGGGAGTTGATAGACCAAGTAGACCAACATTTGGGCTTGCAACACACATTTACTGCCACCACGAGTGAAAACAATACTGTGTATCTGCAAGACAGCAAAGCCGTCTATCGTTTAAATGTCGATGATTTGAGTTTTGCCATAGCGG
Source organism: Agitococcus sp. (assembly GCA_030646715.1). Taxonomy (GTDB): domain Bacteria; phylum Pseudomonadota; class Gammaproteobacteria; order Pseudomonadales; family Moraxellaceae; genus Agitococcus. The sequence goes on from JAUSLJ010000035.1 coordinate 182,587, forward strand.
CGAACCATCCCAATAGTTGGTTAAAGCCCATTTCACCATCCGCTAGAATTAGCATGGAACGTTGGTTGTTAGACGCACATTCTGGCCGCTTATTTGGACGCTGGGGCGTGTGGATTGTTGATGCGTTGTCAATGTTACTCGTTGTGTTGGTGTTCAGCGGTTGGGCTTTGGCCAAAAAAAGACATCAACGAATGCTTTGAAATTTCGTTAGATCAATTTCGACGGTTTAAACATGACCGTATCGTCATAAACGACAAAACAACGCTTAAAAGTGTTGAAAAAGTGTGACAAAAAGAAAATGTCTGCCTTTGCCGTCTTGAAATCTGTTAGATAAAGCCTCATCTTTGCCACACTTACCAAGTATCCGAGTATTTTGGTCAGAATTAGCTCAAAACGACATTTATTCGTTTTTCATTTCTCAAAAGGAGTCCATCATGGCTGTATTAGTAGGCAAACCTGCCCCAGATTTTACTGTTCCTGCGGTGTTAGCAAACGGTGAAATTGTTGATAATTTCAACTTGGCTTCTGCGTTAGAAGGTAAATATGGTTTAGTATTTTTCTATCCATTAGACTTCACTTTTGTATGTCCATCCGAATTAATCGCTTTAGATCATCGCATTCCTGATTTTGTTGCGCGAAATGTTGAAGTGGTGGGTGTTTCTATCGACTCTCATTTTACCCATAATGCATGGCGTAACACGGCTGTAAATGACGGTGGTATTGGTCAAGTTAAATACACTTTAGCCGCAGACATAACTCATAGCATTGCTAAAGCATACGATGTTGAAACAGACGGTGGTGTTGCGTTACGTGGCGCCTTCTTAATTGATAAAAACGGCATTGTTCGTTCACAAATTATCAATGATTTGCCATTAGGCCGTAACATGGAAGAGTTGATTCGTTTATTCGATGCTTTGCAATTCAACGAAGAACATGGCGAAGTCTGTCCAGCAAACTGGAAAAAAGGCGACAAAGGCATGGTTGCATCCACGGAAGGTGTTGCCGCTTACTTAGCTGAAAACGCCGCCAGCTTGTAATTCATAGCCTTCACTTATTGATGTAAGTGAAGGCTTTTTTAAGTTTATTCAAGGAGCTAGCCTCATGGCCATTACTTTGCCAGCATTACCTTACGATCGCACCGCTTTAGAACCACACATCAGTGGCGAAACTTTAGATATTCATCACGGTAAACATCACAATGCTTATGTCGTGAACTTAGGTAATTTAATTAAAGATACTGATTTGGCCGATAAAAGCCTAGAAGAAATCATCCATGCTGTGGCAGGCGATGCCAGCAAAGCAGGCATTTTTAACAATGCCGCCCAAGTTTGGAATCACACTTTCTATTGGCATTCGATGAAGCCTAATGGCGGTGGTGCGCCGACAGGTGCAATTGCCGAAAAAATTACGGCTGATTTTGGTAGCTACGACAAGTTTGTTGAGTTATTTACCGCAGCGGCAACTACACAGTTTGGTTCAGGCTGGGCGTGGTTAGTCGTTGGTGCCGATGGTAAATTAGCCATTACTAAAACCAGTAATGCCGATACGCCATTAGTTCATGGTCAAAAAGCCTTGTTGACAATTGATGTGTGGGAACATGCTTATTATGTTGACTACCGCAATCTACGTCCAAAATACATTGCCACATTCTTGGCAAGTTTAGTGAACTGGGATTTTGCTAACGCTAACCTAGCCGCATAATCGCTTTAAGATGTTAAAAAATCCCCTGTATCGTTAATTGAACAGGGGATTTTTTATTATTTCAGATTATCTAAATATTTTTCGGCATCTAGCGCTGCCATACAGCCTGAGCCCGCAGAAGTAATCGCTTGGCGATAGATGTGGTCAGCAACATCACCAGCGGCGAAAACTCCAGCAACACTTGTGGCAGTAGCATTGCCGTTGTTTCCACTTTGCACGGTTAGATAACCATTTTTCATTTCTAGCTGACCGACAAAAATATCCGTATTTGGTTTGTGGCCAATCGCAATAAATACACCTGCGACATCAACAATTTGTGTACTATCGTCCGCAGTACTTTTTAGACGAACGCTGGTAACACCACTATCATCACCTAAGACTTCATCTAAAGCATGGTTCCAAATAATCTTGATTTTACCTTCTTTTTCTTTGGCAAATAGATGATCTTGAAGGATTTTTTCGGATTTTAATTTATCACGGCGATGAACTAAAGTCACATGATCGGCAATATTAGCTAAATACAATGCTTCTTCAACAGCAGTATTACCGCCACCAACCACCATGACTTTTTGACCTTTGTAGAAAAAGCCATCACAGGTTGCACAAGCACTGACACCACGACCACTAAACGCTTGTTCAGACTCTAAGCCTAAATATTGAGCAGAAGCTCCAGTGGCCAAAATAACGGCATCCGCAGTGTAGATACCTGCGTCACCTGTTAAGGTAAAAGGACGTTTGCTAAAATCAACTTTGTTGATATGGTCAAATAACACCTCAGTACCAAAACGCTCTGCATGAGCTTGCATACGCACCATTAAATCAGGCCCTGTTAAACCGTGAGCATCACCAGGCCAGTTATCAACTTCGGTGGTTGTTGTTAATTGTCCACCTGCTTGCATACCTGTAATAACGACGGGTTTTAAGTTGGCACGGGCAGCATAAACGGCAGCGGTATAACCCGCAGGGCCAGAACCTAAAATCAATAAACGAATGTGACGGGATTCCATAACGCGCTCCTTTGACAGGCGAAATATATTGGGTTAGTTATACTGAAGCATAAAGCTTTCAATTGGGATTGAACACGGAGAAAGCAAGGTTAAATGACAGGACTTACGCATCGAACCTCGATTAGCGCGGTTTGTGAACATAAAGCCGCTTAAAAGCGGCTGAAATGTGAACAAATAAGCGATAACCGCGTAAGTCCTAAAAATGCAATTTAGGAGCAAGATAACATGAAAATAGGTATTCCTCTTGAGCGTAAACTGCTGGAAGGACGTATCGCGTTAACGCCAACCGCCGTTGCCAGTTTAGTGCAGCAAGGGCATCAACTTTTGGTTGAAGTCAATGCAGGATTAAAAAGCGGTTATAATAATCAGCAATATATAAATGCCGGCGCACAAATAGTTGCTGATTTAACAACGGTTTATAGCGCAGACTTAATTATTAAAGTTAAAGAACCAATCGCCGAAGAAATACAATTATTACGCCAACATCAACTGTTGTTTTGCTATTTGCATTTGGCTGCTTATCCTGAGGTGTTGGCAGGATTGTTAACACAGAAAACTACGGCATTAGCGTTTGAAACCTTAACCGTCGATGGTCGTTTACCGTTACTTGCACCGATGAGCGCCATTGCGGGGCGTTTAGCGATGCAATTAGCTATTTATTATTTACAGCAAAATAATAATGGCAAGGGCATTTTATTAGGTGGAGTAATGAATACGCCTAAAGGTGTCATCGTTGTTTTAGGCGCAGGTGTTGCGGGTAGCCATGCTGCGGCATTAGCTTTGGCTTTTGGCGCAGAAGTGTATGTATTTGATCGCTCCGAACAAGCATTAGCCGCACTCACAGAACAATATCCTCAAGCTCATGCGGAGATATTTTCTGAGGCCCGATTGGCTGAGTTATTACCACAAACAGACATAGTGATTGGCGCAATCCTCATTAAAGGAGCTAATGCACTCAAAGTATTAACCCAAGCATTACAACAACTATTAAATAAAGGCAGCATTATTATTGATATTGCGATAGATCAGGGCGGATGTGTAGAGGGTATTCGCGCCACAGATTGGCAGCAACCTATCTATTGGCAAGCAGGAATTGGTTATATTGCGGTGACCAATATGCCAGGTGCAGTGCCTAGAACATCAACGCAAGCATTATCAGCCGCAATATTACCGTATGTGCAAAAAATAGCCGCAGGGGCATTAGCCATAGACTCGGAGTTACAATCAGCGATTGCTGTTAAAGACGGGAAAGTGATTCATTCGGCATTATTAATCTAAATTTACTGATTTTGTGACAAGAATACTAAAATTCACGTCAATTTATGACTTTCATTGTTTAGTTAAGATAAGTATTGTGCATGAATAGTGGCATAATCAGCACTCAGCCTAAAACCATTAAGTGTGGCGCAATTATTGGTTGTTATGAGGCGGGATGTCTTTGTTTTAGCGAGATATCAGCATATTTATTACTGCGCCTTCTCATTTTAAGCACGGATTTTAGTTGTGACTGTTTCCATACAAAATACTTCTAGTTCTACTGATAATAATTCTCTTCAACATCCCAAAGGCTGGCGTGAAGTTCAAAGTATAGGCTGGTTAGGCTTAGGCTTATATTTACTCTTAGCATTATTAACACATTCCCCGTTAGATCCCGGTTGGTCAAAACTGAGTAGCGATACCTTGGCTGTTTCTAATTCGGCGGGTGTAGCAGGCTCTTGGCTGGCTGATTTAATGTTTAGCTTTTTGGGCAAAGCCGCTTTTTTAATCCCTATTTTTATGATGATTGAAGTGCTGGCTATTTGGCGACCACAAACCATGACTTTTAAGTTTGGTTTGCGTTGGTTGGCTAAAGGTTTGTTATTAGTTTCAGCTACAGGTTTGTTTGCGCTCCATGATGTCGAAGCCAGCAGTAATATTATTAATGCCGCAGGTGGCATTATTGGTTTAGAAGTAGGGCAGTCATTACTTAGTAGTTTTGGTTTAATGGGTAGCACCTTTTTATTGTTATCCGTTTTATTAATGAATGGGACATTAGTGACAGGTTTTTCATGGAATTTTCTTTTAGAAGCGTTGGGCTATGCGCCTTATGCAGGAATATTAAAGTTACAAGCCAGTTATCGTCGTAAAGTGAAAGAATATCATGAACATCAACTACAAAAAACCGAGCTGAATTCGGCAATGAAAACGGCGGAAGAGAGCTTCCATCTCAATATCACTAATGACAAAGTCCAAGCACAAATTATTCCGACGGTCAGCAACTCTGTAGATCGACGTATTGAACCTTCGTTTGGGAATTTGCCCGTATTAGGCACGGAAGATGAGATATTACCTTCACTGATTAATTCAGAAATCGTCAGCACCGAAACACCTCAATTGATGGCAGAGCTTAACGAGGCGTTTGCGGGTTTTACTCAAGAAATGCCTGCGTTAACACCTGAAATGTTAGCGGCTGCGGGCATTAATGCTACAACCCCATCCATCAACACCGTAGAGCCCACACTTGCTCAAGAACAGCTTTCCGATGAGCTGAGAGCGTTTTTAGGCGACTCCGCATCAAGCACTATTGCCGAAATGCCTGTTGATGAAACGGCTAAAGATTGGATGCACGAAGAAGATCATTTCCCCGTCTTAAAAGTTGAGCCAGAAGCACAACCATTACCTGTTAAAGCAACACCGATTGCTGAGCCTGAACACTTTTTAGATGAAGCGGCTGAACGCTGGTTGGCTGAAGACTCAGGTCATGATGCCGATTTATCCAGTAAATTAGATGAGGTAGTGATTAGCTCCGCGATTGAAGAAGCGATTACTGAACATCCAATATCAACGCTTGAGGCAAAGCCTGATTTACAAAAAGCCCAAATTACCCCAACAGAGTCAATAGCACCTACCGAAGCTCCCATTGAGTTGGCCGTACGCTATTCCAAACAACTCGAAAGTATATTGGAGCAAAAATTTGCAGCAGAAGGGCGCGGCTTACACGAGAAAGTCAGTAGTGTTGAAGACTTACTATCCGAAGATCTCGTGCGTAAATTACGTTGGATAGCTACGATGCGTAACAAAGTGGTACATGAAGATGATTTTGAAATTGAGAATTTAGCATCATTCCGAGACTCTTGTGAGCAGGCTTTAGAGTTATTAAAAAATCATCCTGTACCTTTACCCACGCAGGTATTGGAAATTTCAAATCTTGATGATGAGCCTTTGGATTTTGTAAAAGACGATTTAGCCATCATCAATGTCGAAAAAACAGAAGTAGCTGACATTGCCCCTATTGAATCGACACTCTTGGCCGATTTAGAAGATGATGAAATTCTAGAAGTTGATGAAGTTGTACATCATCAACCATCTACAACTCATGAAGGTAGTGCTAGTTCAAAAACCACTATGTCTAAGCCCGTCATTACTTCTAAAGAAGATAACCCATTAAGCCGTTTACCTTCTTTAGATTTATTAGAAAAGCCAGATATCAACCGTAAAGCGGGTTTTACCCCTGAACAATTAGAGAGACTCTCACGGTTATTGGAAATCAAATTACGCGAATTTAATATTGATGCCAAAGTGGTTGGTGCTTTACCTGGCCCTGTAGTGACTCGTTTTGAGGTTGACCCAGCACCTGGTGTCAAAGTCGCCAAAATATCCAGTATTGCTAAAGATTTAGCACGTTCTATGGCCATGATTGCCGTGCGTGTGGTTGAAGTTATTCCCGGTAAAACCGTCATTGGTATCGAAGTACCCAATGAAAATAGACAGATTGTTCGTTTACATGAAATTCTGTCAGCTCCTGTTTATCAAGAGCGTGAATCACCTGTAACAATGGCGTTGGGTAAAGATATTAGTGGTAAGCCCGTTGCTGCGGATATGGCGCGGATGCCGCATTTATTAGTTGCAGGAACAACAGGTTCAGGTAAATCGGTTGGCGTAAATGCCATGATTTTAAGTATCTTGTACAAAGCGACACCTGATGATGTGCGTTTGATTTTGATTGACCCGAAAATGTTGGAATTATCGATTTACGATAAAATTCCGCATTTATTAACCCCAGTCGTTACCGACATGAAAGATGCAGCCAATGCTTTACGTTGGTGTGTGGCGGAAATGGAACGCCGTTATAAAATCATGTCTGCCGTTGGTGTGCGTAATTTGGCAGGTTTTAACGCCAAATTAGCTGAGTTTGAAGCAAAAGGCGAAAACATTCTTGATCCTTTATGGAAAAAAGAAGAAGCGGCATTGCTCGAAAATGCACCTCGATTACAGAAAATGCCGTTTATTGTCGTCGTTATTGACGAATTTGCTGACATGATGATGATCGTTGGTAAAAAAGTAGAAGAGTTAATTGCTCGTATTGCCCAAAAAGCGCGTGCTGCAGGCATTCACTTAATTCTAGCGACGCAACGTCCTTCTGTTGATGTGATTACGGGGTTAATTAAAGCGAACGTCCCATCGCGTATTGCCTTCCAAGTATCGAGTAAAATTGATTCGCGGACTATTTTGGATCAAGGCGGTGCAGAACAATTATTAGGGCATGGCGACATGTTATTCCAGCCTGTTGGGACGAATATTCCTGAGCGTATTCATGGTGCATTTGTCAGTGATGATGAAGTACATCGTGTCTGTGATGATTGGCGTAGTCGCGGTGCACCAAATTATATTGATGAGATTTTACAAGACTATACCGATGACGGCGTACCTGCTAAAGGTGTCGCGGGGGGTATGGGAGATGAAACTGCCGATGCTGAGCAAGATGTAATTTATGACGATGCCGTGGCCTTTGTGTTAGAAACACGTCGGGCGTCGATCTCCTTTGTGCAACGGAAATTCAAAATTGGCTATAACCGCGCGGCGCGTTTAATTGAGGCGATGGAAATGGCAGGTTTAGTCAGTTCAATGCAAAGCAATGGCCAACGAGAAGTGTTAGTACCCCATAACGAGTAAAACTCACACCAAACCACGACAATTAACCACAATGACGATGGCAAACTTCAACAGTCTGCCATCATACATACGACTACGATATAACATTCGTTTACAGAGCCAAGATTATGCGCCGTCTTTCTTTACTGTCGCTGTTAGTAGTTACTTCTTATAGTTATGCCGATGATGTCGCCACCAAAAATTTGAATAATCTGTTGGCTAAAATGACCAGTATGCAAGCTCACTTTGAGCAACATACCTTAGATCCTAAAAATCAGCCGTTACAAACCTTATCGGGTGAAATGCAGGTTAAAAGACCAGGATTTTTTCGTTGGGATACGGTTAAACCCTTCGCCCAGCAAATTGTTGCTAATGCGCAAACGGTATGGATTTATGATCCTGAGCTGCAACAAGCAACCAAACAAAAACTAGATAAACAAGTCGGCAATACTCCCGCATTGTTGTTATCTGGTGATAGCAGTAAAATTGCCTCCTCATTTATCGTTACACAAGAAAAGACTAACGTGAAAAATCGAACTGCTTTTATTCTTAAACCCAAAGATAAAGAAGCCGTTTTTGAAAGCTTGCGTGTCAGTTTTAATGGTTATCAAATGAATTCTATGCAATTAAAGGATTCTTTGGGGCAAAAAACCGATATTTTCTTTAGTCAAATCAAACTTAATGGCAAAATCAGCCCGACCGTTTTTCAATTCACCCCACCGAAAGATGTGGATGTGATTGACGAATAGGATTTGCAGAATTAACACCAACACTAGAACTTTTGTATTGAGAGAATCATGTTAGACCCGAAATTATTACGCAGCCAGTTGGATGTTGTGGCGAACCGTTTGCAGTGCCGTCATGTTGAGCTGGATACTGCCAAACTTCAATCATTTGAAGAAAGTCGCCGTACCTTGCAATCCGAAACTGAACAATTACAAGCTGAGCGTAATGCGGGTGCTAAAAAAATCGGCCAAGCCAAAAAATCGGGTGAAGATGTTGCACCGATTATGGCGCGCATGCAGCAAGTCAATGAGCGTCTAGAAACCGTTAAAGTGGAACTGGAGTCGCTACAAAACGACATCAGTGCCTTTGCGATGGCGATTCCTAATTTACCTCACGAATCTGTACCAGCAGGTAAGGGCGAAGAAGATAATGTTGAGGTTCATCGTTGGGGCACGATTCGCCAATTTGATTTTGAACCTAAAGATCATGCCGATTTAGGTGAAGCTTTAGGATTATTAGACTTTGCTACCGCCACCAAAATTACAGGCTCGCGCTTTTCGGTGATTAAAGGTGGTTTGGCACGTTTGCAACGGGCATTAACGCAATTTATGCTCAATTTGCATAGTGGCGAACACGGCTATCAAGAAGTTTATGTCCCTTATTTGGTGAATGCTGACAGCCTAAAAGGGACGGGGCAATTACCTAAATTTGAAGAAGATTTATTTAAACTTCAAGGTGAAAAATCATTTTATTTGATTCCTACCGCCGAAGTCCCTGTGACCAACATCGCGCGTGATGAAATTATTTCTGCAGAACAATTACCTGTTAAGTATGTTGCTCATACGCCTTGTTTTAGAAGTGAAGCAGGTTCTTATGGGCGAGATACGCGCGGTTTGATTCGCCAACATCAATTTGAGAAAGTAGAGTTGGTGCAATTTGTTCGACCTGAAAATTCTTATCAAGCCTTAGAAGAGTTGACCCGTCACGCAGAAACCGTGTTGGAGTTATTAGGTCTACCATACCGTAGAATGTTGTTGTGTGGTGGAGATATGGGCTTTTCGGCAACAAAAACTTATGACTTAGAAGTCTGGTTACCTGCGCAAAATAAATACCGTGAAATTTCATCATGCTCTAATTTTGAAGCGTTCCAAGCAAGACGTATGCAAGCGCGCTACCGTGATAAAGACAGTAAACCTGAGTTGCTGCATACCTTAAATGGTTCTGGTTTAGCGGTTGGCCGTACCTTAGTGGCCATTTTGGAAAACTATCAACAAGCCGATGGTAGTATTGTTATTCCCGAGGTATTAAAGCCTTATATGGGTGGTTTGACGGTGATTGGCTGAGAGCGTTATGGATTATTTACCCGTTTTTTTTCGCATTGAACAACAAGCCTGCTTAGTGGTTGGTGGTGGGCACATTGCCAAGCGTAAAGTCAGCTTATTGTTAAAAGCTAAAGCAAAAGTCACAGTCGTTGCACTGGATGTTTTGCCTGAGTTGCAAGAGGTGGTGTTAAAAAATGGTGGTGAGATTATTTTATCTTCCTATCAAGCATCTTATTTAGATGGGAAACGTTTAGTAATTGCTGCCACCGATGATGAAGTGCTTAACAAACAAGTTTTTGCCGATAGCGAAGCGCGTAATATTCCTGTCAACGTCGTTGATTCACCTGAGTTATGTCGATTTATCTTTCCGTCGATTATTGACCGTTCGCCTGTAGTCATTGCCATTTCTAGTAGTGGTCAATCTCCCGTGTTAGCACGGATGTTACGCACGCGTTTAGAAAGTATGATTCCTGCTGCCTATGGTCAATTAGCTGAGTTTGTCGGTAAGTTTCGTAAACAAATACAAGCAACTTTGCCAGACACTTCGGTGCGTCGTGCTTTTTGGGAAAAAGAACTGCAAGGGCGTTTTGCGGAGTTAGTCTATAACGGCCGTTTAGACGAAGCGGAAACACATTTACAACAAGCATTAATTACCAACCAACCACCTTCAGGTGAAGTCTATTTAGTTGGCGCAGGGCCAGGCGATCCTGACTTATTAACCTTTCGTGCCTTACGTTTAATGCAACAAGCGGATGTTGTCGTTTATGATCGTTTGGTAACCCAACCGATTTTGGATTTATGTCGTCGTGATGCCGATATGGTCTATGTTGGTAAAGCGCGCGCTGACCACGCTTTACCGCAAGAAGACATCAACCAATTATTGGTACGCTTAGCGAAAGAAGGTAAACGCGTTTGTCGCTTAAAAGGCGGCGACCCCTTTATTTTTGGTCGTGGCGGCGAAGAAATTGAAGAGTTAGCCGAAGCAGGCATTCCTTTCCAAGTTGTACCCGGTATTACCGCAGCCAGTGGTTGTTCGGCTTATGCAGGTATTCCTTTAACGCATCGAGATCACGCACAGTCAGTACGTTTTGTGACAGGACATTTAAAAGATGGTACACCAAATTTGCCGTGGAGCGAGTTAATCCACGAGCGTCAAACCTTAGTGTTATATATGGGTTTGATTAGCTTAAAAGAAATATGCCAGCAATTAATCGCTCATGGGATGCGTCCTGAAATGCCTGTTGCCTTAATCTCACATGGTACACAGCCTAATCAGCAAGTCATCACAGGTGAAATTCATAATATCGCCGACAAAGTGGCCGAAAGTGGCATTAAAGCACCGACCTTAACCATTATTGGCGAAGTAGTGAAACTGCAAGATAAACTGGCTTGGTTTGGTAAGTAAAGGCGAATTTGTTTTCCATGTTTTTATTTAGACTTTGACTCCGCTCAGCCAGCGTTTGACGAACCCTGAGCGGAGTCGAAGGGCAACCATCACGGAATAACGTGAACCGTACTTTTGCCACCTGCGCCTTTACGCACTTGTATTTGCGTAGGAATACGTTCAGTCATTTCGGCAACATGGGAAATCACTCCGACTTTTCTGCCTTGGCTTTGTAAAATATCTAAGGCATCCATCGCTACGCGCAGGGTTTCGGCGTCTAAACTGCCAAAACCTTCATCAATAAATAGACTTTCTACTTTTACTAGTTGTGATGATAATGACGCTAAGCCTAACGCTAGAGCCAAAGACACCAAAAAAGACTCACCACCAGAAAGAGAATGTACCGAGCGCACTTCATCGCCCATATCTTGGTCAATCACTTGCAAACCCAACGACTTAGTCACGCGCTCTAAGCGATAGCGTTTCGCCAAATCTTTTAAATGACCATTGGTATAAAACAACAATACATCTAATGTCATTTGTTGGGCTGCGTTTCTAAAAACTTTACCATCAGACGACCCTATTACACTGCTTAACTGTTGCCAAATATCGGCTTGTGCTTGTTGTTGCTGTAATTGTTCGATGAGAGCCGAAGTATGTTGTTGGCGTTGTTTATCTTGAATAAGCTGTTGTTCGATACTGCCCAGTTGTTTTTGATTCAGTAGTAACTGTGTTTGTAGTGCCGATAATTGAGATTCTAAAACGCTCATCTCGGCCAAGTCATTTGGTTTAATAAGTTGATGTTTGGTGAAATCTTCATGGCGCGCATTTAACTGACTGGCGGCATGAGTGATTGCTGTTTGTAGCTGCTGCAAGGCTTGCCGTTGTTGTTGCAGCCATGATTCATCGTAAACCAAGTTGGCTTTTATCTCGCTTAAATCTAATGCGAATGGTTGTGTTTGGTTAAATATGATTAACCATTCGTTGATGGCTTGATGGGATTGTAAGGTGTCACTTTGTAATTCGGTGATACGTTGGCTTATCAATTGTTGCTGTTGAATACTGGCAATCACGCTATCTTTGACTTGACGCAGTTGCTCATCAAGTTGTTGATGCTGGTTTTTAGCATATTGAATATCGTGTTGAAGTTTGCTGTCGATAATGTGTACCGATTCACCGTCAAAATAATCCGCTCGTTGTTGCGTCAATTCAGTATTTAAGCGCGCTTCTTGGGCGTAATCGAACAACGCCGAAGCGCAATCAACCAATAGTTTACTGGCGTTTACTTGCTGTTGTACCAGTTCTCGGTGTTGCAACGCTATCCGTGCTTGTGCTTCTTGTTCGTGAAGCTGATGTATTTGCTGTTTTAACTGGTGTTCTTGGTTCTTTAACCAATCATCACGCTGCGACTTTTCGATACTCATCAATTGAGCAGAGTGCGTATTTAATTGCTGCTCAATGTGGTGCAAGGCCAGTTGTTTAGTCTGTTGTTCTTGTAACAATAACGTCAGTTTAGCGGTGTTGTTTTTTTCTTCGGCAATCAACTCAATCTGTTCGGTGCGTAATTTCTGGTGATGATGTTGATGTTGCTCAAGCTCTTGGGTGAAATCATTCATCAATTGCTGAAGATACTGATTGTTTTGGCTTTGATACGGATGGTCAACACTACCACACACAGGACAGGCAGAATCGGGCTGTAACTGGCTACGCAAATCTTCGACATTGGCGGCACAAGCGAGCTTGGCTTGATCTAAGGATTTTTGTGCTTGTTGAACGATAACCGTGCTAACGACCATTTGTTGCGATAGTTCCTGTAACCGCACAATCAGTTGTTGCTGGCGTTGTTGTAGCGACGAGATTTCTTGCGTGTGTTGTAGTTGTAGTTGATGTAGGGTTTGCCAGTCTCGCCATTGCACTGCGGTTTGTTGAAGTTGTTCTAACGTGTGCTGAGAGTGGTTTTTTTGTTCAGCAATATCGTGAGCATTAAATTGGTTTAGTCTGATTTGCGCTTGAGCAAGCTGTTGTTCGGCATCCGTTAAGCCGTTCAACGTTTGCTCTTTTGCAGCCTGATTATCGGCGATGCTTAGAGTTGTTTTGGCGGCAGTTAATAACGTCTGTAAATGTTGCCATTGATCTAACGATTTAACGGATGACTGATTTAAGCGTTTTCCACTCAAAAGTAAGAGATTTTCACTGTCTTTAACACGCTGTTGTTGCGTTTCTAGTAAGGTGTCAATTTTTTTAGCTTGTTCTAACCGAGGTTTGTTTTGCTCATAATTTTCGACAACACGATTGAGTTCATGAGTTGCTTGTTGAAATTTTTTATTAAGCTCATTTTCTTTCAACTCATTTTTTTTCAATATGTTATTGATGTTTATTAACGTATTTTCTTGTTTAGATAATTCCGTTTGTAAGCGTTCATGATTCACGATTAGCGGTCTTGCGGGCTGAATGCCTTCCACTTGCAGAAAAAACTGTTGTTGGCTTTGGCTGTTTTGCCAAGCAGTTTGCGCTTGTTCACTATTTTGTTCGGCAAGGATTATTTTTTGCTGTAATGCGTTTTGCGTCTGTAACCATGAGATTGCTGTTGTGAGGTGTTGGCTTTGTTCACGCTCATGCAGCACTTGCTGTTCGAGTTGTTGCGCAGAGAGTTCTAGCTCCGTACGCTGTTCTTCTGATAGCGGTGTTTGTCCCGCCAGTTGAGCGTGTAGTAAGGCGAGTTGGTCTTTTTCTTGTTTGGCTCGTCGAAAGGCTTGTATAGATAAATCAGTAAATTGACTGCTACCTGTTAATGCTTCGAGTAGGCTGGCGCGCTCGTTATCTTCGGATTTTAAAAATGCAAAAAACTCATTTTGGGCTAATAAAACGGCTCGATTAAACTCTTCAAACGATAAACCAATTTTATCTTGAATGGCTTTTTGAACTTCCGTTTTCTTGTGGCCAATTGAAGTATTATCATGGAGATTAAGTAGCGATAACTGCTCGTCTTGTAATTTTCCTGATGCGTGTCCGCGTGCGCGGCGAACATACCATTTGGCGCGATAGACAATATTATCATTACCCAAAAAATCGACTTCGGCAAAGCCTTCAATAGCACCACGACGCAACAACGTTTGAGGATTATGAATCGTTAAGCGATGCTCGCCGACATCGGCTAAATCAATGCTGCCTTGTTTTATCCGCGCCAAACGGGGCGTTTGATTATACAAAGCCAAACATAAGGCATCTAAAATCGTGCTTTTACCCGCGCCAGTTGCCCCTGTAATGGCAAATAAACCTGCCGAAGCTAAGGGTTCTTGTTGAAAGTCTAAGCAGAAATCACCCAAAGAAGCCAAATTTTTACCGCGTATCGCCAAAATTTTCATGGTTATATAGACTCAGTTTGATGTTGAGATAACAAGTCTCTAAAAGCCATTAACAGTTCTGTCGAGGGTGATGCTGCAAATTTTTGTTGATACATGGTCAAAAATACATCTTCGGGTTGTAGGCGTTGAATATCTTCTAAACCCAAATTTTTTTCCGTTTGTTGTGATGTTTGAGGATAGCTGGTTTCAATTTTGACTAAACGTACGGCTTTGCCTTCTAAGGCGTGTTCTATATGCTGCCTTAAAGTAGGCTCGGGCTTATCTAACAACACACGCACCAATAAATAAGGCTGTTGTTGTTCGGGCAATGTTGGCCATTGCTGTTGTGCTAATAATGCTAATACTTCATTTAAGGGTTTGGCTTCTTTATGGGGTATTTTAAATAATGGTACGGTGCGGGGAATCAATATTGACGATGTTTTAGCGACTGAATCACCCGCTAAATCAATAATACGTACTTCATGCTGATAGTGCTCTTCCGAAAATGACATTGGCAAGGGCGTGCCCGAATAACGTACCCGCATATCATCACCCACTTGCTGCGCCAAATGCAGATGGCCTAAAGCAACGTAAGCTATTTCGGGTGCAAAAATAGTGGTGGATAACGCCTCAATACCGCCCATGACTAATTTACGTTCGGAGTCTTCGGAGATTTTACCTGCGAGCATATGACAATGACCCATCGCAATAATCGCTTGTCCTTTTGCTCGAGTTCGTAAGGCATGATCTAAGGCTTGTTGATATAACGCCCCAATACCGTCTAAATAGGCATCTTTGGCATTTTCAATCTTAGGGACATCATTGGGGCGTAAAAAGGGAATAGCCAAACACCATGCGTTGATTTCACCATGACAATTTTTTAACGGAATCACCATGCGCTCAACATCAATTTTTTGCTCCTGCCATGTGACTTGCCCCGTCACTACCATGTCAAGAGCCGTAAGGAAGGGCATAGGCACTTCAAGACGTGTAGGTGAGTCGTGATTACCAGCAATAATCACCACCTGTAAATGAGGAGTCCTTAATTTAGCCGCACATAAAAACTGATAAAACTGTTGTTGTGCCGATGAAGGCGGATTAGCGGTATCAAAAATATCCCCAGCAATCAGTAAAACATCTATTTGTTGCTCAACCAAAACCAACAACAGCCAATCCAAAAATTGTTGATGTTCATACCAACGACTAAATCCAAAAAAGTTTTGGCCTAAATGCCAGTCAGATGTATGAAGAAGGCGCATAGTTGGCTCAATGATAATTATTAGAGGTAGGCTTCAACTCCGCTCAGCCAGTGTAAAATAATGCTCCCTGAACGGAGTCGAAGGGAAACACATACTTTAAAAGCGTTTGAGTTTTGCCTTTAACACATCCCGTTTTTGAACAGGACGCTGTAGGGTTTCTTTTAAACTTAAATTTTCTAACAAACAATTTTCTAGGCGTTGTTGAGTCATACGTAATTCAGTTTGTGCTTGCAATAATTGCATGTCGCTTTGCGTCGTGCGCAATTCGCAAGATTGTAATAATTGTTGCTGTAGGATGTTTTGGGCAGAAAACTCTTGCTGTTGATATTGTAATTGCTGTTCAAGCTGCTGATTTTTTTCATTAAACTGGTGTTCGATGTGCTGATATTGAGCAGCTAATAAAGCCAACTCTTTTTCTAACTGACTTTTAGTAACTTCAACTTCGGCTAAAGCTTTTTGAGCATTCAATCTGACGGTTTCTAACTGTTGATCAGCTTGTGTTCTTAACGCTTGCTCGGTCGCCAAATGCGTTTGTAATTGTCGCTCTGAGGATTTAAGCGTTTCAATTTGCGCTTGCAAATGAGTCATTTTGTTTTCGGATTTTTGTAATCGTTCTAAAGCGGCTATTTTGTTTTTTTGAGCATCCTCAACTTCCTGTTGTGCTTCTTGTTTAAACTTATCGAAGGCTGATTCACCGTGCGTCAGTGCGATATGCCACAATTGTTGCATAACAGCAACAACTGGCTCAGGAACATCAGGATGTACTTTATTGACGTTAATGCGCTTGGCTAAATCTTGCCACCATTCTTTTAGCGAATCGTTAATTGTGCCTGCGCTACCACGCTGAGTAATTTCACGAACATTGGCCACCGTCGGGCGAATCCCTTGTGACATTAACGACTCAGCTGCCTGCCAAACCGCTTCTTGAATAGGAATAGTTGCCATAATTAAATATCAATAAAAAATTTGTAATGTATGTTACATCTTAACGCGATAATAATCGTCAAATAGCCTGCATTTTTTCTCAAGAAAATGTTATTTAAGTATTCCCTTGTACTTAGCCGAAGGATACCGCCATGACGATCATTTTAAATGACCCATTTACCTTGCCCTGTGGTGTGATTTTACCGAATCGTATTACCAAAGCGGCGATGACCGAAGGCTTGTCCGATAAAAAATTACAAGCCACTGATCGCTTGGCGAATTTATATCGCACATGGTCTGAAGGTGGTGCAGGGTTGTTAATTACGGGCAATGTCATGATTGACCAACGGGTGTTAGAGCGAGCAGGGAATGTTGCAATTGACATTACCGCAGGCGGAGACAGTCTTGAGTCACGAGCCAAACTTCAACGCTGGGCGCAAGCGGGAACCGTGGCGGGCAATCATCTATGGATGCAAATTTCCCATGCAGGGCGACAGTCTCCTCGTTACATCACCCAAGAGCCTTTAGCACCTTCGGCAGTACAACTGGATATCGCAGGCAGTTTTGCCAAACCTCGCGCCTTGCGTGAAGATGAAATTCTTGACTTTATTAACCGTTTTGCCCAAGTAGCAAAAATTGCCCGTGAAACAGGTTTTACGGGGGTGCAAATTCACTCCGCGCATGGCTACTTACTATCCTCATTCTTATCGCCGATTACCAATCAACGTACCGATGCGTGGGGTGGCTCCTTAGAAAATCGTGCGCGTTTTTTATTAGAAACAGTAAAAGCGGTGCGTCAACAAGTGGGCAATGATTTTCCTGTGGCCATTAAACTCAACTCCGACGACTTCCGCAAAGGGGGATTTAATAATGAAGAATGTTTGCGTGTGGTCGAATGGTTGAATCATGCCAATGTCGATTTATTAGAAATATCAGGCGGCACTTACGAACAACCTAGACTTTTAGGCTCAGAAGGCAAAAGCGATAGTATTGTTCCTGTTCGCGCCAGTACTAAAGTGCGTGAAGCGTACTTTTTGGAATATGCCAGCGCCATTCATAAAGTTGCTACCATGCCACTGATGGTGACAGGAGGTTTTAGAACCGCCGAAGGGATGGAAGCGGCACTCAATAGTGGGGATTGTGACGTCATTGGTTTAGCGCGTCCTTTATGTACTCATCCGAATGTGCCTAAATTACTTTTGGCACACACAATGAAAGTGACACCACAATATGAAAAAGACTTGGTTATTGGTACTCGACCTATATTGTCGCCAGCAAGTTCTATAGAATTAATTAAAATTATGAATGTGCAGGGCGCACAAGGCTGGTATTACGAACAAATGTATCGTATCGCAGATAATCAAGAGCCTGAATTTGAATTATCTGTGCCTAAAGCGTATTACCGTTATTGGAAAAACGAATTGATATCGGCATGGAAACTTCATCAAGCGCGTAAATAACAACCATTTGTTAAATGGTTATCTTTGGTGCAGGGAAATTGTGCCTTAAAGTCAATGAATTAGGGGGCTGATTAAGTCATTATCAGCCTGTCCGTTCACTTTATGAGACTAAAACGATGTCTAGTTTAGCTTTAGAACAACTCAGCCTGACCTTAAAAACGTCCGCCAGCGAGCTACAAGAATTATCAGCACTAAGCGATACCCATCTCTTACAACTCAATAGTTTGATTGAAAAAGCCCAGCAAACCCAACGTAAAACATTGAGCGATGCTATTGATAACGCCATGAGTTATATCCCTGCGTTACTACGCATTCCTGTCATGAAAATTGTGCGTGGTTAAGGAGTAGGGCAATGAGCAAATTAGATAGCAGTGCAGAATTAGTCAAACTAGGCCAACTATTGCATACCCCTAGTTCTGAGTTACAGTTTTTAGAAGGCATGTCATTAGAAACACTGATTAAAGTGCGCGAGTTAAGTACCGATAAATTATTTAATGACGGTAGTAAATTATTTCACAAACTTGCTGCGGCCAGTAAGTTATTACCACTAGGTGTAACCGCCAGTTTAGGCGAAAAGATTTTTGGCCCGATGTTATGTGCACGAATTGCCAGTCAAATGCCTTACCTACGAGCGATTGATTTAGCCAAAAAAATGTCTACGCCATTTTTAGCAAAAGTCACCTTAGAATTAGACCCACGTCGCGTTAAAGACATCATTCAAAATATGCCTTTAGAGAACCTTCAAGCTGTGGCCACCGAACTGCTGAAACATAAGCATTATATGGTGATGGGGCGATTGGTTAACTTTATGACGGCGAGTAATTTAAAAGTCATTTTAAATGGCATTAACTCAGAAGAAGCCTTATTGCATATCGGCTTTTTTATTGAGGGTAAACATCAACTTAGCGATATTATTCGTTTATTACCAAAAGAACGTCTCAAAACACTCATTGGCTATTTGCAACTTCATACCGAGTTATGGCCAGAAGCTTTAGCGTTGATGGTGCATTTAGAAGATGACCTTAAACGTGAAATGGGTGATATATCAGCCGATTTAGGCGATACAGTGTTAAATAGTCTGGTTAGCTCCGTTTATGAACGTCAATTGTGGCAAGACGCTTTACCGCTATTTGCGAATATGTCGCCATCGGCTCAATTGCAATTAATAAATACGGCGACCTTAAATGATCCAGCCGTTTTAAAGTCAGCTTTAGAAAGTACCGATAAATTTGGATTGTGGGCAACACTGTTACCCTTGGTTGAGTATATGTCGGATTCTCAACAAAAAGTTTTAGCGGAGCTGTTGATGGCAGAGCGGGATGACTTACAAGTGAGATTTCTTGAAGCGGCTTATCAACATCATTTATGGCAGCCGCTATTTGATATTATTCGCCTTTTGTCTGATGAGCAGCAACACACAATCTGTGTGCGCTTTAAACAACTCGCCGCTAAAGATCCTCAGTTAGCTGAGAAATGGCAGCCCCTTGCTCTTGAGCGAGGTGTAATGCATCTCGTTTAAATCTCCCTTAACCCCTCTTTTCTAAAGAGGGGGACTTCTAGACTTTTGACAATCATTGTCGAATTTCAGTATTTTCTATTCTTCAATATAATTTTTAGTGCCTGAGTTTCTGCTCGCCGCTCCATCGTTTTTTCCACTCGCTGGCGGCGTATATTTTTTTGCAGGCGCACTGATTTGAGCATATAAACCCATACTTTCGATAACAGGAGCAAGTATTGCAGAGTCGGCTCTCGGTGTTTCTCGAACATGATCTTCCATATTAAAATCACTCAAACCATATACTTTTGGTTTTTTATCGTCTTCTAACACCACAAAAACAGGGAGATTAGCAGGAACAATACGACCTGCATTACTTTTTTGCCCTTTGTTATAGGCCATAATGCGTGGGTGGGGTGATTTTAGCCAACGATAAATTAACGGTGTAGCTATAGACACTTGGTCTAACTGTTGGCGTTGTAAATCAATAATTACTTGCCATTCTTCGGCACTGTATTGTTCAGGAATATTGACTAAAGCGCGATTTAATTGCGCGTGAACCGTTTCTTTGGTGACATGTACACTACTAGGCGTAGCACCTGCCCATGAAAAATAGACACATTCAGGCGCGGGCGACCATTGTACCAAATGCCGATAACATTGTAATAACGAGACATTTGGTAAGGCTTGTCGCGTTATACGATTTCGTTCTTTTTCAGGAATACTATGAATCAGTGTTTTTAAAGTATCTTTATGTTGGTTAACGTTGGCTAATTCTTTGCTTAAATCTTGGCTAATACCAATCCAGCCCGATAAGCGAAATGCCGTTGCAGGATGTTGATTTGGTTGAAAGTATAAACTTTGAAAAGCATGTACCGCTTGCTCAATAGCATCATCATCCGACAAGCTGTTGACCGTGATTTTTTTAGGTGCAAGACCATTTTGATTCAGGGGGGTGACAAATACTTCGGCACAAACAACATATTTAACCCATTGGGCATTAAATTGATCAATCACATTTTTTAATGATTCAAACGCATCTCTAATATCAACAATCACAAATGAAGTCCTTTGAAAACCAAGCGGCTATTTATAGCACTGTAGAGTGGATTCCGCATCAATTGTAATTTTTGATAGTTGTTGGGGAGAATTTACTCCGCCCCAACAACGTCATTATTAATTCAACAACACCTGTCCATCCTGCACCAAATCACCTGCGCTAACCCAAATTTCATTGATGGTAAAATCGGTTTGTGCTTTGATACGATGTTCCATTTTCATCGCTTCCATCACCACTAAGGTGTCGCCTGTTTTGACTTCTTGACCTGCCGCCACCAACACCGTTGTCACACGCCCAGTCATCGGGGCTTTATAACCGCTATGGCTGGTATCCGCACCTAAACTGTGGCGATATGGCTCAATTAAACGGCATTGCCAAATAAAACCATCGTGGCTTAATTGTAGGCCATGCACATCTAAGGTCAGACTAAATGCCAGTCGTTGTTGGTTGTCCTGATAAATCAATTGTCCTTGCTGTTCGGAGAATTGGAAGTCACCTTGTTGCTCACCGTCGTGCCAATGATAGCCTGTAGCAGTTGGGCTGAGGCGTAAGCTATGGTTTTGTTCGTTGATGCTCAGTTGTAGGCGCGTGCTGTTATCACCAAAGGCGCGCCAACTGCTGAGTTGTTGCCAAGGTGAATAAATGTCGTTACTACTAATGTGATGCGCTTGTGTTTGTTGCTGAAAGTAATAGGCACTGGCAACTAATAACGCTGCTTGTTGGTGGCGGCTAGTCATATTCAGCAGTTCATCGTGACGCAGCACTAAAAAGTCTGTTGCCAGTTGACCCGCTATAAAATCAGGATGTCCAACCACACGCTGTAAATAACTTAAATTATGACGTAGCCCACTAACACGCATCGCCGATAGGGTTTGTAATAAACGGCTAATGGCTAATTCGCGGTTATCGCCCCACGCAATGACTTTTGCTAACATTGGGTCATAATATGGAGAAATTTCATCTCCTTGTTGAAAGCCTGTATCAACCCGTTGCCATGCTTGTGCCGTCGGGTAATCAAAACAGCTTAAACGGCCAATTTGCGGTAAAAAGTCGTGAGCAGGGTCTTCGGCATATAAACGCACTTCGACGGCATGACCATTTACATTCAAGTCGCTTTGACTAAAGGTCAGAGCTTCACCACTCGCCACGCGCAATTGCCATTCGACTAAGTCTAAACCGCTAATCATTTCGGTGACGGGATGTTCGACCTGTAAACGGGTATTCATTTCCATAAAATAGAATTGGCCGTTATCCACCAAAAACTCAATCGTGCCTGCATTGCTGTAGCCAATCGCTTGTGCCGCTTGCACTGCCGCTTGACCCATGGCTTGCCGTAATTCAGGCGATAAATCAGGCGCAGGCGCTTCTTCAACAACTTTTTGGTGGCGGCGTTGCAGTGAACAATCACGGTCAAATAAATACACGCAATGGCCATGTTGGTCGGCTAAAATTTGTACTTCAACATGGCGCGGTTTTAAGAGTAATTTTTCAATCAATAAGCGGCTATCACCAAAACCATTTAAGCCTTCACGTTGCGCGGCTTGAATGGCATCTTTTAGCTCGGCTTCTTCATGTACTGCACGCATGCCTTTGCCGCCGCCACCTGCGGACGCTTTCAATAGCACAGGCAAGCCCATACTCATCGCTTCACGTACTAAGGTCGCTTCGTCTTGTGCTTCGCCGTGATAGCCCGGAATTAACGGCACACCTGCTTTTTGCATTAAGGTTTTGGCTTGAGACTTTCCGCCCATTGCAGAAATAGCACTGGCGGCAGGGCCAATAAAAATTAATCCTGCGTCAGCGACGGCAGCGGCAAAACCAGCATTTTCAGACAAAAAGCCATACGCAGGATGAATCGCATCCGCACCGCTGGCTTTGGCGGTGGCGATAATTTTATCACCACACAAATACGATTCGCGGCTCGGTGGATTACCAATACAATAGGCTTCATCGGCCATTGCTACATGGCGAGCGTTAGCATCGGCTGTGGAGTAGACGGCAACGGTACGAACACCGAGTTTTTGCGCGGTTTTAATAATACGGCAAGCAATTTCGCCACGATTGGCGATCAGTAGTTTTTTAATCATTTAATCCATCCCGCAGGGCGTTTACCCAAAAAAGCGGCTAAGCCTTCGCGACCTTCGCTGCTGGCGCGTAAGCTGGCAATAAGAGTGGTGGTGTAAGTGCGTAAGTCAGTATTGATGCTTTCATCCACACGCTGAATCAGTTGTTTACAGGCGGCTAAAGCGTGTGGTGCGTTGGTCAACAAGGTATGAATCAGCGCGTCGGCTTCGTCATTTAACGATTCACTGCTGCACAATTGTTGCACTAATCCAAGTTGGTAGGCGGTCTCTGCCGAAAAGCGTTCTGCGGTTAAAAAGTAGCGTTGTGCTTGCCGTGCGCCAATGGCGTTAATGACATAGGGGCTAATCACCGCAGGCACTAAACCGAGTTTCACTTCGGACAAACAAAAACTGGCTTTGTCGCTGGCAAGGGCAATATCACAACAACTGACTAAACCAACGCCACCACCAAAGGCCGCACCTTGAACCACGGCAATTGTTGGGCAAGGAAAGTGGTATAAACGCTCCATCAGTTCCGCTAATTGTTCGGCATCTAGTTTGTTTTCATCAAAACTATATTGCGCGACACGTTGCATCCAATTCAAATCTGCGCCTGCGGAAAAGCTTTTGCCGTTCGCGCGTAACACCAATAAACGGGCCTCGCTGTTAGCGGCGTAAATAGCCAAAACCCGAATTAACTCGGCAATCAAGGTGTCATCAAAGGCATTATGTAACTGTGGACGGTCAAGGGTGAGGGTGACAACGCCACGCTCGTCAATACTGTGTTGTAGCATGGGGTTACATCCTAAATACGCCAAATTTGGTATCGACACTAGGCGCATTGAGCGTGGCCGAAATACATAAACCCAGGACATCACGGGTTTGAATTGGGTCAATCACGCCATCATCCCATAAGCGCGCACTGGCATAAAACGGGTGTGATTCACGTTGATATTTGGCTAAATAGGGTTGTTTAAACGCAGCTTCTTCTTCACTTGTCCAATGAACACCGCGTTTAGCGTTGGCAGATTTTTGAATTTCGGTGAGGACGCTTGCTGCTTGTTCGCCACCCATCACAGCAATACGTGAGTTAGGCCAACTAAACATAAATCGTGGACTATAAGCCCGACCACACATACCGTAATTACCTGCGCCATAAGAGCCACCGATAATCACCGTAAACTTAGGCACTTTGGCACATGCAACCGCTGTCACCATTTTTGCGCCATGTTTGGCAATACCGCCTTCTTCGTATTTCTTACCAACCATAAAGCCGGTAATATTTTGCAAAAACACTAAAGGAATGCCGCGTTGACAACAGAGTTCAATAAAGTGCGCGCCTTTTTGTGCCGACTCACTAAACAAAATACCGTTATTGGCCACAATACCGACGGGATAACCCCACCAATGGGCAAAGCCACAGACTAAAGTTGCACCATATAGCGGTTTGAATTCATCAAAATCGGAGTTGTCCACCAAGCGGGCGATAATCTCGCGCACATCAAAAGGTTGGCGGGTATCTTTGGGAATAATGCCGTAAATTTCTTCCGCCGCGTATTTCGGAGGTAATGGCTTACGCACATCTAAGGTGATTTTTTTCGGACGATTTAAACGTGAAATGGCTGCGCGTGCTAAGGCGAGGGCGTGTTCATCGTTATCGGCTAATTGGTCGGTGACACCTGAGGTTCGGCAATGTAATTCTGCGCCACCTAAATCTTCGGCTGAAACAATTTCACCTGTTGCCGCACGCACCAGCGGAGGGCCTGCTAAGAAAATGGTGCCTTGATTTTTGACGATAATCGCTTCATCGGCCATTGACGGCACATACGCACCACCTGCGGTACACGAGCCCATGACCACCGCAATTTGCGGAATATTCATTGCTGACATATTGGCTTGGTTAAAGAAGATACGGCCAAAATGACGTTCATCAGGAAAGACTTCATCTTGACGCGGTAAATTCGCGCCACCCGAATCGACTAAATAAATACAAGGCAGATGATTTTCTTGGGCAATCGTTTGTGCGCGTAAATGCTTTTTCACGGTAATAGGGTAATAAGAGCCGCCTTTGACCGTGGCATCGTTCGCACCAATAATGCATTCAACACCTGCCACTCGACCAATACCTGCCACTAAACCCGCAGCAGGGACAATTTCATCACCATACATTTGGTAAGCGGCGAGGGGCGCAAGTTCTAAAAAAGGTGAGCCTTCATCGAGTAAAGCATTAATACGCTCGCGTGCCGTGAGCTTGCCTCGGCCTTTATGACGTGCCACAGCGACTTCGCCGCCACCTTTAACCACTTCAGTCAGCAACTCTTTCAGTTCAGCCACTTGCAGGCGCAGCGCATCTGCATTTTCTTGAAAGGCAGGACTGTGTGGATTGATTTGAGAATTTAATATCGGCATAACTATGAACCTTTATACACTCCCTATATTTTGTATAGAAAGTGGGTTATTAAAATATTTTTGGCTTTAACTGAAATATTCACTCCCTTGATAAGGGAAGGGGTATTTCAGTGTTATAACAAACCCTCACCCCAACCCTCTGGAGAGGGCGAAAAATGAATTTGTCCTCTCTCCCTCAGGGAGAGAGTTAGAGTGAGGGGGTTATCAACGTGTTTCGTTAAACAACTCGCGGCCAATCAACATCCGACGAATTTCAGATGTGCCTGCGCCAATTTCGTATAACTTGGCATCACGCAATAAACGGCCAGTCGCATAATCATTAATATAACCATTGCCGCCTAAACATTGAATGGCATCTAACGCCATTTGTGTGGCGTTCTCGGCACAATATAAAATCGTCGCAGCTGCATCTTTACGCTCTGCTTGGCCACGATCACAAGCTTGTGCGACAGCATACAAATATGCGCGTGACGCATTAAGTTTTGTGTACATATCGGCAACTTTGCCTTGGATTAATTGAAATTCACCAATGGCTTGGCCAAACTGTTTACGTTCATGAATGTAGGGAATTACAATGTCCATACAGGCTTGCATCACACCCACAGGGCCAGCCGATAAAATAATGCGTTCGTAATCCAAACCGCTCATCAAGATTTTTGTACCGCCACCCACTTTTCCGAGAATATTTTCTTCGGGCACAAAACAATCCGTAAAGACTAATTCACAAGTATTAGAGCCGCGCATCCCCAATTTATCGAGTTTAGGTGAGCGGCTAAACCCTGCATAATCACGCTCAACAATAAACGCAGTCATGCCTTTAGAAGGTGCACAAGTTAAATCCGTTTTGGCATAAATGACGTAAGTATTGGCATCAGGGCCGTTGGTAATCCACATTTTGTGGCCATTTAAGACATAACCGCCATCGACTTTATCGGCACGCAGTTTCATGCTAACCACGTCAGAACCTGCGGTTGTTTCGCTCATCGCCAATGCGCCGACGTGTTCACCACTGATTAATTTTGGTAAATATTTAGCGCGTTGTTTATCATTGCCATTACGATATATCTGATTGACACATAAATTAGAATGCGCGCCATAAGACAAACCCACTGAAGCTGAAGCGCGTGAAATTTCTTCAATGGCAATGGTATGTGCTAAATAGCCCATATTGACACCGCCGTATTCTTCACTGACGGTCATGCCTAACAGGCCTAAATCGCCAAATTTGCGCCATAAATCCATCGGGAATTCATTATTCTTATCAATTTCAGCCGCGCGCGGCAAAATTTCAGCTTGAGCAAATTTATAGACCATATCGCGTAATTGGTCGATGGTTTCGCCTAAAGCAAAGTTCATTCCTGTATAGCTCATTTGACACCCATGATAATTGTTGTGTGAAAAAGTCGTTGTGTGAAAAGTTGGCCGAATGATAACCTAGCAACCGCTTGCTTGGATAGAGTGTCGAAAGCTGTACTTAGGGGATAATTGTGTCAAACAGCGGTATTGTTCTGCCAACTTAGCCCGATGTCGTGTTAAAAATCGACGAAAAGATTGCTAATTGTTGATGAGTAGGCATAATTCGGACTCTTGTTTATGCTTTTTGACTGAGGCGCATTATGAGCGGAAAAACCGCAATTATTATCGGTGCGACAGGGATGGTCGGCAAACAAGTTTTAGCGAGTCTGTTGGCTTCTTCTACCTATAAAAAGGTCATTGCTGTCACGCGCAAACCGATAGCCGCGCAACCAAAACTCAAAAATCTCGTCATTGATTTTGAGCATTTAGCTGAATCATTAAAGAAGATAAAAGCCGACGAAGCATTTTGTTGTTTAGGCACGACGATTAAGCAAGCAGGTACAAAAGCCGCTTTTCATAAAGTGGACTACACCTACAATTTTGAATTTGCACACACCTTAAAACAAAATGGCTGTCAGCATTTTTTGTTAATTTCGGCATTAGGTGCGTCACCCAAAGCCTTGGTGTTTTATAGTCGTGTTAAAGGGCTTTTAGAAAAAGACATCACAGCTTTAGATTTCCCTCGTTTAAGTATTTTCCGTCCGTCATTATTAATTGGCGAGAGAGAGGAAAATCGCTTGGGTGAAAATATTTCAGCCGCGTTATTTCCTATTATAAGCCCATTTTTACGCGGTGGCTTACGAGCCATTCAACCGATTAAAGGTGAAGATGTTGCTAAATCTATGGTTGCCGTAGCACAGCAAGAGCAACCTGATGATAACCCTCACTTTTATTATTATGACGAAATGAAAGCGTTAACTGTTACTGTTTAAGGATTGAAAATGACCATGTATATAACTCCCGATTTATGTGATGCTTACCCCAATGTTCGTGTCTTAACACCAATGTTTAAAAGCTTTGGTGGTCGTTCATCGTTTGGTGGTCAAGTGGTGACGGTTAAATGTTTTGAAGATAATTCACGTGTCAAAGAGTTATTAGCCACCGATGGCACAGGTAAAGTGTTGGTTGTTGATGGGGGCGGTTCACTACGTTGTGCTTTATTGGGCGATTTAATTGGTGATAGTGCCGTTAAATGTGGTTGGGAAGGCGTGATTGTTTATGGTGCTGTACGAGATGTTGATGCCTTAGCTCAATTAGATTTGGGTGTGCAAGCGTTATCTCCTATTCCGTTAAAAAGTGTGCGTAAAGGCGTGGGAGATGTGGGTTTGACGCTAGAAATTGGTGGTGTCATGATTGCCAATGGTGAATATATTTATGCGGATAACAATGGCGTAATCGTTTCAGCGGATGTGTTGGCGATGCCTGAATAGCTTCGTATTTCACTCAGGCTGCTTATCTTTCCTCATAAAAAAGAGCCTGACTAGCAGGCTCAAAAGGGTAAGCGTTTGTCGATGCGATTAGGCAGCAACGGACTCGGGTACTGTTTCCTGCGTGATTTTATTATCCACTTTGGCAGGTTGAATATAGTGATACTTAGCCATAATCTCATTGCGACGTGATGGGTCGATATTGGCTTTAGACAAATCACCTTTGTAATGTTGCACTACACGCTCATCCATTAAACTGTACCACCAGCTTGGAATGTAGGCAGGTAATAACATCGAGGCATAACCACTCGGTAATTGCGGTGCATTTTCAAAATGACGTAATGCTTGGAAACTACGGCTTGGATGTGCATGATGGTCAGAGTGACGTTGTAATTGATACAAGAACAAGTTAGTCACTACATGATTGCTGTTCCAGCTATGCTCAGGCGCAGTACGTACATATTTGCCATTCGGTAATTTTTCACGTTTTAAACCGTAATGTTCCACATAGTTAATCACTTCTAATAAGCTTGCACCATAAGCACCTTGGCCAATTAAGAAGGGAATCGCACGCGGGCCACAAACAGCGGTTGTTAAACCTAAGAAGCTTGCGGACATTGCCCAGCCTTGCAATAATTCATTTTCCATTGACCAAAAGCTTTTGCCTTTACGTTCTAAACGTTCAGTTTCAATTTTAACGGCAGATTTAAAACCACCAATGACGGTACGCGGTAAAAACTTCCAGAAGCTTTCACCTAAACGGCTGCTCGCTGGATCTTCTGGTGTCGCAACACGTTTGTGATGGCCAAAATTGTGTTCAACGGCAAAGTGTGTGTAGCCTGTAGGAGCGAGTGCTAACATTGCCAACAAACGATCGGCCTTGTCGTGTTTATGACCCAGTTCGTGCGCGGTGTTAATCGCAATACCGTTAATAGCACCCACAGAAAAAGTTAAACCAATACGATCAGCAACTGGTGTACTTTTACGACTCGCTAACCAAGCCCCTAAAAAAGTTACCGCATATTGAGCAGGAATAAAGGCTTTAACAATGCGGCCATAATACTTGTCGTTTTCTAATTCTTGAACCGCCGAGGTAGGTGGATTACTTTTATCTTCACCAATTAAACGGTCAACGGCAGGAATAACACCATGTACAAGAATAGGACCAGTCCATGCAAGAGCACGTAAACGCTTGGGGGCAATGGCATAAGCACTGAGTGCAGCCAAACCAATCACAGGGAGAGCAGGACTCAATAGCCATAAATAGCGTTTTGGATCCTTCCACGGTGTTGTTTTTTCGCTGGTGGTCAGTAAGTCATCACGTGTTTTTGCGTTCATGTTGTTAAACCTTGTTGGACGATTTGTATGGTAATCTTGACGAATAATAACAATTGAAGCCAGTTGTCAGCGTCCGCCAAACCTGCGTTAAACTCCGACATTGTACAATGGTACATTTGTTGTGTATTTTAACGCATCTTTTTATAGCTTCAGTCTTGAGTTTTTGGGGTTAATTTAATTTATGGATGCACTCAGTCATATTTTGGAGGAAGTTCACCTGCGAGGAGCAGAGTATCTGTATGTCAGTGGTCATGATCGTTGGTGTTTTGGCTTGCACGAGCAAACCATTTTTCATGTGGTATTAACAGGTTCAGTTCGTTTGGTATTGCCTAACATAGAAGAAAGGATGTTGGAAGCAGGGGATATTGTTTTTATTCCTGCGGGGGCAGAGCATCGTTTTTTGCATCCTGAAGCGACATGGAAACCTCAGAGTTTGCTTGATGAGTTTAATGGTCATCGTAACGACCCTGTGCATTTAGGTGAGGGCTTAAGCAATACGCTGATTTTGTCGGTACGGTGTTTATTAGATGTGGAAATGGCGCGACCATTATTGTCGTCTTTGCCTCCTAGTATTGTTATTCAACAAGGTTTAGACGGAAGTGGCCCAGCATGGTTGCGTCTAGGTTTAGATTTTTTGGCATTAGAGTCGGAATTATATCGACCTGGTCGAGATACCTTGATTAATCGTTTAATTAGTATGTTTTTAATTGAATGTGTGCGTGATTATGTTGAGCAATTACCGAAAGATGCCAACAGTTGGCTCAATGCTGTTCGTGACCCGTATTTATCACCTGTACTGAGCGCAATTCATGCGAAACCTGCGTATGGCTGGACAGTCGTAGAATTAGCAAGCATTGCTTGTTTGTCGCGTTCGGCTTTTGCCGAGCGGTTTTCGCAAATGATTGGTCAGCCACCGCTCTCGTATTTAACACAATATCGTTTAAGGTTGGCGACAAGATTGTTAGTTCAGCAAGATATGAGCATTAGTAAAATTAGCGAAAAAGTCGGTTATGCTTCGGAAACGGCATTCAGTCAGGCATTTCGCCGTCAATATGAAGTTTCGCCGAGTCAGTATAAAAAAGAACGTGCGCTGTGATTGATTAAAATGCGGCTAAGTAGTGGGTTTTAAAACTCAGTAATGGGCTTTTCAGCCAATGGCGAAACTGACTATTTTTGCCAATCTGAGTTAAACAATTCCTCAAATATAAAGAGAGTAACAATGACTAAGTTAACCGAAAATAATCCGCCTAAATGGACTCGCGCTATTGCATGGTTTACCAATCCAAAAGGTTTAAATAACGATAAAAAATTGCGCCAAGCAGTAAACGGTAAAGTGGTGCTGATTACAGGGGCATCGTTTGGTATTGGTGAAGCAACAGCGCAACGAATGGCAGCAATGGGTGCAAAAGTCGTATTAGTGGCACGCAGTGCCGACAAACTAGAACAAGTGGCCGCTTCGATTCGTTCCACAGGCGGAAAAGCTTTTACTTACACTACCGATCTAAGTAAACCCGATGAAGCGAAAAAGCTTGCGGAAGATATTTTGCGCGATCATGGTCATGTTGATGTTTTGATCAACAATGCAGGGCGTTCAATTCGTCGTTCGATTTCGTTATCGGTTAATCGTTTTCATGATTTTGAACGGACAATGGCTATTAATTATTTAGGCCCTGTTCAATTGGTTTTGGCGTTATTACCGTCGATGCAAGCACGTAAACAAGGCCATATTGTTAATATTTCGACGTGGGGTGTGCGTATGCCACCAGGGGCACGTTGGTCGGCTTATCAAGCCTCTAAAGGTGCATTTGATACATGGTTACGTAGTGTTGCCCTTGAAATTAAAGTAGATGGTATTACCACTACGTCAATTTATCCTGCGATTGTGTATACCCGTATGAGCGCGCCAACACCTGGAATGCACTCTTTACCAGGAATGACCACCGACGAAGCAGCACATGTTATTGAGTTAGCGGTTGTCGAAAAGCCGTTTGAGATTACGCCACCGTGGTTGTATTCGTGGCAAATTGCTTCAGTCATCTTACCAACACCTGTACGTAAAAGTATGGAGTGGGTATTCAAGTTCACTAAAGACAGTGAAGCGAGTATTAAAACGGTTAAATAAAAAAGTAAGGGCGATTCAAGAATCGCCCTAAATATTAAATCACTTTAGAAAAACGTTGCTGTTGTCCTTGCCGTAAATAGACATCAAATACCATACAGATATTACGAATTAGTAAACGACCACGCGGCAACACCTGTAGTCTGTTTTTATCCAACACAATTAAACCATCATCTGCCATTACTGCTAATTGACGAAGCTCTTCGGCAAAATAGTCATTGAAGTTGATACTCCATGTTTTTTCAAATTTTGAAATATCTATTTTAAACAAGCAGATAAGCTCAGTAATTAATGCTCTTCGGAGTTTGTCATCGGTGCTCAAACGCACACCACGGTAGACAGGTAATTTTCCCGCGCTGACACAAGTATGATATTCCTCTAAGGTTTTGACATTTTGACTGTAAGTATCATCAACCATGCCGATAGATGTAATTCCTAAGCCAATTAAATCACATCCTGCATGGGTGCTATAACCCTGAAAGTTACGGTACAAGGTGCCATTTTCTTGAGCTAAGGCTAGTTCGTCGTCAGGTTTGGCAAAATGATCCATACCAATATAGATATAACCTGCTTGCTGTAAACGTTCGATAACGTATTGCAAAATCGCTAATTTAGTCGCGGCAGAGGGCAGCGTGTTTTCGTCCATTTGTTTTTGCACTTTAAACAAATGTGGCAAATGGGCGTAGTTAAACACCGACAGACGATCAGGATTCAACGCTAAAACTTTGTCTAAAGTGAGAGCAAAAGATTCGACAGTTTGAAAAGGTAGCCCATAAATTAAATCAATGTTAATGGAATGAAAGCCATAAGTTCGTGCCGCATCAACCGCAGCCGCTGTTTGTTCTAAGGATTGAATACGATTAACGGCTGCTTGAACTTTAGGGTCAAAATCTTGCACACCAAAACTCATGCGATTAAAACCTAATTCTCGAAGCAATTTTATTTTAGCGGGAGTGACTTCGCGGGGGTCAATCTCGATGGAGTAATCGCCTTTATCTTCATCTAATAAATTAAAATGTTGGCGTAACTTATTCATTAGGCTGGTTATTTCATCATCACTGATAAAAGTAGGCGTGCCACCACCAAAATGCAATTGGCTAACAGGACGTTTTTCACTAAAACGAGCGGCTTGTAATTCAATTTCTAAATATAGGTCGTCTAAATACGGTGAGGCGCGTTTACGGTTGGCAGTAATAATTTTATTACAGGCGCAGTAATAACAAACCGTGCCACAAAAAGGTAGATGTACATACAACGATAACGGACGTTGACTGCTATTACTATCGCTAATCGCTTGCAGATACTCGGTTTCACCAAATTGATTATGAAACTGAACAGCGGTGGGATAAGACGTATAACGTGGACCTGCTAAGTCATAACGCTGGATAAGCTCGACATCAAATTCAATAGAACTATTCATACAAGGACTCGATAGTATTTGTCCTTATAGTTTATAGGGGATTGTGATACGAATACATACGCAAAAGGGATTAAGATCTGTTGATGTATTGAAATTTAGACCGTTTTTACCAAGTGGCTTCCGACCCCGTTCAGCCAAAGCCTAAACGCGCCCTGAGCGAAGTCGAATGGGATTATTTTTTGCCGTGTTTCATTAAAAACTTATCCAGTTGATTGGCAAAAGCGACTTTATCTTTAGCGCCATAGCCTGAAGTAAAGCTTTGTACTTGGCCAGTTTCTCTAAGTTCGGTCATCAAGTTACGCATGGTTAAACGATTGCCAATGGTTTCAGGCGTATAAAATTCACCACGCGGATTGAGGGCATAAACGCCTTTGGCAACCACAGCCGCCGCTAAGGGAATATCAGCAGTTATGACTAAATCACCTGTTTGTGACTGCTCAACTATCCAATTATCAGCAACATCAAAGCCTGACGGCACTTGTATCGAGCGAATCACTTGCGAGGCAGGGACACGGACATGACAATTAGCGACTAAAGTCATGGTGATTTGTAAACGTTCTGCGGCGCGAAATAACACTTCTTTAACAACAATAGGACAGGCATCGGCATCAACCCAAATTTGCATTGGCATTATTCCATTTGTGACTTAATTTTTTCGATAGCATCGGGCAGGTCTTCAAAGTTAGTGACGACGGCATCGGGCTGCATATCTAATGGCCACGGCTGATTTAACCAATTGACCCATATTGTTTTCATACCGACATCACGCGCAGCTTGAATGTCTTGCACGGGATGATCGCCGATATGTACGGCTTGATGCGGAGCAACATTGGCTTTTTCTAATGCTTGATGAAACATCGCAGGATGAGGCTTTGCAAAACCGACACCCGCAGCCGATAAATGATGACTAAACAAATGACCAATGCCAATGGTTTTCACATCAGCATTGCCATTACTTAGAGCATACATAGGATATTGACACGCTAAATCTTCTAAAGTTTCTAACACATAAGGAAAATATTGGACAATATTACGTTGCTGTTGAAAGACTTCGTAGGCTTTTTTGACAATGGTGTTGACATCACCTTCAACATGGCCTTCTAACACTTTGCGTAGAGTTGTGAGACGTAATTGAGTGAGGTCATGACTAATATCAGGTTGTTCGGTGCCGATTTTGTCTTTGTATTGTTCAAATTGAACAGTGCTGACTTTAAAGCGTAATTCAGGTTGATTTTTATAAATCCATTCCATCATGGCGTTTTCGGCACGCGCAATAATCGGGTCAACCGACCATAAAGTATTGTCTAAATCAAACGTGAGCAGTTTTATCATTCTTTCTTCGCCCGAGGATGTGCCTTATCGTACACATTTGCTAGATGTTGGTAGTCCAAATGAGTATAAATCTG
This sequence comes from Agitococcus sp., assembly GCA_030646715.1. GTDB lineage: Bacteria > Pseudomonadota > Gammaproteobacteria > Pseudomonadales > Moraxellaceae > Agitococcus. The sequence continues at coordinate 216,718 of JAUSLJ010000035.1, forward strand.
AGTGGTACTAATGCTGGCATGACCAAGCAATTCTTGTACCGCTCGCAAGTCCTGACTAGATTCTAGCAGATGTGAAGCAAAACAGTGACGTAATAAATGTGGATGTAGGTGTTGAGCAATACCAATTCGTCGTGCTTGCGACTCTAAAGCAAACTGAATAGCACGTTCGCTGAAACGACCACCACGTTCTGTTAAAAATATCCAGTTGCCGCTATCGGCTTTGAGAAAATCACTACGAATGCGCAACCAGTCACGGATGGCAATAATCGCTTTGCGGCCAACAGGTAAAACGCGTGTTTTGCGACCTTTACCAGTGACAGTGATTATCCCGTCACTTAAGTCAATATCGATTAATTGTGCGTTACTAAGTTCAGATACCCGTAAACCGCTGGAATAAAACAGCTCCATTACCGCTCGGTCACGCGTCCATAATTTAATGGCGTGTTCGCCTTCGGGTGGTGGAGCATCTAACAAGGCATGAATGGTGTCAACATCTATAACATGGGGGAGTTCACGCGGCTGCCGTTTAATTTTAAAGGCGCGGGCTGGGTTGACGCTAACTTTGCTTTGTTGTCCTAGCCAATCATAAAAGCCACGCATCGCCGATAACATCCGTTGGACGCTGGTCGGTAGTAATGAATTCGTTGAAAGTAGAGGGCCGATAAAAGCACTTAGGCGATCTTGGTCTAGTTCAGCCCATTCTTCACAACCTTGTTTGACTAAAAAGATAGCCAGTTTGTTAAGGTCACGTCGATAGGCGGCCAACGTATGTTCGGAAACATAACGCTGGCTATGGAGTATGCCTAACCATGCCTCAAGGTCATCAAGAAGGATGTCGAGGTGTGACGCTTTATCACCATTCATACATACGCAACACGCCATCAAATACTCGTGCTGTTGGCCCTGTCATCCACACGGGATTACCTTCGCCTTGCCAACGAATATCTAACTCACCACCACGAAGTTGCACGCGTACTCGCTCATCCAATAAGCCTTGTTGTATGCCTGCAACAACCGCAGCACAAGTACCCGTACCACAGGCTAAAGTTTCACCTGTGCCACGTTCAAACACGCGTAAACGGGCATTGTTACGGTCGATAATCTGTAAAAAGCCAACATTCACACGCTCAGGAAAACGGGCATGGCTTTCTAATGGCCGACCAATTTCGCGAACAGGTGCAGTATCCACATCATCAACCAAAATCACGGCATGAGGATTACCCATACTAACTGCGCTAATTTCGAGTATTCGATTAGCAACTTCTATGGGGTAAGTTAATGCTCGTTGTTCGGCAATAAACGGTATTTCTGCTGGCTCTAAACGTGGAACACCCATATTGACACGCACCCAACCATTAGGGGCAATATTTAACTCAATAATGCCGCTCGCGGTTTCAACCACTAATTTACTTTTACGCGTCAGTTTACGATCACGGACAAAACGGGCGAAACAACGCGCACCGTTGCCACATTGCTGTACTTCTGAGCCATCGGCATTAAAAATCCGATAGCAAAAATCGACATCGGGACGCGAAGGGGGTTCGACCAATAAAAGTTGGTCAAAGCCCACCCCAAAATGGCGGTCGGCAATTTGTTTGATTTGATACGTTTCTAAACGCGCTCGCTGGGTGATACAGTCAATCACCACAAAATCATTGCCGAGGCCATGCATCTTGGTAAATTCCAGACGCATAATGGCTCTCTCTTAAATTGTAAATACTTGGGGTCTATAGTGGCGTTAAGGCAACACAGATTCAAGTGCTAATAAGTCGGCAATGCTTTCACGACGGCGAATAACAAACGATTGTGTGCCATCGACCATGATTTCGGCGGCACGGCCACGGGTGTTGTAATTAGAACTCATGACAAAGCCATAAGCACCCGCACCGCACACGGCTAATAAATCATTGGCTTCAATGGCGAGGGTACGGTCTTTACCTAAAAAATCGCCTGTTTCACAGACAGCACCAACGACATCATAAACTTGTGTTTCGCTCAGACGAGGGGTGACGGGAATAATATCCATCCACGCGCCATATAAAGACGGGCGGATTAAATCATTCATCGCGGCATCAATAATGGCAAAGTTTTTGTGCGGCGTAGGTTTTAAAAATTCGACTTTAGTGACTAAAACACCTGCATTGGCAGCAATCGCTCGACCAGGCTCTAAATAAACTTTGAGGTTTCGGCCTTGGAGTTTCGGTAATAAAGCATTGGCATATTCTGCGGGAGTCGGCGGTGTTTCATCACGATAACAAACCCCTAAACCGCCACCGATATCTAAATGTTCAATATTAATACCGAGTGTGGTTAAGGTATCAATCATCGCTAAAACACGGTCTAAAGCATCAGCAAACGGAGTGGTCGTGGTTAATTGTGATCCAATGTGACAATCAATACCAATGACTTCTAAACCTTCAAGTTGTGCGGCATATTGGTAAACGGCAATGGCATCATCAATGGCAATACCAAATTTATTTTCTTTTAAACCTGTAGAAATATAAGGATGTGTTTGGGCATCGACATCAGGATTAACGCGTAAGGAGACGCGGGCTTTTTTGCCAACGGCAACAGCCACTTCGTTAATGCGTGCTAATTCGGCATAGGATTCGACATTAAAACAGGCAATATCCACTGCTAAAGCCGCTTTGATTTCGTCCGCTTGTTTACCTAAACCCGAAAACACAACTTTACTAGCATCACCACCTGCGGCCAACACCCGCGCTAATTCGCCGCCCGAAACAATATCAAATCCTGAACCTAAACGTGCCAAGACATTTAAAACCGCTAAGTTAGAGTTGGCTTTTACTGCATAACACACTTGGTGAGGAACAGCCGCAAAAGCTTCATCAAAAGCGTGATAATTCTTTTCTAGCGCAGCACGAGAATATACATAGAGAGGTGTGCCAAAACGTTGAGCGAGTTCAGCAAGTGGGGCTTGTTCGGCTAACAAAGTGCCATTTTGATATTGAAAAAAAGACATGATAAATAAGCTCAAAAATTAAGGCTGAGAAGTAGGGCTAGACGGAGTTGTCGGTGGATTTTTAGCAGGTAAATATAAACTACCTTTTTGACCACATGCCGTAAGCAAACACAGACAAATAAGCACAGCGAGATAACGCATGATGATTCAACAATAGCGATAATAAAAATTGCTGCTATGCTAACGGAATCGCCAACAGAAAACAAAAATTGGGTGTATAAAAGCAAACCAAACAGCGAATACCTTTGGAAATTTTGGAGAAATTTATGACTTCACAAGCATCAGTCGCGCTTATGCCCGAAATGGCACTTACCGCCGCCGAAAATGACACGCCTCTTAGCTTTTCGAGTTTTGAAGAGTTTTACCCTTTTTATCTCAGTCAACACCAAGACCAAACCTGTAGACGTTTACACTTTGTTGGCAGCAGCTTAGGTTTGTTGGGCTTAGGCGCAGCGGTAGTGACAGGTAAAAAACGCTATATCGCGGCGGGTATTGTTGCGGGTTACGGTTGCGCATGGGTAGGGCATTTCTTTTTTGAGCATAACAAACCTGCCACTTTTCAATATCCCTTGTATAGCTTTATGGGCGATTGGGTGATGTACAAAGATATGGTGACGGGAAAAATTCCGCTGTAGTTATAAATCTGCCTTTCAAAACAGTATCTTTATTGATTTGTATTCTTGTATGATGTTTTTTGTCTGTAAGCCATAAATAGTGATAGACGCTATTTTTTCTTAATCCACAGCAAGGAGCTTGCTGCTATGTTCGATTTTCTCGTTTTTATAGGTCGTTTTCAGCCGTTTCATATCGGTCATGCGCGAGTGTTACAACAAGCTTTAACTCAAAGCGCACAAGTGATTGTGTTAATTGGCTCGGCGAAACAAGCGCGTAATACCCGAAATCCCTTTACCATTGAAGAACGCACGGAAATGATTTTGGGCAGTTTAAAGCCTGAAGATGCCGCCCGAGTCCATTGCCAACCGTTACATGATTGTTTATATAACGATGCAGTGTGGGTGACTAATGTTCAAGAAGCGGTACAAGAAGTGGTGTCCAAACACAGTGCGACAGTGAATCCGCGTATTGGTTTAATCGGCCATAAGAAAGACCAAAGCTCGTATTACTTACGTTTATTTCCGCAATGGGAAAGTGTCGATGTCGAAAATCACCATGCTTTATCAGCAACCCCATTACGCGAAGCCTATTTATTAGGGCAAATGCCTGCTGAGAATGTTTTGCCGCAAGGTACAGTCAATTTTTTACAGACGTTTCAAAGCCAAGATATTTATCATTCTTTAGGTGAAGAAGCGCGATTTATTCAACAATATAAACAAGCATGGGATGTTGCGCCGTATACCCCGACATTTGTCACGGTAGATGCGGTCGTCGTACAGTCTGGGCATATTTTATTAGTCGAGCGTAAAGCAAGGCCGGGAAAAGGTTTATTCGCTTTACCCGGAGGCTTTGTCGATCAAGGCGAAACCTTAATTAATGCCTGTATTCGTGAGTTGCGTGAAGAAACACGCTTAAAAGTACCTGAGCCTGTGTTGCATGGCTCATTAAGAGGTCAACGCGTTTTTGATGACCCATATCGTTCTGCGCGTGGCCGTACTATTACGCATGCGTTTATGTTTGACTTAAAGCCTGATACCAGTTTGCCAAAAGTCAAAGGCGGCGATGACGCGAAAAGCGCCTTTTGGTTGCCTTTATCCGCACTACAGCCTGAACGGTTGTTTGAAGACCATTTTCATATTATTCGGGCGATGACGGGGATGTATTAACGTAGGGGCAAAAGACTGTTTGCGAGGATTGAATCAGGGATAATGACTAGTTGGCGTTATCCTTACATCAGTCAAGGTCTTTTTAAATCCGTTGATACATGTGCGTTTTGTCGTTGCCTAATAAATCGGCAAAAAACCATTTCAATTTAGACTGGGTTTAGGCGTGGTTTAGTAAAAAACAACATAAAAATCAAAACGTCACGAACCCTAATCTAAGTCGTTATTGTGGTGAGCTTTTCAGGATTCAATAACATATATACCGTCTCTATTTTACCGTTCTGTACACATAAACTTAACACGTACTGAGTTTGTCCTGCCAGTGTAGCAACCAAGGCCAATCGTCCATTGATACCACGCAGTGTTAACTCCGCATGTGGTGATTGCTTGCGGGCAAGTGCGAACAATAAACGAATGCTTTTATCCGCTCCAAAAATGGGTCGTAATGCAGCTTTTACTTTGCCTCCACCATCGGAATATAACACCGCGTCTTTGCTTAAATGCTGCTGTAATAAAGCAACATCCCCTTGTTGACAGGCCATTAAAAATGTCATTAATAATTGCTGATGTTGCTCAGATGAATCTTCGTGAAGTGCGGGCGAGTCTTGTACCTTACGTCGGGCACGACTAAAAATCTGCCGACAATTGTCTGGTCTTATATTTAAGTAATCAGCGATGTCGCTAAACTCATCATCAAACGCTTCTCGCAGTACAAAAACCGCGCGCTCAACAGGATTAAGTTGCTCGAGCATATGTAAAAATGCCAAAGATACGGTTTGTTGCTGCTGTTTAATGTGTTCAGGATTAGCAAGCTCAGACAAACTTTCACTCATTTCAGGTTCAGGCAGCCATGAGCCAGTATATTCTTGACGTTCCCGTTGTCGCTGCCTGAGCAAATCCACGCTTAAATTAGTCACAATCCGACGCAAATAAGCCAGATTGTGCTGTGGTAAAGCCTCAGTTTGCTGCCAACGAAACCACGCCTCTTGCACAATATCCTCAGCATCATGTTTAGAACCCAATAAGCGATAAGCTAGGCTACGTAGATGTTGATGATGAGTGGTAAATACTTGGTTTTTATCCGCCAGCACGTTAACGCTCCATTTGCCAATCAATCAAGATTGTTTATCTGTTCTGATTTGCAGGCTCGACAACCGTTGAGACACCACTTGTAGACCAAAAATAGAGTGTTAACCCCGTAATGAGTTCCCATTTAATCATTGCAACGGTCATTTTACAAATCCACTCTTTATACAAACAGGCTAGATAGTCAGTCGCTACCCAACGAGTCGATTGATCGGCACGATCTGAAAATTGCACTATTGCTTGCTTGCGGCCTAGACTGGTAAAACGCGCAAAATATCCAAAATTAAACGCCTGTAACACTCGATGATTGATTAATGCCGCGACATTGATACCTGCTTGAGCACCCATTGGCATTGCAGTAGCGCAGGACATTCTAATCAATTCACCATTGATCTCAGAACGAGCCGCATCTCCTGCAACAAAGACATTATTTGTGCCGAGCAAACGTAAATAACCATCTACCGTCAAACGACCCTGTTCATCGACAGCTAATTGGCTATGACGTGCCACAGGATTCGCCACCATGCCTGTACAATCCAAACACAGATCAAAGGGAATTTTTTGATCATCAGCTAAAATCACCGCCTGTTCGCTAATGGCTTGGATTGTGCCTTGGTGACGATCAATACCATAATTCTCTAAGACTTTATCCAAATGGCTTTGCGCTTTTTCGACTAAATTCGTTTGCTTTAGCTGCCGAGAAATGAGTGATATTTTTAAGCTGGGAAAAGTTGCCGCCAACTCGGTGCAAGTTTCAATAGCGGTTAAACCGCTACCCAATACCGCTATACGGCCCTCCTGTTGTGCCAATGTGCGTATTTTAGATTCTAAGCTGGTTACTTGCTGTTTGTTATGCAAACTGTGAGCAAATTGGGCACTACCTTTAATATGCTGATGCGGTACGCTACCTAAAGCATAAATTACATAGTCATACGAAAGAGGGGGTAAGTCTTTGAGAGTGATTTGTTGGTTATGAATGTCTAGTTTTTCAATGTAAGCCTGCAAAAAAGTGACTCCACGACGTTCTAATAAAGGGCTGAGGGCTAAGGTTTGAGTGTGTTGACCTGTTAATGTTTCGTGCAGGCGAATTTTTTGCTCAAAATGGCTTTTACCATCAATTACAATAATATTGAGCGGTTTTTTACTATGTAATAGACGCGCACAGGCCATTAAACCTGCATAACTTGCGCCTAAAATAATGACAGTGGGTTTTGAAGTGTTCATAGACATAACTCTTGATGGGTTGATGTCTATAAGACGAACAAAGAGTTTTTTTTGTGACAAGAAACGTGAAATTAGTGCTTAAAAAGAAAGATTGTTAAAAATCGACCAATAAAAAACGGCGTTATAAACGCCGTTTTTATTGCTAAGTAGTTAATTAAGCCACTTGAACGGGAATCGCATTAGCACTATGGCTAACGGTATTGTCAGGATTGCAATAGATTAGACGAGGTTTGAAGTTCATCAATTCGGCTGAAGTATAATCCGCATAAGCACAAATAATCACTTTGTCACCAGGTTGCGCTTTATGAGCCGCAGCACCGTTAACGGAAATCATTTGCGAGCCAGCTTCGGCGCGAATCGCATAAGTGGTAAAACGCTCACCATTGGTGACGTTATAAATTTGAATTTGTTCGTACTCTAAAATACCCGATAAATCGAGTAAGTTGCCGTCTATGGCGCAAGAGCCTTCATAATCTACTTCCGCGTGGGTAACAACAGCACGGTGAAGTTTGGCTTTGAGCATGGTGCATTGCATGGCGGCTGCCTCCGTTGGGGGGTATCGCTGGGCGGTATGGAACTTGGCGAAAAAAGCGGGTCATTTTGCCGCAATATCCGCCCTCAATCAACCAATTCTAACAACAAAAAGGCCATCTCTGTCTAGCTTTTGCATATTAGCTGGCTAAATTGACGGTTATATTGTCAATCAATCGGGTTTTACCCAGTTTCGCCGCTACCAAAATCACTAGTTGTGCGTCAGCAGCCGTGGCGGGTTGCAAATCTTGGCTACGCATAATGGACACGTAGTCAGGGTCAAAACCGAGCTTTTGCAAGTGTAAAACAGTCGCATCACAGAGCATAGTATATTCCCGCTGACCATTCAAAATGGCTTGTCGTAATTGCGTTAATATCTGATAAATGGCAGGTGCTTGAGCGCGTTCTTCGGCGGTTAAATAACCATTACGTGAACTCAAAGCCAAACCATCTTCAGCTCGTTCTGTTGGCACGCCTACAATGGTAATTGGGAAAGCTAATTCTTCGGTAAAGCGTCGAATTACTGCCAATTGCTGAAAGTCTTTTTCACCAAAAAACGCGCTGTCGGGCTGAACAATATTGAATAGTTTGCTCACGACAGTGGCAACACCTGCAAAATGGCCGGCACGATGCTCGCCACACAATTGCTCACTTAATCCTGCTACGGTGACGACGGTACTTTGACTGGTGCCATTGGCATACATTTCTAAGGCGGAAGGCGCAAAAACAACATCACAATGCGCAGCGGTTAATAATTGGCAGTCGGCTTCTAAAGTACGTGGGTAACAGCCAAAATCTTCATTCGCGCCAAATTGGGTGGGATTAACAAAAATACTGGTAACAACGACATCACACTGACTTTTAGCCGTTTGCACTAAGCGAATATGGCCAGAGTGCAAATTACCCATTGTTGGCACAAAACCAACGGTTTTTCCCGCCAGTTTGGCTTCTTTGACAAGGGCTCGTAATGCCTGAATGGTATTGACGATGTACATATTAATTAAATCCATGTTCAGGAGCAGGGTAGCTTTGATTTTTGACCGCAGCCACATAAGCCGAGAATGCTGCTTGAATGCTATCTTGACCTGTTAAGAAGTTTTTGACAAAACGAGCTGCTTTACCTTGTGATAGACCGAGCATGTCATGAACGACTAATACTTGGCCGTCACAGTCTTTACCTGCACCAATGCCAATCACTGGAATGGACACACTGGCACTGACTTGGGCGGCAACGGTGCTGGGCACACATTCTAAGAGGAGGAGAGCCGCGCCTGCTTGTTCTAAAGTTTTCGCATCGGCAATGAGTTGTGCGGCGGCATCGGCTGTTTTGCCTTGAACTTTATAGCCGCCAAAAACATGGACGGACTGCGGCGTTAACCCCATGTGGACACAGCTTGGTATGCCACCACGCACTAATTGTTGCACTGTTTCTGCCAACCATGCACCGCCTTCTAATTTCACGGCGTGTGCGCCGACACGCATTAACGCCGCAGCATTGTTGAGGGCATCGTTAACAGTGGCGTAGGACATAAACGGCATATCTGCCAATAAAAAGGCATTGCTATTGCCACGAGCGACACATTGAGTGTGATAAATCATATCTTGCATGGTAACTGGCAAAGTCGAGCTATGGCCTTGTAATACCATGCCTAAAGAATCGCCCACCAAGAGACATTCGACACCCGCCGCATTCATCGTTTGGGCAAAAATCGTGTCATAACAGGTAATCATCGCGAATTTTTCGCCACGTTTTTTGCAATCGCGTAGTGTGGTTAAGGAAACAGCCATTATGTACCTCATTAAATGCTCCTCCCCTTTGCTTTTTAAGGGGGAGGTTGGGAGGGGGTTTGCCACCATGTATTGTCGGCAGTGACATGAATGTCATCTGACCCTGTGGCGGTCGCTAGGCTAGCGATTTTTGTGCCGTTTGGCAAAGCTAAGGTTGGACAAATGTCCAATAAAGGTAAAACAACAAAGGAGCGATGGCATAATTCCACATGAGGCACGGTTAATTCAGCCGTTTTTATCTCATCTTGAGCATATAACAAGATGTCTAAATCTAATATACGTGCGCCCCAGCGTTCGACACGGACACGTCCTGCTTGGTTTTCTATGGCCTGAAGGAGCTGTAATAATTGATGCGGCGTCAGCATGGTCGTCACAGAAACAACAGCATTAGTATAATCAGGCTGGTTTTCGGGTGAGCCAAGCGCAGGTTTGCTGCTGTATAAACGAGACACAGCGACTAATTGACACTGCGGCAATTCGGCGAGTTGCGAAATCACCCAACTGAGTTGTTGCTGGGGTTGGCCTAAGTTTGCACCCAAGCCCAGATAGGCAAGATAACTCATACTGCAGCAGGGTCTTCTTTTGGTTTGGCGGGAGCTTTTGGCTTTTTCGGTTTATTACTCTTTGGTTTGGCTTTAGGTTTATCTAACAGTCGTAATAACCCTTCTTGTTCATCCGTAGAAACAGCTTGATAGTGTTCCCACCATGTGCCCATGCCATTGGTGCGTGTATCACCACTGAGTTCGCGTAATAACAAAAAGTCAAAACCGGCACGGAATTTGGGTTGAATAATCAATTTGGGCACAACACGCGAACGAGGCTTTTCTAGGCGTGGTTGTAAATCCCAAATATCACGAATCGTTTGTGCGACAAAACGCGGAATGGCTGTCTGCAATGATTGCTGCGTTAACACACGAATGCCTGCGGATTGATAAGCAGGGAAAATATCTTCCCCACGATCTAATTCCAGTTTCGTCAACCGTTGTTGCCATTCCCACAAGACAACCGCGTAAAAAAAGGCAGGATTAACCGACTTACCTTGTTGAATACGGTCATCGGTATTTTTGGCGGCTAATTTCACTAAAGGCGAGTTAAAGACATCTTCTTTAACGAGGGGAAACAGTGCGCCAAACAAATCCATCTCGCCCAAATGTTGCAGTAACGCCTGTAAGTGGCCACAAGCAAACATTTTATGGCTTTCATCATAGAGACGATGATGAGAAATGGCTTTTAATAGATAGGCTAAGTCTTTGATCGGGGTTTCAGTCGCATCATCTAAACGAAACTGTAGTTTGGCGGCAAAGCGAGCGACACGTAACATACGTACAGGGTCTTCACGATAGCGGGTAGCAGGGTCGCCAATCATGCGTAAAGTCTTGCTTTTAATATCTTTCATGCCATTGGCAAAATCTAAAATTTGCCCCGTTTCTGGCTGGTAATACATGGCGTTGATGGTGAAGTCACGGCGTAACGCGTCTTGATCAATCGTGCCCCAAATATTGTCACGGACAATCATGCCATGAGCCGATGTTTGACTATGAGCCGTATGTTCTTCATGGGGAGCGCGAAAGGTGGCGACTTCTAACATTTGGCGATTGTGATAGACGTGTGCCAACTGAAAACGCCGTCCAATAATCTGACAGCCACGGCCAAATACGCGTTTAATTTGGTCAGGTGTGGCATCGGTGGCAATATCAAAATCTTTAGGATGCAAACCTAACAGCAAGTCGCGCACGCCACCGCCGACGATATAGGCCTGAAAACCTGCTTTAGTGAGTTCGTGGATAGTAGCGAGTGCGGCTTCACTGACATCATTCGGGTGAATACCGTAATCGGCAGCTTTATATTTTTGCAGTGTATATGTGGATGATGGCATGAATTGAGAACGCATCTCGGTTGAGTCAAAGATAATGAATGATAACAATTTTTTACGGAAAGACGGGAATTTTTATTTGCAGGTATTTGGGGGAGGAGAAGCGCGGGAGCCGAAACTCCCGCGTTGCACTGTCATCTTCTCTTATTGTCGTTGTTACGTTCTTTTTGTTTTATGTCTCTGACGCTAATTTTTGTTATTCGTCAGTTTTCTTCTACTTGCAATGGCTCAAATTATTATTATGAGTTGCCATTTTTTAACGTCTTGTTGTTATCGTTCCACTTCTTATTGTTTGTGTGCTGTTGTTATGATTATCTGCTACACGCAATACATATAGCAAAGCGCGTGCCAACTTTTTATTAGTAGTTGATTTAAAAATTATATTGTTTAAAAACAATTAGATGTGCAGTTAATTGAAGGTTGTGTAAAAACGATGATCTTCTGTTTGAGTTGTCACCGTAACATCTAGTCAATGTCTAGGTAACACCGTTTGAGTGTTTGGTAACAGAGGGGGGGGGGAGGTAACACTAGGGCAAACGCACTATAAAAACTATAGTGGACTCAATTGTCCAAATAATAATTTAGATTATTTCAGATAGTATTTCATGTGCTAAGTGGATAAAAGGTACTGTGTCGTCCTTTGAATACGACACAGAGTCAGCAGACGGAGATTGTGAGTTTGCGAAAATGGCGCGTCCATTAGTTCGTTGGAGTCTCTCGGGCGACGATTATGCGGGTAACAGGCGAGGTATCAGTTTCAAAATAACACCAGCCCCCCGTTTTTGGTTTACTCTCGTATTTTCTGCAAGTCCATCGCAAGTCCAAATAGCAGACACCTATAGACACCTTGAGTGGCTTTCAGTACCCACACATCTACAGGTTAATCGTTTGTTTTATGCTCGAATGAAGGCTTGAAAGCCTTATAAATCAAGGCAAACCATTGAAATCGTGGACTTCGGACGCAAACAGGATTATCATTGCCGCCCTGTGTGCGCCCATAGCTCAGATGGATAGAGTACTGCCCTCCGAAGGCAGGGGTCGTGGGTTCGAATCCCGCTGGGCGCGCCATTCTGTTACTGCTCTTTTCCAAATATCCTTATATTTATCATTGAGTTCCATCTCTACGGCTGCTACTGTTTCCAGTATTGGCATACCTGCCATTTCCGCTAATATTGCTATTTCTGCTGCTTCTGGCTTTCTTCTTCCTGCTATCCAATCGCCTATTCTGTTTTTGTGCATGTTCATTTCTTCGGCTAAGGTTTTTAACTCTTCAATCACCATTTTTACCGCACTTGCCTTTAACTCTGCACTGTACTGCCGTTGCACTTTCTTTGACATGATAAGCTCCAATGGTAATCGTCTTAAGTTTACCAAATTTTTTCATACGGTTTTTTCAACACGCATCAGGTATGCCATATGTGGTTGCACCATCAACGGCAAGGCAAGTACTTTTCCCGCCTGAAGGAATAGCGGATTGCAGGTTATTTCTGAGTTTGCTCGTCAAGCACTCATACGCCAAACGCAACCCATACAAGAGCGTAACGGAACTCCCTTACTTAAATCCTCAGCCAGTTAGTTTAGAAATGGTTAACCAACTTCGAGATGAGTTGCTATGAGTGTGTATTTGCTAGATGTCCATGAGTTAATTGCTCTGATTGACGCAAACCATGTGCATCACGATCGCGCTCATCAATGGTTTGCAGCAGAAGGGGTACGCGCATGGGCAACTTGTGCGACTACCGAAAATGTACTACTGCGTATTGTGGGTAATCCGCGCTATCCTAATTCATTGGGTAGCCCTGTGGCGGTAGTGCCTATCTTGCAGCGTGCGAGATTGCACACAAGTAAAAGCAATTAAAATACCAATACAAAGCGTGTTAGAAGTCGCATTTTGCGATTATGTAATAAAACATAACGTTATATACTTGTACTATTAATTACAAAAAATGCATTATTAGAAGTTATTTAACATAATATACATTATGCGATAAAATAATTATTGTAGCAGCTAAGTAGTTAAAAAGCACCATGGCTCTAAAAATACAAGTTTATCAACGCGAATGAAACTGTCTTACAGTAACTATTTTAGCTATTTATTTAATAAACAATGGTTATAGCGTTTGCGTGATAACGATTCCTTAACTTTTATCTGTTTGAGTGCTAACATTTGCACACCGTTTTTTCACTGAAAATCAGCCATGCAAAAATGCAAAGCGAGTTTTCAGTTGAATATCTTCCTGTATAAATTGAGGAAACTACCGTGCTAGAAGCCTATCGCCAACATGTTGCCGAACGCGCCGCTCAAGGCGTACCACCAAAACCGCTTGATGAACAACAAACTGCATCTCTTGTTGCCTTATTAAAAAGCCCACCTGCTGGCGAAGAAGCCTTTTTAGTTGATTTATTAGAAAATCGCGTACCTGCGGGCGTTGACCCTGCTGCTTATGTGAAAGCTGCATTCTTGGCGGCTGTTACTACAGGCGAAGCGTCTTCTCCTTTAGTTGACGCTAAAAAAGCCGTTAAATTATTAGGTACGATGTTAGGTGGTTACAATGTTCAACCATTGGTTAAATTATTAGATACGCCGTTAGCGGCTGATGCGGTAGCAGCCTTAAAAAGCACCTTGTTAATGTTTGACTCTTTCCATGATGTTGATGAAAAATCTAAAGCGGGCAATCCATTCGCAAAAGAATTAATTCAATCGTGGGCTGATGCAGAATGGTTTACGACTCGTCCAGAAGTGCCACAAAAATTAACGGTAACTGTATTTAAAGTCACTGGCGAAACCAATACCGACGACTTGTCTCCTGCACAAGACGCATGGAGCCGCCCAGACATTCCTTTACATGCTAACGCGATGTTGAAAAATGCCCGTGACGGTATTTTTCCAGACCAACCAGGCTCTTTAGGCCCAGTAAAACAAATCGAAGCCTTAAAAGCCAAAGGTCATACCGTTGCTTACGTTGGCGATGTAGTTGGTACAGGTTCGAGCCGTAAATCCGCAACAAACTCGGTATTATGGTTTACAGGCGATGATATTCCTTACATTCCCAACAAACGTGATGGTGGTGTGTGTATCGGTAGCAAAATCGCTCCTATTTTCTTCAACACAATGGAAGATGCAGGTGCACTGCCCTTTGAAGCCGATGTTAACAACCTGAACACAGGCGATGTTATCGACATCTACCCATACGAAGGCAAAATTACTAAAAACGGTACTGACGAAGTTTTAAGCACCTTTGAATTGAAATCCCAAGTATTGTTGGATGAAGTGCGTGCGGGTGGCCGTATTAACTTAATCATTGGTCGCAGCTTAACTACTAAAGCGCGTGAGTCCTTAGGTTTAGCCCCGTTAGCTTTGTTCCGTCAGCCAGTACAACCAGCCGATACAGGCAAAGGTTATACTTTGGCACAAAAAATGGTTGGTAAAGCATGTGGCGTAACAGGTATTCGCCCAGGTACATACTGCGAACCGAAAATGACGACTGTTGGCTCGCAAGACACCACAGGCCCAATGACGCGTGATGAGTTGAAAGACTTGGCTTGCTTGGGCTTCTCTGCCGATTTAGTGATGCAGTCTTTCTGTCATACCGCGGCTTATCCAAAACCTGTTGACGTGCAAACCCATCACACTTTACCTGATTTCATTATGAATCGTGGTGGCGTGAGCTTGCGTCCCGGTGATGGCATTATCCATAGCTGGTTAAACCGTATGTTATTGCCTGATACCGTCGGTACAGGTGGTGACTCTCATACACGTTTCCCTCTTGGTATCTCCTTCCCTGCTGGCTCTGGCTTAGTTGCTTTTGCTGCTGCTACGGGAGTTATGCCTTTAGATATGCCTGAGTCGGTATTAGTTCGCTTCACAGGCAAAATGCAACCAGGTATCACCTTACGTGACTTGGTTCATGCCATTCCTTATGCTGCTATTCAACGTGGTGAATTAACCATTGAGAAAAAAGGCAAAAAGAACGTATTCAATGGCCGTATTTTAGAAATTGAAGGCATGGAAGATTTAACTGCTGAACAAGCATTTGAATTGTCTGATGCCTCTGCTGAGCGTTCTGCTGCGGGTTGCTCGATTACTTTGAGTGAAAAATCTGTTGCTGAATACTTAACATCTAACATCACCATGTTGAAGTGGATGATTGCCAACGGTTATGGCGATGCACGTACCATTGGTCGTCGTGTTGAAGCCATGCAAGCATGGTTGGCTAATCCTGTGTTATTGCGTGCCGATAAAGATGCGGAATACGCGGCTGTTTATGAAATCAACATGGACGAAATCAAAGAGCCTATTCTTTGCTGTCCAAACGATCCCGATGATGCGAAGCCATTGTCACAAGTTGCTGGTCAAAAAATTGATGAAGTTTTCATCGGTTCTTGTATGACGAACATTGGTCATTTCCGTGCTGCTGGCAAGTTGTTGGATAAAGTGGAAGGCGGTTCATTAGCGACACGTTTGTGGATTGCTCCACCGACAAAAATGGACGAGCATCAACTGAAAGAAGAAGGCTATTACAATATTTATGGCCGTGCAGGTGCGCGTACTGAAATGCCAGGTTGCTCGTTGTGCATGGGTAACCAAGCCCGTGTTGCACCTAACACCACTTGCGTATCGACATCAACACGTAACTTCCCGAACCGTTTAGGTCAAGGTGCAAATGTTTACTTAGCTTCTGCTGAGTTAGCGTCTGTTGCTGCGGTCATGGGCAAGTTGCCAACGGTTGCGGAATACATGGAATATGCAGATAAAATAAATTCTATGTCTTCTGAAATCTACACCTACTTAAACTTTGACCGTATGGGCGAATACACTGCTCAAGCGGACAAAATCAATGTAGCGCAATTGACGTAATATGATTTAGGGGCGGCGTTTCACCTCCCCTAATTGATTACTAATCAATAAAAAGCCCGTTTTTACGGGCTTTTTATTTTAAAACAAAGGGAGATTAAGTTTTTTAGCAATAGCAATCAGCCAATAGGGCAAATTATGCATTCTTTGCTGTTTATATTGTTGTAACTGGTTACGCCAATTGTCATCACACTGTAAATGTATAGCTTCTAAATAACTATTTAATAAAAAATAATACTCTTTAAATTGTTGCTGTTGAGCCATATCTAAACCTTTCCATAAAGATAACAACTCTGAAGCTCGTTCATGTTGTTGAGGAAAATCAAGCATCAGCGTTATAACCTTAAAATGGAAATTAACGGCTTTTTCCTGTCTTTTATCACTAATTTTTGGATTTTCTAATGCTGAAATTGGCTTGTTAGTTAACCAGCCAATTAACCTTATAAATAAAGCTGTATGGCATTGTTGTGATAAATATACCAATGGTATTTTAATAGCGAGTTGTTGATAAATGGTTAAAGCCTGTTGGACGTAGTCTAAGGCTTCGTCTAGTTTGCCTTGCTCAGATAAACGATTCGCTAAGTTATTAAATGCACGTGCCAATTCAGGATTAAATCTCTCGGGTTTTTGCTGTGCGAGTTGCTGCCTAATAGTTAAAGCCTGTTGAGCGTAGTCTAAGGCTTCGTCTAGTTTGCCTTGCTCAGATAAATGACTCGCTAAGTTATTAAATGCAACTGCCAATT
>JAUSLJ010000036.1 GCA_030646715.1 Agitococcus sp.
AGGTGTCCCTGCTTCAGCTTGTTTGAGAATAGCCATGATTTGGCTGTCACTAAATTTCGATGTTTTCATGCAAAATCTCCTGCGTTTATCTTACGAGAAAATTCTACTTTTCAAAGAGGTTATTTATAGGGACGATTACCAAATTACCTCTCTTGAAAAGGACTATGTTCGTCTAAACAGTTGAAGTTGAAATTTTAATTTTGTAGGTGATTAAAGGACATTGTAAAGACATTACTTTTGTTGACTCTAATGCCTACACTCGCTAATTTTTCAACAAACGATTTTTTCCCTACGATGCAAGGTACAATAGCGACAATCTAACCTTACACAGCTTATTCGGGGAATTGAGAATTGATTAACAACGATGTTTTGCGTAGCGTGCGTTATATTTTGGCTGTCAACGATGCTCGTATCGTCGAAATCATTAAAATGTCTGATTTTCAAGACGTATCTGAAGACGATGTGATTAGCTTTTTGAAAAAAGATGACGAAGCTGGTTTTCAAGAATGCAGCGATAAAATTATGGCGCATTTTTTAGATGGATTAGTCATTTATAAGCGCGGCAAAGACGAAAGCCGCCCAACACCGCCGATTGAATTGCCGATGACTAATAACATCATCCTGAAAAAGCTACGTGTTGCTTTTGAATTGCAAGAAGGCGATATGTACGATGTCATGGAAACCGCAGGTATTCGCGTTTCTAAGCCCGAATTAAGCGCATTATTCCGTAAATATGGCCATAAAAATTATCGTCCGTGTGGTGACCAGTTTTTAAGAAACTTCCTCAAAGGGTTGACCATTTGTATTCAAGGCGAATCCAAAGCGAAATAGGTTAGGGTAATTATCCCTTCGACTCCGCTCAGGGAGCATTTTTACGCTGGCTGAGCGGAGTCGAAGCCTCTTTTGTCTGTTTGTCTCTCAAGCTTTGATGGCGCATAATCCCAATCAATGTTGGATTTACGACCGCGTAAGTCCTTCTCTCACATCACACTAATGTCTTTTGGAGTTGCCTGTGTCAGCATCCACGCCGCATCCTGCTTTTGAATGTTTACGTACGGTTCACATTCCATCGTTAAATATTGATATGAGTGAATATCGTCATCTTAAAACAGGCGCAAGTCATTTTCATTTGGCAGCTGATAACCCCGAAAATGTCTTTTTAGTCGCGTTGCGAACCATGCCAATGGATTCAACAGGTGTGGCGCATATTTTAGAACATACCGCGCTTTGTGGTTCTAAACGTTTTCCTGTGCGTGACCCGTTCTTTTTGATGATTCGTCGTTCGTTAAATTCCTTTATGAATGCTTTTACGTCTAGTGATTGGACGGCTTATCCCTTTGCCAGCCAAAATCGCCAAGATTATTTTAATTTATTATCCGTTTATTTAGATGCGGTGTTTTTTGCCCGTTTAGACCCTTTAGATTTTGCCCAAGAAGGCATTCGTGTTGAGTTTACCGAAGCTGAAAATTCAGACAGCCCTTTAGTTTATAAAGGCGTAGTGTTTAACGAAATGAAAGGGGCAATGAGTTCGCCAACGAGTATTTTGTCTGATGTACTCAATAAATATGTCTTTCCAACGACGACCTATCATTACAACTCAGGTGGCGACCCCGAAACCATTCCTGATTTAAGTTATGACGATTTACAAGAATTTTATCAAAAGCATTATCATCCCAGTAATGCGGTATTTATGACCTTTGGTGATATTCCTGCCGCTGAATTACAAGCGCGTTTTGAAGAACAAGCTTTACATGAGTTTGAGCAAACAACCGCCATTAAAGGCCGTGACGAAAAACGCTATTACGCACCATTGGCTGTCGAAGATCACTATCCTTTAGATGAAGGTGATTTGGCGAATAAAAGCCATGTGGTGTTAAGTTGGTTGTTGGGTCATACCGCCAATATCAACGAGCGTTTAGCGATGAATTTGCTCGGTGGCGTATTATTAGAAAATTCCGCTTCGCCATTGCGCCAATATCTAGAAACTACAGACTTAGGCGAATCGCCTTCACCGTTATCAGGTTTGGATGATTCAGGCCGCGAAATGAGTTTTAGTTGTGGTTTAGAAGGTTGTGCCGCCGATAATGCCGCCGCTATTGAAGCAGGCATTTTAGAAGTGCTGCAAAAAGTCGCCTTAGAAGGTGTACCACAAGCGGAAGTTGAAGCGGTATTGCATCAAGTCGAGTTAGCACAACGTGAAATTGGTGGCGATTCTTACCCTTACGGTTTGCAATTACTCTTGAATGGCTTAACCGCTGCGTTACAAGATGCTGACCCGCTTGCTTTGTGGGATGTTGATGCGGTATTGGCAGAAATGCGTCAATCTATTCAAGACCCTGACTATATTAAAAATATGGTGAAAACGGTGTTGTTGGATAATCCGCATCGTGTCCGTTTAACGCTTAAACCCGACACAACCATTAACCAAAAACGCCAAGCTGCCGAAGCAGCACGTTTAGCGAAAATTCAGCAACAACTGAGTGCGGACGATAAATTAGCTATTATTGCTGCCACTAAAGCTTTAACGGCGCGTCAAGCCCAAGTCGATGATGTCAGTATTTTGCCAAAAGTTGGCTTAGAAGATATTCCTGCCGACTTAAAAATTGCCGAAGGCCAACATCAAACCTTGACAATAAACGGTGTAGATTTACCTTTGACCACGTTTAGTGCGGGGACTAATGGTTTGTTTTATCAACAAATTATTATTGATTTGCCCGAACTGTCGCTACGCGAACAGCAACTATTGCCTTTTTATACCAGCTTAATTAGCGAATTGGGCGCAGGTGAGCGCGACTATTTAGCGATGCAACAATGGCAGTCGAGCGTCAGTGGTGGCGTGCGCATGGGCTTAAGTACCCGTACAAGTTTAAATAATGCTCAACAAGCCACGGGGCATTTAGTTGTGTCCTGTAAGGCATTGCATTATCACACCGATAGTTTTGTTTTAGCGCGTACCACCTTAGAGCAATTACGTTTTGATGAAGGCGAGAGGGTACAAGATTTATTAGCGCAGCGCAAAGCCCGATTTGAAGCCAGTATTACTGACAGTGGTCATGCGTTGGCGATGCAAACGGCCAGTCATTCGATGAGTGCTTTGTCTCAGTTTGAATATCGTATTTCGGGCTTACCTGCCTTGCGTACTTTGCGTGAAGTGGTGGCCAATAGCCAAACTGATGAAGGTGTGACCGCGTTATTAGCAGAGCTTCAAGCAATTCACCAAAAAGTATTGGCGGCACCGCGTCAATTGTTATTAATTGCCGAAAAAGAGCGTTTATCGGATTTAGTAACGGCCTTTCAGCAAGCATGGGAAAATGCCGTTATTCCTGTGCATAAGCCATCCATTCCGCTAAGTTCTGACACTGGCGCACAAGTGACAAATATTGCATGGTTAGCTAACACCCAAGTGCAATTTTGTGCCGCCGCTTATCCTGCGGTTGCCATTGATCATGATGATGCCGCCGCATTAATGATTTTAGGTGGCTTTTTACGCAATGGCTTTTTACATCGTGCCATTCGTGAACAAGGTGGTGCTTATGGTGGCGGTGCAGGTTATGACAGCAATGCCTGCGCCTTCCGTTTCTTCTCATATCGTGATCCACGTTTAGCCGAAACTTTTGATGATTTTCAAGCAAGCTTAGTGTGGCTCCACACTAACGCCCATGAAGAGCGTCAATTAGAAGAAGTGATTTTAGGCATTATGGCCAGCCTCGACAAACCGATGTCCCCCGCTGGTGAAGCGCGTAGTGCTTTCCACAATAGTTTGTATGAACGTACACCTGCTCAACGTCGAGCGTTACGTGCCAAATTGTTGAAAGTGACGATTGCCGATTTGCAACGTGTTGCTCAACATTACTTGCGTCCTGAAGTCATGACTCGCGCAGTCGTTGCGCCTTATGCCCAAGCAGATGTGGTGCAGGGTTTGGGCTTTGTGGTTGAACGTTTGTAAAACGTGGGGGCGGGCTTAAAATCCGCCCCTGATTTATTTAATTCATGAAAATTTAAGAAAATAGGAAGATTAAAATTTATGCGTCATTGGTTATTATTATGGATGTTGGTGTTATTAACGGCTTGTAATCAAGGTGATGCAGGCAGCCAACCGACTGCGAACTCAAGCAGCAAAGAAACAAAACTGGAATCTAATCTCGCCAATCTTCCTAAAAGTCCTGCATCTTTTGAGTCAGCAAAAAAGATATTGTATAACGAAATTTATAAAGGTCACGATATTACGTTCTATTGTGGCTGTGATTATGATCCTAAATCAAAAATCGTTGATTGGAAAAGTTGTGGTTATATTCCACGTAAAAATCCTGAGCGTGCTAGCCGCATTGAAGCAGAACACGTGATGCCCGCGCATCAATTTGGCAACTTCAGACAATGCTGGCGCGAACCAAAAAAAGTGTGTGCTGGTAAAGACGTGACAGGCCGCCAATGTTGCGAAGCGGAAGACCCGTTGTTTGAAGCGGCACATAACGACTTACATAACTTGTTTCCTGCGGTTGGTGAAGTGAATGGTGATCGTTCTAACTTTAATTGGGGTATGGTGGAAGGCAATAAACGTGAGTACGGTGCGTGTCCAATGGAGGTTGATGAATCCATTCGTCGTGCTGAGCCGCCAGATGTCGTTAAGGGGAATGTCGCTCGGGTGATGTTTTATATGGAAGATACCTATGGCTTTAAATTGTCCGACCAAGACCGCAAGTTATTTACTGTCTGGTCAAAAAAAGACCCGCCTGATGACTGGGAAATTGAACGAAATCAACGTATTGCCGCCATAGAAGGGAAAGAAAATCGCTTTATTAGCCAGTATGCTAATGCGAAGTCTGCTAAGAGTAATGTAGCAAGTCCTGCTCAAATAGAGGAAGTGGTTTCTGTAGTCAAAGAAAGCAAGCCAAAGCCTGTAACTTCTGCTAAACCTAACAAAGAAGGCTTTTCGTGCGAGCATAAAAAAAACTGTGGGCAAATGAGTAGTTGTGCCGAAGCTAAGTTTCAGTTAAAAAACTGTGGTAATAGCAAGATTGATGGCGATGGTGATGGCAAACCGTGTGCGTCGATTTGTAAGTAGTCGCTGGTCAATACGTTAAATCCTCATGATGGGGATTTAACGGCATATTCATACTCAAGGAGCATTCCCTATGAAAATCCTCGTTTCTGTCGATTTATCTGCATCAACCCCTCATCTGTTGAACTACGCAAAAAATTTAGCTAAATCATTATCGGCGCGTGTCTGTTTATTACATGTGACAGATTCTCAGCAAGAGATATTGGGTTATGGCGGTGTCTTTGGTGAGTTTCCCATGTATATCGACCCGAAAGAATTACGCCAAGAAATAGCCACACGTTTTCATGGTGAGCATCAACAAATGCTGCAATTTAGCCAACAATTACAAGCAGATGGTTTGGACTGTGTTGGCTTATTAGTAAGCGGTACATCGGTAGTGACAACGATTATTAAAGAAGCGGAAAAGCTGTCGGCAGATATGATAATCATCGGTTCTGAACATAAAGGCTTATGGACACAGTTAATTGAAGGTAGTACCAGTAAATCCTTAGTCGGGCAGTCTAATGTGCCTGTGTTGGTTGTGCCTGTTAAGTTGTGACTATTCTTGCTAAATAGAGCCTTTTTCTATTAATGGGAAAATATGTTGTCAACTCTTGTCATATTTTCTAAATGTGACTACAGTCACAGTCCTTGATAAGTCATTAAAAAGAGAAAAATAATATGTTTCAACGAGTAGCCCAAATTTCCCTCCTCGCGTTGTTAAGTGTCAATGCCTTTGCCGCCAACGATGACTTAGATGATTTACGATCCTCAAAGATTGCCCAAGATGAATGGCGATTAATTAAGCAAGACCGAGCTCATGATATTCAAGCTTACGATAAACGTGACTATGGTAAAAGTTTGCGTGCTTTTAAAGTGGAATATGATGTTGAAACAAACTTAGATGACATTGCACGGGTATATTTTGATTTTGATAACTACCGAAAATGGTTTTATCAAGTTCAAGAAGCCAAGTTGCTGAAAAAAGTGTCTGCGACCGAATTTTATTATTACATTGTTCATCGTGCACCGCCAACATTACCAGACCGTGATGCCATCATTCACGGCATTATTCAGCCATATACCACTAAACGTGGTTATGCATTATTGACGCTAAAATCTATCCCGAGTTATCTACCACCGAAGCCGCCTTTTGTCCGTATGATTGCCGAAGATATGACGGTGAAATGGACGCCGATGGGTGGTGGTAAAATTCATGGTGTGGCTGAAGGTTATATTGATCCAGGTGGAGTAGCACCGAGTTGGGCAATTAACTACATTCAAAGCCGAGCACCTTATCAAACGGCATTAGGGCTTCAACGGGTATTGAAACTAATGGCAGGTGAAGAGCGCAAAGAAAAGCCATTTTTTTCACTCACAGAATAGAGTCTGTTGACGATTGATTGAATTTTCTCTTCGACTCTGCTCAGAGAACGTTTTTGCGTTAGCTGAGCGAAGCCAAATCATAGAGGTAGGTTTTTACCCTTTAATTTGACATCAACCCTTTAACCGCTTCAACAACTCATCAACAAACGCTAACCGCTTTTTCGTATCGGTCAAATCACTGATAAATCGTAATTTATCTGCGCCATCCAACTTGAATTGTGCTGGTTGTGTTTGCACTAACTTCACAATCGTCATTGGTTGAACTTTGGTATCTTTAGCAAATTCTAAACGTCCGCCTTGGGCATGAGCATCAATCTTACGAATACCCAATTCAGCTGCTTCTAATTTTATACGATGGGTGGCAAACAAGTTTTTGGTGGGTTCGGGTAGCAAGCCAAAACGGTCAATCATTTCTACTTGCAGCTCATCCAAGGCGTCAAAACTATCGGCGTGACTGATTCGTTTGTACATTAATAAACGGTTATGGACATCGGGTAAATAATCATCAGGAATCAAGGCCGAGAAACGTAAGTTAATATCCGCAGTCAGTGCTAACGGTTGATCAAGATTCGGTGCGCGGCCTGATTTAATCGCTTTAATGGCGCGTTCAAGCATTTCCATATACAAGGTAAAACCCATCACTTGCATATTGCCGCTTTGTTCTTCGCCTAATAATTCACCCGCACCGCGAATCTCTAAATCTTGACTCGCCAAGGCAAAACCTGCGCCTAGTTCATCGGCTCTAGCAATCGCCTCTAAACGTTTTTCAGCATCACCTGTTAATGATTTTTTATTCGGCACAAGCAAATAGGCATACGCTTGATGATGCGAACGACCGACCCGACCACGCAATTGGTGCATTTGCGCTAAACCGAGTTTGTCGGAGCGCTCCATGATGATGGTGTTAGCTGAGGGCACATCAATACCCGTTTCAATAATGGTACTACAGACTAAAACATTAAATTGTTTGTGATAAAACTGTTGCATGACGTGTTCAAGATCACGCTCACGCATTTGGCCGTGTGCAATACCGACCCGTGCTTCAGGAATTAAGGCTTGTAAATCAGCGGCACATTTTTCGATAGTAGCGACATCGTTATGTAAATAATAAGCTTGGCCGCCGCGTAATAATTCGCGCAGTAAGGCTTCTTTAATAGTGGCTGGTGTATTTTCACGGACAAAAGTTTTCACTGCCAGACGTTTGGCAGGTGGTGTAGCAATAATCGACAAATCACGCAAACCCGAAAACGCCATATTTAAAGTGCGAGGAATCGGGGTGGCGGTGAGGGTAAGCATATCGACATCGGCACGACGATTTTTTAACGCTTCTTTGTGACGAACGCCAAAACGATGTTCTTCATCAACAATCATCAAACCTAAATTCTTAAACTCGACGCTATCTTGCAATAGCTTATGCGTACCAATAATGATGTCAATTTTACCATCTGCTAAAGCGGCGAGGGCTTTTTGCTGTTCTTTTGCGGTTTTAAAACGCGATAACACTTCAATATTGACAGGCCAATCGGCAAAACGGTCGCAGAAGTTTTCATAATGTTGTTGCGCGAGTAGGGTAGTTGGCACTAAAACGGCGACTTGCGTACCATCTTGAATCGCCACAAAAGTGGCGCGCATGGCGACTTCCGTCTTGCCAAAGCCAACATCACCACAAACTAATCTGTCCATCGGTCTTGGCGAGCGCATATCAGCAAGGGTAGAAATAATAGCATTAGCTTGATCGGCCGTTTCTTCAAAGGCAAAACCTGCACTAAATTTACGGTATTCCAACTCATCAAATTTAAACGCATAACCTGCTTTCGCGGCGCGTCTAGCACTAATGTTTAGGAGTTCGGCGGCGACATCATGAACTTGTTCGGCGGCTTTATTACGCGCTTTTTGCCATTGTTCAGTGCCGAGTTTATGCAACGGCGCGGTATCATCATTTGCGCCTGAATAACGAGCGATAAGATGTAAGTTAGAAACAGGCACGTACAGTTTGGCACTGTCAGCATAAGTCAGTTGTAAAAACTCTTGGATTTGACCATCCATGTCGAGTGTGATTAAACCTTGATAACGCCCAACACCGTAATCAATATGTACCACAGGCACGCCAACACTGAGTTCACTTAAACTACGAATCGCTAATTCAGCCGCGCCTTCACCACTCGTGGCTTTACGGCGACGACGCTGCATCACCCGTTGGCCAAATAATTGCGATTCGGCAATGACGCTGATGTTGGGCAAACACAACCCGCGTTCCAGTGGCGCGATGGTTAAGGCAAACGGGGCAGTGCTGGTTAAAAACTCTTTCCAGTTGTGTACTAAAGTGGGTGTCAATGCTAAAGGCTGTAACAATGCCATTAAGCTTTCGCGGCGACCCGCGCTTTCGGCACATAACAACACGCGCTGCTGTTGTCCGTGCAAATAGCGACTTAATGCTGCCAGTGGCGCATCACTACGCGAATCAATCGGCAAGCTCGGTGGTGGCGTAAACGCAAAGTTCGTTAATCCTGCTTTTTCTTCGTCGGCTTGTTCGTTAAGAGTTAAACGGGCAAATTGATTTACGGCGGCAAATAATTCGTTTTGGCGTAAAAATAATTTATCAGGCGAGAGAATAGGTAAATAACTATCGTGACGACGTTCTTCATAACGTTGGCTGAGTTCTAACCAAAAGTGTTCTAATTGTTTTTGGCTTTCACTCATTAACGCCACTAGCGTTTGCCGAGGTAAATAATCAAATAACGTCGCACTTTCATTAAAAAATAACGGTAAATAGTATTCAATTCCTGCGGCGGCTAAGCCTTGGCTAATGTCTTTATAGAGGGAGCATTTTTTCGGGTCAGTATGAGGAAAGGTCTCAGCCCAATGGTCTTTAAAAGTACGAATTGCGCTTTTATCAAAAGGAAATTCGCGCGCGGGCAATAGTTCTAATTGTTTAATCGTTTCAGTAGTGCGCTGATTGTCGGGGTTAAATAAACGTAGGCTATCAATTTCATCATCAAATAATTCAATTCGTACAGGAGCTGTTGCACCCATCGGATAAATATCCATCAAACTACCGCGTACCGCATATTCACCGTGTTCGTAAACGGTTTCTACGGCGCGATAACCTACAGCCTCTAAGCGTTGGCGCGTATCATCAACATCAAATTTTTGTCCGCATTTTAAACTAAAACTTTGTGCAGTTAGCCAAGACGGGGGAGAAAGACGCTGCACTAAAGTGCTAATCGGTGTAATCACTAAACCTTTACTGAGCGTAGGCAAAGTCGCCAAAATCCGTAGTCGTTCGGAAGTGATGTCTTGATGCGGCGAAAGCTGATCGTAGGGTAAAGTTTCCCAATCGGGAAAATGAAAAATCGGTAATTTATCATCACAAAAAAAACGAACTTCTTCTTCTAAACGTGTCGCTTGTTGGCTATCGGCGGTCACTAATAACACCACGCCCGACCATGTTTGTGCCGCTTCAGCGATAGCCAAACCCACGCCAGCACCTACTAAATTCGACCAAGCTTTGCGGTCGCCTGAATGGGTGGGAAGGGTTAACGGTGAAAGGATTAAAGAAGCAGCGAGAGTCGTCATTGTGCCTAAATGCCTAAGTGCTAAATCGGGGTGAATTGTAACGGATTTATGAGGCTTTGAAAAAATGACTTACGCATTTCGTCGAAATTAGCGCGTTTTGCGCACTTAAAATCGTTGGAAACGATTGTTGAGTGCGCAAATAAGCGATAACCGCGTAAGTCCTAAGAAGTCAAATATGTGTATTTTTATACACTCCCTAAAATGCTTAGCTCTATCAACTGCGGCATTATGTCGCACTTCATGAAATCGCTAATAGGATAAAATATAGAAATATTCTGCTTTATCAATGAGAGATTGACTGATGCGTTCATTATTAACATTAAGTTTAGTGACGGCTTCTGCCGCTTTATTAACAGCTTGTGGTGGCGGTAGTAGCGATAGTTCAACGCCTTTGCCTGTAGTGGCAACGACACAAGCTGTAAGCATTCAATTTGCTGCACAAGCCAATGGTAAAGACGCACAATGCGGGGCAGTTAACGAAATAGCTAATTTAGGTTCAACTAATAAAACAGCAGAAATACAAGATTTACGCTTTTATGTGTCCGCACTGGAGTTAGTAAATGATAAAGGTCAAGCCGTTGCCGTGACCTTAGATAAAAACACAAATCAAGATTTTGGTGTGGCCTTGCTGGATTTTGAAAATGCAACAGGTGCGTGTGCGGGTGGCGATGCTAAAACGAATACCGTTATTACGGGTAAAATTCCAACAGGGACTTACACAGGCATTAAATTCACATTGGGTGTGCCAGATACGGTTGTTGATTCATCGGGTAATACTATTATCTTAAATCATAGCAATACCACCGCAATCACCGCACCTTTGGATGTGGCGGCAATGGCATGGAGTTGGCAGGGTGGTCGCAAATTTGCTAAAATTGAATTCAAGCCAACAGGCGGCGTGACTAACCAAAAAGGTACACCTGAGACGACGGATGATGCAACAGTCACCAGTTGGGTAGTGCATATGGGTGCAACAGGTTGTACAGGCTCTGATGCCGCAGGTTATAGTTGTACGAATCCCAACTTGGCAAAAGTCTCTCTTAGTAGCTTTGATGCCAGCAAGCAAAAAGTGGTGTTAGATGTACCCGCGTTGCTTGCTCAGTCTGATATTAGTGTTAATCAAAACAGTGCATTAGGTTGTATGTCTGGCACAACTGATAAAGAATGTCCTGCTGTTTTTGATACCTTAGGCTTAGACCTTTTAACAGGTAAAGTCAGCACTAGCAAAACGCAAACGGTATTTAAAGTCATCAATAAATAAGTCTAAAAACTTAATATTGATTTACAAACTCAGGCGGCCTATCACATAAGTCGCCTGAGTTTCTTAATTTGGTTACTATGAAATATTCTTTATCTTCACTCTGTTTTGCATTGATATTGACTGCTTGTAATACAGGCACAACCACCGAAGACCCTTTGTTAAGCACATCAACATGGCAATGGCACTTACCGCCTTCTTTCCCTACGCCGTTTGTTCCTGCTGATAATCCAATGACGGCTGAAAAAGTCGAATTGGGTCGCCATCTTTTTTATGATGTACGTTTATCGGGTAATGGCTTGCAAGCGTGTGGAACGTGTCATTTACAGGAAAAAGCGTTTACTGACGGCTTAATAGTGGCCAAAGGTTCTACGGGTGAGCTACACCCGCGTAACTCACAACATTTAGCTAATGTGGTTTATAACGCGACGATTACTTGGGCGAATCCTGCTTTAACCAGTTTAGAGCGACAAATGGAAGTGCCGATGTTTGGCGATAATCCTATTGAGTTAGGACTGAACGACAACAATAAAGCCGACGTTTTGCAGCGTTTTCAAACAGATAGCAACTATCAAACGTTATTCAAAAAAGCCTTTCCGCAAGAAGCGCAAGCGATTAATTACAATAATATCATTAAGTCCATTGCCAGTTTTCAACGGACATTAATATCGGGCAATTCGCGTTACGACCAATATAATCAACAAAAAGTCCAATTGAGTGATAGTGAACTGCGTGGTAAAAATTTGTTTTTTGGCGAAAAAGCCGAGTGCTTTCATTGTCATGGCAGCTTTAATTTTAATGACCAAGTGAATCATGCAGGTACAAGAGTATTAGAAACGCCATTTCACAATACAGGCTTGTTTAATATTGGCGGCACAGGTGATTTCCCGTTCCCTAATCGCGGAGTATTTGAATTGTCAGGTAAAGCACAGGACATGGGTAAGTTTCGTGCGTCTAGCTTGCGTAATATAGAACTCACTGCGCCGTATATGCACGATGGTTCAATAGCAACATTAGAACAAGTATTGGATTTTTATGCCGAAGGTGGCCGCAATATTACCGAAGGTGTACATGCAGGCGATGGGCGCAATAATTCATTTAAAAGTGAGTTGGTCACACTCATCGACTTAAACGCACAAGAAAAAGCCGATATTGTCGCCTTTCTCAAGACCCTGACCGATAACGAATTTATTCATAATCCCAAAATTTCTGACCCCTTTAAGCAGCCGTAATCTTATGTCTTATCGTATTTATTCTGCTGTGTTATTGAGCTTGTCCTTCGCTGCTAATGCCCATGAACAGACAACGACAGATAAATTCACGCCTATTCTTAATTTGGGTGGGCGTTATTTACACAGTCAATTGGACTATCCTGTTGCTCGTTTAGCTAATGCTTTAGAAACTGGGCAAATGTCAGCCTATCGACAAGGCAATGCGTTTGATTATGTCGATATTGGCTTGCAAGCCGACTGGACGGATGACATTACAACCTTAGTCAAAGGTTCGTATCATGGTGAAGATTTGGGTAATGAATTTGCGTTTGAGCAAGTTTGGTTAAAATACAACTACGAGGTCAATTCAACACAGACGTTGACGACCCGTTTAGGTCGCCAACCTGTCGCGTTTGGTGTGCAAAATTTAGAGCATAGCCACCAATGGAAATTTGCTGTTGAACCCTTAGTCATGCGTGCAAGTGTGGGCGATGGTTGGCGAGATGATGGTTTAGACTTCTCTTGGCAAACTAAACAGGGATGGTCTGCGGGTTTAGGTGTGTATGACGGTGATGGTTTTCCGAGTGTAAAAAGCGCAGGGTTAAATGCCATCAATGGGCACATCGGTTGGCAAGGTGAACGCAGTTCTTTTTCATTGAGTAGTGCCTATTTTAATGTCAATGGCCGCGCCACCAAACAAAGTACCGCGACAGGACATACCCATAGCCAAGCATCCTGTCAGCAAGCCAGTACAGGGCAAGTGTGTTTTGATGGCAGTACTAGTATTTCAGTGTTAGAAGGGCAGTGGTTATGGCCGCAATATTACACCACCGTTAGCGGTGAAGCATGGCTCAAACAAGAAAATGGCCGTTTATTGAGTCCAACAGGTGATGTTGATTATCAAGGCTCATTAACGGGTGGCTGGTTGACAGTAGACACTCAGTTGGTTTTTCGCTT
Source organism: Agitococcus sp. (assembly GCA_030646715.1). Lineage (GTDB taxonomy): Bacteria > Pseudomonadota > Gammaproteobacteria > Pseudomonadales > Moraxellaceae > Agitococcus. The sequence continues at coordinate 13,427 of JAUSLJ010000036.1, forward strand.
TCATACATTTATGCGTATTGAGTCTTTAGCAGGTGAGCATCATTTAGTGGGTGCAAATTCGGCGTTAATCGCCAGTGAAGCAGGTATTGCCAATACAGATCAACGGCCATATCGCCTAGGATTAGGGGCATCATGGACAACATCAACGGGCGTAAAATTGACGGTTGAAGGTCATCAAGAGCATATTAACGGTTTCAAAAACAATCTGTTTGTTGTGCGGTATCAAGCGGATTTGTGGTCGATAGTGAAGGCGATCCTTTTAAACTAAGAGCTTGAGCGACTGAAATAGACCTTCCTCCGACAGATGGTAAATTACCTACGGAATTGTTGCCTCCTCAATAATTAAGGAGTTTTAGAGGGGAGATAGTTAAAGTGGATTTTATAAACAGATTATGGAGACCTTTGTTTATATTTGATTTTTTTTTAAGCGACTGACATGAAAATGTCAAAAAAGTTTTGACAAGCAAAAATAAGTCCCTATAATGCACGCCATACCGAACGACATGGGTGTTTAGCTCAGTTGGTAGAGCATCGCCCTTACAAGGCGAGGGTCGGGGGTTCGAACCCCTCAACACCCACCATGTCGTAAGTTACCGCGCAGCGGTAGTTCAGTCGGTTAGAATACCGGCCTGTCACGCCGGGGGTCGCGGGTTCGAGTCCCGTCCGCTGCGCCATTTTCACTTCCGAGGTTGTCCGAAGAAGTCCAAAAAGCCCTAAGTTTCAACGACTTAGGGCTTTTTTGTTGTCCGTACATGTCCCATGTAGTCCATCTGAATCCGCTTGCAAATGGTAGAGAAACTGGTAGAAACTCAGGTTCGAACTTTTTTCTGATAAAAATTCTACCAGTTATGAAACTAACCTCCCGCCAAATTGAGCTTTCAAAGCCCAAATGTCAACTGTCACTAAAAACTGACCCAGCATTTGCATCTAAAATTGACCCACGCTGTTATTAAAATCGTACCGTAGTAAATCTCTGTTAATTGACCGCTAGTTCCTCCTGATCTGTTTTTGTTTGTCGTGCTTTAGTCCGTTTGACAGCAATGCCCTTTGTACTTGATTCTTTAAATCGCCAAGACTCATTGCCTGTTTCGACGATATGACAATGGTGAGTGAGTCTATCAAGCAATGCCGTGGTCATTTTGGCATCGCCAAACACCTTGGACCACTCAGAGAATTCGTGGTAATCACCACACTCGTTCGTTCTTAAAGTTTCGAGAACAATGCAAACAACAACGCTCCTCCCGTTTGGCTAAAAGGCAAATAGCCCATCTCATCCAAGATCACCATATCCATATACACCAAACGATTCGCGATCTGTCCTTGCTTGCCGCTGCCTTTTCTATTTCCAACGCATTGACCAAGTCCACGGTGGAGAAGAATCGAACCCGCTTTCGATGCTTCATAATCGCTTCAACGCCTAGTGCCGTGGCAAGATGTGTTTTCCCCGTACCAGGCCCGCCGACAAAGACGACATTGCTCGTCGCCTGCATAAACTGGCCTCGATGTAACTCATGGATCAAACGCTGATCGACAGGACTATGCTCAAACTCAAATCCAGTCAGGTTGCGATGATTGGGGAGCTTGGCAATGGCCAGTTGATAACGTATGGAACGAATCAAACGATCAGCACTTTCCGCGGATAAAAGTTGTCTAATCCACTCATCTAATGAACCTTCTCGATGTTTAGTCAGGGCAAGTAGGTCGGGATAAGCTTGGGCCATGCCATAGAGCTTGAGTGCCTTTAACTGGTCGATAATATCGTTGCTCATAAGACTTCTCCTGCCAATAGGCGGTCATAACGTTCAACATTAGCTTGTGCAGGTACGATGAGTTGAGGTACTAGCACATCATGTAACTCGTCAAAGGCTGGATGTGGTTTGAGTCTGGAGAGAATATTCATCACATGCTGGCTACTTGGATTGCCTGCTTCAAAGGCTAACTCGACCGCAACCAGCAACTCATCTAAACCGTGGATAGGCACGGTCGCTAAAATGCTGGCCATTTCCTTTGCACCGCCTTCACGCTTGAGTAAATGGTGTTGTAGCCGCCTTAATACCTCAGGCATCTCAATAAAGGGCGCGCCATTGCGTAGCGAGCCTGGTTTGATAGTGAGTAAGGGAATAATGTAGTGTTGCCAGTCATACACCGTCTGACATCGCGAATGTGCACGTGGATGATTGGCACATTCCATTTGCTCATGGACGATGGAAACACGGTCTGGATATACACGGATGCTGACCGTTTGGTGTGCTAAGGTGATCGGGGCACTTTAGTGACAGCGGTCTTAAAGTTGTCGTAAATGATTCGTCGAGGAACGCCACCGAAGGCATTGAAACACTGCCTTGATAACCCTGTACTTTAAGGTCATGGTACATACCGAGCGTTGTCCGTCGTTCTCGTTTTGAGCGATGGGCGTTGCTGTTGAGCCATGAATCTAAGGTGGGTTTGTAATCATCTAACAGGATAGGACGTGTGCAGGGTTTGTAGTGAGGTTCATCAACTTCTGCGGTGCGTAACCAGAAACGAACGGTGTTCCGAGATAAGCCCATTCGTTTGGAAATTGATCGGATGGACTCTCCATCACGATGATAAAGGCGGCGTATTTTAGCTAGTTGGCCCATTTCTATCGCCATTTAGTTATCATTAACGAAGTCGCGCCCTTAACGCCTCAATTTTCAGTGCAAATGCTGCAACAGGTGGAGCAACGTAAAGCGATCTGTGACTTTTTGATGGCGGCGGATATTAGCATTGCGGATATTGATGTGGTGACGCAGAGAAAAACAGGGCAGGTCGTGCGCTTTGATTTGTCGGTTGGCAAACCCGAAGTACGCATAGAAGAAATAGAAGAAAATCAATTACGCTTTCATCATGTCACCGAGCAGGGTAAAGCTGTCTTTGATTTGGCTGAAGAATCAAGCGGTACGCGTAATTTACTATTTCTTGCAGGGCCAGTGCTGGATATTTTAAATAAAGGTTTGACGTTGGTGATTGACGAGCTGGATACCAGTTTACATACCTTGCTGGTGCGTGAATTAGTACAGCTATTTCACCAGCCTACGCTGAATAGCAAAGGCGCACAGCTCATCTTTACCACGCACGATACGTCGTTATTGGATGCCCCCAATTTATTTCGTCGTGATCAAATTTGGCTTGTTGAAAAAGACCGTGAGCAAGCTTCAAGTCTTGTCAGTTTATCTGAGTTTAGTCCACGCAAAAATGAAGCCTTAGAGCGCGGTTATTTGATGGGGCGTTACGGCGGTGTTCCTTTCCTAGAACATCATTTGGGAGTGAAGCTTTAATGGCGCGTATTGAGCTTGTGCAATTATTGACTCAATTACGGCACTAATTGAGCTTGCTTACGGAAACGGATTTAAAACATTAATCCGCTATTTGATAATGATGCTTAAGTCTTAACGTTTCTAATTGCTGAATGAAGGCTACCGCGTCAGCTTTAAAGTCAAACACCTCAACCTTACGATTGCCCCCATCCGTCCCCCATTCACTATAGTGGCTGCAGCCAGTCAAGGACAAGCCGAATGGCTATCAGTTGCAGCGTCGTGGCAGTCTGGTCGTGAATTAGGGTGTGTATTTTTGAGGGGGATAGAAAAAGTTGCCCTTAATGACTTATCCACAGTATCGGCTGCGCCAAGTTCCAGCCGAATGACTGGATACCAGACAGCGCACCCGTCAATGCTTGGGGTTGGCGAATTATACTGCCTTCATCGGTTTGCAATACCTTTTGCCACTGCAGGGAAGACGCTGATTCATCCAGCCACCAGACATGTAAAGGAGCAGATGGCTTGTTTGCTTTTGTGTGGAACTTGTCGTGATCGAGCCGCAGAGTGAAATATACATCGTCAAACTCACCCTCGCGTAGGAATAGTAGCTCTACTTGTGGATTTCGTGGATCAGCAGCCAGTTTGAGTCGGCAACCCAGTGTGCAGACATTCGGATTTGGCATTGGCAAGCGTTGCCAGTGGCTGCCATTATGGCTGCTCATCAGCCACCAATCTGGCGGTGACTTGTTTTCTTCGTTTGTACGCACCAAACGCAGCACTCGACCTTGAGCATCAACAATCGTTTGCACTAATTCCATGTTCTCTACATTGGCGTCTGGGGCATTTTCGCTTTGTCGCCATGGCGAGGTACCAGCATTCACTTGTGGCGTATACCACTGGTATCGCACAGCTGGCAGTAGGAGTGTTCCCCACCCGACGTACTGTTCTGGGCAATCTTGTGTTGGGTTGGCAGTTGCAAGTTCGCAAGTATCGTTAATCAGGGATATACGTGTCCGATGCATGTTGCCACCCGCCACTACAACACGACCATCGGCAAGAAGACGTCCCGTCGCTTCCGTACGCTTTTCTGCAGGTGTTGCTACGACATTCACTAACTGTGTGGACAAGCGCACTTGTAGAATGCTGCCTTTGCTGTTGAGCAGCAATGCTTCATCACCGTGTGCATCAAGCAACCGAGCATCCTGGAGCTGTTCTGTGTCGAATGGTTTGCTCCATTGCTGCTTCGACACATCAAAGATTGCCAGCGCACCACTGCTTGCTGAGATATATGAAGAGAGGTTTTCACCAGGCTGGAATTCTCTATTTGCGCGATCAGCAAATTGGCCTTTGACCAGTACGTGGTCTTCGTCCAACCACGCGACCTGTGCTTCACCAGTCACAAAAGGCAGTGAAGGAAGTTGTTGTACGCGACCGGTATGCAAGTCAAGTAATTCTGCTACGGTACTGTAACGCAACTGACCTGAGTGAGTGGTGGAAAACACACGGCCAGAAGCGATGAAAACACGGTCGCCGTGCTGGGCAATGCCTGCTCCATGCAGCGACATGTTTACACTGGCAAACCGCTCACGCCGGCCATTCATTATGAGCTTTAAGCGCTCTGCACCAGACGTGCCGTAACAACAGCCATCGGAATTCAGATGATGTACTCCACCGGCAATCACCACTTCGCTATTCGACAATGCTTGTAGTACGCCGCCTATCCGCATGCGGTCTGTAGGGCCGACCACTTCCCAAAAATGCGCATAACCGTTTGCCGATGCAGAGTCAGGACGCAATACCATCACATGCTGTTCAAGATTGCCTCCCAAAACAATAGTACCATTTGGAAGCACTGTGCCTGTGGGGCCAGTGGCGTAATAGGCATTTGCACAAAGCGGAAAAGGCAAATCAGGCAGCGATTGCCAAGTATTGCGTTGTGGTGTGTAAATATCGACTGTGCGTTCATCTGCATTAGAGCACGTGAGAGACGTATCATGGCCAGCAACTACCACGCGACCATCCTTGAGTGACAGCAGTGCTGCGAAAGTGCGTTTGTGCGGCATGTCTGGCAATATCTGCACGGAACCGTTTTGAGGATTGACAATCGCTGCTCGCTTTATATCTTCAGAGAAACCTCCTCCAGCGGTAAATACTCGGCCATCTGCTAAAGTCAGTGCTGCTACGCCATAGCGCGCCTTGTAGTTTACATTTTTGCCACTCAGGTAATTTGGCAATTCGCCTTTCTCCTCTACGGCAATACCTTGTGCAGTTAGTGCTAACCGACGCAAGGTTTCTGTGTGGTTGTGCATGTTACTACCTAGAACGAACACTGAGCCGTCTGGCAATGGTACTGCCGTAGGTTCATTGGCACCGAACGCTGGTAGGCTAACCACGTCACCATTAGGTTTAATCAACATCACGATTGGCCCTATCAACCACAAACCGACACGCGTCTGTAATGCCGTGTAACGTAATTCTTTATCGTTATCAGTCACTGGTAACCTTGCGAGCAGCGATGGCTTGGCCAAATTGTTTCGCCAGTTAAGTCGCCAAAGCTTTGCCTGCGTACCGTCACGCTCAAAATACAGGGTTTGGGCATTATCTAGTGGTAGCGGCATCGCAAATGTACGACGATAGGGCTCATGGGAAAACTCATTGATGCTAATGGCTTTGTCGGTAGTCAATGGTTCCTGTGCGAATGAAGCCGAGGCAATCAGTAACAAAATAAAAGACAGAATATTTTGCAAGTGAGCACTGTGCATAATAATTAATCCCTGCGGTCTGGTTGTTCGTATCTTATACTACCAGCGAGTCCCACCAGTTCGCCCTGCTGTGCCAATGACGAAAGGTAAAGTGCGTCATCGACTTGCTGACCGCTATGACTAATTATAAGATCTAACTTGCCGTCATCGTCGAGATCACCCGCCCAACTTAGAAACTGCACTTCGTCGGTTTCTGACAGTTCGTAACCGGGTAAGGCCTGGCGCTTGCCGTCGATACGCAGCTCTAGCCTGTCGATCTGATCGACAGCGTCGGACATAACACGCGGTACCAGCAGCGCAATCTGCCCGTTATCAAGCGTAATGATGATGTTCATCGTATCGGACGACTGCATGGAAAAATCCATGGTCTTGAGCACACCGGCCTTCAGGTGAAGTTGGCTGTTAGCAGCAGGCTTGAGGATTGCCACAACCTGTCCAGGAGGCACAGGCATCCATTGCAATTTCTGCGCAGGAATTTGTTCATCGCTACGGACAGAGGCTGTGGTCTCACTCACCTGCAGTGTAGCTGCATACAGTGCACAGTCTTTGTCGCAGGCCAGTATCCACCAGCCATTTCCAGACGGTACTAGATCACCACCCACAACCTGTTCTAGGCCAGTAGAAGTGGCTGTAGGTGTAGTGAAAAACAGTACTGCATCGTCATTGGTATCTTCAGTTTCTCTGACGTTACTATTCACCATCGGCACAGATTGTCCGTTGAGCAGCAGCTGTCTGCCGTAGTCGGTGAGATAGGGTGACAATGATGCATAAGGCATCTCGAGTGTGTAGTCGCCGACATCGTCCAGTGCACGCATTGCATGGTTACTGCAGCGTCCGCTTTTGAGAAGTAATGTCTTCTCATTCAATTGAAAATCATAAGCAAATCCATGCGGGGCTTCCTTTATCCGTGGTGTGCGATCATTATGTATGCCTTCACCGATACATTCTCTATTGAAGCTAATACGCTGCTGTATATCATTGATACTGTCGGGTTGTTCTCGCTGTTGGTATGCAACCTGTAAATTTTGCAGTAATGTTGCCAACACTTTTCGATATTCAGCACGCTTTGCCTTTTGGAGTTGTTGCTCCAGGCGGTTCATGCCTTCCGCAGTGAATAGCGCACCCAGTTCCAGTAATTTGCCGGTTTTCAAGTCGAAGCTGTAAGAGGTACTGAAGTTTTCACAATAAGCGCCACAGCCTTCGCCGTCGAACAGTATAGTGAGGATGTGATCGTCGTTACGTGTTACGATGAAACTTTGGCTGTGCACGCCACCAGTTCCTTCTTCAGTGGACAGCGTGAAGTACCCATTGGCGGGTACTGGTACCGGCACGTCGAACTGCCCTTGGAACAATTGCTCGTTGATCGCGGCTGCAACACCATCACTCCCATGTACAAAGGGCATCGTGATCTGTCCCTCTGTCACTGCACCGCCAAATGAGTTAGAACCGCGGTAGTTTAGTGACTCAATGGTGAATAAAGGCGTGGCCCAGACATTTTTCATCACAAAAAGCACGAGAAATAATAGTATCCGCATCGGATTCTACTCCCAAAAATACACACATCATTGCAACATCGCAGTTAGTATATATAACATAAAAGATATAGAAGAAGATTGTAATATGGAGTGCCAATTTGGCATATGCACCATCATTGGCGTGCGACTGATGGCTCAGAGTTGAAATAACGCCGAGCGATAGCCAGATGCTTGGCCATTAACATTTGACGTGATTTTATGAGACAAGCTGCCTAAATAGGTGTCCTGTTTCTGTTGATCATTACAGTGAACTGGTTTTGCGTCAATGATAGTCAGAAGTTGTTTTATTGTCTTTAGCAGTATATTAGTTCGGCATTTAGGCTGTGTGATAACGATGTTTTACGCGTAATGCTTCAATACGTTCCACCTGTGCCATCGCCTCATCAAACGAACTAAAGACTTCAACCTTACGATGGTTTCGTTTACCCCCAATACGTCCCCATTCAGATGACACCACGTAAGCATTAAACAAATCACTCGCCATTGTGATTGCATAAAAACGGAAGCAGTTTTTAGTAGGGTCTATTTTTGTCCAAGTCGAAATCATGATGATGCTCAGTTGTACAAGGATTAACCTTTGTGACTGTAGAGTATCTCTTTTGAACAATCTAGTTTGAATAACAAGCTGTGCGACACAATGAGTCGCGTGGATGGGTGATTTTGATCCGAGGGGTATTAAAGCGAGTCTTTATCTACGGCTCTAAACGGCAATGCCTTTGTCATCTCATCACAGTAATGTTTAATACCTGCGCCTTCTTCCACTAAAAAACGTTTAACTGCCTGCCTAAAACCCGTGTGTTCTAGCCAATGAGCCGAATAGGTTAAGGTAGGCCTAAATCCTCGTGCAACCTTATGTTCGCCTTGTGCGCCAGAGTCAAAACGCTGAATCCCTTGTTGGATGCAATACTCAATGCCCTGATAATAACACGTTTCAAAATGCAGAAACTCCACCTCACGAGTACACCCCCAATAACGACCATAGAGCGTATTGCCACCTATAAAGTTTAGCGCACCTGCAATCGCTTCTTCGCCATCAAACGCGACCACTAACAGCAGACTGTCACGCATGGTCAAATAAATGCGCTCAAAAAAGTCAGGGGTTAAATAACCTTGATGCCGATTATATTTAAGGTTGGTTAATTGATAAAAGGCCTGAAATCGTTGCCAAAGCAGAGGCGTAATGGCTTCGCCTGTGAGTCGTTGAAACTGAATGCCTTGTGCCGTTAGGCTGTCGCGCTCTTTGCGTAGTGTGCGCCGCTTTTTAGAATTCATCGCAGCCAAAAAGCCATCAAAGTCGGTGTATCCTTCGTTGTGCCAATGGAACTGACAACCCAATCGTATCTCTGCGCCGATAGATGTCCATTGCTCCAATTCATCTTTTTCTAAAAACAACACATGCCAACCTGACGAGCCCAGCTGCTGTGCTTTGAAGTGTAGTGCTTTAGCCGCTACAGCGATGACTTCATCAGAGCAGTCGGCTGCTTTTACCAAGCGTTGTCCCGTTGCAGGGGTAAATGGAATCGCGGCTAATAGCTTGGGATAGTACGCTAAGCCATGATTTTCGTAGGCTTCAGCCCAAGACCAATCAAACACATATTCGCCATAAGAGTGACTTTTTAAATAAAGAGGCATAGCGGCTAACAAACGGCCATCTTCTGACTCTACGACTAAGTGCATGGGTAGCCAGCCACTCTTTGCACTTACACAATCACTGGCTTCAAGAGCGTCAAGAAATTCGTGACGTAGAAAAGGGTAGTTTGTGCCAACAAGCGTGTGCCAAGTGGATGCAGGAATAAGGCTTATGCGGTTAATAAAACGAACTTTCATAGGATGGCTACGGGCTAAAGTTATTTTTGATTATAGGTATCTGTTAGTTAAGAGGCTATGTGATTTGTTTTAAACATAGTCGAGTATAGTTCGATACTTGCTTGGATTTGCTCCCGCCGTCTTTTTCATCAATCGCCTAAGAGCCGTTGCATCTTGATAACCAACTGCCGTCGCCACTTGCTCAACATTCATACGACTATTCTCTAGCAAGTTTCTTGCGAATCTCAAACGAACACTTTGTATTAACGCCAGCGTACTCTTACCCGTCGCTTTATGGATATGGCGTGATAAGGTTCTTTCTGACATACAAAACTCTTGCGCTAACTCACCAACGGATGGCGGCGTGGGTAAAGCTTTTTCTATCCTAGCGGCAATTAGCGCGACCAAATCATTTCCGCTGGCTAAGACCTCGGGCAAAATAAAAGGAGCTTGTGCTTGTCGTCCATCAATCAGCATCATCCGTGAAACACTATCCATCAACGCGTTTCCGCATCGCTCACGTAGCAGATGCAGCATCAGATCAGATTGAGCAAACGCCGCACCTGCTGTAATGACTTGGCCGTCAACACACACCATCCGATCAGCATCCACAGTGCAATTAGGCGCAAAATTTTGCAGTAAAGGCGCAAGCCACCACGTTGTTGTCACTCTGCGCCCATTCAGTAGTCCCGCTGCATTGAGCATGAAAACTGCCGAGCATGAGGCCGCCACTTGCCCACCATATTCCGCGTGTTGCGCCAAGGCACGAATGATTGTGATGGCATCAGGTTTCTCAAAACGCTGACGGATGGCTTCGTGCGTGTTCAGTCCTAGACCTGGCACAATCCATACTGAGCCGTCATCCGTCGTATTCATAGATAATTTGACCGTGTCTATGGTCATGCCGCCTTGCAATCTCACAGCACCACCCTCTACCGAACACAATCGCCATCGTAATGGCGCAGCACCTAATCGCTTTGCCAACACTTCGGCAGTGGCTAAGATGTCGCGGGTAATGGCGACACTAGAAGCAAACGCACCTTCCAATATCAAGACCGTAAAATCATACATTTGGCTGAATAGTCCCGAAAGAAGTCAAAAACGACACTGCCATCTTCATCAATCCAATGTTCAAATGCAAGTACAAGAAGATCATTATTTTGGATTGGAAGACGGATATGAGTGACATTGCTAACACCAAACATTTAGCCATCCATGCTGAGGATATTCCCGTACGCATGCGCGCATCCAATTATCCAGCAGCGATTCAGACGCTATTATCTGCACGGATACAGGGACGGGAAAAGCGTGCTTTGGGTGATTATTTTGGGCTCAGTAATTTTGGTGTCAATCTGACGCGCCTTGCGCCAAATTCGGTCTCTGCGTTGTATCACTGTCATTCACGACAAGATGAGCTGATTTATATCTTATCAGGCAACCCAACCCTACAAACACCCGAAGGCAATATCCCATTATCAGTGGGAATGTGTGCGGGCTTTAACGCCGCTAGTGGTGTGGCGCACTGCCTGTTGAATGCAACGGATGAAGAGGTCGTTTATCTAGAAATAGGGGATAGAACGGCAGGTGATGAAGCGAGTTATCCCAACGATGATCTACAGGCTTTTCTACAAGACGGTGTTTGGGTCTTTTCGCATAAAGATAGCACACCGTATTAAACACCTATTCAATCAACTCATTAAAGGATAATCCTATGCAACACGTACTCATTATTCACGAAGTCGAATTTTATCCTGCTTGGAAAGTGGTGTTTGATCAGGCCGCTGGTATCCGTAAAGAGGCGGGAGAAATCAGCTATCAGTTGTTGCGTTATGACACCGATGCCAATGCCATCGCCCATTTTTCAGTGTGGAACTCGCTTGATAATGCTCGACGGTTTTTTGAATCGCCTGTACTGGTGGAAATCCGTAAAAAAGCAGGGGTAAAAGCTCCTGACTTTATCTATTTAGAAGAAATAGAGCGTGGAATCTTGTAACACGAAGGGGAGTCGGAGGGAAATATGGATATGAATTTGCGCGAAGCAACGCCTTTGGATACCGCTGACATTGTCGGGCTGGTCAATCGCGCTTATAGACCTTCATTTGAAAATGGTGGCTGGACACATGAGCGTGATTTGGTTGAGGGAAATAGAATAGAGTACGAATTGCCATTAGTGCAGGCACACTGGATGACCCCGCCATGTTTAGGCCAAGAGCAAATCTATTCGCAAGCCATGCCGCGTCTTGAGATCATCTGGACAGTGGATTGACTACTTTCACCGATAATGCGCCTCAAGGAGCATAACCATGACTACTACTCATGACGATGGATCAACAACCCATAAACGCAGCATGCACGAGAATGATCCGCTTGATGATTTTAATGTGAGAGAGATTTCACTGAACGGGGTTAGCAAACGCGTTTATACCGCTGGCTCTGGCCCTGCCGTGATTGTCATGACGGAGATGCCAGGTATTAGCCCGCATGTTGCCCGTTTTAGTCGATGGGTGCGTGATGCAGGATTTACGGTGTATATGCCTTCACTGTTTGGTCGTGACGGAATTATTGCGAGTGCCGAAGAAAGCGTAGCAGTATTTCAGCGAGCGTGTATTAGTGCTGAGTTTCGCGCCTTTGCCGCGAATCAATCAAGCCCCGTCACGCAATGGCTGATGGCACTGGCTCGACTCGCGCATCAGGAATGTGGGGGAGTGGGTGTTGGCGCGATTGGCATGTGTTTTACAGGTAATTTTGCCCTGACGATGATGTTGGAGCCTGTGGTATTAGCACCTGTTGTTTGTCAACCATCACTACCGATGAATGATCCAGCAGGTCTAGAAATATCGCCCGACGAGATTCACGCTGTACGCCAGCGATTGGATCAGGAAGATCTGACTGTACTGGCCTATCGTTTTGAAGGCGATAAATTTTGCCGAGCACAACGTTTTGCCGCTTATTCCGAAGCCTTGGGTGACCGTTTTATTGCGCGTGTCCTTCCTGATAGTGCTGCCTGTACCGATGTTGCACCGTTTTTTGAACATCATGTTCGTTGCCCTCACAGTGTCGTGACGGCACATTTGATTGATGAGGCAGGTCAGCCGACACTGGCTGCGAAGGATGAGATTCTGGCGTTTTTCACTTATCGCTTGAGCTAATAATAGTTTGTAGTCCAAACGGGTTTTATTCGTGATGATGGCTATTGTGGTTTTGTGCTTGAAATATAAGGCAAATCTTCGAGTTGATGAATACGTGCGGCTAAGTTAGATAGCGCAAGATCAGTAGGCATATTGCCAAATAGCAGCAAATGATCCCACATGCAGACTAAATGAAATGACAGTGAGAGAGGCCCTACGGAAAATAGGGCTGCATTGTTTTCCAACCATTCCAACCCATGTCTAATGACTAACTTCACTTTATCGAATCGAGGGTGATGCTCAGTGGCTATGCCTGTTCTGGCGGCAAGAATCAGATCAACTTCAGCGGCCATGATACTGTTTAGGATGGCTCTTGTATTACAAACGTCAACCTCACGAACAAGCACGCCAAACTGATCCAGTGGGTCGTATTTCTGTACCAAGTACTGGCAGATATGATCAGAATCAAAAACGACGACCATCCCGTCAACCAGCGTAGGAACTTTCATTAACGGATTTGGCCCAAATGCTAACTCGTTAGCATCTGCAACGTTGCCCACATCCAATAGCTCAACCGATAAATCTAACGCCGCCATCAGAATTCTAACTTTGCGAGAAAAGTGTGATCGTGGGGTGTAATAGAGCTGCATTTAAAGTCTCTCCATAAATTGCCATCGCTATTTGGGGAAGGGTAGCAGAGGCTTGCTCACTTAACCTCCAACAACTCTTCCCAGCACGTCGTATAGCGGGGTGATCTTAACTCTTGGCGCATGTGCCATGACTTCCCTAAGAGTTCCGTCGCCGTTTTTATTGCCCCATGCCCATATTGCCGATGGATTTGGTCTAGTACCCTCATCAACGATTCACGCGATTCATTCGGTGTAGGGGCAAATAAATCCGCTTGCCGTACAGTGTTGGGTAAAATGCCCGACAGAATAATGCCTGCTTTTTTGTAGTGATATTCAGGCTTATAGATTTGACGTAGGGCGTTGTTAGCTGCTTTTTGGAGGATGGAAACATCATCCGAAGGCAGTATCAGCGAAACCGTTAAGCTCGGTGAATATTGGCGATCCTGCTGGCGAAAGGGATTGGTTTGAATATACACGGTTATTAGGGCGGCTGTGCTTTGTTGCCCGCGTAGTTTTTCTACACCACGCGCAATGTGACTAGCAACGGATGCTTCTAGCTCTTCTAAAGCCGTCACCAAATGGCCAAAGCTACGACTAGAAATAATCTGCTGTTTATCTTGGCTGATTTCTTCCATTTCTAAACAGGAGATGCCATTTAGCTCGGCAATGGTTCTTTCCATCACTACACTGAAATGTTTACGGATGATCTTAGCATCCGCCTTTTTTAGCTGTTCAACGGTGGTGATACCCAGAGAAGCTAGTTTTTTAACCGATCGATAACCCACGCCCCAAACTTCACCCACATCAAGGCTGGTAAACAACGCTGTTAATTCAGCAGGTTTTAAATCATCCAAATTACAGACACCTACCGCTTTCCAAGTTTCACGTTTCTTAGCACAGAAATTGGCGAGTTTCGCCAGTGTCTTTGTTGACGCGATGCCCACCGCCACAGGAATCCCCGTCCGTTTGCGAATGTCATGGCGTAAGGTCATGGCGTGAGCAATAGGGTTAGGCATACCCGTAAAATCTAAAAAACTTTCATCAATGCTGTAGATTTCTTGGTGTGGCGAGTAACGCGCCAGCAGGCGCATGACTCGCCTTGATAAATCACCATACAGCGCATAGTTCGAGCTAAAGACATGAACGTGATGTTGTTGCATCTTTTCTTTCCACAGATGCAGTGGTGCACCCATGGGAATGCCGAGTGCTTTCGCCTCATTACTGCGGGCGACTATACAACCGTCATTATTACTGAGAATAACAATCGGCTTGCCTTCCAAATAGGGTTTAAACACGCGCTCACAACTGGCATAGAAGTTATTGCAATCGACTAATGCCACTAAACGACGACTCATAACCACGCCTCGTTATCGTTAATAACTATGAATACAGTGCGTGACGATACCCCAGACCAAAAACTCTTGATCTTCGCGTACCACAATCGGCGGAAACTTTTTATTTTCTGCTACCAAAGCCACACGATGACCGCGCTTTTCTAAACGCTTAACGGTGAGTTCGCCATCCAATACCGCAATAACAATATCGCCATCAATCGGATCACGCGAACGATCAACAATCAGCAAGTCTTTAGGAAAGATACCAATGTTTATCATCGACTCACCTTTAACGCGAACCAGATAAGTACTTTCTTTTTCGGAAATCAGTAATTGGTTGAGATCAAGATAGTCCTCCATGTAATCATCGGCAGGGGACGGAAAGCCAGCCGCTACCCGTGGCCCCACAAGCGGTAACAGTATTTTGTCATTGGCCGCATCGACGCGAGCAACATCAGCGATAGGGCTAGTCATTTTCGCAAGTGGCACTAATGAAAGCGAAACACGTTGCTGCCGTAATTCCAGATAGGTTTTGATGTCCGTGACTGCGCTTTCAGGTACACGAATGGTTTTTGTTTTTTCCCCATAAGGCCCTTGTCCGCTAGGACGACCTGCATTAACACGCTTTCCGCCACTGGGCATGACTGACACTCGCTAAACGGTTTAGATAATATTTGATTAGTGTTGCATTATTCAAAAGGATGAAGCAAGAGTTTTAGGGGAGAAAGCGACGAAGGGTAAAAGAGAGTATTTAAACCTACGAATTACGCACTGTAGATTTATTGATAATATTTAGGCAACGGCTTATGACTTAATAGTAAACCCTTACCCCTAGACGGTAGGGTTATGATATAAAAGCAAAGATAAAGAAATTGCTATTAAATAATAGCAATTTCTTTATTCAAGCCACGTTATCAAATAATTAAGATTGGTATAGCCTTCGCCAAACAGTAGTGATGGAACAAGGGATTTATGCAATCACAGAACTTTGAGCATCTTCGCCCGCATTGGCCAGAGTTAGCCAACCTTGCCAGCCATGCCGAAAAATATACCTTCGATGATCCGCAAAGTGCGTTAGTCAAACTGCGTTGTTTTGCCGAGTTGTTGGTAGGTATTGTTTACCGTGAGTTTCGCTTGCCGAGTTTGGCTACCGACAAATTTGTTGATCGTTTACAAGCGTCTGTGTTTGTGTCGGCAGTCGAGTCAGGTATTCTGGATAAGTTGCACGCCATTCGTAAAGTAGGTAACAGCGCGGTGCATGACGGTACTTTCGGCAAAGGTGATAGTCTATGGCTGTTGAAAGAAGCCCACATTCTCAGTTGTTGGTTGTTACTTACGACGCATAAAGGCACTAAAGCAGATATTAAAGACTTTATTGCGCCCAGTAAAAATGAAGAAAAACCCAATCCGAAAAAAGCAGTTGAGCATCAAGCACGATTAGATCAAGCCCTTGCCGAACTGGACGTAGCCAAAGCCGCCGAACAAGAAGCCATTCGAGAAAATGCCCGCCTCAAGCACAAACTGAGTCAAGCAGAACAAGACCAATTCAAGCAAGCCAGCCTGACCGCTAAAAACAGTTTAGAACTCAATGAAGACGAAACCCGCCGTCATTTAATTGATACCGAGCTGCATAGTCGGGGCTGGCATATCGACTTAATTCACGGTAAAAATACTGAGCAAGTCTCTCGTGAAGTAGAGGTCGATGGTCAGCCAACGGTCACAGGTACTGGCTATTGTGATTATGTGTTGTGGGATGATAACGGCAAACCGCTTGCCGTGATTGAAGCCAAGCGCACGCGTGAAAATGCCGAAAAAGGCCGTCAGCAGGCGATTTTGTATGCCGATTCATTAGCAAAAAAGTACGGTCAACGGCCTGTGGTGTTTTATACCAACGGCCACGATATTTTTATTTGCGATGATGTCCAAAAGTATAGTCCGCGTAAGCTCTACAGTTATTACAGCAAAGAGAGTTTGCAGTATCTCATTCGTCAACGTAGCGAACGTAAAGACCTTAATACCACGCCAATCAATACTGAGATTGCAGGGCGTGATTATCAAATCGAAACCATTACCCGTATTTGTGAGCGTTTCAGTAAAAACCATCGTAAGGCTTTAGTGGTACAAGCCACAGGCACAGGAAAAACCCGTGTCGCCATTGCCTTGACTAAACGCATGATTGACGCAGGCTGGGCGAAGCGGGTGCTGTTTTTATGTGATCGCAAAGAACTCCGTAAACAAGCAGGTAAAGCCTATAACGAATATCTTATCGAACCTGTTTATATTGTTGGCAAAAGCAAAAAGTCCGACCGTGCCAATGCCCGTATCTACATCGCCACTTATCCTGGCATGATGACGATTATGGAAGAATTTGATTCAGGCTTTTTTGACTTGATTATTGCCGACGAATCACACCGTTCTATTTACAACGTCTATGGCGATGTCTTTAAGTATTTTGATGCGCTGCAACTCGGCTTAACGGCAACACCCGTCGAAATGATCAGCCGCTCCACCAGTCAATTATTTGGTTGTGAGTACAAACTGCCCACCGCTAACTATCCGCTAGAACAAGCCGTTGCCGACAAAAATCTTGTGCCGTTTAAAGTTGTCAGCCATACCACGCAGTTTTTGCGAGACGGTATTCAAGCCAAAGCCTTAACCGATGAACAAATTGCCACGCTCGAAGATCAAGGTTTAGACCCGAATGAACTCGACTTTGAAGCGAAAGAAATCGACAAAGCCGTTTATAACTTAGACACCAATCGCGCTATTTTGCGTAATTTGATGGAGTGCGGGTTACGTTTAGGTGATGGTCAAACGCTGGGTAAGTCGATGATTTTTGCCCGTAACATTCAACACGCCGAACTACTGGCTCAATTATTTAGTGAGATGTATCCCGAATTTGGCGGTAATTTCTGCCGAGTTATTCATTCCAAATTTGAACGTGCCGAAGAATTGATTGATGACTTTAAACTGAATGATGGCAGTAATAAACAAGTCACCATCGCCGTGTCTGTTGATATGCTCGACACAGGTATCGACGTACCCGAAGTCTTGAATTTAGTGTTTGCTAAACCAGTTAAATCGAAAGTGAAGTTTTGGCAAATGGTTGGGCGAGGTACGCGTCTATGTAAAAACTTGCTCGGTCACGGCAAAGATAAAAGCAAGTTTTTGATTTTTGACCATTGGGCAAACTTTGAATATTTTGAGCTAGAACACGACGAGGAAGAACAGCACCAAAGCAAATCTCTCAGCCAAAAACTGTTTGAAGCGCGTGTGCAATTTGCCAGTACCGCGCTAGCACGGGCAGAGATGACACTGTTTGACAATATGATTACGCTCATTAAAGAAGATATAGATGCACTCGATGACCATTGTATTGCCGTTAAAGACAACTGGAAAATCAAACACGAGTTTGGCGCGTTAAAAATACTGCAACAATTTGCGCCAACGACTAAAGCCATGTTGCTGGAGAAAATCGCACCACTGATGCAATGGCGAAATATCCAAGGGCAGGGCGAAGCGTTGAAATGGGATTTAGATATTATCACTGCTCAACAAGCCGCACTTAATCAGCCCGAACAGCGCGATGCCGCCAAAACCACGATCATGCTGAAAGTGAAAAAACTATCCATGCACCTCAATCAAGTACGGCAAAAAGCGGCGACGATTAAAGTTCTACATAAAGACGAATTTTGGCAAGACCTCCGTTTTGAAGCCTTAGAAAAAGTGCGTACAGACTTGCGAAGTATTATTCATTTACGTGAAAAAGACGTTAATCCGCCACCTGAACCTGTGCTGATTTACGACATTCCCGAAAACAAAACTTTGTATGAAGTGGCTGAACGTAAAACTAATATCCGTACGGTTGATTATGAAATCTATCGCCAAGAAGTCGAAAAGACCTTGCAGCCGTTATTTAATCACGACCCTGTGCTGCAAAAGATTCGCGCTGGGTTACCCGTAACCGAAGCCGAAATTGAGCAGCTAAACGCTTTAGTGCATACCCAAAATGCGCGTGTCGATTTAAAGCTATTAAAAGAGTTTTATCCCGAATCGGCTATTGGTATCGACCAACTCCTACGCACGATTATTGGTTTAGATGCCCACGCCGTTGATTTAAAGTTTCAAACCTTTGTGCAAACCCATCACATCAACCTTAACGCCTTGCAGCAACGCTTTTTGGCCTTATTAAAAAGTGAAATTTGCAGAACAGGGCAAATGCGTATTAGCAGCTTGTACGAACAGCCGTTTATTGCTTTGCATCAAGATGGTATTGACGGTCTGTTTAAAGATGAACAAGCACAGTTGATTGCCAATTTTGTTGCAGGTTTTGCTATTGAATTGGGCGAGAAACTGCCACAATTATCTCTTGGAGATTATTGATGAAACGCAAAACCCTCCGCCTGTACGAGTTAAGCCAAATGACTTATGAGAGGAAATGATTATGACAGCTATTACGCAAGAATTAGACATAGACGATAGTACCTTAGAGGCGGTAAAGGCCTTATGTAAAGATACACGCATGAGTCCATCTGAAGCGATACAACAAGCGATTCGAGCCTATCGTCGTCAACGTGCAAATGATAAATATTTGGGTGCAGGGTTATTGGATTTAGCAGAAGACCATCCCAGCGAGACTAAGCGTACCATTAAAAAGGCACTCCAAGAAAAGCATGGATATACTACTTGATACGGGCTTTTTAGTCGCACTTATGGCGCGTAATAGCACTCACCACGAAACGGCAAAAGCGATTTTGCTACATCATCAAAAAGCAAATTTTCATACATTGTGGGAATGTGTGACAGAGGCAGGACACTTTTTAAACAATGAAGGCAGACAAGCGTTATTAGGTTGGTTGCATGATTACGATATTGTTTTACATTGTAGTCAGCATGATGAATTAAAAGACATGGCGGCCTATCTCAAAAAATATCCTAATGTCTCTAAAGGTAAAGGTGCAGACATTGCCGATGTTGCCTTAGTTTTTTTAGCCAGTCGCCTTAAAACAACGCACATTTTTACCGTCGATAGAGCCGATTTTACGGTATATCGTACCCGAGCAGGCAAGCCATTTACCCGCTTATGGGTGCAAGACTAACAACGTATATTTTACCAATCACAGAGCATTCAATGATTAACGGTCAACTTAAAAGCAAAATAGATAAATTGTGGGAAGAGTTTTGGACAGGCGGCATCACCAACCCGTTAACCGTTATCGAGCAAATTACCTTTCTTATGTATGCGCGTTTGCTGGATATGAACGAAACCAGCGATGAGAAAAAAGCCCTTCGTGCTCACCAAAGTTTTAAGCATCGTTTTAATCAAGACCAGCAACATATTCGCTGGAAAAATCTGAAACACATTGAATCTGCCGATGTGTTAATGACCACCATTCGTGACCAACTATTCCCGTATTTTAAAAGCACCGCAGGCGGTAACAGCCTGTTTGCCGAGTTTATGAAAGACGCGCAATTGATGGTGCAAAAGCCGTCGTTGTTGGTAAAAGCGGTAGCGATGGTAGATGAGTTACCGCTTGATAATGGCGACACCAAAGGCGATTTATACGAATACCTATTAAGCAAACTCACCACCGCAGGTATTAATGGCCAATTTAGAACGCCGCGCCACATTATTCGCGCGATGGTGGAAGTGCTAGACCCTGTTGCCACTGACCGCATTTGTGACCCTGCTTGTGGTACGGCTGGATTTTTAAGTGTGGCTTATGAGTTTATGCTGCAAAAATACAGTTCTGCCGCAGGCACGCATAGCGAAACCATTATTAACGAAAAGGGCGAAGCCGAAACGCAAACCCTGTATAGCGGTGATTTACTCGCACAACATCGTCATCATGTTGATACCGATATGTTTCATGGTTTTGACTTTGACGCGACCATGTTACGCATTGCCGCGATGAATTTGGTGATGCACGGTGTTGCTGAACCTGACATTCATTATCAAGATACGCTTAGTCAACGCTTTACTGAAAATCATCCTCATGCAGCAAAAGAGGGTTTTGATATTGTTTTAGCCAATCCGCCGTTTAAAGGCAGTTTGGACGAAGACGATGTTGCGCCCGAATTACTGCGTATGGTGAAAACCAAAAAAACTGAATTACTGTTTGTGGCGTTGATTTTGCGGATGTTAAAAATTGGCGGACGGGCGGCGGTGATTGTGCCTGATGGTGTGTTGTTCGGTTCGTCGAATGCGCACCAACAATTGCGTGAGGAGTTGATTGAGCGTAACCAGCTTGAGGCTATTATCAGTTTGCCGTCGGGGGTATTTAAGCCTTATGCGGGGGTGAGTACGGCGATTATTGTCTTTACTAAAGGTGGCCAAACAGAACGGGTGATTTTTTACGATTTAGCCGCCGATGGTTTTAGCCTTGACGATAAACGTACGCCTATTGCTAACAATGATTTGCCCGATGCGATTAGCCAATGGCGTGCTTATCAGCAGTTAGTAGTGAATAACGCCAATAGTGAAGCGATTGAGCAGCAGTTTGGCGATAAAACACAAAAAGCCTTTGTGGTGAATAAGTCTGATATTGCCAGTCAAAAATATGATTTGAGTATTAATCGTTATAAAAAAGTGGAGTATTTGGAGGAGAGTTATGCGCCGCCGAGGGAAATTTTAAGGGAGTTGAAGGCGTTGGAAGAGGCGATTTTGGTGGATTTGGAAGAGTTGGAGGCGATGCTGTGAGATGGCCTTTAGGAGCGGTATCGGATATTGCAGAGATTATCTCTGGCTACGCATTCAAAAGCGAATGGTTTGGAAGCGGCTTTGATAAGGTGATTCGTATTGGTGATCTTCAAGATGGAAGAGTTCAACTTGATTCAGCATTGTGTGTTGATGCCAAAATTAATAATGTTTCTAGCCAGTTTAAAATACTGCCAAAAGATATTTTGATGGCTTTGTCAGGTGCAACAGTTGGTAAAATTGCAATTGCACAAGAACGGGATGCAGGGGCTTATATTAACCAGCGTGTCGCCATTATCAGAGGGAAAACACCAGAGGCAGCAGAGTTTTTAAAATATGTATTTTCGGGCGCATTGCAAGAAAAGCTATTACTTTCAGCAGGTGGGGCAGCGCAGCCTAATTTGAGTCCTAAAAGTTTGGCATTGATGGAAATCCCACTCCCACCACTATCCGAACAAAAACGCATCGCCGCCATACTCGACAAAGCCGATTCCATTCGCCGCAAACGCCAGCAAGCCATTAAACTCGCAGACGAGTTTTTACGTTCTGTGTTTTTGGATATGTTTGGTGATCCTGTGACGAATCCGAAGGGGTGGGATAGAAAAGAGCTAGGCGATTATATTGCAGAAGGCGATAGAATAAATTACGGTATTGTTCAACCTGGCGATGAAGTCGAAAATGGAGTGCCGATTGTACGTGTAGGTGATTTCAAGTCAGGGAAAATAGATAAGTCAAATTTAAAGCGTGTTTCCCTTGATATTGATAAAAAGCATTTAAAATCAAAGTTAGTAGGTGATGAGATTTTGATTGCTTGTGTTGGAGCGACTGCTGGAAAAGTTGCACTTGCCGATATGAGCCTTTCTGGTTTTAACACTGTCCGAGCTGTTACTAGGGTGAGGCTAAATGAAAAGGTAAACAGACATTATTTTTTTCGCTATCTTCAATCACCGTTTGTACAACAATACTTCCAAAAGCAATTAAGAACAGTTGGACAACCTACACTTAATGGTACTCAAATAGCTCAAACGCCAATATTAATACCAGATGTGAAGCATCAACAAAAATATTTAGAGGTAGCAACAAAAGTTGATTTATGGATAAGTTCGATCGAAGATCAAAATAATCAATTGACTACTTTTATTGGTTCGCTTACTCAAAAAGCATTTTCAGGCAGTCTTTAACCCACTGGCTTTGCCTTGCCGAAAAACCCCACCCTAACCCTGCCCCTTGTCAGGGGAGGGAACAAAGGGAAAAAGCTCCTCACCCTGCTAAGGGGGAGGTTGGGAGGGGGTTGTTGGCCACAGCACTAAAGCATTTTCAGGCAGTCTTTAACTCACTGGCTTTGCCTTGCCGAAAAACCCCACCCTAACCCTGCCCCTTATCAGGGGAGGGAACAAAGGCAAAGCTCCTCACCCTGTTAAGGGGGAGGTTGGGAGGGGGTTATTGGCTACGGCACTAAAGCATTTTCAGGCAGTCTTTAACTCACTGGCTTTGCCTTGCCGAAAAACCCCACCCTAACCCTGCCCCTTATCAGGGTAGGGAACAAAGGCAAAAGCTCCTCACCCTGTTAAGGGGGAGGCTGGGAGGGGGTTGTTGGCTACGACACTAAAATATTTCAGGCAGTCTTTAACCCACTGGCTTTGCCTTGCCAAAAAACCTCATCCTAACCTTGCCTCTTGTCAGAGGCAGGGAGCAAATATGCAGTGTTTTTTCAACTTGGGATATTGTTAGAAAAATTAGATTGACGAGTGACGTTGTGAATAATATTACCTTGTAATATCCGAGGATTTTTAAAGAGGGTGGTTAGCCCTCGCTTAAATACAATGTTGAATGTTTTTTTAGATAGCCAGATGTTTTCTTTAGGCTTTCCCATTTTAGATTGCAATGTTGGATAGATTTTTCAGGATAAATATATTGGAATGTATGCGCGCAAGCAGTTAAATTAATACTTAGAATTGCAGTTATAATTTTATTCATATATCAAAAAATACCTGTACAGGGAAGTGATCAGAACCAAAACTTTGTTTTTTTAAGATGGAAGAATTAATTATTTTAATATCATTTTGGAGTATAATATAATCAAGCTGACCTAACCTTAATATACTGCTATGCCCTTTAATTATGGGGTTGCTTAGATTAATATCTCTCAACTCATTCAATAATAATTTTTGCTCATTTATAAGATAATCTTTGTGGTTGTAACCAAATAGCCAACCTATGAGTATGGAAATAATTGGAGTGCTAAATGTATTAAGATCGCCACAAATAATATTCTTAGAGTTTGAATTAAACTGTGCAAATATAGACTTTAATTGATTTAATCTTTCAGTCGGAGACGTAACACACTGGAGGTGGCTATTGAAAATTCTGAAATCAACATTTCTATACTTTAAATCAACATATCCACATTCAATATATATGCTTCTTTTTATTATTTTGTATTGAAGTGGCTGTTTAGTGTTGATTGTAAATTTTGAAAAATTAGACTCTATATCTTTAGTGACCATCGTAATAATAAATAAATTATGCAAAATTCTAGAGTTAGCGTTTATTTTCTCACTTGCAATGTAAATATTATAATTTATAAAAACATTCTCTAGCAGCCTTAGATTTGATTCACTAACTTCCTGTAGGCAGATAACATCAAATTTTTCATTATACAATTCATCCAGTTGCCATTTGTACAAATTGTTGGTTCTATTGATATTCCAAGTTAATATTTTCATTCGTTTGCCTGAGTTTTTAGACTTCTAAATAGGGGTTTTAAGCCAAACGAGAGTTGTAACGTCAGCAATAACACGTTAGCAACGTTACATAATATTATATTAGAATGGGGTTGCTATACCAACATTTTGGTCTAGTTTCGATTCAAGAACGGACATTTCAACTTAGCCAAAAAACGGACATTTTAATTTAGCCTTGACAGCGCATGGTTTCGACAGGGGTATTTAGACCGCTACGACTTTGCGAAATCCTTAACGTACCCTGATAACTATTCAGGGGGTGACTTGGACACCAATCAAGCAAGCCCACTTTAAATTCTATTGTAGACGGCATCAACTCTAAAAACCACTCCCTGCACTAGTAGCAAAAAAGTAGGCGATTGCTAAAACTTATCACCACCGACAGGCGGTTTTTTATTGCCTGAAAATAGCCCCGTGAAGGCGGCTGGTAATCCATGGGTAATCCAGCAAAATAATTTAGAAAATAAAAAAGCCCTGCATTTCTGCAAGGCTTTGATATTGAAGCATAAATTTGGTGGCTATGACGGGACTCGAACCTGTGACCCCAGCATTATGAGTGCTGTGCTCTAACCAACTGAGCTACATAGCCAACGCTCTCTACAAGAGAGGCGCGTATTTTCTTAGTCTAGGCTTCTCTTGTCAAGCATTAAAGTTGAAAACTTACTTATCAAAGTTGATGTCGCGCAAAAATTGAGCCATATCCTTCAAATACTTACCTTGATCTAAATGCAAAATGTGATTACCGGGAAACCAATGTAAGCGGCATCTATCCCAATGCTCCCATAATAATCGACTATGTTTCGGCGGAGCCAAACGGTCTCCCGCACCACTAATAATCATCAAACGCTCTTTGGGGAGTTTTGGCGCGTAAGTTAATGGACATTGAACGGATAGCGTGTGTCGAGCTTCATGGATATTAATCCCTGCAATGCGTAATCCTGTTTTGACTAAAGGTGCAACAGGAAACCACTCATATAACAAATCAACTAAACTAACGACAGGCACATTAGGCATCGAAAACTGTAAACGGTCTTCAACAGCCGCCAAAATTGCACTGGTATAACCGCCTAAAGAAATCCCTGTTACGCCGATTTTTTCTACGCCCGTACTTTCTAAATAATCCATAAATAAACGAAAGTCATAAACCGATTGGGCAACGGCTTCGTTGATGTGCAAAATGCCATGAGCAAAATAACCGTAACCGCCAAAAGGTTCAGTAGGTGCTTTGCGTCGTCCATGAAAGGGAAGGGTATAGAGCAAAATATCGTATCCCTGTTGATAAAACCACGGTAATGCTAACCAACGACTATTAAACCAATATGGGTCAGCCATAAAGCCATGAATCATACAAATAGTGGGGCGCGGTTTATCGCCATGTCGCCAATGTTGCGCCCAAGCGGTGCGATTGTGTTTGAGTTTGGCATAGGCTTCACGCTTTTTCGGGTTAACGGCGACAAAGGGGCTTTCAAAAGACAGCAACTCACAAATGCCACCATCTTTGGGTTGAAAGTCGAGCCGTCCCGCTTTGCTTTTGCGAACAGTCACTTTTTCGGTTGGCTTTTTAAAAAACTGTGCAGGATCGTGTGTTTCCCCTAATTTTTGATAAAAGAAACGGTCTTGATAATCTTCCGCTAATTGTTTGGGTGATAAGGTAAACGGTAAGCAACAAACACTGGCTAAAGAGGCCATGACAGTACGTAAACCAATATCTAAAGCGGCCGTGCCTTCAACCATCATTTGTGTTTTGAAGTCTAAATAAAAATCGTCAGGAAATTTGTGGAAGCTAGGCTCTAGCGAGTTCCACCACGGTTGTTGCGGGAGAAAGTGTCGAGAGTGGTTATAGGTTTTATTGGCGACACGCGAAACTATTGCACTGATTTTTTCCAAGACTTCCTCCTAATTGTACTTATTGGACGATAGTACGGGAAGATAGCTGATAATTTGCTTGGCTGGCAACAAAGAATTAACTCAGGCTGAAATTGAGTATTAACTTGGTGAGATGAGCTTAAAAGTAAGCTTGTCTTCGACTCTGATCAGCCAACGCAAAACGTTCCCTGAGCGGAGTCGAAGGGTAACAAGATATACAGCTTCTAGTGCTGCAACGAATAAACATAATTCAAAAAAGCAGGAATGCGATGCTCTAAGTAATAGACAGGATTAGTCACTGAGCCTGAAATAAAACCCACATGACCGCCTGTTTCTGCTAACTCAAAGTGAATCATCGGCGATAATTCACTGGCTTGAGGAATCACTAACGGTGACATAAATGGGTCGTCTAAAGCGTGAATCACCAAGGTAGGGACTTTAATATCCTTTAAAAATTGATTCGGGCGGCAACGGGCATAATAATCATGGACACCGTTAAAACCATGTAATGGTGCCATTAACAAATCATCAAACTGCCAAAAAGATGTAAATGGAGCATGAGTTAAGCATTGTTCAATCTTTTTTGCTTCGCTGGCCGCCCCTGTGTTTTCAAGATAACGGAGTTTGGCGTACCAAAGCGTGTGTAATTCATCGAGCAAATGTTTACGATAAATCATCGAAAAGCCTTTATCTAAGCGTTTCGCACAAATCGCCATTTCTAGTGGCGTTGATACGGCCACACCTGCTAATAAACGTGGATGCTCGCCTAATTCAGCGAGTGTTTTTAGTGTCATGCTGCCACCCAAAGAGTAACCAACAATAATAATTTGTCGCTCTTGGCTCTCGACAAGATACTGAAAAACTCCTCTTACATCGTCACTTGCCCCTGCATGATAGGCTCTTGTCGCTTGATTTGGTTCCGTTGCGCCTCGGCAATTCATTGCGACACTCGGCCAATGTTGTTTAGCTAACGCTTTTTGTAAACCTAAAACATAGTGCGAATCACTCGAACCGCTCAAACCATGAATCACTAACACTAAGGGTGCATTTGGGCTGACTTGTGCAGGCGTATGAGCATCTAATAATACAAAATCACCGTCAGTGAGGTTAATGCGTTGTCGTTGACGTGTCAGTTGCGGGCGTGTTTTACGATGAACAGACGCAAATAAAGTTTGCAGATGTGGGTTCGCTAAAAAAGACGCAGGACGAAAAGGGCTGTTAAAAAAACCTTTTTGGAATGATAACGTTGGTGATGGTGACATGAGCTAAAACCTTAGTTTATTCCGATGAAGTTGCTTCTTGAACTTCAACAGACGGAGTGTAGCGCGCTAAAAAGCCATGAACGCTACCAGCGCGAGTACTTTTAACAGCTTGCCAATCATTAGATAAGCCTAAGTCCGACCAGTCTCGGTCAGCTTCAATATAAATCCAACTCTCGGCATGAATAAGCTGTTGTTTGACTAAAATATCGCACACAGGCTGCCAAAAATTGAGCGCGTAGGGCGGATCTAAAAACACGACATCAAACGCCATTTTCTGTTGACTGAGCAGTAACAAGGTATCACCGACTAACACAGGCGTCGGTTTACCTAAGTCAATCAGTGTTTGTTGAAGTTGTTTAGCTTGGCTGCTATGTTTTTCCATAAACACGCACTCAGCTGCACCGCGCGATAAAGCTTCAACCCCCAATGCGCCACTGCCTGCAAAGGCATCTAAACACCGTTGGCCTTGAATCTCAAATTGTAGCCAATTAAACAGTGTTTCACGCACTCGGTCAGGTGTAGGGCGTAAATCTTCTACAGCAATAAAGCTAATCGTACGCCGTTTCCATTGACCACCAATAATACGTAAAGAACTGGTGGTCAGTTTTTTTGACGGTTCATTTTTTCGCAACATCAACCCCTTGACCGACGGTAACCGTTAACATTTTGTCTGGATTCAAGTGCCGACGAAAGGCTTCACGAATATCTTTGGCGGTGACTTTATTAATGCGGTCATTAAACGTATCAAGGTAGTCGGCAGGTAGATTATAAAAGCCCATTGAGCCTAAATAAGCCAAAATACTGCTATTACTAGAGGTGCTTAGAGGAAAGCTACCGAGAATATTGTCTTTCGCTTCTACGATTTGTTCTTCGGTTGCACCTTTACGGATAAATTCACGCAAATTGGCGCGAATTAAATCTAATGATTGTTGTGTTTGGTCACTACGTGTTGATAGGCTAATCATAAACGGGCCTTCCGCACTCATCGGTACAACTGAGCTATAAACACCATACGTTAAGCCTCGTTTTTCGCGTAACTCTTTCATTAAAATAGAGCCAAAGCCACCGCCACCCAAAATTTCATTACCCACATATAAAGCCTCGTAGTCTTTATCATCACGACGCATACTGGCCTGACCAACCATGATATGGGTTTGTTGCGAGGGGAAAGCGATGTGCTTATGGACGGCTTTGATTAATGGTGGAACAGCGACCTGTTTAGGTGCAGCTTGACCTTGTGGTAACTGGCTACTGATTTTTTCAGCAATCGCTTTCGCGCGTTCATCGCTAATATCACCAATCATGGCAATTGTCGTATTTTGCGCGACAAAATATTGTTGATGGAAAGCTCTTAAATCATCGGTTTTAATTTTTTTCAGGCTGTCCGCGGTGCCACTAGGAGGATGGGCATAGGGATGATTACCATACAATTGTTGATAAAACAAAATGCCAGCTTGTGCCGAAGGCGATTGTTTTTTCTGTTGTTGACCAATTTGTGCGCCATCAAAAATACGATTAAACGAGGCATCAGGAAAGCTAGGGTGAGCAACAATGTCGGCAAATACTTCAAGCGCAGGATCTAAATAAGTACTGTCACTCAATACCCGCAAATCGACAAGAAACATATCGCGATAAGAGGCCGCATGAAATGATGCGCCTAAGCTCTCAAAGGTCGCGGCAATCTCGTCTGTTGAACGTGTCGCTGTGCCTTCATCTAACATTTGACTGACTAAACTGGCTAAGCCAAATTGTGCGCCATCACGTGCCGAACCTGCATCAAATAATAAACGTACATCCACCATCGGTAATTCGGTAGCATGAACAAATAAAACTTTTGTTCCGTTAGTGGTTTGCCATTGTTGAATGGCAATATTACGACGCGGTGAGGGGGCGTTTTTAACAGCAGCAATAGTTTCTAATTTGTCTAAAGAGGTTAACGGGCCATCGGTGACAACTCCACCTTCAGGCGCAGCGTAGCTTAAATTGGCAGATAGAAAAAGGCTTAATAAACAAATGTTTAATGTATGGAGTTTCATTATTTAGCTTCTCCAACATTAAGTGTTGTTGGTTTTAAATATAAAGTGGTCATATTGGCAGGTACCAGCCATTGTTGCGCCGATTGGCGAATATCGTCCGCCGTAATCATTTTTAGATTGTCAGGTAACTCATCGGAAATACGCCAACTCAAGCCTAAACTTTCCAACATACCAATTTCATTGGCTTGTGAGCTAATCGAGTCTTGACTAAAGACGTTATTGGCCAAAATCGAAGCATAAACACGCTTCAACTCGTCATCACTAATCGGTTCGGTTTTGAGGCTATTTAACTCGGCTAAAATAGCGGCTTTCGCTTCTTCTAAAGTATAGCCTTCGGCGGGCACGGCGGTAATCGTCAGTAAGCTATCGCCACGCGCAAATAAGTTATATGCACTATTGACTGCCGTTAAAATGCGTTTCTCCCGAATTAAACGACTTTCTAAACGCGCGCTTAAACCTTCATCCAGTACCCCTAACATCATGCGTAAGCTATAAGCCTCTTTCGGGGTTTTGGCACTGGTTAAACTAGGGACATTAAAACCGAGGTATAAATTTGCTACTTTCGCGGGTAATTCGAGTTTGACTTCTCGTTCACCAATCGCCGTTAATTCTTTGGGGTTATAGGCTTTGGGTAATACTTGGGCGGGAATAGGAGCAAAATACTTTTCGGCCAAAGTCCTCACTTCCTCAGTATTAACATCACCGACAATGACAAGAGTAGCATTATTGGGCGCGTACCAAGTTTGATACCATTTTTTCAGTTCCTCGACACTCATATTTTCAAGGTCGGCCATCCAGCCAATGGTGGGGTTACGATTCGGCGTCGTTAACATGGCAACCGCTTGAAAGCGTTCTAAGGCAATACCTTGAGGACTATCATCGGTACGTTGACGACGTTCTTCCATGACGACGCGAATTTCTTTTTTAAAATCTTCTTCTTTTAACTGCAAATTGGCCATGCGGTCGGCTTCAAGCTCAATCGCTAAAGGCAGGCGGTTATTACTGTAAACTTGATAATAAGCGGTGTAGTCATCAGTGGTAAAAGCATTGTCTTCACCGCCAAAGTAGGCGACTAACCGTGAAAATTCTCCTGCGGGTACTTTATTTGTTCCCTTGAACATCATGTGTTCTAAAGCATGAGATATACCTGTCGAACCTATTGATTCATAAGCAGAACCGACTTTGTACCATGCTTGTGTCACCACCACGGGTGAGCGGTGGTCTTCACGTACCACAACTTTTAAACCATTGGCTAAAGTAAATTCATTGGTAACCGCAGCGGATGCCCATAATGGGGCAATTAACAGACTTAAGAGCCAGAGTTTACGCATAACCATCGCTTTTTGTAGGGAGATATGGAAAGAGGTGGTAGCATAGCGCATCTTTTTTTCATGTATTGTTACCGTTTGTGGATGAGTGAATGTATGTCTGAACATGATAAATCGGCAACAGCGAAAGTCGGCTTGAAATCGTTGTTTGCTTGGGGCAAGCAAGGCACGACAAATGACAGTGCGAATCCCGTTGATGAAGTAGCCATTACTGTCCCTGTAGCAGAAGATACTTTGTATTGGGAAGAAGGCAATTTAGATGTCACTTTGCCCAGCTTGCCAACCGTTGATGTGCCGATTATTGAAAATCCCGCAACTATCGCTTTAGTGCAGTCAGAACAAACTCAAATTGAAGAAAAAATAGAAACGCCATCCGCTAATGCTGCGTCAGATAATAGCTTTTTTAGTCGCATGAAAGTCGGCTTAACCCGTACGCGCGAAACCTTTACCAGTGGCATGGTGACTTTGCTGATTGGTGGCAAAGAAATTGATGACGAATTATTAGAAGAAATTGAAACCCAAATGTTAGTAGCTGACATGGGCGTTGATGCAACTCGTATTATTATTAATCGTTTGACCGAGCGGGTCTCGCGTAAAGAATTAACGCATTCCAATGGCTTATATAAAGCCTTGCAACAAGAGTTAGTTGAGTTACTCGCTCCGCGTGTTAAACCTTTGCATATTGACCCGAATAAAAGACCGTATGTTATTTTGATGGTTGGTGTGAACGGTGTTGGCAAAACGACAACGATTGGTAAATTAGCCAAGCGTTTGCAACGTGAAGGCAAAAAAGTCATGTTAGCTGCTGGCGACACTTTCCGTGCTGCTGCCGTAGAGCAATTACAAGTCTGGGGCGAGCGTAATAACATTGCTGTTGTTGCACAAAGTACGGGAGCGGATTCCGCCTCTGTTGCGTTTGATGCCTTGCAAAGTGCCCGTGCGAAAGATATGGACGTATTGATTGTTGATACTGCTGGGCGATTACATACCAAGTCTAATTTGATGGAAGAGTTACGCAAAGTTAAACGCGTGCTGCAAAAAGTCGATGGCACTGCACCGCACGAAGTGATGTTGGTGGTGGATGCGGGAACAGGTCAAAATGCCTTAAATCAAGTGCAAGAATTTGACCAAGTGGTTGGTTTAACAGGCTTAACCATTACTAAATTGGATGGTACAGCTAAAGGCGGCGTGTTGTTTAATATCGCTAGCCGTAGCCATGTGCCGATTCGTTATATTGGTGTTGGTGAAAAAATTGATGATTTACGTCCGTTTATTGCCAAAGAGTTCGTTGCCGCATTGTTTCAAACGGAAAATTGATCATATTTTTAGATGAGTGCGGTTTCGTACAGAGGGATAATAAACATAGTTATATAACTGGCTAGGCGAAAGTTTTCATTGATAACGATGATTCTAAGCTTGGCGAAGATTCGAAATGTCTACCCAGTGTGCGCGAGAAATATAAATTCATGTTTACGTGATCTCTTGTATCTAGACAGCGTAAAAATGTTACACAATCGCGATAAAACTAGCCTATAGAGGGCTAGTCACTGTTTTGGCTTGGCGTTAAAATCATAATATAAGTTAGATTAATTATTCGGAGAGTACCCATGAGCCATAGTCGCAGCCTTGTTCCTGTGACGCTCGCTGTTCCTGGTGTCAACTTAGGGGCGTACATTACTAACGTCAATCAAGTCGCCATTCTGTCGTCTGACGAAGAGCGCGAACTCGCTGAACGTTATTTTTATGATGAAGATTTAGACGCGGCACGGCAATTAATTTTGGCGCATTTACGTTTCGTTGTGCATATTGCCCGTAGTTACGCAGGTTATGGTTTACAACAAGCGGATTTAATTCAAGAAGGCAACGTCGGTTTGATGAAAGCCGTGAAACGTTTTGACCCAAGCATGGGCGTGCGTTTAGTGTCGTTTGCCGTGCATTGGATCAAAGCGGAAATTCACGAATATGTCATCAAAAACTGGCGTATCGTCAAAGTAGCAACCACTAAAGCACAACGTAAGTTATTTTTTAATTTACGTGGTCTGAAAAAAGGGAGTCATAGCTTAACGCATTTAGAAGCGGAAGCGATTGCTGAAACCTTGAATGTGACTCCTGCGCAAGTCTTTGAAATGGAAGGTCGTTTATCTGCGTTTGATGCCTCTTTTGAAGCTTCAGCCGAAGATGATGACGATAAACCCAGTCAAGTACCCGCGTATTATTTAGAAGATAATCGCTACGACCCTGCGCGTCAGTTAGAGGAAAGCGATTGGGAAGATAATAGTACCGAACGTTTAATGACGGCGATGAATCGTTTAGACGAACGTTCACGTCATATTTTAACCCGTCGTTGGTTGGCCGAAGATAAAGCCACCTTGCATGAGTTAGCAGCGGAGTACAATATTTCTGCCGAACGTGTACGCCAGCTTGAAAAAAATGCAATGGAAAAAATTAAAGCGGCTCTTTCAGTTGCTGCTTAAATTTAGTCGATAGCAATTGTAGAGTAGCAACGCCGCGCTTTTAGTGCGGCGTTTGTTTTTGAGTCATAAGTTGGAAAGGTCTTAATGTTTATAACTCTCGGTGCATTAAACATGGCGTTGGCCGTGATGCTGGGCGCATTTGGCGCACACGGACTGAAAGCGAAAGTCACTTCTGAACAATTGGCGTGGTGGCATACTGCATGTGAGTATCAGGTTTATCATGCCTTAGCACTATTTGGCATCGGTGTGCTAATAGCGGCACAACCGCAGTGGTCGATTGCCAAAAACTCAGCATGGTGTTTACAAATGGGTATTATTATTTTCTGTGGCTCATTGTATGCCATGACTTTAGGTGCACCACGTTGGTTTGGAGCAATTACCCCCATTGGCGGGACGGCATTTATCGTAGGGTGGCTGTGGCTGGCCTATGTTTCATGGCAACAAGGACATTAAGCAAGATGAAGATTTATCTGAATGGTTCGTTATCCGAGATGCCCGAAAATAGTACCGTTGCCGATATTTTAGTGTTGTTAGAAGTCGTTGGCCGTCGTGTCGCTGTCGAGTTAAACGATCATATCGTCCCTAAAAGTCAACATAGCCAAGTCATACTGCAAGACAATGATAAAGTTGAAGTGGTTCATGCGATTGGTGGCGGTTAATGGTTTTTCGTGCAACGCCATGCTAAGCAGATTAAACTCACGCAAAATTTATAGTCCGAGTATTCATAATGACTCAAGATATTTTTACCCTAGCAGGCTGTACTTATCAATCACGTTTGTTAGTAGGCACTGGCAAATATAAAGACCTTGAAGAAACCCGTTTAGCCATTGAAGCGAGTGGTGCAGAGATTGTCACCGTCGCCGTACGCCGTACCAATATTGGCCAAAATCCACACGAGCCTAATTTATTAGACGTTATTTCCCCCGACAAATATACTATTTTGCCTAATACCGCAGGTTGTTATACCGCCGAAGATGCTATTCGTACTTGTCGTTTAGCGCGTGAACTATTAGATGGTCATAATTTAGTGAAATTAGAAGTGTTGGGCGATGAAAAAACCTTATATCCCAATGTCGTCGAAACCTTAAAAGCAGCCGCCGTGTTGGTCAAAGAAGGTTTTGAAGTGATGGTTTATACCTCCGATGATCCGATTATTGCCAAACAACTGGAAGACATGGGTTGTATTGCGGTTATGCCTTTAGGGAGTTTGATTGGTTCAGGTTTGGGCATTATTAACCCCTACAATCTGCGTATCATTATGGAACAAGCCAATGTACCAATTATTGTTGATGCAGGCGTAGGCACAGCTTCCGATGCGGCGATAGCGATGGAATTAGGTTGCGCGGGCGTATTAATGAATACCGCGATTGCCAAAGCACAACAACCCATTTTAATGGCCTCTGCAATGAGAAAAGCGGTTGAAGCAGGGCGTGAGTCCTTTTTAGCGGGCAGAATGCCGAAAAAATTGTATGCATCGGCCTCCAGTCCTTTAGATGGGAATTTTTTTTGAATGATGACTGATAGCCAAGATATGACTGATTTAGCAGCAGCAAGCAGTACTGAAAAGAAAGAGCATCCGCGCCGTATTATGACGTTTATGCGCCGTTCTTCAGCGTTTACCACGTCACAACAACAAGGGATTGATGACTTTGGCGAACATTATTTACTAGAAACAGAAAATAAACGCTTTGATGCGCTGGCGATTTTTGGTCGTGTTGCGCCACTGACGGTAGAAATTGGCTTTGGTATGGGATATTCCTTAATTACTATGGCCGAGGCTGCACCTGAGCGTGATTTTATCGGTATTGAAATTCATCCTAATGGTATTGCCCAAATTTGTTATGAAGCAGGTCAGAAGCAATTGCCGAATTTACGGATTATTGATGGTGATGCTTTATTGATGCTAGAAAACTACTTTGCCGATAGCAGTATCGACACCGTACAGTTGTATTTTGCTGACCCGTGGCCAAAGAAAAAACATCACAAACGCCGTTTTGTGCAAACGCATAATATGCAGTTAATTCGTCAAAAGCTAAAAGTAGGCGGTATTTTTCATGCAGCGACCGATTGGGAACATTATGCTCAGTGGATGTTAGAAATTCTGGATACGGCAGAAGGTTTTAGTAATAGTGCAGGACATGGTAACTTTGCGGAACGCCCCGATTTTCGGCCATTAACGAAATTTGAAGTGCGTGGGCAGAATTTAGGGCATGGTGTTTGGGATGTGTTGTTTCGGAAAGAGTCTTAATGTAGAGAGAAGAGACTGAAGTCCCCCTCTTTGGTAAAGAGGGGTTAGGGGATATTCCATGGCAAATCCCCCTCAATCCCCCTTTTCCAAAGGTGGAAGTTTATATCTCTTAAACCTCATCGTCGTCATAAGCCAAAAATGGCACATGATCGTCGATTTGAGCGGGAATACCACCTACACCCATCGATCCATGATTACCATTAGGCTCAGGCGATAACGCCATAATGCCCGTCGCACAAAAACCTTTTTCATTACGCCCTAAGATATAACTGACTTTATCGCCCAAACGTAAGGCTGAGAAATTGCGATTTTTGACTTCGCTAAAATGAAAAAAGATATTTTCCATGTCGTCATTCGGGGTAATAAAACCAAAACCACCTTCTTTTAGACTTTGAATAATCCCTTCACTACGATTTTCAGCATTCACGGTCACTTGTGGTGGCGGTGTTAAAGGAATGGTCGGAGGATTATAGGCAGAGAAATTGCTTAATATCGCTTGTTCATCTTTAGGATATAAGAATAAGTTATTGATTTGTTGGTCATTTCTGGTTGAGCGGTCATCAATAATTTGGTGCATCAACACGGGATAAGTCGCTTCATCTAACAATACTTGCGCGGTACGTGTCAGTTTAGGCAAGTTGTGTCTATCGGTATATTCAAAATCCCAAGCCAATAACATGACTCTCGTGCCGACGGTATTGAGTTTCCGCAATAAAGGACGGAAGTCACCATCACACGCTACTAAGACCAACACATCAAACTGTTTATAAATGGCGAGTTCATACGCTTCTAAAGCTAACCAAACATCAATGCCTTTTTCACCATCGGGGCCGAGTGGTAAATAGTGAGTAGTCACACCTTCACGCATTAACACTTCATCAAACAAACGTTCCTTTAATAATAAATCCCGTTGTTCGGCATCTTGAGCGCGTAAGCGGCCACGGAAATAATGGGCATCAACAATATGGCAATAACGAACATCGGTATCTTCTTCGTTAGCAACACGATGACGGATATATTCGTGTAAGCCAGAAATGCTAATGCGTGATTTACGCGCATGATAATACTGGTAGTAATTACTGACATGAAGAAAAAAGTTACCGTCGTAAAAAATGCCGATTTTGGTAAAGTTTTTAGAATTATTAGCCATAAGAAGTTCCTGTTTTTTTATAGATTTTCAAACTTTTTGTACTGTTTAACGATATTGTTGAAATGTACCCTCATTTATTCGTTGATAACAGCTTTTGAGTTACAACTCAGGCAGTCTAAAAGAAGACTGCCTGTTTGTACAAATAATGTTTAGTTATAATTCGATTTGTGTGCCTAATTCAACGACACGGTTAGTAGGAATTTGGAAAAAATCGGTTGCTGAAGCCGAATTACGCGACATAGCAACAAATAATAGCTCGCGCCATGGAGCCATGCCACCTTCCACACGAGGAATCAGACGTTCACGCGATAAGAAGAAACTGGTTTCCATCATGTCAAAAATAAGATTATAAGGCTCACATAAAGTGAGTAATTCAGGGACATCAGGTTGCTCTTTAAAGCCATAATACGCAGAAATTAACCAAAAGTGTGGTGAAATTTGCTCTATTTTTAGCCTGTCTTTATCGTCAACGATAGGAATATCTTTGGTGTGCAAAGTCAGCAAGATATTACGTTCATGCAAGATTTTATTGTGTTTAATATTATGAAGTAGGGCGTGAGGTACCGATTTATGGGTGCCAGTCATAAAAATGGCCGTACCTTCAATTACGTGAATCGAACCTGCACCAATGCTATTCACAAACAAATTTAATGGCATAGTTTCGCTATTAAGTTTTTCAAAGAGAATCTCGCGGCCACGTTTCCATGTAATCATCACCGTAAAGGCCGTTAAACCAATTAATAAAGGAAACCAACCGCCTTGTAATATTTTCAGTGAAGTTGCACCAAAAAAAGCAAAGTCGGCAAACAATAAAGGTGTGGCTACCAGTACGGCTAACCAGCGCGACCATCCCCAAATAGTAACAGCGACAAACGCCGCCAGTAAGGTGTCACAAATCATGGTCATGGTAACGGCAATACCGTAAGCAGAGGCTAAATTACTCGACGATTTAAACATCAACACTAAAACAATAATTGACGCTAATAACAGCCAGTTTAAAAAGGGAATATAGATCTGACCGATTTCTTTAGCAGAGGTATGAAGCACTTCGAAACGCGGTAAATAACCTAATTGCATCGCTTGTCGCGCAATAGAAAAAACACCTGAAATTACTGCTTGTGAGGCAACAACGGCAGAAACTGTCGCTAAGCACACGAGGGGAATAAGCATCCATTTAGGTGCTAAGGCAAAAAATGGGTTGTGAATGGTGTTGGGGTCAGACAGTAATAATGCGCCTTGGCCACAATAATTTAAAATTAACGCAGGGAAGACCACAAAAAACCATGCCCGACGAATAGGCGCTCGACCAAAGTGACCCATATCAGCATATAAAGCCTCACCACCAGTGACCGTTAGTACTACGGCACCCAGCGTAACAAACGACACAAATTGGTGTTCAGCAACAAATTCAAATGCCCAGAATGGATTCACTAACTGTAAAACTTGTGGGTAATTTTGAATATTAAGAATACCAAGCAACGCTAGAGTACTAAACCATAAAATCATGATCGGGCCAAAAAGCTTTCCGACTGAGCCAGTACCATGACGTTGAATCATGAATAAGCTAATTAATATGGCAATAGTAATAGGTAAAACATAGGCATCAAAAACGGGAGTAATCGTTTTTAGGCCTTCAACTGCTGATAACACCGAAATAGCGGGGGTGATAATGCCATCGCCAAAAAATAACGCTGCACCGAATAAACCAATACTCACCAAAAAAGTACGCTGCCAAAGTGTGGTCGTTTTATTACGAAGGCTCAATGCGAGTAGAGCCATAATACCGCCTTCGCCATTGTTGTCAGCTCGCATGATAAAAGCGACGTATTTAATTGACACGACAATTGTCAGTGACCAAAAAATTAACGATAAAATGCCTAAAACATTATCATGGGTAATCGCTAAACCATGACTCGCATGAAAACATTCTTTGAGTGCGTAAAGTGGGCTAGTACCAATATCACCAAATACCACACCTAAAGCTCCTAATGTCAAAGCTGACATGGGCGTGTGTTGTGTGTTCTCTGTTTGCATAAAAAGCTGCTCTCCCCAAAAAGTCCGTCGTTGGACCCTATGGGTACTTGGGTTTAATGAAAAATGATGTGATTCTGACTGAAATGCTGGTTTAGGTTTTGGTTGGACATGATTCTTTAATTAAATAAAAATTTCCTTATTTTAGCACTCCTTTACCCAAGCGAGAAATATTGTCGTGCGGATAAAAATATTTTGCCTTTTGATTCAGTTTGATATAGTCTTGCGCACCTTGTTAGTGAGCTAACAAGCGTGATGTTTTGGTGAGGTGGCCGAGTGGTTGAAGGCGCACGCCTGGAAAGCGTGTGTACGTTAATAGCGTACCGAGGGTTCGAATCCCTCTCTCACCGCCATAGTGTTGGTGTGTCCAAGCTGCTGAGATATCCATTCTGCGGGTATTGCCCCTGTGCTTAACAATTGACAAGCGAATGTATGCCGATTCATTCGGTGCTCCCGCCTTTTTCAAATGTTCCTTAAAAAATCGGTATCTCACGCAAAAGTCGTTGACGTGCGCGTTGAACGTATTGCTATTTAAAAAGGGATTTTTGCAACAAAGCCTATTGAGGTCATAACACATAAATATGCCTTACCAAACCACCTTCACCAATCCGCATTCTTGTAAATTAACATCAGCCGTTACCAACTCAGCGCGTAAATAGCGTGCTGTAGCCACAATCAAACGATCAGCAGGGTCGTTATTGATTTTTGTGCCAAAATTTACCGACTCTTCGGCAATACTGGCTGTCATGCGTTGTAGTTGATAGTTTCTGGCTTGTAACGCCAATTCAACAAATTGGGTGGCAGAGACGGGTAGTGTTAAACGGCCACGCTTTACCAGCATAAATACTTCCCACAGCGAAAAGTCCGCAAGCCACAAACTCTGTGTTTTTTCTGCTTCGTCTAAGGCTGCTTTTGCTCTAGTTGATAATTTATCACTTCCCAAAGCATCCCAAATAAATACATGAGTATCTACTACAATCATTGCATCGCATCCCACGTCTCGTTTAGTGGCGATAAAACGTCATCAATGACACTTTGTTGGGCTATTGCTTGTAATGCTTCTTTTGCTTGTTGTTTTATTTGGTTTGGTGGCGAAATAATCGCTAATACCTCTCCATGCGAGCTAATAGATAATGACTCGCCCATTTGTGCTATTTTTAAGTAATGCGCTAAATGACTACGAAAGTCACTGATATTGATGGTTTGCATAATCAATCTCTTTAAGTACAAGTATTTTGTACAATATAAGGCGCATTTTTATAAATAGCAAACCCAAGGATACCAATATGGACTATGTATTAATTATTCATGCCGTTAAAGACTACGCAGCATGGAAGAAAATATTTGATGACGCGGCCACTATTCGCAAAGAAGCAGGTGAGCAACGTTATCAAGTGCTGAAATACGAGCAAGATGTCAATAAAATTGTCCATTTTTCACAGTGGGTTTCGCTTGACCAAGCAAAAGCATTTTTTGAGTCACCCAAATTAGTAGAAATTAGAAAAGTGGCGGGCGTAGAAGCCCCTGAATTCATTTATTTACAGCAACTTGAAACAGGCATTCTGTAACCACGTAGGGGAAAATTATCATTTGCCCTTTTCTTTCACGCCATTAGCAAGTTAGGATTTACGCATTTCACCGAAACTATCGCGTTTTGTGAACTAAAAATCGTTGAAAACGCTTATTTGTGAGCAAATAAGCGATAACCGCGTAAGCCCTAAAATAGCAAGCCCCGCCAAATTTAGTTACAATAGCGCACTTTTTGATTTTGACTCCCTGCTTAGTTTTTCAATTTTAGGTGACAACATGACCGAACGTGTTCAGCGCGGCGAATTAGCTATTGCCAAAGAACTGTATGATTTTATCGTTAATCAAGCCATCGAAGGTACTGGCGTAAGCGTGGACGATTATTGGACAGCTTTTGAGTCGGTGATTGCCGATTTAATGCCCAAAAATCAAGCGTTATTGGCTAAACGTGATGCGATTCAGGTCAAAATTGACGAGTGGCATCGTGCTAATCCTAAATTGGACTTTACTGCTTACAAAGCATTCTTAACTGAAATCGGTTATTTAGTACCAGAAGGCGAAGACTTCTCTGTTAACCCACAAAATGTTGATGACGAAATTGCGCGCATCGCAGGCCCTCAATTAGTTGTGCCTGTCAAAAATGCTCGTTATGCCTTAAATGCAGCAAATGCTCGCTGGGGTAGTTTGTACGATGCGTTGTACGGTAATGACATTATTGGCGATGAAGATGGCGCAGCCAAAGGTAATAAAGGCTATAACCCTGTTCGCGGCGCAAAAGTCATTGCCTATGCCCGTACTTTATTAGATACAGCCGCGCCTTTAGCGACAGGCTCACACGCGGATTCCAACAACTATGCCATTGTCAATGGCGCAGTAGAAGTCACGTTAAAAGATGGCACGAAAGTCGGTTTAGTCTCGCCTGAAAAATTAGCGGGTTACGCGGGTGATATTACTGCGCCAACTAGCATTTTGTTAAAAAATAACAACTTGCATATTGATGTTCAATTTGATGCTAACAGTCCTGTTGGTAAGCAAGATGCTGCGGGTATTAAAGATTTAGTCATTGAGTCGGCATTAACTACCATTTGTGACTGCGAAGATTCGGTTGCTGCGGTTGATGGCGAAGACAAAGTTGAGGTTTATAGCAATTGGTTGGGCTTGATGAAGGGCAATTTGTCCGAGTCTTTTGACAAAGGCGGCAAAACCTTAGTGCGTACTATGAACGCTGACCGTACTTACACAGACTTAAACGGCAATGCTATCACTTTGCATGGCCGTTCATTATTGTTAGTGCGTAATGTCGGTCATTTGATGACCAATCCAGCCGTGTTGTACAAAGGTGCAGAAATTCCTGAAGGCATCATGGATGCTTTAGTGACTATCCTTATCGCTAAG
This sequence comes from Agitococcus sp., assembly GCA_030646715.1. Classification (GTDB taxonomy): domain Bacteria; phylum Pseudomonadota; class Gammaproteobacteria; order Pseudomonadales; family Moraxellaceae; genus Agitococcus. Next base: position 54,657 of record JAUSLJ010000036.1, read on the forward strand.
CACGATTTATTAGGCAATGGCACACGCAAAAACTCACGTACAGGTTCGGTTTATATTGTTAAACCCAAAATGCACGGCCCAGAAGAAGTCGCATTTGCCAATGAGATTTTTGGTCGTGTTGAAGTGGCTTTAGGCTTAGCTCATAACACCGTCAAAATGGGTATTATGGACGAAGAGCGTCGCACGACGGTGAACTTGAAAGAATGTATCCGCGCCGCTAAAGACCGTGTGATGTTTATTAACACAGGTTTCTTAGACCGTACAGGCGACGAAATTCATACGTCAATGGAAGCAGGCGCAATGGTTCGCAAAGCCGATATGAAAAAATTAAAATGGATTAGTGCTTACGAAAACTGGAACGTTGATATTGGTTTAGCGTGTGGCTTACAAGGCAAAGCGCAAATCGGTAAAGGTATGTGGGCAATGCCTGATTTGATGAAAGACATGGTTGAGCAAAAAATTGCTCATCCGTTGGCAGGTGCTAATACGGCTTGGGTTCCATCACCTACAGGCGCAACTTTACATGCCATGCATTATCACAAAGTTAACGTCTTTACCCGTCAAAACGAATTAAAGTCACGTGCGCGTGCTAATGTTGATGATATTTTGACCATTCCATTAGCAGAAAATACTAACTGGAGCGAAGAAGAAATCAAGCAAGAGTTAGATAACAACTGCCAAGGCATTTTAGGTTATGTAGTGCGTTGGATTGACCAAGGCGTAGGTTGTTCGAAAGTCCCTGATATTCACAATATTGGTTTGATGGAAGACCGTGCGACTTTACGTATTTCCAGCCAACATATTGCCAACTGGTTGCGTCATGGCATTGTCAACAAAGATCAAGTCATGGAAGCAATGGTACGTATGGCGGCTGTGGTTGATGGTCAAAACGCAGGTGATGCACTTTACGTGAACATGGCGGGTAATACCGAGAACTCCGTTGCTTTTGCTGCGTCCTGTGAGTTGGTATTTGAGGGCTGTGCCCAACCGAATGGTTATACCGAGCCTGTCTTGCATCGTCGTCGTCGTGAATTAAAAGCACAATTAGCAGGTTAATCGTGCGTTAATTAGCGTCAAAGAAAAGGACACGTAAGTGTCCTTTTTTTGTAGAGTCTGTTTGTGTTTGCAGTCAATAACAAGGTAGAAACATGAAAGATTTCGTCGCCCTAGATTTTGAAACGGCAGACAATGGTCGTGATAGTGCTTGTGCCATTGGTTTGGTGCGTGTCAGTGGCGGTGAAATTGTTAAACGCACCTATTATTTAATTAAACCACCGCGTTCACGTATTATCTTTTCCCATATTCATGGTATTTATTGGCGCGATGTTGCTCATGAACCCACGTTTGCAGAGTTGTGGCCAAACCTAGCACAAGAATTTACCGATATTGGCTTTATTGCTGCACACAATGCACCCTTTGATCGTGGTGTATTAGCGGCTTGTTGTTTGGCCGCAGGTGTCGCGATGCCAGTTGCCCCGTTTCGTTGTACGGTGCAACTGGCACGTAGAGTGTGGGAGATTCGCCCGACGAAACTATCAGACGTGTGTCAGCATTTAAATATTCCACTCAATCATCATCATGCGGGTTCTGATGCCGAAGCGTGTGCACGTATTGTCATTGCGGCACAACAAAAACTGATATTACCCCAAGGATAGATTCTCAAGTTACAACATCATTATCCTGATTTAAGTAACTAAGCAGAAGTTTTATGGTGAGCCTGTCGAACCATTTGCAGAGAATACTTCGACAAGCTCAGGGCGAACGGATGATACAGACAAATTTTGCGCAGGTACTTAGATGCCAAAGTCGTAGGCGATCAAACAGTTTCATTATTGTCTATACCGATTTTATTTGGACACGTCGCAGGTGTCCGTTGTTTCAGGGGCAGATCAATAGCCAACCGATACTTATTCAGGTTTATTCTGCGACATACGGCGAGGAATCCCCAGTTTTTGCCGACGTTCCCATAAGGATTTGCGACTAATGCCTAAGCGTTTGGCTAATTCTGTTTCTGATAGTTTGTCTTGCAGTGATAACACAAAACTTAAAAAATCAAATTCAGACGCAGGTTTTTTGCGGATGGTTTCATCAAATACGGCAATGTCATCAACCGCTGCTACAATCGCAGGGGGGGGGGCAGTTTCTTCAGGGGCAGCAATGATGGGCGCAACAGCGACAGTTTCGACTTCCAATTGTTTGGTGAGAGTTGGTATATCCAAATCAATCGCTAATAAATCGGGGGTGATTTCAGGGTGTTCTGCCAAAATCACGGCGCGTTCAATTGCGTTTTCTAACTCACGGACGTTACCTGGCCACGGATAGGCAAGCATGGCTTTGCGCGCATCTTCATGAAAGTGCAAGATATTTACGTGCAAACGCTGACAGGTTTTTTCCAAGAGCTTTTCGGCAATTTCAATAATGTCATTGCCACGTTCACGTAATGGCGGCAGCTTTAATTCTATGACATTGAGACGATAGTATAAGTCCTCACGAAACCGTCCCTCGGCAGCAAGCTGTTTTAAGTTGCGATGAGTTGCCGCAACCAGTCGGACATCGACAGAGCGCGTTTGAGTCGCGCCTAAACGGCGGACTTCTTTTTCTTGCAGTAAACGCAATAGTCGCGCTTGAGCTTCTAAAGGTAGTTCACCAATTTCATCCAAAAATAAAGTGCCACCATCCGCCGCTTCGACTAAGCCTTTACGCTGAGTATTTGCACCTGTAAACGCGCCTTTTTCATAGCCAAATAATTCAGCTTCAATCAATGATTCAGGAATAGCAGCACAGTTCACTGAAATGAGTGCATGGTCACGGCGAGGGCTTTCTTGATGTAAGGCTTTAGCAACTAATTCTTTCCCTGTCCCTGACTCACCGCGAATTAAGACCGTTGATGACATCGGCGCGACGCGGGTAATGCGTTTGTACATTTCAAGCATGGCAGGGCAACTGCCAATAATGCCTGTGGTATTGATGCTTTTTTGTTGATGTTTAAGGGCTTCATTTTCTTTGGTGAGATGTTGCTCGCGGAGAATACGGGCAATACTCATTAACATTTCGTCGTGGTCAAAGGGCTTAGAAATATAATCGACCGCGCCTTGTTTCATGGCATCAACGGCGGACTTCATCGTGCCGAAGCTGGTCATAATTAATACAGGTGTGGGTTTGGCCAGTTCAATCAAACTCGTGCCGAGCTCACCGGGTAAACGGACATCGGTAATGACTAAATCAAATTCATCCAAGCGAAAATTAGCCGTCGCTTCGTGTACCGAGCCTGCCTCGCTGACTTTATATTGATTACGTTCAAGTAGGCGTTTCAAACTACTACGAATCAACGGTTCGTCTTCAACTAACAAAATGTTTTTCACGCCGCGTTGTCCTCTTCGTCATTGACCCATGCTGGTAGGGATATTTGCACAATCACACCGCGTCCTTGATCGTAGTCGGCTTTATCCATTAATTGAATTTTACCGCCGTGCTCGCCAATAATACCATGTACTAGGGCTAAACCGAGTCCCGTTCCTTTGCCTGTTTCTTTAGTGGTGACAAAGGGTTCAAACAAGTTATCACGAATCGTGCCTTCGGGGAGTCCTGTGCCAAAATCTTCGACTTCAATATGAACAAAACTGCCATTTTGATGCGCTTCAATAATAATATTACTGTTGGGCGGGCTGGCATCACGGGCGTTACTTAACAAATTGACAAAAACTTGCATCAAACGTTGGGCATTACCACGAACCGTTATTTCGTCAGAGCAAAAATTATCAAACTGATAATCTTTACTGCCAGACAGTTGTAACAAGCTCACGGCTTCGTCGATGGTCGATTTGAGGTTGACGGCTTCATAACTGCTACTAGCGACATGAGAATCGGTACGCGCAAAGCCGACTAAGGAGCGAACAATATTAGTAATGCGTTGCGTTTGCGTCAGAATCAAAGAACTGGCTTCAATAATATCAGGGTCTTTAAACTCAGCTTTTAGGTTTTGTGCTAAACAAGCAATACCCGTGACAGGATTACCAATTTCATGGGCGACCCCAGCAGCTAAACGTCCTAAAGCGGCGAGACGTTCGTTATGAGCTAATTGCGATTCCAAGCGTTCGAGTTCGGTAACATCTTCCAAAACGATAACTTGGCTGCTACCCATATCCAATGCTTTTTCATGTTCACCAATAAAGGCACGATGCAAGTTGACCCAGCGACTTTGGCCAATGCTGACAATTTCTTGATTATAAAGTTGCACATTAGGGCTGTGCAAAAAGTCATTTAATAAGGTTTGCCACGGCTCTGCTAAATCAGTGAGTCGAGAACCAATGACATCATCATCACAAATACTGGTCATTTCCATTAACGCGCGATTCCAACTAAGAATCTCTAAATCACGCCCTAAAGAGCACACGCCTATCGGTAAGTCATATAGCGTTTGCCGATGGAAACGTCGCAACGCATCGAGTTCCGCCGCTAAACCTGAGAGTCGATGTTTGTAGTCTTCTAAACGAGATTCGACGTAATGAATATCTTCACTCGCGGGATTTTCTGGCCGAATTTGATAGGGCAGATGGGTGTCGAGCATTTCATGGGCGACCGAAGGGCCTAGTAAACCTGAAAGATTGGATTCAATTTGGTCGCGTAGACGCCTTAGCGCATATGGTCGAGCTTCGTCATGGCTCATGCCTAAGTCGTGTAACGCTTGTTCTACTTCGCGTTGAGAAGTGAGGTGGCCTAAAACTTCGCCTAAAGAAATAATAAAATGGTCAACTGATTTAGCTTTTAATAACCAACGATAAGGACGACGTAAATTATCTACCGCGCAACTATTGGCCGCCATTTTTTCTGAAGCCGTTTGAGTGGTAATCAACGACACTAGAAACATCACCAAGGCATTAGCAATCGTACTACCTAAACCAATATGATGCCAATAAATCGGGTCTTCAAAAAAAGCCAAATTAAAGTTTAATAACTGGGTAAATAAATTTGGTAGATTTAACACATAAGGTAGTACTAAAACACTAAACCAAATAATTAAACCAACACTCAAACCAGATAAAAAGCCTGCACGCGTCGCTCTTGGCCAAAATAAAACGCTAATTAAACCTGGCGCAAATTGTAAAGTAGCCACAAAGGTTAATATCGCCATTTCGGTCATACTATGTTCATAAGTAAATAAGCGATAAAAACTGTACGACAGCACCATAATTAATACGATTAAAGAGCGTCTAACCCAAATTAACCAGCGATATAAATTATAATCAGGCGAGGGTTGAGCGAGTGGTAAGACTAAATGATTTAATATCATCGACGATAATGCTAGTGAAGTAACAACAATTGTGCCACTCGCAGCAGCAATACCGCCGATAAAAACTAATAACGGCAAAAAGGTACTTTTACTGGCAATGGCAATGGCAATAGTAAAATATTCGGGAGAAAAACCGACTTCGAGTTTAATGCCAGCCCATAATATAATCGGCACACAAATCGCCATTAAAAATAAATACAGCGGCAAACCCCAACTGGCCGTTAATAAAGCACGTGGTTGAAAGTTTTCGGTAAAAACCATTTGATACATAAATGGCATGACGACTGCGGAAAATAAAAAAGCAAAAATCAAGGTGTGCCAAATACCATTTTCTTTCAGTGGTACATACAGTAATTCAACAGCATCGTTATTATTAGATAACCATTCCGTTAATCCCGCATGACCATCAAAAATAAAAAAAAGCGCGTAAGCGGCAACCGAGAGCATCATGATTAATTTAACAATAGATTCAACAGCAATGGCGATAACTAAGCCATCATGTTTATATTGTGGCGTTAATGGTTTCGCCCCAAATAATAACGTAAAAGCGGTAATAGCGACGCAAAAAACAATTGCAATACCATTATGATCTATTTTTTGCGTTAAAATATTAGCAGTATCGGCCACTGCTCTTATTTGTAGTGCCAGTAATGGTAATAAACCTAAGACCATCATAATCGTCGTTAATGACCCGACAAATTGACTACGATAGCGAAAGGCAAATAAATCGGCTAAAGAGCTGAGTTGATGATTTTTAGTCAGTCGTAAAATAGGGTTAAGCAAAACAGGTGCTAATAAAAATGCACCAGAAACGCCCAAATAAAATGCTAAAAAATTATAACCTGTTTCATAAGCAAAGCCGATAATGCCATATATACCCCATGCGCTAACATAAACACCTAGCGATAAAACATAGACAATAGGGTTTCTTATCCATTTAGTCGGTATTAAGCCTGATTCACTTAAATGGGCAACCAGAAATAATAAAAATAAATAACCCACACCTAAACTTAATAATTCAATAGGCTCAAAGATCATGGCGGTCTCTAGTTTTACTAATCCAATAACTCAACAAAATCAGCAGAAACCAAATCAAAAAAGGTCGCCACCACGCTAGACCGCCTAAACTCCACCATTCAATGGTGGTCGGCGAGAGCAAATAAGCTCCTGCTAAAAAAATGAGCACCAGTCGATCAATATACATTTTAAGGTCTCGGACGCGGTGAGTGGTAGGCAGAGACTATTTCGTTAGTTTACAACGTCAAGCGCTTAGGAATATTTTCACGCTGCCAATGGTTGATTGCCCATGTCAATAAAGTTGCACAGTCTTCCGATTGTAGAACATCTGGCGCGTGTTGACCTAGTAGAGTTAATGCTTGCCATAGACAATGAGAAGGGTTATCCCATGTTAATGCCCGCGCACCTGTTTGTTTGGATAGTTTTTCACCATTGTCATTCACGACTAAAGGGATATGAGTGTATGCGGGCGTTGTCACAGCTAAACGCTGTTGGAGATAAATTTGACGACTGGTATTGTTTAATAAGTCAGCACCACGAACAATGTTCGTGATTCCTTGTTCGGCATCATCCACGACTACCGCTAAATGATAAGCAAATAAGCCATCACGACGAAAAATAACAAAGTCACCTACGGTATCAGCCACACTTTCACTGATGTGACCAAAAACACCATCGTCAAAATCGACAATGCTTTTATATACTCGTAATCGTGCAGCGGCTTGGGAACGGTATTGATGGTGCGCTCGGCAATGCCCTGTATAAATGTCACTTTGTGTTTGTGCCAAGTCAGCGCGTGAGCAAGTACACCAAAAAATATCGTTTTGTTGTTGCAGTTGTTGTAATGCGGCTTGATAGCATTCTGTACGTTGACTTTGATAGATGATCTCGCCATCCCACCACAAACCATAGTGTTCGAGCGTGCGAATAATTTGCTCGGCTGCGCCTAGTTGGGTACGAACGACATCGACATCTTCAATCCGCAATAACCATTGACCATTGGCGGCACGCGCATCACACCAACTCGCCAATGCCGTGAGCAACGAGCCAAAGTGTAGCGGGCCTGTAGGCGAGGGTGCAAAACGTCCAATATAGTTGGGCATTGTTTTTTGCGTCCCCGCCCCCTCTATTCATTAGCCGCCGATTTGTTTTTCTTTGATTTCAGCCAGTGTTTTGCAGTCAATACACAACGTTGCGGTAGGACGTGCTTCTAAACGACGAATGCCAATTTCCACGCCACACTCTTCACAATAACCGTAATCACCATCATTAATGGATTTTAATGTCGAGTCGATTTTACGAATCAATTTACGTTCACGGTCACGAGCGCGTAATTCAATCGAGAATTCTTCTTCTTGGGTGGCACGGTCATTAGGGTCAGGTAAGCTGCCCGATTCGTCTTGCATATGGTGCACGGTACGATCAACTTCTTCCATCAGCTCTTTTTTCCACGCGCTTAATATGCCCGAAAAATGAGCAATTTGTGCCGCGCACATATATTCTTCGCCAGTTTTCGCCTGATAGGGAGCAAAGCCATAAATTAATGTGTTGGTAGGTGTTGTTTTGGCTGCTGTTGCCATTGTTAAGCTCCTTAAGGGCTAAAATCAATTAATGCTATAGCTATAGCAGGAAGTTAACTTTCCTGCAAATAACGGCGTGAATATGGGGATGGATTCGAAAATTACTACAATAATTTTCAATCATTAGCTATTTAACCAAATTATCCCGTTTTCTATCAACAAATGAACCTTTTTTAGCGATTGTCCGCTACAAGGTCCACGAAAACAAAAACCATCTTCAACATGAAATAACGCGCCATGATTAGCACACAATAGATAACGCTGTGTGAAATCCATAAAAACATTGGGCTGAAAGTTAATACCAATGCCTAAATGCGGACAGCTATTAATATACCCATATACGGCCATCCCTTGACGCGCGACAATCACTTCACCCATAGGAGAGCGAAAGCCACGAGCATCGTTATCGGGAATTTCAGCAAGGGTACAGAGTCTTAACATGGTTTTTTTCTTATGATTTAAAGTCTGCAAACGCCGTTAATATTTCTTGATATTGTTCTTGGCGTAAACGTGGGCCAAACTGACTGACTACCTGTGCAGAGGTGCGCGCTGCTAAACGTCCACACGCAGCCAAATTCCAATTTTGACTTAGACCATATAAAAACGCGCCTGCAAAGGCATCGCCAGCGCCGTTGGAGTCTAAGGCAGTGACGGGGAAAGGTGCAATAGTCGTCTGTTGGCTTTTTTCACTAATTAGCGCACCTTTGCTGCCACAAGTGACAATCACTAAGGGGCTAAGTTCATGTAATACAGTAATGGCTTGGTTTAAATTATCGGTATTAGCCCAAAGTAGTGCTTCATGCTCATTACAAAAGAGGATATCAACACCTTCAGCTAGCATTTCTACTAAGCCAGTGCGCGCATATTGCACCATGGCAGGGTCAGAAAAAGTCAGTGCTGTTTTAATGCCTTGAGCTTGCGCTAATGATCGAGCGGAAGATACGGCATGTCGGGCACTGGTTGCAGTCGCTAAATAACCTTCAATATATAAATATTGGGCGTGGGAAAGTGCAGTTAAGTCTAGCTCTTGTGGGCTTAATTCGGCGGTAATACCCAAAAAAGTGTGCATGGTACGTTCGGAATCAGGAGTTACCATCACCACACAGGTGCCTGTAACGCCTTCATTTACTTGGGCGTGTTGCGGTGCACTGACATTGGCTGCGCGTAAATCTTGTAAATAAAAATCGCCATTGTTGTCGTTAGCAACTTTACAAGCATAAAATGCAGAACCACCAAACGCGGCAAAGGCAATAACACTATTAGCCGCAGAGCCTCCTGAAGCCCGTTTAGCACAGCTAAAGGAGTGATTTAGTGCGTTAATCAATACTTTTTGTTGTTCGCCATCAATCAGCGTCATTTGGCCTTTTTGGATATTTTGTGCAGTTAAAAAAGCATCGTTAACCAAATATTCACTGTCAACCAGTGCATTACCAATGGCGTATAAATTAAAAGACATAGTAAAAAAATCAGTGCGTTGAAAGATGCGCTTTTATAGCAGGAATAGCGGCTTAGTCAATATTTAGCGGTTATTTAAGTCACTTTGTCGGTTTTTGGCTGTGGATAAACGTTATTGTTGCGTTAAGCTGATAGCCTAGTAGAGTCTTTAGCTATATTTAATTGCTATTTTAAAGTCTAGGAGCTTTTACTATGCAGTCCGAATTGATACGTTTTGTTTATGTCAGTCGTGCTACTTTTAAGCCATTTGATGCGGGTTCTGAAAGTGGACTTGATGCCAATGTGGTGAAAATCCTTAACCAGTCACGCAAAAACAATCAAAAACGAAATTTGGTCGGCGCATTATACTATGGTAGTGGTTGTTTTTTTCAGTGTTTAGAAGGTGCAAAAGCAGATATTGATGCTTTGTATGCGACGTTGCTCCAAGACCCCCGTCACAAAGATCTTAAAATTCTAAGCTCAAAACCGATTGAAAAAATTGGTTTTAGCAGTTGGGAAATGAAGTATGCGACTATAGATCAAGAAGTTCGCACGTTTTTGCGCAAATATAACCTTACTAAGTTTGACCCTTATCAGTTTACGCCTGAAATGACTGACGAGTTGGTCAGTACTTTACAGCTAGCGGAAGATGAGATTTCTACGGCGGCCTTAGCAAAAATTTCTGCTAACTTACCGCCGCTGCCTACTACTAATAGTGCTAACAGTTCTCAATTCAGTAAAGTATTGTTATTAGCTGCTTTAATATTGATGATTGTCGCTGTTGTAGCATATTTTAACTAAGCTTGTTGAAAGTAGGAAAGCTTTGCTTCGTTGCGCTTTCCTACCTTCAGTCCATTTCTATATGATAGTGTCGAATATAGTTTTGTGAACTACGTCTATTTTTAAATAATGTCGTCAATGAGCCTATAGATACTGTTCTTTGCCTAGTTGTGATGTCAGTAGCTTTCCGTTTAGTATCCACTGTCGTTAAATACCCTACCTTTTTATTTTTTCATCCATAAAATAGGGAATAATTCCCCACGAATTTTAGGTAATGCAATGTCAGCGTTTACAGAAGAACAAGCTCACGCTTATATGATTAAGTTACTGACGGCCATGAGTCAGGCAGGTGGTTCAGATTTATTTATTGCCAATGATTACCCACCCAGTATGAAAGCCAATGGCGAAATGCAGCCTATGGCCTCACAAAAGCTCACAGCGGATATTACCGCAAAACTAGCTCATGCCATGATGAATGAGGTACAACGCGCCGAATTTGCCAAAGAAATGGAATGTAACTTCGCGATTTCTCTGCCAAACGTCTCTCGCTTTCGGGTCAATGTTTTTGTTCAACAACAAGCCGTTGGTATGGTGATTCGGACAATCGCTGCCGAGATTCCTAATTTTGAAAAACTCGACCTTCCTGAAGTCTTAAAAGAAGTGATTATGAACAAGCGCGGTTTAGTGCTTGTGGTTGGTGGCACAGGTTCAGGTAAATCGACCTCGTTGGCGGCAATGATTGACCATCGTAACCGCACCTCTAAAGGTCATATTATTACCGTAGAAGACCCTGTGGAATATGTGCATAAATCACAGATGTCATTAATTACCCATCGTGAAGTCGGTGTTGATACCCATAGTTGGCATCACGCCCTTAAAAATACCTTACGCCAAGCACCCGACGTTATTCTAATTGGTGAAATTCGTGATGCCGAAACGATGGAGCACGCGATTGCTTTTGCCGAAACAGGACATTTGTGTTTAGGTACGTTACACGCCAACAGTACCAACCAAACGTTTGACCGTATTATTAACTTTTTCCCTGATGAACGTCGTAATCAATTGCTGATGGACTTGTCAGCTAATTTACGTGCGATTGTCTCGCAGCGTTTAGTCCGTACACCTGATGGCAGAGGCCGCCGTGCGGCTATTGAAATTTTGCTGAATACGCAAATGGTGTCGGAGTTGATTTTTAAAGGCGAGTTTCATGCCATCAAACCGATTATGGATAAATCGCGTGAATTGGGTATGCGTACGTTTGACTGGGCGTTATTTGAATTGTATGACAGCGGCCAAATTTCTTATGAAGAGGCGATTCGAAATGCCGACTCTGGTAATGAGCTACGCCTGAATATCAAACTGAAAAGCAAGCGCGGTGAGCCTAGTGCGTTGGCAAAAGGATCTTCATTAACCTTTGATAGCTCTTCAGCCGATGAAATGGATGCCGCCAAAAAAGAAGAACTGGAACAACAAAAAATCAATAAATGGATGCACGATAAAAAGATGGCTGCTCAAAAAGCTCAACAATAAACAGTTAGCAGGTTTATTTGGTTTAATCCTTCAACTTCGCTCAGGAAACGTTTATGCGTTGGCTGAGCGGAGTCGAAGCTTTACATTACGCGACACTCACTTCTTTAGCTGTCTTGCTTCTTTGATTATGACTAATTGCCCCTTGTCTTGGCATAGATGTTTTTCCGACCATAATATCGACAGTCTTTTTCAACCGTTTCCACACCGATTCTTGTACATAAGGAATACCGTATTTGGCACACAAGGCTTTCACTTGGGGTTGTAACCGTTGGTATTCGCTCATGGGTAAGTCTGGCCACAAATGATGTTCAATTTGGTAGTTTAACCAGCCATGTAAAAAGTCATTGACATCACTACCTGTTTTAAAATTCGCTGAGCCTGTAATTTGTCGCAAGAAAAACTCACTTTTGGTATTCACGCCATCTTCAAACAACAAAATATCATCACCCGTATGATTAGGCACAATCACCAAAAACGAATGTAAATTGGCAATAATTTCGGCTAGTAAAGTGTTAATCCATACACTAATCACAGCGATAGGACCAAGTGGAATAAACAACAGGGGAATGAGTACAAATTTGATCATCGTGTACGGCAGTAAACATTTAAGCCATAACTCACGAGCAAAGGGATTAAGCGGATTCCATAACTCTAATTGCGAAAGGGCAGCAGAATGACGCTCCTCGCCCAGGACATTATTTTTTTTGCTGTGTAAATGTTTGAGGGTGTTAGGAGCGTAATACAGTGGTTTCCATGCTGCCGCAAACAGGGCAACAACAGCATAACGAACAGGCATGGGTAAATTAGATTCGCGTAACCATTCTAGGTTTAATTCTACTTGGTCGGGATCTGCCGCTTCACCTAGATTATAGTGATGTAAGCGGTTATGTTCGTTGTCCCATGCGGGGGGGTAAATCCAATCATTCCAATCTAAAAAACGACGTAAGCCTTTAGCAAAACCTGTGCTGGTATAGCGTTCTGGTACACCGTCAATTTTATCGAAACCTTTGTGCACAACATGATGGGCAATGGTTGTCCAACGCGTGACATTGCCTTGGCTGATTAAAAAAGCAGAGACAGGATTAGGCAAAATCCATGCGGTGCTATAACCCGCGGCGGTACAAAGTTTGCCCCAGCGTTCAATTTTTTTGAGGTGTTTAAAATCGGCAATGCCCATACGTTCGTTGGCTGCACGGCGTAGGGCCATGATTTCTTGAGTGAAATTTTCGACATCAATATCAGACATTTGAAAGGGTTTAGACATAAAAAGCTAACCTGAGTAGGAAGTGAAATTTAAAAAATTTTTAATAAAGTAGGACTTACGTATTGCATCGCGATAGCCGCGTAAGTCAAAAAAGTTTAAGCAGGACTGACGTAACACGCCGAGAATTTTTTTGAGGAAGTTAATTAATTCAGCATTGCTTGTGGGGCGAATTTTACAGGTTTTTACGGGGGTAATGATTGATTTTTTAATACTAATTTTAAAAAGGATGTGAGTTTAAGCACGTTGAGCGTTTTTTTATTTGTCGCCTGTTGAATTTGTAAAAAAGCAGTCTTATTGGTTTAATAATACTGCCTTTGTTGATCGGTTATTACCGTTATCAGCCACCCACCGCCTCAATAATCGCCGTATTAATTTTCCAAATTCTTAAATCAGCAAACGGCGACCCGCTACCCGTATTGACAATAAAACCAACCGCCAAATGTCGAGAGGGGTCAGCCCATGCACCAGAACCACCATAACCAAAATGACCAAAAGCATAAGGCGTTTTAGGCCAAGTGGTAAAAACACGGTGATAACCTAATCGCCAGTGCATGGCCATTGGCACAACATCTCCACGCTTACGATTCTGAACTTTCACCAATTCACGAACAGTTTTTTCCGACAATAATCGTACACCGTCGATCTCACCGTGATTCGCCAACGCTGCATAAATTTTGGCCAAAGAGCGTGCCGTAAATACACCACCCGCACCGGGAATACAGGCTTGTAAGCTTTCGGCTTCATCTAAATAAAAACGACTCATGCCTTTAGGAATTAACGCTTCGGCGGCAGTATTGGGTTCAAAGCCTGTCAAACGCAGGGCTTTTTCGGTCAGTTGTTGCTGCCAAATAGCAATCTTGCTGGGTTTGGATTTTGCGGCTTTGTAGCGAGCTGCTCCAATGATTTCGACACAGCGCCCAAGTTCAGAGCTAGGTACGCCAATATAACAACCATCCAACTGCAATGGTTGCGCTAATTTTTCGGCTAGTGTTTTGGCTAAGGGTTCGCCTGTGACTTTTTCAATCAAACCGCCAACAATCCAACCAAAAGAAATGGCGTGATAACCCACTCGCGCACCAGCAGCATGAACAGGCGTTGAGGTTTCAATCACCTGCAACATATGTGGCCAGTCGAGCATCTCACGCGCATCATCAATCATACTGCGTAAGTGATATAAGCCTGCTTCGTGGGTTAATACATGACGTAGCGTTATCCCATGTTTACCATTTTGCGCAAACGCAGGCCAATAATCAGCAATAGGGCGGTCATAAGCCAGTTTACCTTCATCCACTAAAATATGAGCAAGTGTACTCAACACCCCTTTCGTGGTGGAGTAGCTAATACTCATATTATCGGCTTGCCACGGTTTGCCCTCTTTGGTGGACACACCCGCCCAAACATCTACCACTTTTTTATTTTGGTGATAAACCGTTAATGCCGCACCACCGACTTTAGGTTCTTGTGGCAGTTGTGCCAAAAAAACATCAATGACGTGTTGAAACTTAAGGTCAAAGTGGCCTTGAATAGCATAGGGCATGGCAGGCTCTCAGTAGTATTTCAGGCAGTGGTATTAAAGGGCTTTAATCGTCCCTGCCAAATGGGGTTTGCCCGATTTAGCATCCAGCACGGCAAAATGTGTTTCTACTTTGCTGTTAACGCTTGATTGAAAACCCACTTTTGCAGGTAACAACACGGGCAATTTAAACTGTACATCTACCACGAAAGCATTCGGTAAGCGACCTTCATACATACTTAAACAATGGGCTTTGCTCCACATACCGTGGGCAATAGCACGCGGAAAGCCAAATAATTTAGCTGTCATGTTATATAAATGAATCGGGTTACTATCACCCGAAACGGCCGCATAACGACGACCAATATCCGCAGGAATCGACCACAAGGCATTAAAGATAGGCGCAGTGGCTTTCGGCTTATCGCAGTCAACTTTCACGTCGCTCGTTTTGGCCGTTGCTTGGCGGAATAGGTAGATGGTTTCTTCCGCCCAAACCAATTCATTGCCAATATGCACTTCTGCTAATAAGGTAAATTGTTGACCTTTGTCGTGTGATTTTAACTCACCAAAACGGCAACTGACATCGACTTTTTCACTGGCATTAACAGGGCGATACTGAGTGATTTTATTAGCAATATGTACTAAGCCCAATAATGGGAAAGGAAAGCCATCTTCAATCATTAATGCCATTTGTAAAGGCATAACTAACATATGTAAATAAGTGGGTGATAAAATATCGCTCTGACCAAAACCACAAACCGTGTTGTAAGCAGCGAGGTGTTGGCGATCAATCGCACTGTTTTTTAAGTTGATTATTAAATCGGGCAGGGTAGAAGAAGATGATTTTTTTTTCAGGCTATTGAGTAACGCCTTAGGATACATAGAAAAGCTGGAAGGTAAACTTTCAAGTTGGCGAGTTGACATAATAATGACTCCTAAGTGTTTATTACTCCTCCTCCTGATAAGGGGGAGGTCGGGAGGGGGTTATTTGCCATAACGCAGAACCCCCCCCTAACCCTCCCCTAAATTAGGGGAGGGAACGAGTTAACTGAGCAGCATTAAGCCCCAATCAAACTTTGACCACAAACACGAACTACGTTGCCATTGACACCTGCCGAAGCCGGGCTGGCATACCAAGCAATCGCTTCAGCAACATCAACAGGTTGACCACCTTGAGACATGGAGTTCATGCGACGACCTGCTTCACGAATCGCAAAAGGAATAGCCGCTGTCATTTGCGTTTCAATAAAACCGGGTGCAACCGCATTAATGGTAATGCCTTGCGCTTTCAAAATTGGAGCCATAGACTGAACCATGCCAATCACACCCGCTTTGGACATGCCGTAATTACTTTGACCTAAGTTGCCCGCAATACCACTAATCGACGATACACAAATCACACGGCCATTAGCATTAATGACATTGTTAGCTAACAACGCATCGTTAATACGCTCTTCGCTCGACAAGTTAATATTCATCACCAAACCCCATTGTTGTGGAGTCATATTGGCCAATGTTTTGTCGCGTGTGACACCCGCGTTATGAACGATAATGTCCAAACCGCCTTTGGCTTTGCAGTAATCGGTAATTTGTTGAGGCGCATCAGCAGCAGTAATATCCAGTGCTAATACTGAGCCGCCTAAAGCACCTGCAACACGTTGCAAGTCTGCTTCTTGGGCGGGAATATCTAAGCAAGTGACGTGAGCACCATCACGCGCTAACACTTCGGCAATTGCTTCGCCAATACCACGACTCGCACCAGTCACTAACGCTGTTTTGCCTGCTAATGGCTTAGACCAGTCAATGTTAACTTGTGTGTCACTGGCACTTACGCGAACCACTTGACCAGATACATAAGCCGATTGTGCCGATAAAAAGAAACGTAAAGACGATTCGATTTGATCTTCAGCATTAGGCGCAACATAAATCAATTGTGCGGTACAGGCTTTTTTGAATTCTTTACCGACAGAACGGGTAAAACCTTCTAAAGCACGTTGAGCAGTCGCTTGTTTTGGATCAGTACAGGATTCAGGTGTACGACCTAAAATCACTACACGACCACAGTTGACTAATTGACGGGCGATAGGATGGAAGAAGTTGTACACTTCAACTAATTGTTCGCTGTTTTTAATGCCTGTTGCATCAAAGACAAAGGCTTTAAATTTAAAAATACGGTCATCACTGCTAAAAGAACGTAATGATAAACCTGCATCAGAAGCCGCGATTTGATGAATAGAAGCAGAATGGCCAGCATAAACGTCAGCATGAATATTTTTTAACACTTTCGCAATCGGCGCAATCAACTCCGCATTAGGTGCAGCACCCAATAATACTGCACCATTCACTAAAGGTTTGCTGGCATCAAAACGGTCTAACACTAAGGGAGCAGGTAAGCCCAAATTACGGGTTAATAGACGGCCAGCAGGTGAGTTGGCAAATAATTGATAACGGTCGCTCATAGCAATTCCTTCAGATAAAGGGTACAAAAAATTCTAGGACTCCAGACAAAACGTGGAGCGCGGCGAGAGACTAAAACAAAAGCCCTATTTTGGCGAGGTTGATTGTTTTACAAAAGCGAAACTTCTACAAAACATTACCCTAATACGGCTCTTTACTCATTCAGAGTAGCAAAAGCCACTCGTGATGACATTCGCCTTGTGGCAGACTAGCGTCCGCGCAAATGCCAATGTTATTTATGACAATTATGGTAGCTTGTCACTATTGAAAACCCTTGGAGGATGATATGACTGTTCGTCGCGTCGCTATTATTGGTGGTAACCGTATTCCTTTCGCCCGTTCTAACGGTGCTTACGCTAATGTCTCTAACGGAGATATGTTGACAGCCGCGTTAAACGGTTTGGTTGAGCGTTACAGTTTACAAGGTTTACGCATTGGTGAGGTAGTTGCAGGTGCAGTATTAAAGCACAGCCGTGACTTTAACTTAACGCGTGAATGTGTGTTAAGCACCAAACTCGCACCAGAAACCTCAGCGTATGATATTCAACAAGCCTGTGGTACTGGTTTAGAAGCCGCCATTCTTGTCGCTAACAAAATTGCGCTAGGTCAAATTGACAGTGGTATTGCGGGTGGTGTGGACACAACGAGTGATGCGCCATTGGCCATTAACGATAGCTTGCGTAAAATTTTGCTCGAAATTAACCGCGCAAAAACAAATCAAGACCGTCTTAAAGCAGCGTTAAAAATTCGTCCAAAGCATTTAGCCCCAGAACAGCCTAAAAACGGTGAGCCACGCACAGGTATGGCTATGGGTGACCATGCAGCAGTAACCGCCTTAGAATGGAATATTGGTCGCGCAGAACAAGATCAATTGGCCTATAACAGCCATAAAAACATGGCTGCTGCTTATGATCGTGGTTTCTTTAATGATCTAGTCACGCCTTATCAGGGTTTAAGCCGTGATAACAATATGCGTAAAGACATTACTTTAGAAAAATTAGCCACCTTAAAAACCTGTTTTGGTAAAGGTGAAGGCGCAACCATGACCGCGGCTAATTCGACACCATTAACCGATGGCGCATCCGTTGTGTTATTGGCTTCTGAAGAATGGGCAAAAGAGCGCGGTTTACCAGTTCTAGCCTACTTAACCTTTAGCGAAGTCGCGGCGGTTGACTTTGTGCACAAAAAAGAAGGTTTGTTAATGGCACCAGCTTATGCCGTTCCACGTATGTTGGATCGTGCAGGTATCAAATTACAAGATTTTGACTTCTACGAAATCCATGAAGCGTTTGCGGCACAAGTGTTATCAACACTCAAAGCATGGGAAGATCCAAAATTCTGTAAAGAGCGTTTAGGCTTGAAAAAAGCACTAGGTAGCATCGACCGTAGCAAATTAAACATTAATGGTTCTTCGTTAGCGGCAGGTCATCCATTTGCTGCAACAGGTGGCCGTATCATTGCTACGCTTGCCAAAATGATTAATGAGAAGGGTTCAGGTCGTGGATTGATTTCTATCTGCGCCGCAGGTGGTCAAGGTGTAGTCGCCATTATCGAAAAGTAAAGCCGTAGGCTGGGGTTAACCCCAGCAACCAACGTTGATACTTGTGAAGGCCGTCCCAAAAGGATGGCCTTTATTTTTAAGAGTTTTAAGCAGTTCTCCTTTTGACAATAAATCTGCTTGCTCTTATAACGATGGTCTACTATAACAAGGCATAAATCGTCGGTTTATGTCAATTAATGTCAACACAAACTGCGTGAATCTTTAAAAGACAAAACGATTAAGTCATTCATTGTGTAGATTGTCGGTCAGAAAATAAGGACGTGATATGTTCAAAACATCTTCATCCACCCATGCAGAATTAATTTTGCTTTGGAATGATAACGACATCAATAAATCGATGCTGTACGACGATTTTGAT
This sequence comes from Agitococcus sp., assembly GCA_030646715.1. Classification (GTDB taxonomy): domain Bacteria; phylum Pseudomonadota; class Gammaproteobacteria; order Pseudomonadales; family Moraxellaceae; genus Agitococcus. Next base: position 73,441 of record JAUSLJ010000036.1, read on the forward strand.
GCGGTAGTCGGTGGTGTTGCCCCCATGCCCCTATATGCCAAACAAAAAAAAATGGGTGCTTATGTTCAAATAGATGACACCTTAACCGTTAAAGGGGTCGCACTATTTACCGTTAATTTTGATCGGGCAGGCTATCCCGAAAATGGCTGGAATGTTCCCTTAAGTCATCTTGTAGAGTTGGCTGGTTTAGGACCAGACCTAGGTAAAGGGCCTATTCGTTTAGCGTGCCGTAGCCAATGTCCCGTGTCATGGCATTCCACCAAGTTATGGGATCCTGTCATGCAAGGGGAAGACAGTACCTTTGCTCAAATTCAACGTGCCATTCCTGATGCTTGTAATCGATTAGGCATACGCAGAGCCAAGTCTTATACCTTTACCGAAACAGGAATACCTGTTTTAACCGAGGCGGCTCTACAGCCGTCAGCTTTCGCAGCACCATTGCCAGAATTAGAAGCCTCCGCTTTAGAACAAAAAATTCAGGATTTAACCTTACAATTAAATACCGTACTCACCGAAAAAGAAGAGACCATTAACTTACAGTCTTACGTTCATCAACAACAGTTAGACATTTTGCAAACGCAAAATATGAAGTTAATTGATCAACAAAAATCCTTAAAAAATCAATATGACACCCAACAAGAACGTTTAGAAGCCTTAAGCGGTCAAGTTATTAGTTTGACAGGCATTGAGGATAGCCTGCGCCAAGAACGTAGTATTCACCAAAAGCAACTCCAAGAACTGCAACTTTCTTTAAGTGCTGCAGGTGCGCAACAACAACAAATTGCCAAACTTTTAGAAAACAAAGACCAAGAGTATCAAACACGTATTAGCCGACTAAAAACCGAACATCTCTTATCTTTGGATAAGCGTTTAGAAGAGGAAGCTTCCCGTTATCTCTTGAGTTTGAAGTCATTAAATGCCGAAATTAACGAAAAAGACGAGTCGATTAATGAACTAGATAAAGAAATAGAGGCATTAAAACACGCCCAAGCTCAACAGCAAGAATCAGGTGCAGACAGCTTTTTGTTAAAACTCGAAAGTATCGGCATGAATTTTGTAGCATTCCATGCAGGTGTTGGTAATTTGTCTGTGCCTGTCAGTGAGTTGGTGAGCTATATTCAAAATCCAACGGCTTATGTGGCGATTAAATGCTTGGTCAGTGAGTCGCATTACAAACAGTGGTTACATCATTATGAAAACCCACGTTGTAGTGCCGACATTGGTGATGGCCAATGTTGTAACTCTCGACTTATTCGTACGGACTCGCCGAGTCGTTTTGTAGCGGGACAATCGGATAGATGTGTACGTCATCAAGGTGCAGACACCGCAATTATCAATGTGCTGAAATTTAACTAATTACAGGCAGGTTTGAGCATGGGCATAATGATGGCAACCGCGTTTAATGTGGACATTCTGCATAACTTTACGCCCTTAAATGCGCTATCTGGCCAGCGTTTAAAAGATGTGCTGTCAGGTTGTCATGTCGAATCTTTTGCGCCAGAAAGTACCATTTGTCATTATGGTGACAGTGACGATAAAGCATTATTTTTGCTCAGTGGCCAAGTGATATTAACAGACCATCAAGGCCAAGAAACTCTACTTAGCGCACTTGACCCCGCCGCCAATCATGCCTTAACACCTCATAAACCACGCCAATTCACCATCAAAGCCTTTAAAACAGCGAATATCTTAGCCGTAGATCAACAACGGCTAAACGATGCATTATTATGGCAACAAAGCCTATCGAGCTTAGCAAAAACCTTATTTGCCAGCCTGCCAGAGACGACCGACAAAGATTGGCTGGTACGCCTATTGCAATCGCACATTTTTTACCGATTACCGCCCACCAATATTTTAGAGTTGCTCAACGTTTTAACGGAAGTAAAAGTAGTAAAAGGCCAAACGATCATTCGAACAGGGGAAGAAGCAGATTGTTGTTACTTCATCAAAGAAGGGCGAGTGGAAGTCCGCCAAAAAATTGCAGGTGAAATGCTCACCGTCGCCTATTTAAGTAAAGGTGATTTTTTTGGTGAAGAAGGCCTATTAAAAGACGCCCCTCGCAATGCCGATATCACGCTGCTAGATGACGGCATCTTAATGAAATTAGTCAAAAAAGATTTTGACCGACTCCTCAAATCCCCCAGTTTACAAACCATGAGTTGTGCCTTAGCTATCCCACAAATTCAGTCCGAAGAAGCCGTTTGGCTTGATGTTCGCTTAGCCGAAGAGTATCGCCTCATTCATCTAAAACAGGCATTACATCTCGCCTTACCCGACATTCGACTAAAAGCACGACAGTTAGCACTTAATAAACATTACATTATTTGCTGTGATAACGGCCAGCGCAGCGCAGCGGCTGCCTTTTTATTAGGAATTCAGGGTTATAATACGACAATATTAGCGGGAGGCTTATGGTCTCTAACCGCACAGGAAAGAGCGCAGTATTTGGAATCGGCATGACAAAAGATAGTTTTCGTAATATTGGTCTCATCGGTCGCCCTGACCGAGCATCGGTAGTAGATACCCTTAACCTCTTAGAGCAGTATCTATTACAAGAAGGTTTAACAGTTATTTATGATGAAGGCACTGCCACACTGATGCAGCGCGAAGGCTTACAAGTCTGTTCCCGTGCGTTATTAGGTGAAGTCTGTGACTTAGTCATCGTTGTCGGCGGTGATGGATCGTTACTCCATGCTGCTCGTGCATTGGCGCGATATAAAACCCCCGTCTTAGGTGTCAATCGAGGCCGCCTCGGCTTCTTAACCGACATCTCACCCGATGAAGTCATCACCAAAGTCGCCTCTGTTCTTCACGGTGATTACAGTATCGACTATCGTTTTTTACTCAGTTTAGAAGTTCGATCCAACGGTAATCCTGTCGGTGAAGCTCTTGCTCTCAATGACGTCGTGTTACACGCTGGTAAATCTGTACACATGCTAGAGTTTGAATTGTATATCGAAGGCCAATTCGTTTATCGCCAACGCTCCGACGGATTGATTGTCGCTACGCCCACAGGCTCAACGGCTTACGCGCTTTCAGGCGGAGGGCCAATCATGCACCCTAAACTAGATGCCATCGTTCTTGTACCGATGCACCCACATACGCTATCTAGCCGTCCAATCGTCGTCGATGGTGATAGTGAAATTAAAATCCGCATTACTGAAACGACTTTGCGCCCATTAGTCAGTCCTGATGGTCACACAGGTATTAGTTTGAACGCAGGTGATTGGGTCTATATCAAAAAACATCCCTTTAAATTAAAATTAATCCATCCCCCAGGTTATGACTTCTATGCCGCTTGTCGCACAAAATTGGGCTGGGGCAGTAATCCCATTAAAGGTGATGAATAAATGAATGAACAGATTTTAGCTGCATTAAATCCCGATGTCGTTGCCAATTTAAAGCGCGCGATTGAATTAGGTAAATGGCCTGATGGTCGCCGTCTTAGTGATGAACAAAAACAAACGTGCCTTCATGCTGTTTTAGTGTGGGAAACAACCCATCTTCCTGAAGAGGAACGCACGGGATATATTCATAAACCCAAAAAAGAAGGAGAGAGCTGCGATAGCCCCCACGATCATGCCCATCAAGAACAAGCCGTAAAGTTTTTACATTGAGCTAAACTAGCGGTCAAGTGGACTGATTACTCCTTTACCACCTTTATTCAACACATGGGTATAAATCATTGTCGTAGCCACATCTTTATGTCCTAGCAACTCTTGAATAGTTCGAATATCACAACCCGACTCTAACAAATGCGTCGCAAAGGAGTGGCGCAACGTGTGCGGAGTCGCTAACTTGCCTATATCGGCCAAAACTACCGCTTTTTTCATCGCCCGTTGTAACAGTTTTTCATCCACATGATGCCGCCGCTCCGTACCTGAGCGAGGGTCGATTGAAAAGCTACCCGAAGGAAAAACATATTGCCACGCCCATTCCGTAGAAGCATTTTTATATTTATGCTCTAAAGCATAAGGTAAATAGACCGCCGCTTTATTGGCAAGAGTATCATGCTGAAATAGTTTTTTTCGTTTAACTAAATGTGCCTGCAAAATCACCGTTAAAGATTGTGGCAACATGGTCACTCGATCTTTTGCCCCTTTACCACTCCGAACTACTATCTCTTTTCTTTCAAAATCAATATCTTTCACACGTAATCGCACACACTCCATCAACCGCATACCCGTACCATACAACAGATTTGCCATAAGCCCATAAGTACCCGACATACGATCTAAGACCATCCGTACTTCTTGACGCGTCAAAACTACAGGCAAACGTTGAGGGCGTTTAGCACGCACAATGCCACTAAGGGAAGGAATATTAATCCGTAATACTTCTTTATATAAAAATAATAATGCAGCAAGTGCTTGATTTTGTGTTGATGCCGAAACGTTCTCTTCCACAGCTAAATACGTCAAGTAAGCTTCAACTTCCTCATAACCCATTTGACTTGGATGTTTTTTATTGTGAAAAAGAATAAAACGTTTAACCCATTGCACGTATTGTGTTTCGGTACGAATACTATATTTTTTTGCCCGAATACGATCACTGACCTGTTCTAACAGTTTTTTAGGCGGATTAGGTGTGTTTGTTATCAACATAAGGGTGTATATCCATATATAAACTGATTGTAATCAGTAAGTTAATTCACTATAAAATATGATATACACCGTTTGCTAAATTTAATAGACACCTAAAGAAAAATTGTTAGGAATGTTGCGCTTTTATGTTTTTGGTGAAGGTGGCATGAAAAAATCAATGTCTGTAAATTCAATTGGATATGATGAAAATTATGTGATATACAGCTAATTTGAGTTAACTAGATAGCTGGTACAGGTGTCTAATACTAAGTTAGGGTTTGATTTTGGATAAAATAATTTATATATTGCTAATTTTAATAATTACTATGTTTGGTTTGCGTAGCATATCCGATTTAGTTATAAACGTTCCCGAATATGACTCTTTAGACTTGTTAAAAGGTCGTTTAACTTATCAAGGAGATTGCAAAGGTAGAAGTCCATATTTATATATACCATTTACTGTAAACGTTGATGGAAGTGATAAATCTATTTCTGTTCCGTGCACAACAGAATTACAATTACTAAAAAATAAAACCGATATATTCGTAGAAATACGTAGTAAACAATTTTCACCGTATCTTATTTTTCCTCCTGAAATGAAGGTTTGGAGTGTCAGGGCTAATGGCTCTGAAGTTTATAGTTATGATGAGAACGTAAAGAGACATAAAAATTTAAAGTCATTTAATATAATTTTTTTGTTTGTATGTGTAGTAATGTGGATATTTCTTTTTAGAGCTATAGTACCCAAAAAGGCTGCTTCAAGTGAATAACCCTAACTTTTGCGTCAAGTGCGACAAGCACCCAGCCGATTATTGTGATATTTTTGAATTCAGTGATTACTGAGTTTTTGTTTATTTTGTTGTGGGCGCTTGCGCCTTACGCGAGTAGTTATACACACATCGCTTAAATCTAATAGAACCCTCCGATTGTTTCAAGCCCTGATAATACCCTTGATTAAAATAAAGGCTGTTTTTAGCCCATATCAGGCAAAATAAAACTGTTTCTAGTGGTCGAATATAAAAAACCATCGGCAGCCATCTGGATTAAATCATCTTTTGGTATTTTCATTTCATTAACCAGTTTTTCGATTAATTCGTCTGTGAGAGGTAATAAATCATTTTCTGATTTTGGACTTAAAAGATAATCAAAGAAGGATGATGAGTCGCTTAATTTAATATCTTTTTTATTACGTTTACGCCGTGATGCTTCGCCCATATAAAACCCGTAAAATTTAAAATGTTAAAGATAAAATGTAATAGTTTTCATATTACAGTTGATAGTTTACATATCGCATTTAGACACGACGTAGATTGTCGCTTTGTCTCATTTTGAGACAAGAGTCCACCAGATCTAAACGCTTTTTCGTCGTAGTTTCCTCCTCCTTTGAATCGTTTCGATAATGGAATTTAAGCCTCGTTTCACTCGCAGCACTTAGAAGCGGTTGATAGTAGGCGGAGCTAAGGGGAAGCCTTAACACTGGCTATGGCCGCAACGATAGCAGCCCCACAGCGTTTAACCTCGTCCGACTCGCTTCGCTCACTTCCTCAGTTAATCGCCCAAATTACCCCTTAAACCGTGAATCGGAGACGATGAAGGACATAGACTTAAGCCTCGCTTCGCTCGTTATTAAAAGAAGGGATTGAAGAACATGGGGGAAAGTATCTTGTCACGCAGTCGCCACGCCCAACGAGTACCAAACAAGGACGGCATTTGTTCATAAGTGAACGGCTCAAGAGGCAAAAGACCGCCAGCAATGGCTTGTTGATAGTGCCTAAAGTATAAATTATCTAAAAAGAGCTTACAGCGAAGCCGCCACTCATGAGAACGACCCCCAACGAAGGACAACCGAGAGCCGCACACACGGGAATTTTTACTATATGAAACCAACCGCGCGCCCTTGTCATCCTGCCGACGATACGAGAAACCCTTGCTAATGTATTTAGCCACATAGGACGCGAGAGCCTCACCCGTTTTTTTGACAGGGAGTAACTCAGACCGCCCGAACCCGTAACGCTTGGCCGTATTGCGCCAGAACGCCCATTCTGAACGGAGCGCAGGAGAAGCGGACTTATAATCCCGTTTAGCAATGGCTGCGAAATCGACACCACGACGAATATCTTGTTTAGAAACAACGACTAGGTGAAAATGCCAACGCCCCGACTTTTGACGCTCAGAAACGCGCACCCATTGAGAATAACGGACGTTTAGTACGTTTGTGGCTAAAGAATTGAACCGTTTACAAGCCTCTTTATGGCACTGGACATCATCGGCAAAGGTGAGCGTTAAAAAGCCGATATGGTTAATACCGTACTTTTCACACATGGCATGGATGTTTGTTTTGACGATAAAACCCGCTTTACGAACCCATGAAGGAATAGGAACAGGGACAACAGGAACGGGAGAACCGACCGCCGCTTTATCCTCACAAGAGCCGCTTATTGAGTTGTTTATTAATAGACAAGGAAGGGGGGCTTCGCCCCGATTCAAGGCAACCTCTCCGCGCAGGGGCGCGGAGGCCTCTCCTTGATTCTGGACATTGCCTCCCTTAATTGGACTTAAACAAACGACAGAACTAGACCCGCTTGAATGGGTAAGCTCGTTAATAGATAGAGTCGATTTTTGAACAAGCGGACGCAACAGGGAGCAGTCAGAACGAGTTAAGGTACTGTCAGCCAGTTGGCGCGAGATTTCACGGGGAGATAGTTTTAAGGCCACTTCAGCCGCCTTGCAGAAGCAAGACAGCAAAAAACCGAGACGATAAGCCGCAAGGACTTACCAAGCAGCATAAAAGCCGCTAGAATAGTTTTCATCAGTCTATGTCCGTCGCTAAACGAATTTTTGTAGACTGGTCACGCCTTGAAGGTTTGCCGACCTTGCAAGGCTTTTTATTTTATAGCAGGGAATTACCCTTAAATAGTCGGTGTTCTACCTCACCTTATAAAAACTAATGGTAGATGCAAACAAAATAATTTCGCTAAAAATAAAACCAGCAACCAAACAGCAGGCACTTATCAGAGCCGCCGCAATGGTGTATAACTTGGTGTTCAAGGTGATGCGAACCCAGCCAGTTATAAAGCTGAATCCTACCGCGCACACCTTAACACATTGTTAGGGCTTTGTATGAGTAAAATAAAAAATCCTCAAGAAAAAAAGAGGCAGAGTTATTCTAATGACTGTCGGAATACCTATGGTGAAAATAATAAAGGTAGTAGAAAAAGTATTCGTAAAAATAAACAACTAAACTCTCA